>NZ_CANMVL010000012.1 GCF_947501415.1 uncultured Halomonas sp. | reverse complement strand
GCCTGGCGGGGCTTCTCGCGCGATAAGTCGCGCTCCTACGGCTTACAGCGTAAGGCGTATGGCTGGGGTTCAGCCCAGCAGGTGCTCCACGGCGGCACGCTCTTCACGCAGCTCCTGCTCGGTGGCATTCATCCGCTCGCGGCTGAACTCACCGATCTCCAGGCCCTGCACGATCTCGTACTGACCGTTCTTGCACACCACCGGGTAGGAATACATGATGCCCGGCTCGACACCGTAGCTGCCGTCGGCGGGGATACCCATGCTGACGATGCCGTCGCTGCCCAGCGCCCAGTCACGCATATGGTCGATGGCAGCGGAGGCCGCGGAGGCCGCGGAGGATGCGCCACGGGCCTTGATGATGGCGGCGCCGCGCTGCTGCACGGTGGGGATGAAGTCGTTCTCGTACCACTCCTGATCGACCAGCTCCAGGGCCGCCTTGCCGTCCACCTTGCAGTGGGCCAGGTCTGGGTACTGGGTGGCGCTGTGGTTGCCCCACACGATCATCGACTCCACGTCGGTGACATGCTTGCCGACCTTCTGGGCCAGCTGGGTCTTGGCGCGGTTGTGGTCCAGACGCATCATCGCGGTGAACTGGCCCGGGTTCAGGTCCGGCGCGTTGCAGGAGGCGATCAGCGCGTTGGTGTTGGCCGGGTTGCCCACCACCAGCACCCGTACATCACGGCTGGCGTTGTCGTTCAGCGCCTTGCCCTGCACGGAGAAGATCGCGGCGTTGGCTTCCAGCAGGTCCTTGCGCTCCATGCCCGGACCACGCGGACGTGCACCCACCAGCAGGGCGAAATCGGCGTCCTTGAAGGCGACGTTGGGGTCGTCGGTGGCGACGATCTCCTGCACCAGCGGGAAGGCACAGTCGTTGAGCTCCATGACCACGCCGTTCAGGGCGTCCATGGCCGGGGTGATCTCGAGCAGCTGCAGGATGACCGGCTGGTCCTTGCCCAGCATGTCGCCGGAGGCGATGCGGAAGGCCAGGGAGTAGCTGATCTGGCCGGCGGCGCCGGTAATGGCAATGCGAACGGGTTCTTTCATGGTGGCTCCTTGGGTTGTCAACGCGCGGGTTGTCGCCGTGAGGACGAGCCGGGCGGGCAACGAGCCCGCTCTGGCCTGAAAACAAACCGCCAAGATGGTATGCCTGCAGTGCACAAAACTCAATGCAACATAAGGTGAGGAGTGAGCAAGCAGGGTGCGGCAAACCAGTACATGAGAACCCACCGCGAGAATAGTATGCTGGCGGCTTCATGCTCGTTGATGGACCATCCGCATGCCCCGCGACCGCCTTCCACCGCTATCCGCCCTGCTCGCCATCGGACTGGTCATCATGCTGCTCGCCTGGCTGCTGCTGGGCGATCTCCAGGGCTTTCGCGATGCACCGCCGGAGACTTCAACGGCCGCCGAGGGCGACGTCGAGGCGCCCCGGGTGGAGGTGACACTCCGTGAGGCCGAGACCCATGCCCCCACTCTGGTGTTGCAGGGCGAGCTGGAGGCGCATCGCATGCTGGAGCTGCGCGCGCGCCACACCGGCCGTGTAGCTGCCCTGCCGGTGGCGGAAGGGAGTTCGGTCGAGGCGGGAGAGCTGCTGCTCGAACAGGCCCAGGAGGAGTTGCCCGCGCGCCTGACCCAGGCCGAGGATGCCTTGACGCTGGCTCAGGCCGAACTGGCCGGTGCCGACTCCCTGCGCCAGCGTGAGCTGATCTCGCGCACCGACTACCTGCGCCTGAAGGCCAATGTCAGCGGTGCCGCCGCGGAGCTGGCCGCCCTGCGGCGCCAGCGCGACGATACTCGCCTCACGGCC
The DNA here is from genome assembly GCF_947501415.1 of uncultured Halomonas sp. GTDB lineage: Bacteria > Pseudomonadota > Gammaproteobacteria > Pseudomonadales > Halomonadaceae > Halomonas. Next base: position 90,035 of record NZ_CANMVL010000012.1, on the reverse strand, counting down.
CCCTTCTCCGGCACCCTCGACCGTCTCGAGGTGGAGCCCGGCGAGCTGCTGCAGACGGGAGAGAGCTGGGGGCGACTGGTGGACGACTCGCGGCTCACCGCGGTGGCCTGGGCGCCGCAACAGGATGCCCTGGACCTCGAGGCGGGCCAGTCGGCCGAGCTGCGGCTGTTGGATGGCTCGCGGCTGAGTGGAGAAGTGAGCATGGTGGCCCGCCGCGCCGATGAGGCAACACGCAGCTTCCGGGTCGAGGTCAGCGCCGCCAACCCCGAGGGCCGTCGCCTGGCCGGCGCCAGTGCCACCCTGGCGATCACCCTGCCCGCGCGCCGCGTGCATCGCCTCTCGCCGGCCCTGCTGGCACTCAACCCCGATGGCGAGCTGGCCATCAAGCACCTCGACGCCGATAACCGGGTGGTGCAGACCCCGGTGACGCTGGTGGACGCCGATCTCGAGAGTGCCCGGGTGGCCGGGCTGCCCGACAGCGTGCGACTGATCACCCTGGGAGCCGGCATGGTGGAGGTCGGCGAGACCGTCACCCCGGTCACGCCCGATGCCCCAGAGGGTAACGGCGAAAAGCCCGCCAGCGGCACAAGGAATCGCTAAGATGCGCCAGCTGATCGCGGCCGCTCAAGCGCGCGCCCGCACGACCCTGATGCTGCTGACCGCCCTGCTGCTGGCGGGCCTGGCCGCCTGGCAGGCGATCCCCAAGGAGGCCAACCCCGACGTCGCCATTCCCATCATTTATGTCGCCATGAGCCTGGAGGGGGTCAGCCCCGAGGATGGCGAGCGGCTGCTGGTGCGCCCCATGGAGCAGGAGCTGCGCAGCATCGAGGGACTGCGCAAGATGACCTCCCAGTCCAGCGAGGGGCACGCCTCCGTGACCCTGGAGTTCGACGCCGGCTTCGATGCCGACCAGGCCCTCACCGATGTGCGGGAAAAGGTCGATATCGCCAAGGCGGATCTGCCTTCCGAGGCGGACGAGCCCCGCGTCATGGAGGTCAATGTCAGCCAGTTTCCGGTGCTCTCCATCGGCCTCTCGGGGTCGGTGGACGAGACCCGGCGCGTGGCCATCGCCCGGCGGATCCAGGAGGAGATCGAGGGCATCGCCGAGGTGCTCGAGGTGGATATCGGCGGCGACCGCGAGGAGCTGCTGGAGATCGTGGTCGATCCCCTGGTGCTGGAGAGCTATGGCATCGACTTTGCCACGCTGTTCAATCTGGTCAGCCGCAACAACCGCCTGGTCGCCGCCGGTAGCCTGGATACCGGCGCCGGCCGGCTGGGCATCAAGGTGCCCGGGGTGATCGAGACCCTGGAGGATGTGATGGCCATGCCGGTGAAGGTGGATGGCGACCGAGTGGTGACCTTCGGCGACGTGGCGATCATACGCCCCACCTTCAAGGATCCCGAGGGCTATGCCCGCATCGATGATCAGCCGGCGTTGGTGCTCGAGATCTCCAAGCGCGCCGGCGCCAATATCATCGCCACCGTGGAGCAGGTGCAGGCGCTGTTCGCGCAGGCCGAAGGACTGATCCCCGAGGGCCTCGAGATCACCACCATCACCGACCAGTCCGAGTTCGTCGAGGACATGCTCTCGGAGCTGCTCAACAATGTGGTCACCGCCGTGGTGCTGGTGCTGATCGTGATCCTGGCCGCCATGGGGGCGCGCAGCGCCATGCTGGTCGGCCTAACGATTCCGGGTGCCTTCCTCAGCGGTATCCTGATGATCTGGGCGGTGGGCTATACCCTCAATATCGTGGTGCTGTTCGCGCTGATCCTGGTGGCCGGCATGCTGGTCGACGGCGCCATCGTGGTCAGTGAGCTGGCGGACAGGCATTTGCACCAGGGCATGGCGCCCCGCACGGCCTGGCTAGAGGCGGCGAGCCGCATGAGCTGGCCGGTAATCGCCTCCACCGCCACCACCCTGGCGGTCTTCATGCCGTTGCTGTTCTGGCCGGGCCTCGTCGGCGAGTTCATGAAATATTTGCCGGCCACGGTGATTCTCTGCCTGCTCGCCTCCCTGGCCATGGCCCTGGTGTTTCTGCCGACGCTGGGCGGCGTGTTCGGCGCCCGCCAGGCCTCGTCTCATGCCGCGCCGCTAAGGGCCACCGCCGGCGGTCGCCTCTATCGCATCGCCCTGTCGCGGCTACTCGCCCACCCGGCACTGACCCTGTTGTTCACGCTGCTGCTGATGGCGCTGATCTATACCGCCTATGCACGCTTCAACCATGGTGTGGAGTTCTTTCCCAGCGTGGAGCCCGACTCCGCCCAGGTGGTGGTGCGCACCCGCGGCGACTTCTCCGTCGAGGAGAAGGATGCCATGGTGCGGAGCGTGGAGGCCCGCCTGGCCGGCATGAGCGAGGTCGAGGCGCTCTATGCACGCTCCTTCGCCAACCCCGGTACGCAGCTCGGCGCCGACGTCATCGGCGTGCTGCAGTTCCAACTGATCGACTGGCACCGCCGCCGCCCACTGACCGAGATCTTCGCCGAGATGCGTGAGCGCACCACCGATCTTCCCGGCCTGGTACTGGAGTTCCGCGAACAGCAGATGGGCCCCGGCGAGGGCAAGCCGATCGTGCTGGAGATTGGAGGCCAGACGCCGGAGCTGGCCGACCAGGCGGTGGAGCGGCTGCGCCAGCTGATGAACGAGCTGGGGGGCTTTCGCGATATCGAGGATAACCGCAGCCTGCCCGGGGTGGAGTGGCGGGTCATCGTCGACCGCGAGGCGGCAGCCCGCTTCGGCACCGATGTCAGCAGCGTGGGCAGCGCGGTGCAGCTGCTGACCAACGGGGTTCAGGTCGCCAGCTACCGCCCCGAGGGGGTCGACGACGAGGTCGATATCCGGATTCGCCTGCCGGAAGGCGACCGTACTCTCGACCAGCTCGGCCGGCTGAGCCTGAACACCTCCCGGGGCCAGGTGCCACTGTCACATTTCGTCTCGGTGGAGCCGGCGCCCAAGGTCGGCACCCTGCACCGCATTGACGGGCGTCGCGCCATCACCCTCGAGGCCGATGTGGCCCCCGACGCCAGCGCCGACGAGCGCCTGGGCGCCCTGCTCGAGGCCGCCGGCGAGCCGCCCGAGGGGGTGCAGGTGAATATCGCCGGGGAGCAGGAGGATCAGCAGGAGGCCAGTCGCTTCCTGGCCGGCGCCTTCATGGTCGCCATCGGACTGATGGCGCTGATTTTGGTGACCCAGTTCAACAGCTTCTATCAGGCGGGACTGGTGCTCTCGGCGATCATCTTCTCCACCGCAGGGGTGCTGCTGGGGCTGCTGGCCAACGCCCAGCCCTTCGGCATCGTGATGGTGGGGATGGGCATCATTGCCCTGGCGGGGATCGTGGTGAACAACAATATCGTGTTGATCGACACCTACAACCAGCTGCGCGACGAGGGTCTGGCACCCTTCGAGGCCGCCCTGGAGGCGGGTAGCCTGCGCCTGCGGCCGGTACTGCTCACCGCGGTAACCACGGTGCTGGGCCTTCTTCCCATGGTGCTGGGAATCAACGTCGACCTGTTCGCCCCCAGCCTGGGGATCGGCGCCCCCTCCACCCAGTGGTGGACCCAGCTCTCCAGCGCCATCGCCGGCGGGCTGACCTTCGCCACCGGGCTGACGCTGCTGCTGACGCCGTGCATGCTGGTGCTTGGGGGGCGCTTCGAGCACCGAACGAAAACTATCACGCGATAAATCGCGCTCCTACAGGCGGGAGGCGGCTTCCGCTCGGGCCGCATCGGGCGCATGGCGGGCGTGAATCCGGCCGATCAACTCATCCTCCAGGGCGAAGCGTTCGGTCAATCCATGGGCCAGGCGTTCCAGCCAGGCGGGCAGGCGGCCGAGATGCTGGCGGACACGCCCTGGGCTTGCGTACTCCGCATCGAAGTCGAGCACCAGCCCAGTTGACATCTCCAGTCGCTCCAGCAGGCGGTCGGCCAGTTGCAGCGCCGAGTCATCCTCGAAGGCGCGAGCCTCCTCACGCAGCTGAGGATAGATCTCGAAATGTCCGGCGCTGATATAGTCCATCAGCAGCTCGCTGAAGGCGTCGATGCGCTCCTTGCTGACCGCCTCGAGCTCGGCATCACACCCCTCCTTGAGCTCGACGAAGTCGACCAGCAGCTCACGACGCTGATCCAGCCAGCGATCGATCAACTTGTGTACACCACCCCAGCGCTCAAGAGCGCTCTTGCAGTCTTCCAGCATGGGGGCCTCCGTTCGTTGGGTCGAGCAAGGTACCGAGGGCGTCCAGCGCCCGGCCGGGTCAGCAACAGAGTCGCGCTACCGGGGTGGGCTGTCAATCCTGTCGGAGTAAACGCGTAGGGCCCTCATCGTCAAGAAGACCATTGCAACCATATTCCACTGCCTGGCGATCCTGTTTCCTTGGTAGTCTATGTCGATGCCAACAACACCACGCTACTCCTGAGGTTCTTCATGAAACAGCTCGCTCGCCTGGGTCTCGGCCTGCTGCTCACCACCGGTCTTGCCACCGCTCACGCCGAAGAGGTCAAGATCGGCATGATTACCACCCTTTCCGGGGGCGGTTCACACCTGGGCGTCGATGTGCGTGACGCCTTCCTGCTGGCCATCGAGCAGTCCGGGCGCGACGATATCGAGGTGCTGGTTCAGGACGATGCCCGCAAGCCAGACCTGGCGCGCAACCTGGCCAACGAGTTCATGCAGCGCGACGAGGTGGATCTGATGACCGGCATCATCTGGTCCAACCTGGCCATGGCCGTGGTGCCCTCCGTGGTACGCCAGGGGACCTTCTATCTGTCGCCCAATGCCGGCCCCTCGGCCCTCGCCGGTCGAATGTGCCACGAGAACTACTTCAACGTTGCCTATCAGAATGACAACCTGCACGGCGCCATGGGCGCCTGGATGAAGGAGCAGGGCTATGAGCGACCGCTGATCATGGCCCCCAACTATCCGGCTGGCACCGACGCCCTGGCCGGTTTCAAGCATCTCTACGAAGGTGAGGTCGCCGACGAGCTCTACACCCAGATGGGCCAGACCGACTACGCCGCCGAGATCGCCCAGATCCGCGCCAGCGATGCCGACAGCCTGTTCTTCTTCCTGCCCGGCGGTATGGGCATCTCCTTCATGAAGCAGTGGCAGAACGCCGGGGTGGAGCTGCCGGTATTCGGCGCCGCCTTCTCCTTCGACGAGACCCTTATCAAGGCGGTGGGCGAGGCCGCCATCGGTGCCAGGAATACCTCACTGTGGGCCTACGACCTGGACAATGACACCAGCCGCGCCTTCGTCGAGAGCTTCCAGCAAGCCTACGACCGCATGCCGACCCTCTATGCCGCCCAGGGCTTCGATACCGCCAACCTGATCCTCTCCGCCCTGGGCAAGGCCCATCCCGACGACCAGGATGCCTTCCGCGAGGCGCTGCGCGAGGCGGACTTCGACTCGGTGCGCGGCGAATTCCGCTTCGGCCCCAATCAGCACCCCATCCAGGATATCTACGTGCGTGAGGTGGTCGCCGGCGAGGATGGCGAGCCGACCAATCGCCTGCTCGGCATCGCCGTCGAGGATATCCAGGATATCTACTACCCCGACTGCAAGTTGTGACGGGGCCCTGACGTGTCGGCGACCCTGTTTCTCGAACAACTGATCAACGGCCTGCAGCTGGGCACCATGCTGTTTTTGATGGCCAGCGGCCTGACCCTGGTGTTCGGGGTCATGGGGCTGATCAACCTGGCCCATGGCTCCTTCTACATGGTGGGGGCCTACCTTACCGCCGCGGTCACCGCCGCCAGCGGCTCCTTTATGCTCGGCCTGGGGGCGGGACTGCTCGGGGCCGCCGCGGTGGGGGCACTGGTGGAGCTGATCGTGATCCGCCGCCTCTACCATCGCTCGCATCTCGATCAGGTACTTGCCACCTTCGCCCTGATCCTGATCTTCTCCGAGGGCACTCGCTGGCTGTTCGGCGCCTCGCCGCTGTGGCTGAACACGCCGGAGTGGCTGTCGGGCTATGTCACCCTCCCCGGCGACGCCCGCTATCCGCTCTACCGGCTGGTGATCATCGGCGTGGGCATCACGGTTGCCGTGGGGCTCTATCTGCTGATCTCGCGGACGCGGCTGGGCATGCGCGTGCGCGCCGGTGAGAGCGACCGCGAGATGATCGGCGCCCTCGGCATCGAGATCTCGCGCCTCTACACCGCGGTCTTCGCCCTCGGGGCGGGGCTCGCCGGCCTGGCCGGGGCCATGGTCGGAGCGCTGCAGTCGGTGCAGGTGGGCATGGGCGAGCCGGTGCTGATCCTCGCATTCGTGGTGATCGTGATCGGCGGCATCGGCTCCATCAAGGGCGCACTGCTGGGTGCCCTGTTGGTCGGGGTGGTGGATACCCTGGGCCGGGTCTTCCTGCCGCTGTTCTTCCGTGGCTTCCTGCCCCCTTCCGAGGCCACCGATGTGGGTGCCGCCCTGGCCTCGATGCTGATCTATATCCTTATGGCCATCATCCTGGCCTTCAAGCCCAAGGGACTCTTCACCGTCAATGACTGACCCGACACCTTCCGGCATCGCTCTCAAGGACCCGGCTCCCCCCTCGCCTCGCCGCCTCGGTCGACGAGGCGTGGTGCAACTCCTTATGCTCGCCCTGCTGCTGGTACTGCCGGTGGCCGCCGACCTGCTGGGTCACCCCTATTATGTGAGCCTCGCCTCACGCCTGACGCTGATCGCCATGGCCGCCGTGGGCCTCAACCTGGCCCTGGGTTATGGCGGCATGATCAGCTTCGGTCACGCCGCCTACTTCGGACTCGGCGGCTATATCGCCGGTATCGGCGCCTACCATGCCTTCGATGCCACCGCCTTCATGGGCCTGCTGCCCGGCAGCGACAACCTGCTGGTGCTATGGCCGCTGGCGATGCTCGCCTGTGGCCTGCTGGCGCTGCTGATCGGCGCCGTCTCGCTGCGCACCACCGGCGTCTACTTCATCATGATCACCCTGGCCTTCGCTCAGATGGTCTACTACTTCGCCAACTCCTGGCCCACCTACGGGGGGCAGGATGGCCTGCCCATCTATCTGCGCAACCAGCTGCCGGGGCTCGATACCCAGGACCCGCTGACCTTCTTTCTGGTCTGCTTCACCGGCCTGGTGCTCGCCATGGCACTCACCTCGCGGCTGATGGGCTCGCGCTTCGGTGCGGCGCTGACCATGGCACGGCTCAACGAGACCCGGCTGGCCACCGCCGGCATCTCCCCCTACCCCATCCGCCTGCTGGCCTTCGTGGTCTCGGCAATGATCACCGGCCTGGCCGGTGCGCTGTATGCCGACCTCAACGGCTTCGTCAGCCCCAGCATGCTCAGCTGGCACATGTCAGGCGAGCTGATGGTGATCGTCATCCTCGGCGGGGTCGGCCGCCTCTACGGCCCCCTGGCCGGGGCCGTGCTGTTTATCGGCATGGAGACCCTGCTCGGTGGACTGACCGAGTACTGGCAGCTATTTCTCGGCCTGGTGCTGCTCGGCGTGGTGCTGTTCGCCCGTCACGGCGTAATGGGCTGGCTGGACGGGGGAGAGAGCCCTGGGAGAGAGCCCCATGAGTGACGCGGTGCTGACTCTCGAGGGGCTGCACAAGCGCTTCGGCGCCCTGACGGCCACCGATGACGTCTCGTTGACCCTGCGTCGCGGCGAGATACACGCCCTGATCGGCCCCAATGGGGCCGGCAAGTCGACGCTGATCGCCCAGATCGCCGGCAACCTGCGCCCCGACGCCGGGCGCGTGCTGCTCGACGGCGAGGAGGTCACCGCGCTTAGCGTCGCCGCCCGTGCCCGACGCGGGCTGGGCCGCAGCTTTCAGGTTTCGTCACTGGCCGAGCCGTTGACGGTGATCCGTAACGTGATGATCGGCGTACAGGCGGTGAGTGGCCATAGTTTCCGGTTCTGGACGCCGGTTCACCGCGACCGCCGCCTGCTGGAGCCCGCCATGGCGGCCCTCGCCCGAATGGGGCTGGAGCATCGCGCCTGGACGCCGGTGGCGGCACTCTCCCACGGCGAAAGACGCGCTCTGGAGGTCGCCTGCGCGCTGGCCCTCGAGCCGCGGGCCCTGCTGCTGGACGAGCCCATGGCCGGCCTTGGCCCCGAGGGCTCGGCCCGGCTCACCGAGCTGCTCGAGTCGCTGAAGCAGGAGGTGCCCATCCTGTTGATCGAGCACGACATGCAGGCGGTATTCCGACTCGCCGAACGCCTCTCGGTGCTGGTCGCGGGCCGGGTCATCGCCCATGGCGATGTCGACACCATCCGTCGCGACCCGCGGGTCCGCGACGCCTATCTGGGAGAGTGACCCTCATGCTCAAGATGGAGGCCATCGAGACCCGTTACGGCCCCGCTCAGGCCCTGTTCGGCGTGGACCTGGAGGTTGAGGCCGGCCAGATGGTGGCGCTGATGGGGCGCAACGGCATGGGCAAGACCACCACCATCCGCTCGCTCTTCGGCCTGACGCCGGCCCACGCCGGACACATCCGGTTCGAGGGCCATGATCTGCGCCGGCTACCGCCCCAGCGGATTGCTCGCTTGGGGCTGGGGCTGGTGCTGGAGGGGCGACGCTGCTTTCCCAACCTGACGGTACGCGAAAACCTGCTGGTGGCCGCGCGCCCCGGTGAGTGGACCCTGGCGAGGGTCGAGGGACTCTTCCCGCGCCTGGGCGAACGCGACCGCCAGTCCGCCACGACCCTCTCTGGCGGCGAGCAGCAGATGCTGGCCATTGGCCGAGCGCTGATGACCAATCCACGCTTGCTGGTGCTCGACGAGGCCACCGAGGGGCTCGCCCCGGTGATTCGTCAGGAGATCTGGCACGCCATCCGCCGCCTCAAGGCTCAGGGCCAGGCGATCCTGATCGTCGACAAGACGCTATCGGAGCTGCTGCCAATGGCCGATCACTGCGTGCTGCTGGAGAAGGGGCGCAGCGCCTGGAGCGGGCCGCCCGAGGCTCTCACCGAGTCGCTTCGCGACCGTTATCTAGGGGTGTAGCCGCCTCGTAGGAGCCCGATTTATCGGTGGTCCGACATTTCGGCGATTGAACTGCTGGAAATCGCGCGATAAATCGCGCTCCTACAAAAAACCGCGGCTATCTCCTGTCATCGGCTATGGCATGACAAATCGCGCGCCTACGACTGATGATATATCGGGCGAAAAGCCCTGCCGTTCAAGCGTGAAACCCCTTGATCGTCGCGGCCAGGCATCCGCCATCGAGATAGTGCTCGAGGATCGAGAAGTGGTCGTCGCCGGGTAGCACGGCGTGCTCCACACCGATGCCCTGCCCCTCCAGGTGGGTGGCATACGCTTTCATCTGGCGGGCGAACTCGGTGGACTCCTCACCACCCGCGACGAGGCTGACCCGTGTGGGTACCCGGCAGGGCAGAAAGGCGGGGCTTAACTCCGCCACGTCACGCCCGTCCAGCTGTAGCTTCGGCTGCAACCACGACCAGGGGAAAGGCCCGAGATCATAGAGCCCGCTGATGCAGACTGCCCCGCGCAGCGGGCAGCCCGGCAGGCCATACTCCCCTGCCCAGTCGGTGGCCAGCAGCATGGCACTGAGGTGCCCACCGGCGGAGTGGCCCGAGACGCTGATCTCGGCGGGGTCACAGTCGAGTTCGTCCACATGACGCCAGGCCCACACCAGGGCGGCCCGGGCCTGGCGCACCAGCTCGCCGAAGCGCACCGTCGGGCAGAGAGCGTAGTTGACCACGCCGACCGTGATGCCGGACGCCACCAGGTCATCAACGATAAAGCCGAACTCATGGCTGTCGAGCGAGCGCCAGTAGCCACCGTGGAAGAAGAGATGCAGCGGCGCCCTCTCGCCCTGCTCGAGGCCCTTGGCATGGTAGATATCAAGCCGTTCGGCCAGGCTCGGCCCGTAGGGCACATCGAGAGAGACACGATGACGTGCCCGCGCAGCCTCGCTGCGCGCCCGCCAGTCGGCGACCAGCGCCGCCCCGTCGCGCCCGCGCATGGGGTCATAGGCGGCGTCGATGGCTTCCTGGGTGGCGAAGTCCCGGTAGAGCATGACGGTTCTCACTGAAGGTTATCGCTGAGGGTTATCGCTCGCGGAAGGCCGTGAGCAGCAGGCCGAGTGGCGCCAGCGCCAGCACGATAAAGCCCACCAGCGTCCAACCCGGCAGGGTGACCCCCAGCAGCAGGAAGTCGATATCGGCACACTCCCCGGAGCCCGAGAGCACCATGTTGACCACCTGCTGCAGCGGCAGAATATCCAGCATGTAGTCGAGGCCCGGGCCGCAGCTGGGCACCTCATCGGCGGGGAGCGACTGCAGCCAGAGATGCCGCCAGGCCACACCGATGCCGGTGCCGACCGCCCCCAGGCTCAGCAGGCCATAGAACGTCGCCCCAAGGCGACCGCCGGGGTTGTGGATCGCCGCCACGGCGAACACCAGCCCTGCGGCAATGACCGCTACCCGCTGGAAGATGCACAGTGGACAGGGTTCGAGACCGACAAGATGCTCGAGGCCCAGCGCCACCGCCATCATCAGCACACAGAAGGCCAGACCGGCAAGACTCCAGTGGCGTACCGCAAGCCGTGAAAGCGCACTCATCGGCCATCTCCATCGGTCACCCGAGACTCCCGCGCCTGCTCGAAGTAGTCACTCAGGAAGTCTGCGAAGGAGACACGATCCGCGGCCTCGATCTGGGCCTGCTGTTGATGGGAGGTCTCGATCAGCTCGGCAAGGAGCCGCTCTCGACCGGAAGCCATGGGCTCATGGCGAAGCTGCTCGGCCTGATCCCGGGCAATCGCCAGGATGACATCGGAGAGCTCCTCGCCACTCTCCTTCAGCCGGGCCAGCAGCTGCCCGGAGGGTGTCAGCGTCGGGTCAGCCAGTCGCGGGGCCATGGCGGCCACAGCGTCAACATGCGGCGAGCCCTCCTCCAGACGGTCGAGCAGCTCGGCGACCACGCGCATCTCGTCGAGAATCTCGCCCCCCCAGTCGGCCACGCTGCGCGGCTTGCCGGCGTGACAGAGGCGTAGTTCGGGATCGCGACCCCGCTCCACCACCAGCTGCCGGTTATCGTCGAGCGTTTCGCACTCGGCATCGGGGATCCACGGGCTCTCGGAGAGCAGGCACCACATCACGAAGGCATCGATGAAGCGGATCTGGGTCTCGTCCACGCCCAGGGTCAGCAGCGGGTTGAGGTCGAGACAGCGGACCTCGATATACTCCACGCCACGGGCCTCCAGGGCCTGGCTCGGTGTCTCGTCGTGGCGAGCCACCCGCTTGGGGCGGATATCGCTGTAGTACTCGTTCTCGATCTGCAGGATATTGGCGTTGAGCTGGCGCCACTCGCTATTTTCATTGACCCCCATCGCCTCATAGGTCGGCCATGGGGTGGAGATGGCGTGACGCAGGGTGTTGACGTAGTTGGAGAGGGAGTTGAAGCAGATCTTGAGCTGCTGCTGCACCTTGTTCTGATACCCCAGATCCGACATGCGCAGGCTGGTCGCGTAGCGCGAGATCAGCGTTTCCTGAGCATGGGCCTCGAGCTTGTCGGGCACCCTGCCGTCGGGCAGGAAGCTGCGGTCGATGGCCGGCGAGGCGCCGAACAGATAGAGCAGCAACCAGCTGTGGCGCCGGAAGTTGCGAATCAGGCCGAAGTAGCGCTGCGACCGATAGTCGTTGAACGGAGTGTCGCCGGCACCGTCGATATCACGCAGCAGCGTCCAGAGGTCGTCGGGCAGCGAGACGTTGTAGTGCACCCCGGCGATGGCCTGCATGATGCGCCCGTAACGTACGTCGAGTCCCTTACGGTAGACCCGCTTCATGGTGCCCACATTGGAGCTGCCGTAGTCGGCAATCGGGATGCTGTCGTTGCCGTCGAGACGCGCCGGCATGCTGGCCGGCCAGATCAGTTCGTCACCCAGGTAGCGATAGCTGAAGCGGTGCAGGTCGCCGAGAAACTCCATGGCGTCGGCAGGCCGGCTGGTCACCGGCGTGATGTACTCCAGCAGCGCCTCGGAATAATCCGTGGTGATATGCGGATGGGTGAGTTTGGAGCCCAGCGCATGGGGATGCTGCGACTGGGCGACGCGCCCCTCGCGGTCGACGCGCAGCCCCTCCTTCTCGAGGCCACGGCGCAGTCGGCTGAACTCACCCTGGCAGGCGGGACCCTCCAGGCGGGAAACGAGACTGGTGAGTGTATCGGACAAGGTAACACCCCTTGTGTTGGAAAGGCGCGGTGAAAGGCGCCGAGGCGGCATGCCACGCTGATAGTGAGACGGGCGCCCATGCGGCGCCCGTCGATGTGCTGATTATGGTACCTGAAGGCTGCCATGCAAAGTTAGCCGGCTTCAGGGTCAGGCGCGGTTAACGCCGACCACCGGATCACTGCTTCTGCTTCGCCTTGAGCAGCGCGGCCCCCAGGGCTCCCATCTGCCCCTTGTCGTCGTCCCGGGGGTTCCCTCCCTTGCCGCGCCCGCCCTTGCGGGGCGGCTTGTGGCCACCGGGCCTGGCATCCTGCTGGGCCCGCTCACCGCCGCGGCGGCCAGCGCCCTGCTCATCCGGCTGATCATCGAGGCGCATGGAGAGGCCGATGCGTGCGCGCTCCAGGTCGACGCTCATCACCTTGACCTTGACGATATCGCCGGCCTTGACCACCGTGCGGGGGTCCTCGACAAACTTGTCGGAGAGCGCCGAGATATGCACCAGGCCATCCTGGTGGACACCGATATCCACGAAGGCACCGAAGTGGGTCACGTTGGTGACGCTGCCCTCGAGCACCATGCCTGGCTCCAGGTCCTTGAGGGTCTCGACCCCCTCGCGGAACTCGGCGGCCTTGAATTCGGGCCGCGGGTCACGACCCGGCTTGTCGAGCTCAACGAGAATATCGGTGACCGTGGGCACCCCGAAGCGCTCGTCGGCGAAGTCGGCGGGTTTTACGGCCTTGAGAGTAGCGCTATCACCGATCAGGCTGCCGAGCTCGCGGCCACTTCTTTCGGCGATGCGCTCGACCAGCGGGTAGGCCTCCGGGTGCACGGCGCTGGCATCCAGCGGATTGTCGCCGTTCATGATGCGCAGGAAGCCGGCGCACTGCTCGAAGGTCTTGGGGCCCAGGCGGCTGACATCGAGCAGCTGCTTGCGGCTGGCGAAGGGGCCCTCGGCATTACGCCGCGCGACAATGGCCTCGGCCAGTGCCGGCGAGAGGCCCGCCACTCGGGAGAGCAGCGCACTGGAGGCGGTGTTGAGATCGACCCCGATGGCGTTGACGCAGTCCTCGATCACCGCCTCCAGGCTACGCGACAGCTGCACCTGGGAGACATCATGCTGGTACTGGCCCACCCCGATGGACTTGGGCTCGATCTTGACCAGTTCGGCCAGGGGATCCTGCAGGCGCCGGGCGATGGAGACCGCACCGCGGATGGTGACATCCAGATCGGGCAGCTCCCGGGCAGCATACTCCGAGGCCGAATAGACCGAGGCACCGGCCTCACTGACCATCACCTTGGCGAGTGAGCGCCTGCCGGCCAGCTGCTTGACCAGGTCGCCCGCCAGACGGTCGGTCTCGCGGCTGGCGGTACCGTTACCCACGGCAATCAATGCGACATCGTGACGCTCCACCAGCTGGGCCAGCTCGGCCAGCGAGGCGTCCCAGGCATTACGGGGCGCATGGGGATAGATGGTGGTGTGAGCCAGGAACTGGCCGGTGGCATCCACCACCGCCACCTTGCAGCCGGTGCGCAGGCCGGGGTCGATGGCCAGGGTGGCCTTCTGGCCCGCCGGAGCCGCCAGCAACAGGTCCTTGAGGTTGGCCGCGAAGACCTCGATGGCCTCGAGCTCGGCACCCTCTCTCAACCGGCCCAGCAGCTCGGTCTCGAGATGGGTATAGAGCTTGACCCGCCAGGTCCAGCGCACCACGTCACGCAGCCACTTGTCGGCGGCACGACCCTCATCATGAATGGAAAAGTGTTTGGCAATGGCCACCTGGGCCGGATGGATCGGCGCCTCCTCCTCGCCCGGCAGACGAATCGCCAATGTCAGCACGCCCTCGTTGCGGCCGCGGAACATCGCCAGAGCCCGGTGCGACGGCACCTTGGCCAACCGCTCATCATGCTCGAAGTAGTCGGAAAACTTGGCGCCCTCACGCTCCTTGCCCGGGATCACTCGGGCACTGAGCTCACCTTCGCTCCACAGTCGCTCACGCAGTCGGCCAACCAGTTCGGCATCCTCGGCGAAGCGCTCCATCAGGATCTGGCGGGCGCCGTCCAGTGCTGCCTTGGTGTCCTCCACCGCGGGTATGTCACCCTCTGCGGGGCGCAGATAGCCAGCCGCCTCGGCCTCAGGGTCGAGGGTCGGGTCGCCCAGCAGCGCGTCGGCCAGTGGCTCCAGCCCCGCCTCCCGGGCGATCTGGGCCTTGGTACGGCGCTTCTTCTTGTAGGGCAGGTAAAGGTCTTCGAGGCGCTGCTTGGTATCGGCGGCCTCGATCAACCCGGCCAGCTCGTCGGTCAGCTTGCCCTGCTCGTCGATGGTTGCCAGCACCGTGGCTCGGCGCTCCTCCAGCTCGCGCAAATAGCCCAGGCGCTCATGGAGGTGACGCAGCTGGGTATCGTCGAGACCGCCGGTGACCTCCTTGCGATAGCGGGCAATGAAGGGCACGGTCGCCCCGCCATCGAGCAGCTCCAGCGTGGCGGAGACCTGCTGTGGACGAATGGATAACTCTTCGGCGAGGCGCGCGGTAATGCGTTTGGTGGCGTCCATGTAACCCCTTCACTGGTGCTCGATAATCGATCGCGACAAGGTATCACAAACGCCGAAGCGAGCCACGCACGGGCCGCCCAACGACTTTAGTCCAAGCGTTCGCTTGGTTCTTGGACAGTTGGCATCGAATCCGGCTAGATTCTTGAGAAGTCTGAGGTAAGCACCGATTCAAGGCACAAGCATAACCGTCCACAACCCCCAAACATTTCCAACACAACTGACTCCGACACAAGCGATTCCAGGGCCACAGCAAGCCCACTCCACACCACTACAAACTCCAAACCACCACAAACTCCAAACCACAACAAAGGAGCCGTGTCATGCCGACCGCCGACAGCGCGTCCAACCTTGCCAGCTTTCTTGCTGCTCGCGACTTCCTGATCGAGCACCGCGAGGACTACACCACCGCCTGCAGAGACTTCCGCTGGCCTCGCTTTACTGAATTCAACTGGGCGCTGGACTACTTCGATGTCATGGCCCGCGACAACGACAACCCGGCGCTGTGGATCGTCGAGGAGGATGGCCGCGAAGCACGCCTGAGCTTCGCCGAGCTGGCCAACCGCTCCAACCAGGTCGCCAACTGGCTGCGTTCGCTTGGCGTGAGACGCGGCGAGCGAGCGCTGCTGATGCTGGGCAACGAGGTACCGCTATGGGAGGTGATGCTGGCCGCCATCAAGCTGGGTGCCGTGATCATTCCTGCCACCCCCATGCTGACCGCCGAGGATCTCGACGATCGCATCGCCCGCGGAGAGGTCAAGCACCTGGTCATCGGCTCGGAGCACCTCGAGAAGTTCGAGGGTCAACATCCGGGCCTGACGCGTGTCGCGGTGGGAGGCGCCGCCTCGGGCTGGCATGATTTCGCCGATTCACACCAGAGCAGCGACGCCTTCACACCTGACGGTCCGACGCCGGCCGATGACCCCATGCTGCTCTACTTCACCTCCGGCACCACCTCGCAGCCCAAGCTGGTGACCCACACTCACCAGTCCTACCCGGTAGGTCACCTCTCGACCCTCTACTGGATCGGCCTGAAGCCGGGGGATCGCCATCTCAATATCAGCTCTCCCGGCTGGGCCAAGCACGCCTGGAGCTGCTTCTTCGCGCCCTGGAACGCCGGCGCCTGCGTCTTCCTGTACAACTACAGCCGCTTCGATGCCCCCGCCCTGCTCGATGTGCTGGTGCGCTACGAGATCACTACCCTGTGCGCCCCGCCCACCGTCTGGCGCCTGCTGATCCAGCAGGATCTGGCGGCCCATCGGGTCGCCCTGCGCGAGGCGGTCGCCGCCGGCGAGCCGCTCAACCCCGAGGTCATCGAGCAGGTGCGCCGGGCCTGGGGGCTGACCATCCGCGACGGCTTCGGACAGACCGAGACCACCGCCCAGATCGGCAACTCGCCCGGCCAGCCCCTCAAGTCGGGCTCCATGGGCCGCCCGCTGCCCGGTTACCGGGTGGCGATGCTCGACGCCGAGGGCAAGCCGGCCGGCGAAGGGGAGGTCGCCCTGGCGCTGGGCGAGGATCGCCCCGCCGGCCTGATGGTGGGCTATGCCAACGATCCGGAGCGCACCGCCGCCGCCATGCAGGGGGGCTACTATCGCACCGGCGATGTCGCCAGCATCGATGAGCAGGGCTATATCACCTACGTGGGCCGGGCCGACGATGTCTTCAAGGCCTCCGACTACCGTATCAGCCCCTTCGAACTGGAGAGCGTATTGATTGAGCATCCGGCGGTGGGCGAAGCGGCCATCGTGCCGAGCCCGGACCCGGTGCGCACCTCGGTACCCAAGGCCTATATCATTCCCGCCGCCGGCCATGAGCCCAATGCCGAACTGGCCCGAGATATCTTCGCCTTCACCCGCGAGCGCCTGGCGCCCTACAAGCGCATCCGGCGCCTGGAGTTCGCCGACCTGCCCAAGACGATCTCGGGCAAGATCCGTCGCGTGGAGCTGCGTCAGGCCGAAGCCGACAAGGCCAGCGATCAGCGCGGTGAAATGGAGTTTCTGGAGGGAGACTTCCCGGATTTGAAGGGCTAGCGGAAGGAGTGAGCCCGCCGTAGGAGCCGGATTTATCGGGCGATTCAAAAAACCCGGCACCGCCTTGGCGGTGCCGGGTTCCTATTGGCCATGACATCGGGCTGGATGCAGACCCAGTCAATCCGATCAGGTCAGGCTGGGACCGGCCTTGACGATCTCCTCGCTGACGCCCTCGAACTTCTTGAAGTTGTCGACGAACTTGGCGGCCAGTTCCTGGCGCTGACGGTCGTAGGCATCCTTGTCTTCCCAGGTGTCGCGCGGGTTGAGCAGGCTGGAGTCTACACCCGGCACCGCGGTGGGTACATCGAGGTTGAGGCCGTCGAGATGCTGGGTCTCGACCTCGCGCAGGATGCCGGACTGGATGGCGCTGATGATGGCGCGGGTCGTCGGGATCGAAAAGCGCGCACCGCCCTCGCCATAGGCGCCCCCGGTCCAGCCGGTGTTGACCAGATAGACCTGGGCATCCTTCTCGGCCACACGCTTGATCAGCAGATCGGCATATTCACGCGCCGGACGCGGGAAGAAGGGTGCGCCGAAGCAGGTGGAGAAGGTGGCGGACAGCCCCTCGGAGGAGCCCATCTCGGTGGAGCCTACCTTGGCGGTGTAGCCGGAGAGGAAGTGATAGGCCGCGGCCTCCTTGGAGAGCACCGAGACCGGGGGCAGCACGCCGGACATGTCGCAGGTCAGGAAGACGATGGCATTGGGCTCGCCAGCACGGTTCTCGGGCACCCGCTTCTCGACGTGCTCCAGCGGATAGGCGGCACGCGAGTTCTGGGTCAGGCTGTCGTCGGCGTAGTCGGGCTCGCGACGGTCGTTGAGGACCACATTCTCCAGCACGGTACCGAACTTGATGGCGTTCCAGATTACCGGCTCGTTCTTCTCGGAGAGGTCGATGCACTTGGCGTAGCAGCCACCCTCGATGTTGAAGACGGTGCCCGGCCCCCAGGCGTGCTCGTCATCACCGATCAGGTAGCGCGCCTGATCGGCGGAGAGCGTGGTCTTGCCGGTGCCGGAGAGGCCGAAGAACAGGCAGGTCTCGCCATCCTCGCCGACGTTGGCGGAGCAGTGCATCGGCAGCACGTCGAAGCCCGGCAGCAGGAAGTTCTGCACGGAGAACATCGCCTTCTTCATCTCGCCGGCATAACGCATGCCGGCGATCAGCACCTTCTTCTCGGCGAAATTGATGATCACGCAGCCATCGGAGTTGGTGCCGTCACGAGCCGGATCACACTCGAAGCCGGCGGCATTGAGAATGGTCCACTCCTCCTTGGCGGAGGGGTTATAGGCCTCGGGGCGAACGAACATGGTGCGGCCAAACAGGTTCTGCCAGGCGGTCTCGGTCTGCACTCGAGCCGGCAGATAGTAGTCCGGATCACTGCCTACATGCAGCTCGGAGACATAATGCTCCTTGCCGGTCAGGTACGCCTCGACGCGCTCCCAGAGCGCGGTAAACTTCTCGGCATCGAAGGGACGATTGACACTGCCCCAGTCGATCTTCGCGCTGGTGGTCGGCTCGTCAACGATATAACGATCCTTGGGCGAGCGACCTGTACGGACGCCGGTGCTCACCACCAGGGCACCATTGGCGGCCAGCCGGCCTTCGCCGCTGGACACCGACCGTTCAATCAGTTCGGCGCTGCTGAGGTTGACGTGAGCGTGAGAAGCTTGAGGTGTGGTCATGTCGTTTCCTGGGCCGTCGGCCGATTCTCTCGTGTGCCTGGCGTCGGCGGTGACGCGAAGAGCAAGGGGGCTGTGACGATCACGCCGTGCGGTTACCCGTCCACTGGTCTTGATCGCCTCTGAAAGGCGGCGCCATTATGGCAAAAAGCATCTCGGCGGGGAACGCCCTTTTTAGGCGAAATTCATGTAGTTTTTCTACAACATGAAGAAATTTCGCTACACACCGTCATTGCATCGCAACATCGGCGTGTCAGGGGCGGCTCGGAATCTTCCAGGTTCGAGCCGCTGCCGGCGCATCCTTGTCGCGAGCAGCGGCCTCATCAGGCGGCTAGTGCACCACCGAGGGCGGCTCGTCGCCCTCGGTCAGCAGCGCCTCAACCTCCTCAATGGAGAAGGCGTAACGGGTATGGCAGAAGTGACACTGGGTCTCGATGCCGCCCTGCTCCGCCAGTACCTCGCGCAGCTCCTGGGCGCCCAGGCCCACCAGGGCATCGGCAATACGCTCCCGGGAGCAGGTGCAGCCGAAGCGCAGCGCCTTGGGGTCGAATACCCGCACGGTTTCCTCGTGATAGAGACGCTGAAGAAGCTCCTGGGGGGCGAGGTGCAACAGCTCGTCGCTCTTAACGGTCGCGGCCAGGTGAACGGTGCGATCCCAGGCATCGACATCCTGGTTCTGCGACTCGTCTGGCATGCGCTGCAGCAGCAGGCCACCGGCACCCCGCCCATCGGCGGCCAACCACAGTCGGGTAGGCAGCTGCTCTGACTGGGCGAAGTAGTCGGCCAGGCAGTCGGCCAGGCTATCGCGATCCAGGGCGACGATGCCCTGATAACGGTGCCCTTCGCGGGGGTCCAGGGTGATCATGATCTGCCCTTCTCCCACCAGCTCACGGAACCCGGCCTGCTCGTCGACGGCCGCCGCGTCCTCGGCCATGCGGGCAATGGCGCGAAGCTCTCCACCCGGGTTGGACTCAGCCATCAGCAGCGCCAGGGCGCCGTTGCCGCGCACCTCGATGCTCAGGGTACCGTCGAGCTTGACGGTATCGGTCAGCAGGGCCACCGCGGCGAGCAGCTCGCCAAGCAGGCGGTTCACTGCAGCGGGGTAGTCGTGGCGTTCGAGCACCTCGGCGTAGGCCTGCTCGAGGGTCACGAGCTCGCCGCGCACATTGGTGTTGTCGAACAGGAATCGCTGGATCTGGTCGGTCATGGGTCTCGTATCGGGTCGGGAAATTGGGGGCATTCTAGCAGCCTCACCCCCTTCTCGCGGATACCCTGCCCCGGCAGGCGCTCACGGTCGTGAGGGCGCTCCAGGTCCAGAATGGGGCCATGGGGCACGATTCGGGTGGGGTTGATGGTGTCGTGGCTGTAGTAGTGACGCTTGATATGATCGAAGTCCACCGTCTCCTTCACCCCCGGCCACTGGTAGATCTCGCGCAGGTAGTTGGAGATATTGGGGTAGTCCTCGATGCGACGAAGGTTGCACTTGAAGTGTCCGTGATAGACGGCATCGAAGCGCACCAGGGTGGTGAAAAGGCGGATATCGGCCTCGGTCAGCCACTCACCGGCCAGATAGCGGTGCTCTGACAGGCGTGCCTCCATGCGATCCAGCGCTTCGAAGAGAGCCACCACGTGCTTCTCGTAGACCCGCTGGTCGGTGGCGAAGCCCGACTTGTAGACGCCGTTGTTGATATGGTCATAGACATCGGCATTGATCGCATCGATGGTCTCGCGCAGATCGGCCGGGTAGAAGTCCAGACGATTGCCGGTGATCTCATCGAAGGCCCCGTTGAGCATGCGCAGCAGTTCGGCCGATTCATTGTTGACGATTCGCCCTGCCTGCTTGTCCCACAGGGCCGGCACGGTGACCCGGCCGGTGTAATGGGGGTCGGTCAGCGTATAGAGCTCACGATGATAGGCCACGCCGTTGATCGGATCGCCACTAGAGCCCTCATCCTGATGATAGCTCCAGCCCTGATCGAGCATCAGCGGGCTGACGTGGGAGAGGCCGACAAGATCCTCGAGACCTTTCAGCTTGCGCATGATCATTACCCGATGTGCCCAGGGACAAGCCAGCGAGACATAGAGGTGGTAGCGCCCCGACTCGGCAGGCAGTCCCGGCTGCCCATCGGGGCCGTTCTCACCGTCACGGGTGACCCAGTCGCGAAGCTGCGCGGACTCTCGTACGAATTCGCCGCCATGCTTCTTGGTGTCGTACCACTGGTCGTGCCATTTGCCGTCGATCAACAGCCCCATGGAAGTCCTCCTCAATAAGACGGTAGATACCGCCGGTTGGTGATTTCACTCCCAGCATAGTATTAATCTGTCGATTATCCATCGCATATTGTGGGCATTTTTATTCGACAAAATCGAAAATTATTTCGGCTGCGTCACGCTGCACTCATGTCGCCTTGACCTCTGTCGCCTTGACCTCTGTCGCCTTGACCTCTGTCGCCTTGACCTCTGTCGCCAGTGCCTCAGCCAGCACACGGGTCGCCGGCCCGGCACGATCGCGGTCACGATGGATCAGCTGCACTGGAGTCTCGCGGATGCCGCCGGCGGTAAGCGGAAGCGGGACAAGACGCCCGGCCTCGAGTGCCTGACGGATCCGTGTCTCGGGCAGCCAGGCGAAGCCGAGACCGCGCTTCACCATGTCGATGGAGGTCTCCAGATGGCTCAGAGTCCAGCGCTGCTCAGCCTTGAGCCACCCCTCGTCCATGGCCTGGTGTAGTGCCGAGTCACGCACCACCAGTTGGCGGTGCTGCACCAGGTCACGCAGATCCAGCGGTCGCTCCAGCCGATGCAGCGGGTGGTCTGGATGGGCAACTGCCACGAAGCGTACGCTGGCCAGTGGCTCGCCTAGGAACCCCTGAGCGGCGACCCCCGAGATCACCAGGTCGGCACTGCCGTCGTAAAGCATCTCGATGCCGCCGTTGAGCACCGTCTCATGAAGCTGCACGCGCACATGGGGGTAGGTCTCGGAGAAGGTTGCCAGGGCGCTGGCCAGGGCGTCGGGGGGAAACACCTGGTCTACCGCCAGCACCACCTCGGCCTCGAGCCCTTCGGCAAGGCTGCCCGCCACCTCCTCCAGGGCTTCGGCACTCTCGATCAGCTGTCGCGCTCGCCGCAACAGCATCGCGCCGGCCTCGGTCAAGCGCACCCGGCGTCCGGCCGGCTCAAGAACCTGGACCCCCAGCTGTT
Source organism: uncultured Halomonas sp. (assembly GCF_947501415.1). Lineage (GTDB taxonomy): Bacteria > Pseudomonadota > Gammaproteobacteria > Pseudomonadales > Halomonadaceae > Halomonas. The sequence goes on along the minus strand of NZ_CANMVL010000012.1, from coordinate 68,441 downwards.
CCTCAAGCTTGTGGACCGCATGATTAAGGGTAGAGGGACTCTTGTGAATGGCGTCAGCGGCACGCGCGAAACCGCCATGATCGACGACTGCCGCCAACATTTGCCACTGGGTCAGGGTGACACGAGACATTTCGATCTCCTCGAACTAATAAGGCGAAACTATGCACTTAATTTTCGATAAAAACGACCTAGAATGCCAGCCATGACACTCACTGCCACGAGGGCATGACATGAATTCTCCGGTAGTTCGCCAGGTTCAACAGCTGCAATCGAGCCAACCCAGCCAGGACGGCAATGCCGTCAAGATTCGTCGCATCCACGACTTCGGTGGCGGCCTGGACCCGTTCCTGATGCTTGACGAGCTGGGCTCCGAGCGAGCCGACGACTATATCGGCGGCTTTCCACCTCACCCCCACCGCGGCATGCAGACACTGACCTATGTGATCCACGGTGGCCTGACTCACGAAGACCACCTGGGCCACACCAGCACCATCCACGCCGGCGATGCCCAGTGGATGCATACCGGTCGCGGTATTATCCACTCCGAGATGCCTCTCACCGACCAGCAGGGGCTGCACGCTTTCCAGCTGTGGATCAACCTGGCCGCCAGCGAGAAGATGAGCGCGCCGACCTACCGCGATGTGCGCAGCCACGAGATGCCACGCCTGAGCAATCCGGGTGACGTCCAGGGCGGCAGCGAGCTGGTGGCCATAGGGGGGCACTGGCAGCGCAGCGACGGTGAATCCATCACGGGGCCTCTGGACGCTCTGGCCGGGAAATCCAACCTGGCGCATGCCCGCCTGGATGCGAACAGCGAACTGATACTCGACATCGAGACGCCAACCTTGCTGGTTTATGTATTCGCAGGCGAGCTTGACGTCGGTGAGACCCGGGTACCGGCGGGCCAGCTAGCGCAACTGGGGGACGGCAACCGTCTCGCGCTTTCCAGTGTAGAGGGCGCCGAGGCACTGCTGCTGGCGGGTACCCCCCACAACGAACCCATCGCTCACTATGGCCCTTTCGTGATGAATCATCAGCACGAACTTGACCAGGCGGTGCAGGATTATCGCGATGGTACCTTTGTCGACGGTACGACCTGAGCGACTCCCGAAAACGGCCGGCCGGGGTTGCAATCCCCCGCCGGCTTGGTTCCAATAGACACACTGTTACCAAACAGCGTTCACGTACTTCTCAGCCTACCTCTCATCACCCTGCGATACTGGTAAAAGGTCGCCTGGGGTGCTGTTGCTGTGCATGCATACAGCCTAGGCAACACCCCAGTCATGCGCTATTGTTCGTGTGACTTTTCTCGCCTTACCTTTTTTTCACCGGCCTTTTACCCATGCTGCGAGTCCTACATTCGCTGCCCCGCGCGCACAAGCTATTGCTGTTACCGGTCGCCACCATGGTCACCGTGCTGGGCACACAGAAGATCGTCACCACCTACCAGGATCTCCAGCGCGACTCTCGGTCGCTGGAGACCGTCGTCATTCCCCTCGACGCCGATGCCAACTCCGGACTGCCCTCGCTGAATCTTCAGCGTGGACCCGTCGGAGACGCCATCGAGATGGCCAACCAGGCGCTGGATGCCACACGACAGCGTGTGCCCATCACCCAGCTGAGGGTCAGCGAAGTGGTTGACCTGGAACTGATCGACAAGGCCAATGCCGGCAGCGTCGATACGGCACCGCCCCTGTTGGCTCGTCTCAGCGACGGCACCACACCGCCAAGCGAGCGGCCACCGCTGATGGCCAAGAACCCGGTCAGCAGCTCCTTGAACGAACAGGCAATAACCGTGGCTACGGAGATCACGACTCCTGACGCCAAAACGCTGGACCGCGGCGCCGTACATATCGCTACGCTTGTCGGCACCATCGGCAGCGGCATGCTCGATCACGACGGGAGCCTGGTGGCGAATGCCACCTCCTACGAGGATATTCCCGAAAGTGAGCTGACTCTGCTCGACGATGGGCCGGTGCTGCTCGAGCGTGAAATCGCCGCTCGCGAACCCTATGTCCCGGAGTGGGAAACCTACACCGTGGAACCCGGCGATGCCTTTACACGCATGGCCCAGCAACATCTTGGATTGGGCTACAGCGAGGCCCTGACACTGCTCGAGCAGCTACCCGACCGCAACATGCTCGAGCGCTGGCAGGTCGGCAGCCGGCTCGACTACAAGCTGGACGAGGATGGCAAGCTGATCTCGCTGCGCATGATGCGCGATGCCCGCAGCGGCTTCGTGGCAGAGCGCGATGAGGGAGCCTTCGAGGTCGCCAGCATCGAGCACACTGGTGAAGCCGCCCAGCGGCTGTTTGCCGGTACCGTCAGCGGCAGTTTCACCCGTTCGGCTCAGGCCACCGGCCTCTCCAGCGCCGAGGTCTCACGACTGGTCCATGTCCTCGGCAAGAAACTTGACTTCCGCCGCGACACCCGTCGCGGCGACCGCTTTCAGGTGCTGGTCGAATCCGACGTGATCAATGGGGAGAGCTTCGACCCGCGCGTCCTGGCGGTTCAGTATGAGGGGGAGCGCACCAACCTGACGCTGGTCCGCAATAGCGCAGACAACAACTTCTACACCCCGGAAGGGGAAAGCCTCGACCCCGCCTTCAACCGTTACCCCTTCGAGGGGCGTTACCGGCTGAGCTCCAACTTCAATCCGCGTCGCAAGCATCCGGTGACCGGGCGAATCAGCCCACACAAGGGCACCGACTTCGCCATGCCTATCGGCACGCCGGTCACCGCCCCCTCCGACGGCGTGGTCGAGTCGGTGCGTAGCCACTACGCGGCCGGCCGCTACATCGTGATCCGACACGACAACGGCTATCGCACTCGCTACCTGCACCTCTCCAAGCCGCTGGTCCGTAGCGGCGAACGCGTGACCATGGGGCAACGTATCGCCCTCTCCGGCAACACCGGCCGCAGCACCGGGCCTCACCTGCATTACGAGGTGCTGGTCAACGACAACCAGGTCGATGCCATGCAGGTCAAGTTGCCAGAGAACCGAAGCCTCTCGGGCGACCGCCTGGTAGCCTTCCAGCGCGAAGCCGAACCGCTGCTTGCCGCCCTGCAGTCCGGGGAGGTCGGTCCGGTCGTCGCCAGCACCGGCGAGCGTGATGCCAAGAAGGAGTCCAACGAGGGCTGACCGCGCACGCTCTGTCCCCGCTGCTCCACTGCGCCCCGCCCTCGTGCGGGGCGCCTTACTTTTTAGCCTTACGGAGAGCCCCGTGTCATCCCGCTCACCCCGCCCCGCCCCTCCTCCTGAAAACCGCCTGGCGGCCTTTCTGGGCGTATTTCGCTATAGCCGTCGAGCACTCGCCCTGGTGTGGCAGACCTCCCGGGGGCTCACCGTGGGCCTGGCGATTGCCACCCTGGTGGCCGGCGTACTGCCGGCGGTGGCGGCCTGGCTCGGTCAGCTGATCGTCGATGCCGTCGTGGCCGCCATGGAGCAGCATGCCGAGACGGGCAGCGTGGCATGGTGGCCGGTGCTGCGCTACGTGCTCGCCGAAGGCGGGGTGATCGCCGCCATCGCCCTGGCGCAACGAGCGCTCTCCGCGCAGCAGTCACTGCTACGGGCCCTGCTCGGTCAGAAGGTCAACGTGATGATCCTCGAGAAGGCCGGCACCCTCAGCCTGGCCCAGTTCGAGGACTCGGAGTTCTACGACAAGCTCACCCGAGCCCGTCGCGAGGCGTCGACCCGCCCCCTGGGGCTGGTCAACAAGACCTTCGCCCTGGCCCAGAACGGCATTTCGCTGGTCAGCTTCGGCGTCCTGCTGGTGCAGTTTTCTCCCTGGGCATTGCTGGTGCTGGTGATCGGGGCACTGCCGGTGTTTATCTCCGAGGCCAAGTTCTCCGGCGATGCCTTCCGGCTGTTCCGCTGGCGCTCGCCCCAGACCCGCATGCAGATGTACCTGGAAACCGTGCTGGCCCGCGAGGACAGCATCAAGGAGGTGAAGCTGTTCGGCCTGGAGCCGCTGCTGCTGGAGCGCTACCGGAAGATCTTCGACACTCTCTACGCCGAAGACCGTCGCCTCACCCAGCGCCGAGAGAGCTGGGGTTTCGTGCTCGGACTGCTTGGTACCCTGGCTTTCTACGGCGCCTACGCCTGGGTCGTGGTGGAGACCATCACCGGCACCCTTAGCCTGGGCCAGATGACCATGTACCTAATGGTCTTCAAGCAGGGACAGGCGGCGCTATCGGCAAGCCTGACCTCGATCAGTGGCATGTACGAGGACAACCTCTACCTCTCCAACCTCTACGAGTACCTGGAACAGCCGGTGGCCTCGGAGGCGGGCAGCCTGACCACGGGCTCCCGCCCTGGCGACGGCATTCGCTTCGAGAGCGTGAGCTTCGCCTACCCTGGTGCCGAAAGGCCCGCTCTTTCGAACATCTCGCTGCATCTTCGCCCCAACCAGAGCCTGGCGCTGGTGGGCGCGAACGGCTCAGGCAAGACCACCCTGATCAAGCTGCTGACCCGCCTCTATGAGCCGAGTGCGGGGCGAATCCTGCTCGATGGCAACGACCTGCGCGAATGGGACATCCAGACGCTTCGCCGACGCATCGGGGTCATCTTCCAGGACTTCGTGCGCTACCAGATGAAGGTCGGCGAGAACCTCGGAGCCGGTGATGTAGCCGCCTTCGAGGACGAGACGCGCTGGCAGGAAGCCGCTCGTCGCGGGCTGGCCGACGATTTCATCACTACCATGCCAGAGGGTTACCACACCCAGCTGGGACGCTGGTTCAAGGGGGGGCAGGAGCTCTCCGGCGGCCAATGGCAGAAGATCGCCCTGGCGCGGGCCTATATGCGCCAGAGTGCCGACATCCTGGTACTCGACGAGCCCACCGCGGCCATGGACGCCGCCGCCGAAGCGGCCGTGTACGCCGACTTTCGCGATCATAGCCAGGGCAAGATGACCATCCTCATCTCACATCGTTTCTCCACGGTGCGCGCCGCCGATCAGATTCTGGTCATCGACGGCGGCGAGATCCTCGAACAGGGCGACCACGCCAGTCTGATGGCCGCCAACGGCCGCTATGCCAGACTGTTCAGACTCCAGGCCAAGGGTTATGAATAGGCCCCTGGCGCTTATCTCCTATCGCGCGATAAATCGCGCTCCTACCAGGAAGATCGCTGCCATTGCCCACCGTAGGAGCCCGATTTATCGGGCGATCCAGCGATCGGCTGATAGGCGATCGGCGGTGGCAGATGGCCATTGCCGATGACACCTACAAGGATGACAACGGACGGTCCAGCGCCCGCAGCAGGGCGTCGTCACGCTCGTAGATATCGGGTCGGAAGACCATCCGCCCAGCGGCATCTGGGTGAACCGTCCAGTAGTGCAGGATGATCGGTACCGGCTCGGCCAGTGGCACATTGCGGGTACGACCACTCGCCAGCAGGGCGCGAAGGTCACGATTGCTGCCGGTATCGTCGAACAGCAGCTGAGCGAGCTGTAGTACCCCCTGCACTCGGATACACCCCGAACTGAAGGCACGCCGCTGGCGCGCGAACAGCCCCTTGGCAGGAGTATCGTGCAGATAGACGAGATGGTCGTTGGGAAAGCGGACCACCACCTGACCCAATGCATTGCCTGGCCCCGCGGCCTGACGAATCATCACGCTGCCCGGGTTCGACCAGTCGACCTGACTCGGGCTGAGTCGTCGGCCCGATGGCGTCAGTACCTGCATATTGCGCCGAGCCAGGTAGCTTGGGTCTCGACGCACGCTGGGAATCACGTCTTCACGCAGGATGGTCGGCGGCACCGTCCAGGTCGGGTTGACGGTCAGATGAGTGATCTCAGAACGCAACGAGGGTGTCCGTCGGTAGGGCTGGCCCACCACGATACGTGATCGCCAGACCTCCCCATTGGGACGAAAATAGCTGACACGATAGCCGGCGATATCCACCAGCACGAACGCATTGGGCAGGCCGTGCATCAGCCAACGCGCACGCTCAAGGTTGAGACGGATCTGGTCGATGCGCCTGCCCACCGGCACATTCAGGGCCTCCCTGGTACGCGGGCCAACGACGCCATCCGTTTCCAGCAGGTGACGGTCCTGGAAACGTCTTACGGCCGCCTCCAGCGCGGCATCGAAGCGCTGCGGTGCCGGCGCTTCCAGCTTGGCCGCGGGCAGGATCGAGGTATCCGCCGCCATGACCTCCAGCTCACCGATCTGGGCCAGGCGATCGCGCAGGATCGCCACATCCGGATGAGTCATGCCACGCCTCAGGGCGGGCCCACCCTCGGGCAGCATGGGCCAGCCCCCCAGGCGCTGGATGTTCCGATACCGGGTCAGCCCCTGGCGTAGCCGCTCATAGGGGGCATAGGCGGGACGCACCGAATCGAAAAGTGCCGCGACCCGCCCGGCTGCCACCGCCTGAGCGACCCTCTCCAGAGGCGGAAGCCGCTCATTGATGGGCACCTCCCACTTCGGGTCGATGGTATGCGGGTCCACCTTGCCATGATGGAGATGACGTAGCGCCGTATACAGGGCGCGGGTCGCCCTGATATCGAAGCGTGCCTGAGCAATCTCACTACTGTCCTGAGCCTGACGATACTCAGTCAGCAGGCGGTCGGCGCCATAGTCGTCGGGATCCAGACCATCACTGGCCACCCCCTGCAACGCCTCGACCAGCTCCTGCACCTGCTCCTCTCGCGTCCAGGCTGCCTGGAACGCGCGCGCCGCATAGAAGCCCTCCAGGTTTCCACCCCGCGGAATCAGGACCTGCTCAACCGCGGTCATGCTGCGCTCCTGCGGCGTCGACGGATCCCCCATCGTCATGCCGGATGCCAGCATGATGATCAGCGTCATCGCAGCTATCGCGACAGATCGCCGCATGTTCACCCCCAGTATCGTTTATTGCTAACTTGATGAACCCTTCTCGCCCTTACATCATAGCGAGAAACCAAGAGAGTCGAAGTGATGATGCGATCAACCCTTGCCGCCTGGCTGCTCTGTGCAACCAGTCTGACAGCCAGTGCCTGCGCTCTTGCCGCCCCCACCACCGCCCAGGCTCTTGGCCCCAGGATGCTGGATGGCGAACCCCTGACTCGAACTCTGACTCGCCTGGCACCGAACGCCAGCCGCGAGGTGCTCACGCTGGCCGCCAACGCCCTGTCATGCGCCGACCCTGATGCCGAGCGCCTGGCAGTGATCGATTACTCCCGGCCCTCCAGCGAACCCCGCCTGTGGGTCTTCGACCTGCATCGAAAGACACTGCTCTTCGAGGAGCTCGTCTCCCATGGCCGCGGCTCCGGTGATGCCCTGGCCTCACGCTTCTCGAATACACCGGAGAGCCACCAGTCGAGTCTCGGGCTGTTTCGCACCATGAACACCTACTACGGACGCAACGGCTATTCGCTACGCCTCGAGGGCCTCGAGCCCGGCGTCAACCACCTGGCCTTCGATCGCGCCATCGTGATGCACGGCGCCGACTATGTCAGCGAGTCCTTTATCGAACAGACCGGCCGCCTGGGCCGCAGCCTGGGATGCCCGGCCGTTCGTCAGGAGATCACCTACCCGCTGATCGACAGCCTCAAGGAGGAGCAGTACCTGTTCGCCTACTATCCCGACCCGGAGTGGCTGGCGAGCTCGACCTACCTCGACTGCAACCGCGATCAGGACCGGCAGCTGGCCATGCAGTCACATGACCAACAGTCGCCATTTCCTACCATCAGCAACTGAATTGAGCAGTGACCTCGAGCATTGGCTACGCTCAATGGAGTCCGTCAGCCAACGCTGATAATCGGAGACATGCACCGAGGCGGTCAGGGTCGTGGCCAACACTTGGTCGAGGAGGGGCAGGCAGCATCGCAAGCCTGGATAACGCATCTTGTCGACGAAAACACACAAAGCAACCTTTTAAACCTCAACCTTTACAAAAATCAATCTACCACCAACACTTCCCCTATCCTAAGATTCCAATGACACCGTCTTCATCACAGTCAGGTTAATGACGCCAGATAGAGACACTTGTGGTAGCGAGGCAAGCGCTGAGCATCATGAACTTGAGCATCAAGAGTTCAGGGCCTGTATGGAGTGTTCAACACCCGTAAGAAGAGCTCGAGGCCAGCATGATCAGCAGAACCGACGAGACGCGTCGGTCGTTATCAAATAACAAGCGAAAGCTTGAAGGGTGATGATGGACAAATCACGCTATGTTCTAATGATAGGTGATCAACGTTTGACAGCAAGCACAGCGCTGTCGCTAAAACAGTATGCATGGCAGTTTCAACGTACCAGCTGCCTGATAGAGGCAGAGAAGCTTCTTCTTTCAGCACCGATTCCAATTGGTATCATTCTACTGGAGTCGTCCCACACCTGGTCCTCGCTTGAACTGGAAAAGCTCCTCAGCCTGTCAACAAGCACTCTCTGGGTTGCACTATTAACTGTTGACAGTCTTCAGGAGTACGAGACGCGTGCTTTCATCGCCAGGCACTGTCATGCCTGTATCACCCTTCCCTTGAATCCCGAAGAAGCCAATTATGTGCTGGAGAGCACACTCACCATTTCGGAATTGCTTGCGACGCATTTCGGGACCGGCCACTCACCTCCCGATCCTGGCCGAAAGATTGAGATGATCGGCAATTCCCATGCTATCGAGAAATTACTTAAGGATATCGAGAAAATTGCCCTCGTGGATGCACCGGTACTGATTACCGGCGAGTCTGGTACGGGCAAGGAGCTGACGGCAAGACTGATTCACGATCACTCCACCAGACGTGAAGGTCCCTTCAACGCCATCAACTGTGGCGCCTTGCCTGCTGGCCTAATCCAGACTGAACTTTTCGGACATGAGAAAGGTGCTTTCACCGGTGCAGGAAAGAGCAAGGTCGGTATCATCGAATCGGCATCGGGAGGCACCCTGTTTCTCGACGAAATTGGCGATCTGCCCATGGAGTTGCAGGTACACCTGCTACGATTCCTGGAAGATCATCGTATCCAGCGTCTCGGCAGCCTGCGTGAGATATCGGTGGATGTCAGGGTACTCGCCGCGACCCATGTCGACCTGGAAAATGCCATAGAGTCGGGTGACTTCCGTGAGGACCTGTATCATCGCATAAACGTTCTGCAGGCCAGAACGCCACCCCTACGCGAAAGACCAGAAGATATCGAGGCCCTGGCCTTGCACTACTTCCAGAAGTTTCGCGCCGAGACATCATGCCGAGTACGCGGCTTCAACCATGACAGTCTTGTTACCATGCGCCAACACCCCTGGCCAGGCAATGTGCGAGAGCTTTTAAACCGAGTGCGACGCGCCATGGTGATGTGTGAAGAGCGCCTTATCACGCCTGATGACCTCGGACTGGAAAGACGCAAGGACGTCGTCAGAGCTCGCCCTTCACTGGAGGATATTCGAAACTGCGCGGAGCGCGAGGCCGTTACTGCCGCGCTGGCTCGCAACAGGAACCATGCGCTGCACGCTGCACAGGATCTCGGCATCTCTCGAGCGACCCTGTACCGCCTGATAGACAAGCACTGCGTTCCTCGACCGCTCGATAGCCGAGCGTAACTCACCACAGGAAATGCACTCATGACACCATATCAGCGTGTACTAATCGGCGTCACAACCCCCCTCCTGTTTATCAGTGCGTCACCTCTGTTGGCTCAGGAGGCTGTTCAGCCTGTCGGCCAGCAACCGCCGGAGCGCGAGCCACAGTTCAATGTGCAGTCCATAGCGGAGTATGGTGGTGTACTAACCCCACGTGGACGCCTGATACTCGAGCCGGAGTTCCAGTACTCCCACGAGAGCATTAACCGAATGACCTTCGAAGGGGTCAGTGTGCTCAGCACACTGCTGATCGGAGTGTTCACGGCTCAGGACGTCGATCGCGACAATTACACCGCCTCGCTGACCGGCCGTCTAGGTGTTACCGATCGTCTGGAGCTCGAGATGAAAGTGCCCTACGTCTATCGAGACGAAAACGAGAGAATAAGTGTTCCCATCGATAGAGCTGAAGGCGATAAATTTGATATCGAGCGGGAGCTCTCCGGCGACAGCCTGGGGGATATCGAACTGGCCGCCCACTATCAGCTGAACCGTGGGCAGAACGGCATGCCCTTCTTTATCGGCAACCTGCGCTACAAGACCACCACCGGCAATGGGCCCTTCGATATCGACCGCAATAGCGAAGGTAACCCACTGGAACTCTCGACCGGCACGGGCTTCCACTCGATCGAGCCAAGCATCACCATGCTACTGCCCTCGGCACCGGCGGTCTACTTTGCCAACCTGGGGTATGTCTTTCACCTGGAAGATAGTGTGAATCAGAGCCTATCTGGCCTTGATGCTAATGAAGACCCACTTAATGTCGTTGTCGGCGACGTCGATCCGGGCGATGCCGTACGTCTCAGCTTCGGCATGGCGTACTCGATCAACCCGCGCACCTCCTTTACCCTAGGCTACAAGAACGACTTTATCGGCAAGACCAAGACAGACTATGTCAATGTCGACACTGGTACCACCACCTCGGTACAGTCGCAGACATTGAACGTTGGCTCTCTCCTGCTGGGCTGGAATTACTCGTTAAATTCCGATGTCAATATCAATGTTGGGCTCGAGCTTGGTATCACCGAGGACGCCCCGGACACCACCTTAACCTTTCGCATGCCTATCGGCATGAACGTTTTCTAGGCTGACGCTTGTGGCACGTCCCCAAGAGACCAGATACTAGAGACCGAAAATACGTAACAGGTATAAAAGAGTGAGGCTGCCATTTACAGGCAGCCTCACTCTTTTATGGTTATGGTTTATGGTTTATGGTTTATGGTTTATGGTTTATGGTTAAGGCAATGATCGATGCGGGAACGGTGGAAAATTCGGTGTCAGCGTAGAATACCGGAGAATGAATCCAGAATCGCAGCCCGTTTTCTAGCCGCATCCAGGGCACCGATGTTGTTGAGTCGAACACTGATATCGATTCTCTGTTGAATGTTCCGGTTCGATGCATTGCTGACCACGCCGCTGACGATGGCCCCCCTGGTGATATTATGCAAAGCAGTGGTAAAACCCTTGCTATCGTTCAAGGCAACACCCGAAAAGTCGGCGAGGCCCGTGAGATCCACGCCACCTGGTGTCAGCTCGGTCACAGATAGTGTGCCGGAACCGACCTGGGCCGCCACTCCGCCAGAGTCACGCAGGGTCTGTGATACGATACTGGGGCCTGCCTGAGTGAAATTAACCACAGAAACCAGTTCGACCCTGTCGTCGATCATTGTCTGCAGCCGAGCGCCGAAGTCCGCGTCGAGCCCCCCGATGTTGAATCCGGCACGCATCTGGCCCATTTCCTCATCCGCAATCACGGTACCGCGGTAAAATCCGTCCTGAGCGCCACGAGAGCGCGATACCTCGGCATAGAGCCTGTCCACGTTTTGAACCGAGGCAGGTTCGTAATACTGATAGGTGGCCATCGCAGGAGCCTCGGCCAGCACCTCAGTAGAAAGCGTTGCAGCCTGAGAGCCCGCCGTCAGGAATAGCGCAGCCGCACATCCCCACCCAAGCCGACTTGCCGTACCTTGTCGAAAAGTCTGAGAATTCATCGTGTTATCTCCTTATCACCGACCCAGTTCGTTGTAGGCGGGCAGGGTCAGCAGGCTGGCACCGACGCTCGAACGGTTCACGCCTCTTGAGAGCGGAGATTCAGGCCGAACGGCCCAGTCCTGATCATGGTTGAAGTGCTGGCGGGCCACCTCAATCTCGGCACGTGCACCGAGGACCGTGCCACTCCACAGCTGTTCGAACTGCTCGCGGGGCACCACCAGGGTGCCGGCGGCGGGGTCTCCCACCAGAATACTGTCGGCATCGATTCCCTTGACGACGACGAAGTGCTTGTAGCCACCGGTGTTGACCATGGTGATGGCCGGAACACCGATGCGAATGAAGTCATCCAGCGAGATCCGGAACCCGTCAGCATTGAGCCCACTGCCATCCAGGTAGCGCTTCATATCGAGCATGGAAAACCCATATCTCTGAATCTTCTCGGCGTCACCAGCTCGAATCATGGTCTCGAAGACCTCGGCCTCGGTGGTGTCACGCTGATAGTGGTAGGTCAGCAGCGTCGCCACCGCGGCCGACCCGCAACTGAAGTCGTACTCTTGCCGAACCACCCTGTCCCAGCCTTTCTCCTGTAGGCTCTTGGCCTCGACCTGAAAGTTGCCAAATCGATTGGCAATGGTGACCTGGCCTGCGATGGCCTCCAGACTCCCCAGGGTGAGCAGCAGTGATGCCATGCCACAGCAAAGACTCTGAAACACGTTCATGGCGAATCATCTCTTGGTGGACGTGTTATATCGCGAACATGTATCGCGTCAGTTCGCGATAAACACGCTGATTCCCACCGCATTGTTGATAGAGTTTCCGCTGCCAGTCACGGCGCTGAAGATACCGGTACCGCTATAGCTACCCAGTGCATCTCGCGCGAAGGTGATATTTCCCGACACCATGTTGCCCCCGATATCGAAGGAGGTATCGTTCACCGACGCCTTCATCTTCTGAACGCTCTTGACCGTATTGACGTTGACAATTCTCTGTCCTTCTCGAGCCCTGGCTTGCTCCATCGTCGCAAGATCCATATGCTCCATGGCCCCAAAGCCCTCTATGCCCTCTATGCCCTCTATGCCCTCTATGCCCTCTGTCGGACTCTCACTGACTCCCGCAGCGAACATGGAAACTTCCTGATACAGGTTTGTGCCTGTCTCCGCCAGGCTGCTCGAGGTGCCTACCGACAGCACCGCCGCCAGCAAAAGGGACACCGTCGCCGTGTGGCGATGACGTCCCATGCCAGAGCATGAACCAACCGCTTTATTATTCATGGCGTGACCTCCCGAACTCCATCCCTAGGGACGTTTCATCAAGGAGCCAGTGGATATTGCTCCACCGGCTCCCGATTGTTGCGTCGTTGCAGCGCGTCATGCGCTCCGGATCAGTTGCCGATACTCACGTTGCTGTGAGCCGCCACACTGGTACCGGACAACTGGGAGTTATAGAGGCCGGTGGATACGTTCATGTTGTTGATGCCACCGAACACCCCGCTTCCCACGGAGACGTTGGCCGCGCCAGTGCTCAGGAACGCCGCACCACCGTTACCACCGTTGCCGCCAGCACCGCCACCACCTGCATAAGCGTAGGCATCACCTGTGGCAGCACTGCCTCCACCGCCACCGCCACCGTAGCCGTCGCCGCCTTCGCCAGCCACTGCGCTAGCCCAGCCGGTACCGCTGCCGTCGCCACCAGCACCAGAACCAGTGCCGGTACCGCTACCGCTACCGGTGCCGGTGCCGCTACCTGCACCTCCAGTGCCGGCTGTGGCCCCTGAAGTGGCGCCGGCCGTGGAGTTGGCATTCTGTGAACCACCTGCACCGCCAGGAGCGAGGAAGCCGCCTGAGCCGCCATCGCCGTTCTGGTCATTGTCGGCATTGGAAGCGGAGAGCGCACCACTGCCAGCATCCGCACTACCGCCGGCGCCCAAGCCGAGGCCGGCACCAGTCCCGGTACCAGTACCCGTACCAGTACCATCACCGCCCACCCCGGCGCCAAGGCCCAGCGATCCGGCGCTGCCACCTTGTGCGCCATTTCCAGCTCCACCATTACCGCCGACACCCACCCCGACGTTAAGGGAGAATGCCGCACCACCGGCACCACCGGCAGCACCGGTAGCACCAGCACCACCATTGATATTGATGCGGGCTCCAGTGACAGTGGACGTCATATCCTGGCGAGAGATCACACTGGTGGAAGTGTTGTAGGACTCGCTCATGGCCCAGGCGTCGCCACCACGGCCGGTAGAGCCGCCCATGCCGCCCGTGCCGGAGCCGCTGCCATAAGCACCTGAGCCTGCGCCACCGGTGCCACCATTACCACCACCTCCGCCGAGGCCGAGCAGGCCTCCGGAGTTATCATCACCACCATCGGCGCTACCGCCGGTACCAGCACCACCTGCACCAAAGCCGAGTCCTGCTCCTCCTGTAGAACTACCGCTAGAGCCTCCCACAGCGGTAGCGGTGGAGGTCACATCCTGATCGGCTCCATCGGAGAAGGTTGCGGTTGGGTTGGCATGCGCCGTAGAAATGGCCATTACCAAGGCCAGTAGAGGCGTACCTGCGAGTACAAGATGCTTTTTCATGATCATGTCTCCATTTGTTATTGCTGCTGCAGCCTACGAACCTGCGCCACCTATTTGACTCGCTTATTCCCGGTCCCTTGAATGACGCTCGAGTTCGTAGTCGGTAAATACCAAGCAATCCTCATGCCACTAAACCGGCCAACACCTGTAACACATGACAACATAAAGAAACTTTTCTCTTTTCCCTTAAGAAAGCAGGGATGATGCTGTCAGCACCTCTAACAAAAACTGTCCAACTTCTGAGACAGTCGAAGAGCACATTCCGCTATATATAGGCTATATGCTGCGCCAATTGAGGTTTCAAGAGGCGCTGAAAAGTGCCGCACTTATAAGACCATTAGGCCGTATCGCTAATTTTTACTGGATCCATGCCATCAGCAATAGGTAGCCAGCAAGATGCATCGACTTACACGATCTACACAGCAATTACATTTCTCGTGCCCTATAACGCACTCGTCTTCTTGCCTTTCACACATCGAGAGCCCATTGACAAGAGACTCCCGCATACTGGTCACCCTGAATCCAACTTCTTACGCAGGCCATGCAGTAGCCGTCTGTTCCTCGCCGGTCGCTATCGCTATGCTGCGGCGATACATTGCCGCATTACCGATATCCGACGAGGAGAAGCATGAAAGAGACCAAGCGCATCGATCTGGCACTACAGGGTGGCGGTGCCCATGGCGCGTTCACCTGGGGCGTCATGGACCGACTGCTGGAAGATCCCCGCATCGAGATCGAGGGAATCAGCGGGACCAGCGCCGGGGCCATGAACGGTGTGGTCATGGCCGATGCCCTGACCCGAGGCGACCGCGATACCGCCCGCCAGGCACTGCATGACTTCTGGCAGGCAGTCAGCCGAGCCGGCATGGCCAGTCCTATCCGCCGCGGCCCCCTGGACATAGTGACCGACAACTGGAGTCTGGATCACTCCCCGGGGTATGTGACCATGGATCTGATGAGCCGGCTGCTCTCGCCCTATCAGCTCAATCCCTTCGACCTCAATCCTCTGCGGGATATCGTCGCCGAACGCGTTGACTTCGAGCGAGTGAGGCGCTGTCAGGACCTTCACCTGTTCGTCACCGCCACCAATGTGCGTAGTGGCAAGCAGCGTATCTTCAAGCGCGAGGAAATGAGTCTCGATGCCGTGATGGCCTCGGCCTGCCTGCCCACGGTATTCAAGGCCGTGGAGATTGACGGTGAGGCCTACTGGGATGGTGGCTACATGGGTAACCCCTCGCTGTTGCCACTGATGGAGAACTGCAAATCCCGGGATATCGTCATCGTGCAGATCAATCCAATCTATCGCGAGGCACTTCCCACCAGCGCCGCGGCGATAATGAACCGTCTCAATGAGATCACCTTCAACGCCTCGCTGATCAAGGAGGTGCGAATGATCGACATGCTCCAGCGCCTGCTGGGCGACCAGGGGGTAGATATCGGCTGCTATGCCGGCACGCTCTTTCATCGCATCATCGGCGATGAGGTGCTGGACGAGCTTTCCATCTCGAGCAAGATGAACGCGGAATGGCCCTTTCTCTGCCATCTGCGTGACGCTGGACGCAATACCGCCGAGACGTGGTTAGCGGAGCACTTCCCGGCCCTTGGGCATCACTCCACTCTCGACGTGGAGCAGGTCTATCAGACTGAGGAGTCGTGATCTGCGTTGACACTCCGCAAGCCCCCCGCCTTGTCAGCACCGGAATGGCCCACCATGCTCAGCAATGCGGGGGGACCACTCGCCCCGCCACAGTCCAGGCCAGAGGAGGGATATCTCAGCGCTACTGACACCGTCAGGCCGTTGTCACCTTCCTGACATCGAGCGCTGACAGTGTCGACATCGGGGTGTCACATGACGCCCGTCTAGCGACATTCAGGAGAGCTGCGCCGATGGTACGCATCGACAAGAAGGCCACCCGGCTGTACGTGCTGGACACCAACGTACTGCTGCACGACCCCGCCGCCATCTACCAATTCGATGAGCATGAAGTCGTCATCCCCATGACCGTGCTCGAAGAGCTCGACAAGCACAAGAACGGCATTCGCGAGATCGCCCGCTCGGCCCGCCAGGTCAGTCGCACCCTGTCAGACCTCACCGCCAATGTCGGTCTCGACCAGATCCGCGATGGCATCCCCATACCGCGCCTCAATGGCGCCGAGGGCCGGCTGCGCCTGCTCTGCTATACCGACCTGACGACACTCGAAACACTGGACGACAGCCCCGACAACCGCATCCTCGCCGAAACCTGTCGACTACACGGCGAGCGCAGTGACGCCTCGGTAATCCTGATCACCAAGGACATCAACCTGCGCGTGAAGGCCGCTGCCCTCGGCGTACCAGTGGAGGACTACCTCACCGATCGCGTCTTCACCGACAGCGATGCCATGCTGGAAGGGGTCAAGATCTACCCCAATACCGGAAGTGAACTATGGAACGACCTTGCCCTTGACGTCACGGTGGAGCGCGACCACCAGCACCTCACCTACCACCTGAGCGGCCAGATCCCTGTCGCCTGGCATCCCGGGATGCTGGTCGCCGACGACGAGGAAGGCTTCGAGGCCGTGGTGCGCGAGGTAGGCGACAGGCACGCCCGCCTGAAGCTGTTGACCAACTATCGACACGGCGCCAGCGTGTGGGGTGTGCACGCCAGTGATTGCCGCCAGAACTTCGCCTTCAACCTGCTGATGGACGATGACATCGACCTCGTTACCATTGCCGGAAGCGCCGGCACCGGCAAGACCTTCATGACCCTGGCCGCGGCCTTTCAACAGACCCTGGACAGCAAGCGATTTGAGCGCATGGTCTTTACCCGAGCGCCCATCTCCATGAGCGAGGATATCGGCTTCCTGCCGGGCACCGAGGAGGAGAAGATGTCGCCCTGGATGGGGGCCTTCCATGACAACATGGATAACCTGCTGCGCAATGAAGATGGCGAGTCCAGCTGGGACAACGGCGCCACCCGCCAGCTGCTTGGCGCACGTGTCCAGATTCGGGCTCCCGGCTTCATGCGCGGGCGAACACTCAACGACACCTTCCTGATCATCGACGAGGCACAGAACTTTACTCCCAAGCAGCTCAAGTCGCTGGTCACTCGAGCCGGGCGCAACACCAAGATTGTCTGCCTAGGCAACGTGGGACAGATCGATACGCCTTATCTCACCGCCAATACCTGTGGCATGGCGGCGCTGGTGCAGCGCTTCCGCGACTGGCCCCATGCGGGCCACGTGACCCTCAAGAGCGTGGAGCGCTCTCGCCTGGCGTTGGCCGGGGAGGAGCTGCTTTAACCCGGCTATGCCGGAAGCTGTAATCCGTAAGCTTACGCTGTAAGTAAGTGCCCGCCCTCTGGAGGGGCTACAAGAGCGGGGGGACCCAGCCTTTTGTGCAGCAGGCGGTGCCCCACTCTGGAGCGAGATGGCCAAGGAGGCTGTGCTGCCATCAGGAGCGATGTTCAGCGGTTGCGATTGACCGCCGCCTCGATCAGCGCCTCGCTCTGGCTGCCGGGTCCTTGCCTGAGCACCGTCTGGGCCTCATGCCACAGACAGATCATCTTGCCGCATGAGGCACAATGCACCTTGTCATCCGGGTTCTTCACCTGGGAGACGCGCATCAGATGGCTGCCACAGCTCGGGCAAGGCACCGGCAGGCGTAGGTCTTCGGATAGTCCGGACATGCTGAAGGTCTCCTTCTGGCTGGGAGTGATGTGCTGCCATCGTGGCGAGGTGAGGGGCGGATTGCCACCCCCCGTCGTTTACTCAATGAGTTCCCGTTTCCTCACTGAGGTTCCGTTTTCTTACTGAGCTTCGGGAGCCTGTACGAGCGTCTCGGGTCCACAGATTCGGTTTCGGCCGGCCCGCTTGGCGCGATAAAGCGCGCGATCCGCCTGGGCGAGCCCCGTCTCCAGCGAGGTATCGCCACCAAATACCGCAAGCCCCAGGCTGACGGTGAAGCGCACCCTTTCGTTTCCCGTCTCCAGCGTAATGGCGGCGACCGCTTCGCGCACTCGCTCCAGCATGCTCCACGCCTCTTCAGGCTGGCTATCCACCAGCACCACGGCAAACTCCTCTCCACCGATACGCGCGAAGAGATCATAGGGGCGCAGCGATTCACGACAGGTAGTGGCAAATGCCTGAAGCGCCAGATCCCCCAGGGCATGGCCGTAGGTGTCGTTCAGGTTCTTGAAATAGTCGATATCGAGCATGGCCAGCGACAAGGTCTCGCCATGGCGAGCAGCACGGGCCAGCGCCGCTTCACCCTGCTCGAAAAAGGCACGCCGATTGAGGGCCCCGGTCAACATATCGGTGGCCACTAGCCGCTGCACACGGTGCTCCACCTGCTTGCGCTCATCGACATCGATAAGCAGCCCATCCCACATCAAGTCGCCATCACCACGCGCCAGGGGGGTAGCGCGAGCCTCTACCCAGCGAACCCCTTGGGGAAGCGTGAGGCGAAACTCCAGCTGCCAAGGCGTAAACGATACCGTGGACTGGGCCAGGCAAGTCTCCAGGCGCTGCCGATCATCCACGGGTAAACAGCCAAGCAGGGTTTCGGGGTCTTCCTGGCACTGCTCCGGCGTCAAGCCGAACAATGAGCGCAGTGCTGCGCTGACATAGAGGAACTCGAGCCGGCCATCGCTATCCTGCCGGAGCCGAAACAGCACTCCCGGCACCCTGGAGACGGTGCCATCCAGGCGCTCCAGCAACTGACGGTCGTAAAAAGCCCGCTGGCGCATGCCGGTGACATCAAACTGAATGACCAGCAGCCGTATGGGGGCACGATCGCGCACCAGCGGTTGGATCAGGGTGGTCTGATGACGCAGAGAGCCATCGGCACGACGGCAAAGAAGCAAGCCCTTCCAGGGCTTCTGGGTCGTCATGCTCTGTTCGATGGCCTTGGGAAAATCACCATGCAGCGGATCGATATCGAGCGTCACAGCTCGCCTGCCGAGCAGTTGCCCGGGGGGAAAGCCGGCATGGCGCTCGAAGTCGGGATTGACCTGGCGCACCACCCCCTGCTCGTCGAGCAGCATGACGCTGCCCGGGTAATGCTCCAGAAGCAGCGCGTCCAGGTCAGGCTCCCTGCCCGATCGACCACGCCACCATCGCCACCACCGCTCCCCGATTGCTGCCATCTCATCACCCCGCGTTATTCCCTGCACAAATATCGGGCCTTTCCATGCCCTTCCATCAGCCTAGCCCAGTTTCACCCCGGGCATGCACCGCTCGTGCCGGTGCCGGCAAGCAAGGCGCCCGGCTCGCCGAGCGCCGTATAATCGATTCACCTTCGCCACGGCTAGAGTCCCAACCGCCCGGCCACATAGTCGGCATCCTTGTCACCCCGACCGGAGAGATTGACCAGAATATGCTGGTCGGCAGGCAGGCTCGGTGCGACGCGCATGGCCCAGGCCACCGCATGAGCACTCTCCAGTGCGGGAATGATGCCCTCGACCCGAGAAAGCGTCAGAAAGGCCTCCAGGCACTCGTCGTCGCTGACACTCTGATAGTCAACGCGCCCCAGCTCCTTGAGATAGCTGTGCTGGGGCCCTACCCCGGGGTAGTCGAGCCCCGAGGCGATGGAGTGGACCGGCATCGGATTGCCCTCCTCATCCTCCAGCACATAGCAGGCCATGCCATGCAGCTCGCCCGGCCTGCCCAGGGTCAAGGTGGCCGAGTGGCGCTGGGTATCGAGCCCTTCGCCGGCGGGCTCCACGCCGACAAGATGCACGTCTTCATCCTCGAGAAAGGCGGTGAACATGCCAATGGCATTGGAACCACCGCCTACGCAGGCGACTACATGCTCGGGCAGACGACCCTGCCGTTCGAGGAACTGGCCACGCGCCTCGCGGCCGATGACTGATTGGAAGTCTCGCACCATCTTCGGGAAGGGGTGCGGCCCCACCACCGAACCGATGGCGTAGATGAAATGCTGAGGATCCTTGAGGTACTCCTCGAAGGCGCTGTCCACGGCATCCTTGAGAGTCGCCGTCCCCCGCGTCACCGGAACCAGGGTGGCCCCCAGAATCTTCATCTTGGTGACGTTGGGGTGTTCCTTCTCGATATCCACCTGCCCCATATGTATCTCGCAGGGAATCCCCACCAGGGCACAGGCCGTGGCCAGGGCCACGCCATGCTGGCCGGCGCCGGTCTCGGCGATCACCTTGGTCTTGCCCATGAACCTGGCAAGCAGTGCCTCACCCAGGCAGTGATTGATCTTGTGGGCGCCGGTGTGATTGAGGTCCTCGCGCTTGAGATGGATCTGGGCACCGCCCAGTGTCTCGGAGAGCCTGCGGGCATGGAAGATAGGGCTGGGACGCCCCACGTAATCGGCGAGGAGCTCGGCCAGCTCCTGGCGAAAGTCATCGCGCAGACGGATCTCCTCGTAGGCCGCATCGATCTCGTCCATCACGGCCTTGAGTTCCGGCGGAATCAGCTGACCGCCGAAACGGCCGAAGTAGCCCTGCGCATCGGGAAGGTTGGCATAGGGGGAAGCATTCATGGCGTCGATCCTGCGGGCATGGAAATCGTGACGAATATCCTGCCCGCAGGTGATCAGACTGTCGAGACGACCTTTGGCGACGCCTGATGTGAGAGAGTGGCCCTTAGCCCGCCAGTCGCTTGCTTAGCCAGTGGCCAATATCCGTCACCTGCTGGGGGCAGACGGCATGCGCCATCGGGTACTGACGGTAGTGAGCAGGATAGCCCCGGGACTTGACCTTCTCGAAGCCTGCGCGCCCCAGCGCCTCGGGCACCACCGGGTCGAAACTGCCGTGATGCACCTCGATGGGCAGCTCGCGATTGGCCTCGGCCAGGGAGATGCTCTCGGCGGTCGCGAAGTAGGTGGAGAGCGCCAGCAGCCCCCCCAGAGGCTGCTCGAAGGAGAGCGCCGCCTGATAGGCCACCGCGCCCCCCTGGGAGAAGCCGGCCAGGATGATGCGTCGACTCTCGATACCGAGGTCGATCTGCTCACGCACCAGCCCCTGAATGCGTTCGGCCGAATGCATCAGCTGCGCCTCGTCAACACGACGGTCGAGACTCATCTCCTTGATGTCATACCAGGCTGGCATCACCATGCCACCATTGATGGTCACCGGCAGGCGCGGTGCATGCGGCAGTATAAAGCGCACACTGGCATCGGCCGGCAGCGACAGCGCCGGCACCAACGGCTCGAAGTCGCGCCCATCGGCGCCCAGGCCGTGAAGAATAAAGACGCAGGCGTCGGCAGGCTTGCCGCCCTTGGGGTCGATGATCAGCTCACCGGGCTCGCTCATGGTCAGGGGTCTCCAGCGGAAAAAGGCTCACCCTAGCGCAATGTGCCTGGGCTTGCCATGGCGGGGGCAGTGCCCCAGACAGCAGAAAGGCCCGCCGAGGCGAGCCTTTCATCAACTGCAGAGCAGTCTACATCAGATCAGTCGATGACCTTGATGTTGGAGGCCTGGAGGCCCTTCTTGCCCTGAGTGACCTCGAAGGAGACCTTCTGGCCGTCCTGCAGGGTCTTGAAGCCGTCAGCCTGAATCTCGGAGAAGTGCGCGAACAGGTCGTCGCCGCTGTCGTCCGGAGAGATGAAGCCGTAGCCCTTGGTGTCGTTGAACCACTTGACAGTACCGGTAGCCATTATCGAATTCCTCTAATAGCACTTTGATTTCGCCGGGTAATACCCGAGTTGCAGTGGGTAAAACAAGAAACGTTCCCGGGAAAATCGAGTCGCGCTAGAGCGTTCGATGCCTACCTGGGGTGTTACGACTTGCTAACCAACTGCCAACAGCATGCGCCCTTGGCGAGAGAAGGTCAAACACTATTTGCCTTTGTTCGCCAGAGAACGGCCCGTTTATTCCCCTTTCAGAACCCAGCGGGCGGCCTTCTCGGCAATCATCAGGGTCGGCGAATTGGTGTTACCGCTGGTAATGGTTGGCATCACGCTGGCATCCACCACCCGCAGCCCCGACACGCCGCGCACCCGCAGATGGGCATCCACCACCGCCATGGGGTCGTCGTCACGCCCCATTTTCGCGGTGCCTACCGGGTGGAAGATGGTAGTGCCGATATCGCCGGCCAGGCGCACCAGGTCGTCGTCACTCTGGTACTCCACCCCTGGCTTGACCTCCTCGGGTGAATACCTGGCAAAGGCAGACTGAGAGGCAATTCGTCGCGTGACACGCAGCGAGTCCGCGGCCACCTTGCGATCCTCGGGTGTGCTGAGATAGTTGGGGGTGATAGCCGGCGTCTGGCATGGATCGGCACTCCTGATACGCACCGTGCCACGGCTGGTGGGGTTGAGGTTGCAGACACTGGCGGTGATCGCCGGGAAGTCATGCAGGGGCTGGCCGAATGCCGGCAGGCTCAGCGGCTGCACATGGTACTGGAGGTTGGGGTGCGCATATTCGTCGCTGCTACGCGTGAAGGCGCCCAACTGCGAGGGTGCCATGCTCATGGGGCCGGAGCGCTTGAGCAGATACTCGATCCCGATTTTTGCCTTTCCCATCAGAGAGCCGGCCATGGTGTTGAGCGTCCTGGCGCCGCTGACGCGATAGACCGAACGGATCTGGAGGTGATCCTGCAGGTTCTCGCCCACGCCGGGCAGGTCGGCCATCACGGAGATGCCGTGCTCGGTGAGCAGGTCCGCCGGCCCGATACCGGAGAGCTGCAGCAGCTGGGGCGAGCCGATCGCACCGGCACACAGAATCACTTCGCGTGCGGCGCGGGCCAGTTGCTCCTTGCCGTCCCGCTGCACGCGCACCCCACTGGCCCGCGGCTGTCCCGCGTCGCTAGCAACCTCCAGCCCCATCACCTGGCTGGAGTGCCAGACGCTCAGGTTGCTGCGCTTCTCGACCCCACGCAGAAAGGCCTTGGCGGTGTTCCAGCGCCAGCCCCGGCGCTGATTGACATCAAAGTAGGCGACACCCTCATTGTCACCCCGGTTGAAGTCCCGGGTGCGGGGGATGCCGGCCTCCACTGCCGCGGTCGCGAAATCGTCCAGCACCTGCCAGCTCAGACGCTGTCTCTCCACCCGCCATTCGCCGTCGTGGCCATGATAGTCGGCGTGTTCGGGGTCGGCGTCGGCGCCACTGTCCAGTCGATAGTGATTCTCATGGCGCTTGAAATCCGCAAGGCAGCTCTCCCAGCCCCACTCGGGCTCGCCGGTCATCTCGGCCCAGCCATCATAGTCTCGAGCCTGACCACGCATATAAATCATGCCGTTGATGCTTGAGCACCCGCCCAGGGTCCTGCCGCGCGGGTAGATCAGCGAGCGCCCATTGAGGCCGGGGTCGGGCTCGGTGCGAAAGCGCCAGTCGGTACGCGGGTTGTCGATACAGTAGAGATAGCCCACCGGAATATGAATCCAGTGGTAGTTATCGCGCCCACCCGCTTCAATCAACAGCACCCGGTTGGTGGGGTCAGCGCTCAGGCGGTTGGCCATCAAGCACCCAGCGGTGCCGGCCCCCACCACGATATAGTCGAATTCTTGTTCAGCCATGGCGTGAGTTGTCGCAATATGTTGTGGTCATTATTAGGCGATCAAGCAAACCATAAGGAGACCAATGAGTCACGACACCACCCGACTAAACCGCGAGCGAAACCACTTTGCCGGCCACGAGGCTATCTGGCTGTTCGGCTACGGCTCACTGATCTGGAAGGCCGACTTCCCCTATCTGGAGCGACGCCCGGCGCATATCCATGGCTGGGTGCGGCGCTTCTGGCAGGGTTCCCACGACCATCGCGGCACCCAGGCGGCCCCGGGCCGCGTGGCCACCCTGGTGCGCGAACCGGGAGCGGTCTGCCACGGCATGGCCTACCGCATCACCCCCGAGGTGCTCGCGCCGCTCGATGTGCGCGAGAAGAACGGCTACCTGCGCGAGGTGACCACGCTGTGCTTCGATGACGAGCTCGGCGGCAGCACCCAGGGGCTGGTCTATCTGGCCGGCGCCGACAACGCCGCCTATCTCGGCGAGGCACCGCTGGACGCCATCGCCGAACAGGTCGCCGCCTCTCATGGTCCCAGTGGCCCCAACCGCGACTATCTCGTCAACCTGGCCGCGGCACTGCGCGAGCTCGAGGTCGAGGATGAGCACGTCTTCGCCCTGGCCGCACGCCTGCCCCCGGCCGATTGACGCTGCCCTACATTGTCGCCCTACCCGTCCCCTGCGGTGGGGCACCCCCTCACCGAATCACCACAAATCGGAGTGCGTCATGTTCCGCCTGTCACCTCTCGCGTCGTTTCCCCTGCGTTTCAGCGCCTACGCACTCAGCCTGCTGGGCCTGGCCGTCAGCCTGATCGGTCTGATCACCGCCGATGCCGGTTGGGGATGGGGGGTGCTCGCCTTCGGCCTGCTCTCCGCCCTGGGCACCTATGATGTGTGCCAGCGCGGCCGCACGGTCAGCCGCAACTACCCGATCCTGGCCCACCTGCGCTACAACCTGGAGTCGTTCGGTCCGGAGATCCGCCAGTACTTTATCCAGAGCGACACCGAGGAGGTGCCCTTCTCCCGCGAACAGCGCCGGCTGATCTACCAGCGCGCCAAGAATGTCAGCGACAAGCGGCCATTCGGCTCGCTGCATCATATGCGCCACCCCGGCTACGAATGGATAAGCCCCTCCCTGGCGCCGGCCCATATCGACCCCACCAGCCTGCGTATCACCGTGGGGGCAGAACGCACCAAGCCCTACTCGGCCAGCGTGTTCAATATCTCGGCGATGAGCTTCGGCGCGCTCTC
This sequence comes from uncultured Halomonas sp., assembly GCF_947501415.1. Classification (GTDB taxonomy): domain Bacteria; phylum Pseudomonadota; class Gammaproteobacteria; order Pseudomonadales; family Halomonadaceae; genus Halomonas. The sequence continues at coordinate 43,618 of NZ_CANMVL010000012.1, read as the reverse complement.
CGCCAACGCCATCAGTGCCCTCAACGATGGCGCCTGCGAAGGCGGCTTCTATCACGACACCGGCGAAGGGGCCATCTCGCCCTATCACCGCCGCGGTGGTGACCTGGTGTGGGAGATCGGTTCGGGCTACTTCGGCTGCCGCAACGAGGCGGGTGACTTCGACCCCGAGCGCTTCCGCGAGAACGCTCGGGATAACGCCGTCAGGATGATCGAGATCAAACTCTCCCAGGGTGCCAAGCCGGGCCACGGCGGCATCCTGCCCGGCGCCAAGGTCACCGAGGAGATCGCCAGCACCCGCGGCGTCCCCCCGGGGCGCGACGTCATCTCCCCGGCGGCTCACACGGCCTTCACCACCCCTCGCGAGTTGATCGATTTCATCGTGCGGCTGCGTGAGCTCGCCGGCGACAAGCCCGTGGGCATCAAGCTGGCCATCGGCCACCCCTGGGAGTGGTTCGCCATCGTCAAGGCGATGCTCGAGGCCGGTGAGCACCCCGACTTCGTGGTGGTCGACGGCGGTGAAGGCGGCACCGGCGCCGCCCCCCTGGAGTTCATCAACCGCCTGGGGATGCCGCTGGACGAGGCCCTGCTGCTGGTCCACAACACCCTGGTGGGGGCCGGTCTGCGCGACCGTGTGAACCTGGCCGCGGCCGGCAAGCTGGTCAACGCCTTCGATATCGCACGCGCCATGGCGCTGGGGGCCGACTGGTGCAACGCTGCCCGGGGCTTCATGTTTGCCCTGGGCTGCATCCAGGCCCGCAGCTGCCACACCGACCGCTGCCCCAGCGGCGTGGCCACCCAGGACACCCTGCGCGGCAGCCGCCTGGACGTGCCGACCAAGGCGCACCGGGTGGCAAGCTTCCATGCCAACACCGTTGCCGCCCTGGCCGAGATGCTCGGCGCCGCGGGGCTTCGCCACTCCTCCGAGCTGGGCCCGGAGCATATCTCCCACCGCCTCACACGCCACAAGGTAAAGAGCTTCGCCGAGCTCCATGACTTCCTGACCCCGGGCGAGCTGCTGGTGGGCGGTGCCGAGCGCCACCCGGTGTTTCGCGACTACTGGGAGAGCGCCAGCGCCGATAGTTTCGCCCCACCCGAGGCACTGACGAGGCTGCGCGACAGCAAGCTCTACTAGTCCGCTCCATCACCCGACAAGAGGGCCCGACGCCTGATGCGCCGGGCCCTCTTCTGCATGCCTGCGTTGGTTAACGGGCGGGCTCCCCGACGGCGGTTCAGTCGCGTTCTATCTCGAGCACCTCGCCATCGAGGATCTTGACCTCCAGCTCACGACCATCGGCGTCATAGCCCTCGATCTCGATGCGACCCTCGCGGTCGGCCTGGAGCTCATCGAACTCGACCAGGCCCTCGGCCACGGCCAGCGCCATGGCGTCACGCACCTCGGCTTCACTAAGCCCCCAGGCACCGCTGTCACGCCGCTTGCGCTCCTCCTTGAAGCTCTCGCCGCTGGCAAGATCGAAGCGCACCTCGGCCTGCCACGCCTCATCGAGCCAGCCCTCCACCTCGAAGCGGCCGTCGCGCTTGGCCTCGATCTCCTCAAAGGTCTGAAAACCGAAATCAGTGGCCTGGGCCAGCACCTCATCGAGGCGCTCTGCCGCCAGACGATCTCCCGCGGCCTGGACCAGGCCGGCGGCACTCATCAGGACGGCCAGGGAGCCGGCCAGGATCAGGGGACGTTGCATAGCTCGTTGCATGGTAGATACCTCCTCTCTTCGGATTGCCAGGCCATTACACACCCGCTGACCTTGCCCCAGGGTGACGCCAGCGTTCATGCTCTGTTCATGTTCCGCCTGGCACCCTGTCCACATGATGACAGCCTCTCTTCCCCTTCCCTTCCCCCACCGCCCTGGCTTGCCGATGCTGGTCGCCCTGCTGCTGCTCCAGGGCGCTGCCCCCGTATCGGCGGATGACCACTGGCATGACCTCCATGCGGCGGTACGCGAGGAGCGAATCGTGCCGCTTCCCACGCTGCTCGACTGGCTGGAGGCACGCTACGCGGGTCAGATACTGGAAGTAGAGCTGGAGCGCGACGATGGCCGCCTCGCCTACGAGATCGAGATGCTCGGCCCCCAGGGTCAGGTGGTGGAGTTCGAGTTCGACGCCGAGAGCGGCGAGCTGGTCGGCATGGAGGGGGTGAAGATCGATGCCATGCGTCGCCGGGAGGATTCGCCATGAAGGTACTGCTGGTGGAGGACGACCGCGCCCTGAGTGAGGCTCTCGGCGAGGCGCTGGGCGACGCGGGGCTGCTGCTCGAACGTGCCGAAAACGGCAGCGAGGCGGACTTTCTGGTGCGCACCGAAGTCTATGACGCGGTGATTCTCGACCTGGGCCTGCCCGACGGTGACGGCAGTCGCTGGCTCGCCGAGTGGCGTGAAGATGGCATCGAGCTGCCGGTGCTGGTGCTTACCGCACGCACCCGCTGGGCCGACAAGGCCGCCGGCTTCTCGGCCGGTGCCGATGACTATGTGACCAAGCCCTTCGAGACCGCCGAGGTGCTGTTCCGACTTCGCGCCCTGGTCCGGCGCAGCCATGGCCATGCTCACCCGGTACTGAGAGTCGGCGAGCTCAGCCTAGACACCCACAGCGGCAGCGTCACCCTGGCCGGCCGCCCCATCAGCCTCACCGCCCAGGAGTCACGCCTGCTCGCCTACCTGGCCCATGCCGCCCCCCGGGTGGTCAGTCGCAGCGAGCTCGCCGAACACGTCTACGACCGTGACCACGAGCCCGACTCCAATGTTATCGATGTGCAGATCAGTCGCCTGCGTCGCAAGCTGGGCGCAACGCGCATCGAGACCCTGCGCGGTCAGGGCTACCGCCTGGTCGGCGACACTCCGCCTCCATGAACTTGCGACGCCTCTCCCTGGCCACTCGGCTGATGCTGGCCAGCCTGCTGATCCTGATCCTGGCACTGCCGCTGGCCGGCATCGGCCTCACTCGCCACTTCCAGGCGACCACCACCGCGGCCTTCGACCAGCGACTCGAATCGCTGCTGCAGGTAGTGATCGCCGGCCTGGCCTGGGATGATGCCGCGGGCACGCTGGTCCAGCAGCGCTCTCTGGGGGAGACGCGCTTCGCGCGGGTGTTCTCGGGCTGGTACTGGCAGATCAGCGACGGGGGTAAGCACACCCTCACCTCGCGCTCGCTATGGGATCAGCGCCTAGCCACCGCCCCCCATCACGAGGTTCTCCTGCGTGATATCCAGGGACCGCGCGACACCTCGCTGCGCGCCATCGAGCGCGATATCCGGCTCGCCCCGCTGGCCTCACCCCTGCATGTCGCCGTGGCCATCTCGCGTGAGCCACTGGATGCCGAGCAGGCCCGCTTCGACCGCCTGGTAGCGCTCTCCCTGACCGGGCTGGGCGCGCTGCTGCTGGCCGCCCTGGCGCTGCAGATCCACTGGGGGCTGGCGCCGCTGCGTCGCCTGCGCCGGGACCTCCGCCGAGTGGAGGATGGCGACACCGAGCGTCTCGACACCCGGTTACCCGCAGAGCTGTCCCGCCTGGCAACGGCCATGAACGGCGTGCTGGAGCGCGACCGACGGCTGATGACCCACGCCCGCCATGCGGCAGGCAATCTGGCCCACGCCCTCAAGACCCCGGTCAGTACGCTGATGACCCTCGCCGACGGCCTCGAGGAGCCCCGCCGCAGCCGACTCCGCGCCGAGCTCCTGCGCATCGATACCGCCGTGCAGCACCACCTGGCCCGGGCCACGGCAGCGGGTGATGCCGGCCTGGCGCCACGCATCACGGTGGGGGAGGTGCTGGCTCCGATCATCGAAGGCCTGGGCCGACTGGCCGAGCGTCGCGGCATCGCCCTGCATGCCGAGCTGCCGGCACCGCTCTCTCTGCGCATGGATGCCCAGGACCTCCAGGAGATGGTCGGCAACCTGCTCGACAACGCCCTGCGCTGGGCCGAAACGCGCGTCCGGCTAAGCGGCGGAGAGGAAGCCGGGGGTGTATGGCTGGCGGTGGAGGACGACGGCCCGGGCATGGATCCCACCCAACGCCGGGCCGCCATGGCGCGTGGTGTGCGCCTCGACGAGCAGCGCTCGAAAAGCGGCCTGGGTCTGGCCATCGTCAAGGACCTGACGGAACTCCACGGCGGCAGATTAACCCTCGACAGCGCCGAGCAGGCGGGGCTGCGTGCCCGGCTCTGGCTCCCCGGCAGCGCGCTGCACGAGAGCGGCTGAACGCCTTACATCACCGGCACGCCGATCAGCCATGTATGCAGATAAAAGGCGAACACGAGATAGGCCACCAGGCCGGCCACCACGGTCGTGACGGTGCCCGCCGCGCTCGGGGCCGCCATCTCTGTACGTGGACGACGACGGGCCGACCGGAAATCGAAGATCGCCCACACCAGGAAGGCGCCGAACAGCACGATATCCCCCAGCCGCCCGTTGGCCAGCAGATGGGCGAAGGCCCAGAGCTTCACGCCCAGGATCATCGGATGACCAAGCCTCGCCTTGAGGTGGTTACGTGGCACATATGCCGCCACCAGCAGCACGAAGGCGGGTATCATGAACAGCGATACGACATGGCGCAGCGCCACCGGCGGCTGCCAGATCCACACCGGATCCAGGCGCGTCTGACCATAGCCCCAGATCACCAGGGCCAGCCCGAGAATCGAAGCCGCCGAATAGGCCGCCTTCCAGGGCAGCTCACCCATCCGCCGAATCTGGGCGCCTCGCCAGTCATCGGCAAGAATGCGCACCGAGTGCGTCCCGAGAAAGATCAACAGGCCGATCAGCAGCACGGTCATGGTCGTAACCTCCATCAATGAAAAAGGGCGGCGTGGAACAAAGCCGCTGCCAGCGTAGTCGGTTGACTTGGCTGGGGCTAGGGAGATCGATCGCCGGGGCTCACCGAACAGACTGACATCAGCAAAGGATGGCCATGCCGCAAGATACGACTCCCCTGCCCGATGTGCTCGCCGGCCCCCTGCTGCGCCGCCTGGCTCCCGACCGCCTGGCACTGTGGCTGGCCACCAGCCGCCCCCTGTCGCTATCGCTCGAGCTGGCTCCCACGAATGAGTCGCCTCGTCGGCTAGCCATTGCCGACGATCATTGCCGGCGAGTGCCGGTGGGGCGTCACGCCTGGCTCTATCTGATCGACCTGCCACTGGAGGACCCGCTGCCTCGGGACACCCTGATCGCCTACGACCTTCGCCTGCACGATGATGATCAGGAGCGCGGCATCGCCGACTGGGGGCCACATCTTCTCGACGCCGATGGCGAACTGCCCACCTTCGTGCTGGCCAGTCGCCACCACCGGCTGCTGCATGGCTCCTGTCGCAAGCCCCACCACGACGGCGGCGACGGCCTGGTGCGCGCCGAGGCGTGGCTGGCCGAGCGTCGCGCAGCCCCCGAGGAGCGCCCCGCCTGGCTGCTGATGACCGGCGACCAGGTCTATGCCGACGATGTCGCCGGCCCCATGCTGGTGGCGATTCATGCACTGATCCATCGCCTGGAACTGTTCGACGAGCCGCTGGAGGGTGCCGTGGTGGCCGATAGCCGGGCGCTGCATGGCGACGCCGCACACTATTACGATCGCGAGTCGCTGCTGCCCGATGTCGAGAGCTCGGAGAATCTGCGAGAGCGCTTCTTCGGCGGCGTGCGCAAGCCGGTCTTCACCTCGGCCAATGCCCACAACCATCTGGCCACCTTCGCCGAGATGGTCGCCATGTATCTGCTGGTGTGGTCGCCGACGCCCTGGGAGCTGATCGAGGCGGGACCGCCGACGCTCGACGCCGAGCATACGGCGCTGTTCCGCGAACAGCAGAGGGTAATCGAGCGCTTCGTGGCGGGGTTGCCGGCCTGCGCGCGCCTGCTCGCTCGGCTGCCCACCCTGATGATCTTCGATGATCACGATATCACCGACGACTGGAACCTCACCGCCGACTGGGAACACACCGCCTACGGCCACCCCTTCTCTCGGCGCATCATCGGCAACGCCCTGCTGGGCTACCTGCTGTGCCAGGGCTGGGGCAACGACCCCGAACGCCTGGCCGAACCGCTGAATGAATGCACGCCTGTGCTCGAGGATGCCAGGGCGAATGGCGGCTGGCTCGACGGCGATGCCCTGGATGCCCTGATCCAGCGCCTGCTGCGCTTCGAAGGCTGGGAGTACCAGGTGTCGGGGGAGCCACCTCTGGTGGTGCTCGATACCCGAACCCGGCGCTGGCGCAGCGAGCGCAGTCCCAAGCGTCCCTCGGGGCTGATGGACTGGGAGGCGCTCAGCGACTTCCAGCAGGCACTGCTCGGCCACCCCTCGACGATCATCGTCTCGCCGGCGCCGATGTTCGGCGTCAAGCTGATCGAGGTGATCCAGAAACTCTTTAGCCTGGCCGGCAAGCCGCTGGTGGTCGATGCCGAGAACTGGATGGCTCACCGCGGCGCCGCCAAGGTGCTGCTCAATATCTTCCGCCACTCGCGCACCCCGGGGAACTACGTCATCCTCTCCGGCGACGTGCACTACTCCTTCGCCTACGATATCCGAATCCGACAGCGCAGCCACGGTCCGCGGCTCTGGCAGATCACCTCCAGCGGCATCAAGAACGCCTTTCCCGACACCCTGCTCGACTGGTTCGACCGCCTGAACCGCTGGCTCTATGCGCCCTGGTCACCGCTCAACTGGCTCACCAAGCGCCGACGCCTGGCCATCACGCCCCGCGATCCGGATCGTGCCCGCGCCGGAGAGCGGCTCTGGAACGGCAGCGGGATCGGCCTGGTCGACTTCGATGAACAAGGCCGCCCCCGCGATATCCGCCAGCTGGACGCCCGCGGCTTCGAGGTGCGCTTTCCACCGGAGTCTCACCAAGAGGCCAGACGCCGCCGCCAGAGCATCAGGCCACCGGCCATCACCAGCCAGGTCATGGCCGCGGCGATCACGTCGTCGAGCACGATGCCGACGCCGCCGGGCATGGCCTCGACCAGGCTCACCGGCGGCGGCTTGGTGGCGTCGAACACACGATAGACCACGAAGGCGGACGCCAGCGCCAGAGGCTGACGCGCCGCCGCCTGACCCACTACCGCCACCGGGAAGGCGACGATCTCGTCGAGCACGATACGACCGTCATCCTTGTCGCCCAGCGCCTGCTCGGCCAGGTGACATACTGGCACCGCGGCCAGCAGCAGCGCCAGCGTGACCACGATCTGCATCCTCCGGGTGCGCCCCAGCAGCCACCAGGCCAGCGGCAGGCCGAGCAGCGAGCCCAGCGTGCCCGAGGCCCAGGGCGAGAGCCCCAGACCGAGGCCGGTGGCCAGGGTCATCAGGGGGTCGACCATCAACCGGCCTCCCGGGCCTGATGTTCAAGCTCCGTGGTCACCTCCCCCGGCAGTGACAGGGCACGACCCAGCTGGTCGAGCCAGGCGCGCTCCATGGCGTTCTGCTCGTCGACCACCGCCACGCTGATCAGGTACATCTCGCGGGCCGCCTGGGGCGAATCGACCTGCGCCGCCAGCGCCTCGGCGTCCAGCGGCGCCTGGAGCTGACGCTCCACCCAGGCATGCAGCTCCTGATCGGCCCCCAGGGCATCGATCTGGCCGGCGATCAGCTCCCGCTCCTGATCATCGATATGACCGTCGGCGCGGGCGGCCATGATCATCGCCTGCAGCAGCTCCAGGCTGCGCCGCTCGCGCGCCTCGCCCCCCAGCTGTTCCACCGGCTCACCCTCGGCGGGCGCTGCACCGGCCTGCCCGCCTGATGAGGAGGCGCCGTCGCGCGAGTTCTGCCACGCCTTCCAGGCCAGCGCTCCCACGCCGGCGATGGCGCCGTACTTGAGCGCCTTGCCGCCCAGCTTGCGGCCCCGCTTGGAGCCCACCAGCAGCCCCAGGGCGCCACCGCCCAGCAGGCTCTTGACATCGATTCCCGAGCCACTGCCCCGATTATCGTCCTCCTGACGATCACCGCCCTGTCCACCGCCAAACTGACGGGAGAGGCCGTCGAGCATCCCCTTGATATCCAGGCCCTGGCCGCCCTCGCTGGACCGGCTGCCGGAGCCACCGGCCTGCTTCATCAGCTGCTCGAGTATCTTGCTGGCATTCATCGCGCTCTCCTCCTGGCTGAACACTCCCCCTACGGGGCATGGGTCGACTCTATCCCAGACATCGACCTTGCAACATCCGTTTCGCTATCCATTTCGACATGCCTTTCGACATCCGCCCCCTGAGACCGCATCATGAAAACCGGACAAGAAACAGGAGCCACCCTGGCCATGAGCGTCACTCTCGATGATATTCGCACCGCCGCCGAACGCATCCGTGGCAGCGTGGAGCGTACCCCCTGCCTGCTCTCGCATACCCTGTCCCGCATCGCCGGCTGCGAGCTCTACATCAAGTTCGAGAACCATCAGTTCACCGCCGCCTTCAAGGAGCGCGGCGCACTCAACCACCTGCTGACGCTAAGCCAGCAGGAGCGACAGCGCGGCGTCATCGCCATGTCCGCCGGCAACCACGCCCAGGCGGTGGCCTACCACGCGGCACGCCTGGGCATCCGTGCCACCATCGTCATGCCTCGCCATACGCCTAACCTCAAGGTGCACAACACCCGCAAGCTCGGGGCGGAAGTTCATCTCGAGGGCGAAGGAGTGGCCGAGGCCGGCGAATATGCTCACCGCCTGGCCGCCGAACGTGACCTGGTCTTCGTGCACCCCTACGACGACGAACGCATCATCGCCGGCCAGGGCACCATCGCTCTGGAGATGCTCGAGGACGCCCCGGACCTCGACACCCTGGTGATTCCCATCGGCGGCGGCGGACTGATCAGTGGCAATGCCATCGCCGCCACCGAGCTCAAGCCCGGCATCGAGATCGTGGGCGTGCAGACCCAGCGCTTCCCCGCCATGCAACAGGCGCTGGCCGGAGAGGAGATCAACTGCGGCCTGGCCACCCTGGCCGAGGGCATTGCGGTCAAGCAGCCCGGCAGGCTGACCCTGCCCATCGTGCGCGAGCGGGTGCGCGACATCGTGCTGGTGGACGAACCGGAGATCGAGCGCGCCATCCTGCTGCTGCTGGAGATCGAGAAGAGCGTGGCCGAGGGCGCCGGCGCCGCCGGCCTGGCCGCCGTGCTCTCCGACCCCGAGCGTTACCGTGGACGCAAGGTGGGACTGGTGCTGTGCGGCGGCAATATCGACATGCTGGCGCTCTCCTCGGTGATTCAGCGCGGCCTGGTGCGCACCGGACGAATCGTGCGCGTGCGTGTGGCGATTCCCGACGTACCCGGCGCCCTGGCCGAGCTGACCCGGCAGCTTGCCGAGCAGCACGCCAACGTCATCCATATCGCCCACCATCGCACCTTTACCGACCTCTCGCTGCGCGCCACCGAGGTGGAGGCCACCCTGGAAACCCTGGGCAGCGACCACACCCACGAGGTGATCGAGGCGCTGCGCCGCGACGGCTACGACCCGGTACTGCCGGCCAACGAGGTCCACCCGGACGAGCGCTGGGCCGGCAGCGATCGCCTTGAGACTGCGAACAGCGCCGGCTAGCCTGGCCCGGCTGCCACACCGTTTCGATCACGCTCACCGACATCGGGAGACCTCCTATGGAACTGACGAGTACGCTCAAGGTACTGGGCGAGTACGACCTGGTGGTCGTGGTGGTGGGCCTGGGCGTACTGGCGCTGGCGACGCTGCTCCAGCGCTTCCGCGATGCTCCCTTCTCCTTTCCGATCATCCCTCTGGCCCTGGGGTATCTCGCCTTCGCCCTGCCCCTTGGCCTGACCCCACCGGATCCCGAGCGACACGGCAGCCTGGCGCTACACCTGACCGAAGCCGGAGTGATCATCTCGCTGATGGGCGTGGGGCTGAAGATCGATCGCCTGCCGAGCCTGCGCACCTGGAGCTCCACCTGGCGCCTGCTGGGCATCTGCATGCCGTTGTCGATCCTGGGCGTGGCCCTGCTGGGCTGGGGGATGCTCGGCCTGGCCCCCGCCGCCGCCGTGCTGCTCGGCGCCGTGCTCGCCCCCACCGACCCGGTGCTGGCCTCGGACGTGCAGGTCGACGAGCCAGGAGAGGCGCTGGATAAGGATATCGATCCTCGCCAGAGCGAGGATGAACTGCGCTTCACTCTGACCTCCGAGGCCGGCCTGAACGACGCCCTCGCCTTCCCCTTCACCTATCTCGCCCTGCTGATGCTCGCCGAGGGGGTGGCGCCATCCGGCTGGCTGATGCAGTGGCTGTTCGTCGATGTGCTCTACAAGATCGTCGTGGGAGCCGGAGCAGGAGCCGCCATCGGCTGGTTGCTCGCTGCCATCCTGCTGCGGCTTCCGGTCGAGACCGAACAGCAGAGGATGAAGGCCGGAACCGGAGCGCTGGCGGGTACGCTGCTGCTCTACGGTCTGACCGAGGCCATCGGTGGTTACGGCTTCCTGGCCGTCTTCATCGGGGCGCTGACCATCAAGCATCGCGAACGGACGCACCAGACCCACAGGTCGCTGCACACCTTCGCCGAGCAGTCGGAGCAGCTGCTGATGACCGGCATCCTGATCGCTCTGGGCGGTGCCATCGCCGGCGGGGTGCTAGCTCCGCTCACCTGGGAGGCCGCGCTGCTCGGCGTGCTGCTGATCTTCGTGATACGCCCGCTGGCCGGCCTTGTGGCGACATTGGGTAGCCGAAGGCTACCCTTCCTTGACCGCCTGGTCGCCAGCTTCTTCGGCATTCGCGGTATCGGCTGCCTCTACTATCTCGCTTATGCGCTGCATAACGGCGACTTTCAGGACGCCGAGCTGCTATGGGCGACCTGCGCCTTTGCGGTGACGCTCTCGATCTGTGTGCATGGCGTGATGGCCACCCCCGTCATGGCGCTTCGAGAGCGGCTTCGCCAGCGAGTGCGCACAAGGTGCGACTGATGCCGGTAAGCCTCGCCAGCCGCCAGAATAAAGGCTCAGCCCCCCGCCCCGTGGCGTCCTCGGGAAAACGAGAAGAGCTCGGACAGCGGGTGGCTGCGCTCCTCTATCAGGGCACGCAACAACCCGGCCCCCAGCATGCTGTAGCTGATGCCGTTACCACCGTAGGCCATGGCGAAGTGCACGCGGGGACCATACTGCTCATGGGGGCCGAAGAAAGGCAGGCCGTCATCGGTCTCGGCAAAGGTGCCTCCCCAGGAGAAGGTGGGGTTGATCGAGAGGTCGGGGAACAGGGCCTTTACCTGCTTGACCAGGATCTCGGCCTTCTCACCCACCTTCTGATCACGTCGGGAAGGAATATCGACGTCGTCATCCTCTCCCCCAACCATCAGGCGTCCGTCCCCGGTGCTGCGCAAATACAGATAGGGACGGGCCGACTCCCAGATCATGGTGGAGGCCAGCGACCCCAGCGTCTCAGGCGCGATAGGGTCGGTGACGAAGGCATAGCTGCTGCGGTTGCTAGCTACCTGCTGGTCGATCCAGGGCTGGGACTCGTAGCCGGCCGCCATGACCAGGTGTCTGCAGTGCAGGGATATGGCATCGGTAGTAGTCAGGGTGACCCGTGCCTCGCCGGGGCGGATATCGACGATCTCGGTGCGATCGAATACACGGCCGCCGCCTGCCAGCAGCCGGGCGAACAGATGATAGGCCATGCGGTATGGGTCCAGACGGGCTGCCAGCGGGGTCAGGATGGCACAGGGCGCCTCGAAGCCGAACCGGGCCCTGATATCATCGCGCTCCAGCCAGTCGGCATTGAACCCGTGCTGTCTGCGTAGCTCGAACTCCCGGCGCAGGCTAGAGACATCCTCCTCTTCACTGGCGTAGTAGAGACTCTGCTGCCTGTCGAAATCCACATCACCCACTTCCCTGGCCAGCGTCTCGATGTCCCGGATGGCCTGAGCACAGCCCCGGTATGCCTTCACGGCCTCGGCTTCGCCCACTATCTCGGAGAGCTCAGTCAGGTGCGTATCGATCTCGTACTGCAGCAGGGCGGTACTGGCCGCCGAGCTCCCCCAGCCGATATCGCGTCGCTCGACTACCACGACATCATGCCCGTGACAGCCAAGCTCATGGGCGATCAGGGCACCGGTAATGCCCCCTCCGACTACCACCACGTCACAGGACACCTCGCGTGTCAGCTTGGGGAAGGCTTGCATTAGGCCATTCTTGACGGCCCAGAAGGGGTAACCGCTCTTGAGATCCATGGGGTATCACCGTCTATGCAGCGGATTCGATGCGTAAAAGCAAGGTAGCTAGCCAACTGACACATCGCGAGTCGTCGGGGACAACTTGAACGGTGTTGCCATCCACGATAACCCTGCCTCTCCCCTTGGAGGCATGGCACCATCGGACCTTCCGGCGTACCCTATATACCCTTCTGTACGTAAAATGAGACGAGGCGATGAGCAGCAAGATCAAAGTCGAGGCCCCCCTGGTCATTCTCCACGGTGACGAGATGGCTCAGGTAGCCTTCGAGAAGATTCTCGACACCTTCGTGACCTCCCGGCTAGAGATCCCCCTCGTCGAGATCGACCTCTCCGCCGAGAACCGCCTGGTGACCAATGGTCAGGTGGTGATCGATGCCGTGGAGGCACTCAAGCATTACGGTGTAGGCATCAAGAATGCCGGCATGACGGTCAACCGCGCGCAGCTCGGTGAGCTACTCGCCAAGCACCCGGACATCGACAGCAGCCGACTGCATCCGCTGGCCACCAAGTCCCCCAACGGCGCCATCCGCAAGGGCATCGGCGGCAACATCACCCGCGAGGACATCCAGTTCCGCAACCTGCTGGTCAAGCGCCCCGAGTGGGTCGGCCGCGATATCGTGGTCGAGACCATGGATACCGGCGGCATCAAGGACAGCTTCAACGAGCTCTCCCGCGACACCGGCGTGGTCAAGCTGATGTTCGTGGGGTCCAGCGGTAACCCGGTGGAACTCCACCGTCGCGAGGTGCAGAAGGGTGACCCCTGGCTGCTGGCGACCAATGACCTGGAGAAGGTCAGGGCCTGGGCACACCGCTTCTTCCAGCGCGCCATCGACGAGAAACGTGATATCTATCTCGGCCTCAAGGACACCGTCATCGCCGGTTATGATGGCGTGATGCGTGCCGCCATCGAGACCATCTTCGAAGAGCACTACCGCGAGCAGGCCGAGGCCCTGGGGCTCAGTTACTTCTATGAGCTGATCGACGCCCAGGCCGCACGCCTGGTTGCCAACCCGCCCGAGCGGGCCATCTGGGGCGTGCCCGACAACAACACCGGGCGCAAGCTCTACAAGCTGGTCGAGCAGCTCAAGCAGTTCGGCATTCCCGACCGCAAGGCCCAGGTCTCCATCTCGCGCATGAGCGCCGGTGGCGGCGACCAGTACGGCAGCTTCAACGCCCCCGCCGACGAGGACGGTATCCTCAAGGTGATCGTCGACGGCGAGGAGAAGCACGCCCGCCACATCAAGAAGGGCGATCCGATCCTGTTGATGTCAAACGACCATGTGGCGATCAGGGACTGGGTGCTGCAGGTGTTCCGCGATGCCTCGCGCAAGAACAAGGAGGTCTACTTCGGCCTCAAGCGCGAGTACATGGAGTACGACGAGGTGTTCAGCACCGTGATCACCGACGTGCGCCGCAAGCTGGCCGAAAACGACACCGCGCCGCCCTCGTTCATGATCATGCGGCCCTCCAGCCAGCTGACCAAGATGATCACCGATCCGCCCCGCAACGCCCTCTACCCGGCGCAGAACCTGGACGGCGATATCTTCTCGGATATCTCCGCCGCCCTGGGTGGCAGCCTGGCCACCGCCAGCTCGATCATCGAGAGCAAGGACGGCACCATGCTGTTCGAAGCGCCCCATGGCACGGCCCACGATCTCTACCTCAAGTACCTGGAGACCGATGGCAAGGAGGCTCACTTCAACTCCTCCGCTCTGCTGTTCGCCGTGGCCAACGCCCTGGAGACCCTGGGCGAACGTGAAGCGAACGCCGCGCTGGTGGAGTACGCCCAACGCCTCAAGGAAGCGCTGATCGACACCGTCGACGCCGGCTTCATTACCGGCGACCTCAAGGGCAAGACCAGCGACCCGGCAAACGAGACCCTGGTCGATATGCAGGGCTTCCTCGACGCCGTGGCCAGCCGGCTCTGAGCGCCTGACATCACCGCTCGACTCCGCGCTTGACCAACCCGGGGCCTGCCTTTGCGCAGGCCCCGCTGCGTTGTGTCACTCGCCACGGGCGTCAAAAATGTCGATACTGATTGCCATCCCACCTGCCGGAGATAGTCCCATGAGCGAGCACGAGCGCACCATCATGGCCTTCGACGAACAGGGCCGTGAGGTGATGATCGACATCCAGGTCAGCGTCAAGGAACTCGGCGAGCTGACCCACGCCGGCCCGGTCAGCGGTCCACCCAGCCTGCGCACCCGCGAAGGCCACCCGGTCAACTACCTGGGAGGCGGCGAGTTCTCGGTGACACTGCCCGGCGAGGAGGAGGCGATCTTTCGCACCGACGACCCCGAGTTCGTCTGAGCCACGTCACGACTCCAGCAGCCAGCACCCCTCTACTCCCAACCGAAAGGAGGCCACAGATGGCCGTAATTCTGCAGGTACACTTCCCTTTCGACGGTCCCTTCGGCGAGGCGATGGTAAAGGCCATGACGCCACTGGCCAGATCCATCAACGACGAACCCGGCCTGATCTGGAAGATCTGGACAGAGGACGAGCAGGCCGGACGCGCCGGCGGCGTCTACCTCTTCGCCACCCGCAGGGACGCCGAGGCCTATCGGCAGATGCATACCGCGCGCCTGGAGGGCATGGGGGTGACCGGCATCGAGGCGCAGGTCCTCGAGGCCAACGAGGCACTATCCGCCATCAACGGTGGACCCATAGAGAGCTGAGTGCCGGAGGTGTGGAAGCAGCCCGGGGTCGGGCTGTTTCCAATAGGAAAACCAGGCCATCGCCAGGCCCCCTGCACTTACCGCTACCACTCGTCACCCTTCGCCATCCCTCGTCACTCCTCAACACCCCTCACCACCCTTCGCCACCCCAACTGGGTAACTGGCGCCTGCGCCTGCCCCAAGCCAACCACTCACCCCTTAGAGCTGACCCATGTCGGTGCAAGTCCCCATGACATCCCTTTCGCTCCCATCCGGGCCGGGATTCTTTTCACCGCCCATTGTTTCCAATAGGAAACATCGTCTACTCTAGGCGCTATGCTATCCGGTTGCCGCTATCCTTGAGGCACCCCGCTTCGTTATTTCCTGTTATCGGAGGCCCCCATGAGCGAGCTGAAGCGCACCCCTCTCTATGACCTGCACGTCGAGCTAGGCGCCAAGCTGGTGCCTTTCGCCGGCTACGAGATGCCGGTGCAGTATCCACTGGGCGTGAAGAAGGAGCATGAGCACACGCGCACCGCCTGCGGGCTGTTCGATGTCTCGCACATGGGTCAGCTGCTGCTGCGTGGCCCCGCCCCTGCCGAGGCACTGGAGACCCTGGTCCCCTCGGATATCGTCGGCCTGCCCGAGGGCATGCAGCGCTATGCGATGTTCACCAACGACGCCGGCGGCATCCTAGACGACCTGATGGTGGCCAACACCGGCGACGAGCTCTATCTGGTGGTCAATGCCGCCTGCCGCGACCAGGATATCGCCCACCTGCGCGACAACCTGCCCGCGGGGCACGAGATCGAGGAGCTGGATCGCGGCCTGATCGCCATCCAGGGACCGCAGACCGCCGAGGTAATGAAACGCCTCTGTCCCGCAGCCACCGAGCTGGTCTTCATGCAGCATGGCCACTTCGAGATCGACGGCATTCCGGTCTGGATCAGCCGCAGCGGCTACACCGGTGAAGACGGTTACGAGATCTCGATGCCCGCCGACCAGACCGACGCCCTGACTCGCCGCCTGCTGGCCGAACCGGAAGTCGAGGCGATCGGCCTCGGCGCCCGCGACTCCCTGCGGCTGGAAGCCGGCCTGTGCCTCTACGGCCACGATATCGACACCACCACCCTGCCGGTTGAGGCCGGGCTGATCTGGGCCATCGCCAAGCCGCGCCGCAACGACGGCGAGCGCCCCGGCGGTTTCCCGGGTGCCGAGGCGATCCTCCAACAGGTCGAGGCCAAGGACCACACCCGCAAGCGGGTCGGTCTGCTCGGCGAGGGGCGTGCTCCGGTGCGTGAAGGCGCCCCGCTGGTCGACGCCGACGGCAACACCATCGGCACCGTGACCTCCGGCGGTTTCGGCCCCAGCGTCGGCAAGCCGGTGGCCATGGGGTATCTGCCCATCGCCCATGCCGAGGTAGGCACCACCGTCTACGCCGAGGTGCGTGGCAAGCGCCTGCCCATGACCGTCAGCAAGACCCCGTTCATCACCCCGGGCTACTACCGCGGCAAATAACGGCCACCCCTGCTGACATACGCGGCGTTTATACGGCAAACCACGCCCTGGGCCGCGACTGAAGTACCGTCTCCTGCCCTGGCGCCACCGCGCCGGGGCAGGCTGCCATCCCAGGGCCGCTGATCCGGCCCCAGGGCAAACCAGCACGCTTCCAACCACCGAGAGACCCTCGATGACTTCCACCCTGAAAGCACTCTTCGGCCCCCTGATGCGCCTGGGCCTGATCACCCAGATTGCCATCGGAATCGTCTGCGGCATCCTGCTCGCCTCCCTCTCTCCGGAGCTTGCGCTCTCGTTTTCACTGCTCGGCGAGCTGTTCGTCTCGGCCCTCAAGGCCGTGGCCCCGACCCTGGTCTTCGTGCTGGTGGCGGCCGCCATCGCCGGTCATCGCAAGGGACAACCCACCCACATTCGCGGCGTGCTGCTGCTCTATGTGATCGGCACCCTGGTGGCGGCGCTGGTCGCCGTGGTGGCAAGCTTCACCTTCCCCACCACCCTGACGCTCGATATGCCCGAAGTCAGCGGCAATCCGCCGGGCGGCATCATCGAGATACTGCGCAACCTGCTGCTCAACGCCGTTGCCAACCCTGTCAGCGCACTGATGGAGGCCAACTTCATCGCCATCCTGGCCTGGGCCATCGGCCTTGGCCTGATGCTTCGCCACGCCAGCGACAGCACCCGTAACACCCTCAACGACCTCTCCGAGGCGGTCTCGGGCATCGTTCGCGTGGTCATTCGTTTCGCCCCCCTGGGCATCTTCGGCCTGGTCGCCAACACCCTGGCCGAAGCGGGACTGGGCGCCCTGCTCGAGTATGGTCAGCTGCTGGGCGTCATCGTCGGCTGCATGCTGTTCGTGGCACTGGTGACCAACCCGCTGATCGTCTTCTGGCAGACCCGTCGCAACCCCTACCCGCTGGTCTTCGCCTGCCTGCGTGGCAGCGCCATCACCGCCTTCTTCACGCGCAGCTCGGCGGCGAACATCCCGGTCAATATGGCGCTCTGCGAACGTCTCGACCTGGACCCCGACACCTACGCCATCTCCATCCCGCTGGGCGCTACCGTCAACATGGCCGGCGCGGCGATCACCATCTCGGTGATCACCCTGGCCGCGGCCAATACCCTGGGGATCAGCGTCGACTTCCCCACGGCCCTGCTGCTGTGCGTGGTCTCGGCACTGGCTGCCTGTGGCGTCTCGGGTGTCGCCGGCGGCTCGCTGCTGCTGATTCCCATGGCCGCCAGCCTGTTCGGCATCTCCACCGATGTGGCCATGCAGGTCGTCGCCATCGGCTTCGTGATCAGCGTGGTGCAGGACTCCACCGAAACCGCGCTGAACTCCTCCACCGACGTGCTGTTTACCGCGGCCGCCTGTCGAGCCGCGGAAAACCGCCAGAACTGACCCGTGTCACTCGAACAGCCGTCACATATCAAGCGGTCACTCAGACAACAAAAGGTGAATGACTATGTCCATCAGCGTATTTGACCTGTTCAAGATCGGCGTGGGGCCCTCGAGCTCACACACCGTGGGCCCGATGCGAGCCGCCTACGACTTCGTCGGCGAGCTCAACGAGCGTGACCTGCTGACCCGTGTGGCCCGCGTGGAGGTCCAGCTCTTCGGCTCGCTCTCTGCCACCGGCATCGGTCACGGCACCGATCACGCGGTGATCATGGGCCTGATGGGCGAACGCCCCGACAGCATCGACCCCGACATCATCGCGCCGGCCATCGAGGAGCTGAAGGAGTCGGAGGCACTGCTCCTGGATGACCGCCACAGCGTCTCCTTCCGCTGGATCCGTGACATGCAGCTGCTCGAGGAGAGCCTGCCACACCACCCCAACGCCATGCGCCTGATCGCCCATGGACACGGCGATGAGCTCTACCGCAACACCTACTACTCGGTAGGCGGCGGCTTCGTCGTCGACGAGGCCCAGGCCGCCCAAGGGGAGCTGGATACCGACCGGACCAAGCTGCCCTTCGACTTCCAGACCGGCGACGAGCTGTTGCGCATGTGCCATGAGCACGGCCTGCGCATCAGCGAGCTGATGCTTGAGAACGAGAAGGCGTGGCGCAGCGAAACGGAGATCCGTGAGGGTCTGCTGACCATCTGGACGGCGATGCAGGCGTGCATCAAAAAGGGCATGGAAGCCGAAGGCGTGCTGCCCGGCGGACTCAACGTCAAGCGTCGCGCCAGGAACCTGCACCAGCGCATGCTGGCCAGCGAGGATGACCACTCGCTGATCGCCTCCACCATGTCGGCCATGGACTGGGTCAACCTCTATGCGCTGGCGGTCAACGAGGAGAACGCCGCCGGTGGCCGCATGGTCACCGCGCCCACCAACGGCGCGGCGGGCATCATTCCGGCGGTGCTTCAGTACTATATGCAGTTCCGCCAGGGCGCCAATGAGCGCGACGTGGTGGACTTCCTGCTGGCGGCCGGCGCCGTGGGCATCCTGTGCAAGAAGAACGCCTCCATCTCCGGTGCCGAGGTGGGCTGTCAGGGCGAAGTGGGCTCGGCCTGCGCCATGGCCGCCGCCGGCCTCACCGAGGTGATGGGCGGCAGCGTCGACCAGGTGGAGAACGCCGCGGAGATCGGCCTGGAGCATAACCTGGGACTGACCTGCGACCCGGTGGGGGGGCTGGTGCAGGTGCCCTGCATCGAGCGCAACGCCATCGCCTCGGTGAAGGCGATCAACGCCGCCCAGATGGCGCTGCGTGGTGACGGCAAGCAGTTCATCTCCCTGGACAAGGTGATCCGCACCATGCGTGATACCGGTGCCGACATGCAGGAAAAGTACAAGGAGACCTCGAAAGGCGGCCTCGCCGTAAACGCCATCGAGTGTTGAGGCTCGCATCGACGGGATGGCACAGCACCGCATGGTGGCCCCCTGCCTGGTGGAGTCGAATCTCAGAAGCAGCGAGGCGTTTCAAGCACGTCGATTGCAACAGCAATGTCGACTACAGTGTATTCGGATAAACATATAACAAGGAAGCCACCATATGCGTCTGTCGACTCTATCCATCCTCGGAGCAGCCATCATGAGCGCAGGACCGGTCATCGCACAGGAGAGCGTCTCCCTGGTCGCGGCGGGCAGCCTGAGCACCGCGCTCAGTCAGGTCGCCGCGGACTTCTCGGCGGCGGGCGGAACAAATGTCGATACCACGTACGGGCCATCCGGAATCATGCGGCAGGAAATCGAGGATGGCGCTACCGCGCATGTCTTCGCCTCCGCGAACATGGCCCATCCGCGTACGCTAGCAGAGGCGGGACGGGGCGGACCTGTTGTCCTCTTCGCCCGAAACCAACTCTGCGGCCTTGCGCAGTCCGGCCTGGACGTCTCGTCCGAGACCCTACTGGAAGTTATGCTGTCCGAGGACACCAGGCTCGGCACCTCGACCCCCGGCGCCGACCCATCGGGCGACTACGCCTGGGAGCTTTTCGCCAGGGCAGACATGGTGCGTGAAGGCGCCCAGGCCGCATTGGAGCACAAGGCCTTACAGCTGACGGGCGGCCCCGACTCCGAGCCGGCCCCCGAGGGACGCAACACCTATGGCTGGGTGATGGAGAGTAACCGAGCTGATCTGTTCCTGACCTACTGCACCAACGCAGTGCTGGCACAACGCGAAGTGGCCGACCTGCAGATCATACAAGTACCCGAGGCCCTGTCGGTCGGCGCCGATTACGGCCTGATGGTGCTGAACGACGCCCCGGCGTCGGCTTGGCGGCTGGCGCTTCATATTCTCTCGCCGGCGGGTCAAGGCGTGCTGGCGGAGTACGGCTTCGACGCGCCAGGCCTGCCGAAAGAGTGACGCCAGGTGCCTGATCGCCCATGGTAACGGCGAAGCCCCCTCCCTCCCTACCACTCGATGGGGCGGCGGCTTCGTCGTCGCCGAGGCCCAGATGGCGCTGCGTGGTGACGGCAAGCAGTTCATCTCCCTGGACAAGGTGATCCGCACCATGCGTGATACCGGTGCTGACATGCAGGAAAAGTACAAGGAGACCTCGAAAGGCGGCCTCGCCGTCAACGCCATCGAGTGTTGAGGTGGGCGCCACGCCGGCGCCCCTTCAAGGCCCCATTGACAGCCTCAAGCCGCCGTCTTACTGTGAACCCAGCGCCGATTTGACTCCCAGCTTGCGGGCGCTCTACAAGTTCCGCTAAAGCGACGCCCAGAGCCCGCTTTAGCCCATGCAAAGCGGGTTTTCTGTTTCTGGCCCTCGGGCCACCGCCGATTTAAGCACCAACTTGCGGGCGGGATACAAATGCAGCTAAAGCGGCGCACGGCTCCACTCCCCTGGGTCGGCGCTTGCCGACTACGCTAACCATCGTCTTACAGGGGATTGGGAGACCACCATCATGACCTACCCGACACAGATCACCGCTGGACAACGCTCGAACACCCCGCGTGACTGCCTCGCAGCACTGGATCTGACCCAGGATGACCTCGTCCGTCCGGAGCTGCGCGATGATGTCATCCTCGCCAAGCGGTTGCCGCGTCATGAAAACACCATTACTGGCCAGCATGCGCCCCTTGATGGCAACCACCGAACCGGACGAACGGGTCTTGCTGTAACATCGTCCAGTCTAAATACTTGATTCAAGCACCAGGGAAGAGAGGAGCCCGACATGGCAGGCAAGGAGGCGACATTGCACCGGCTGGATCGCACGCTGGTGTGGGATGGATTCAAGGCACTGCTGCCCATCTCGCTATTCGTCACCATCTTCGGCATCGCCTTTGGTGTGGCCGCACCCCAGGCCGGCCTCAACGACAGCACCATCATGCTGATGAGCACTCTGGTGTTCGCCGGCGCCTCCCAGTTTGCCGTCCTGGAGCTATGGGAGCCGCAGATCCCGCTGTTCACCATGATGGTGACCGTCTTCGCCATCAATGCTCGTCACCTGCTGATGGGAGCCACTCTCTATCCCTGGCTCGAGCCGCTCCCGCCTGCCAAGCGCTACGGCATCATGCTGGTCGCCTCCGATGCCAACTGGGCCATGGCCACTCAGGAGTTTACCCGCGGTCGTCCCGGACTGGGCGTACTGCTGGGCGGCGGTATCGCCCTGTGGTGCTTCTGGGTCCTCGGCACCTGGCTCGGTCTGAATGTGGGGGGTGCCATACGCGACCCCGCCAGCCTGGGACTCGACATGGTGATGGGCTGCTTCCTGCTGGCCATGGTGGTGGGCGGCGAGAAGAACCTGCGCATGCTGCTGATCTGGGCGGTGGCCGCCGGCGCCTCGCTGCTCGCCTTCTACTATCTGCCGGACAATAGCCACGTGGTGGTGGGAGCCATCGCCGGCGGCCTGGCCGGTGTTATCTGGGGGAAGCGCGATCATGAACATTGAGACAACCGGTCTGGGGACCCTGATCATCCTCCTGGCCATGGCGGTGGTCACCCTGGCAACCCGCTGGGGCGGCGTATTCGTGATGTCCTTCGTGCCCATCGGCTACCGCGTCAGACAGTTTATCCACGCCATGTCGGGCTCGGTACTGGTGGCGCTGCTCGCTCCACTGGCGGTGAACGGCGACAACGGCGCACGCCTGGCCCTGCTGACCACCGCGGTGATCATGCTGACGCTGAAGAAGCCCCTGCCGGCCATCGCCGGTGGCATCCTGGTGGCGGCGCTTTTCCGGCACCTGTGGCCCATGCTGGCGTAGGTCCATGACCGCGTAGCTGTGTCACCCCGTCGCGCGCCGTGACGACCGGCACCTGTCCCCTTGCCTGGCTTGCCGGTTTCACAAAGATGACACTTATGGGCTATAACCTTCCTTGGGTCTATCACCTTCGACGAATGTTTGGCCCACCACCTTCAAGGGGACACTCATGATCAGGATGCGCACAACAACACTAACAGCGGTCGCCATGGCCTCGACGTTGGGGCTATCGGCAGGCGCCGCCTCGGCCGAGGAGCTGAGGATCATCACCTGGGGCGGCTATGCCCCCGACGAGGTGGTGGCGGCGTTCGAGGAGCAGACCGGCATCGATGTGCAGATCACCCTCTCCAACAACGAGGACATGATCTCCAAGCTGCGTGCTACCGGCGGAGCCGGGTTCGACCTGGCCCAGCCCAGCCAGGACCGCATCGTCGGCGTGCAGCGTCAGTTCAATGTCTACAAGCCGGTGGATTACAGCCGCCTGGAGACCGCCAACATGCAGGCCTCGATGGTCGAGGCGACCCAGCAGGCCACCGAGCTCGACGGCAACTACTACGGTGTGCCGGCGGTGTGGGGCACCAGCGGGCTGATCGTGCATGACAGCGTGAAGGATATCGTTACCGACTATACCGACCTGTGCAGCGAGGAGGTGGCCGGCCAGGTCAGCTATCGGCTGAAGCGCCCGACGCTGATGGGCTTCGCCTTCTCCATGGGACTCGACCCCTTCGCCGCCTATCACGACCAGGATGCCTACGCCGATATCCTCTCCCAGGTGGAAGAGAAGCTGATCGACTGCAAGGCCAATGTGAAGACCTACTGGACCGGTGGCGACCAGCTACTGTCGCTGCTGCGTACCGGCGAGGTGAAGGCCGCCATGGCCTGGGATGCCGGCGGCTGGAAGCTGAATGCCGAAGACCCCGAGATCAACTTCGTGGCACCGGAGTCCGGCGCACTTGGCTGGATCGATACCTTCGCCATTCCGCGCCGCAGCGAGAACGAGGATGCCGCCTATCAGTGGATCAACTTCGTGATGCAGCCGGAGATCGCCGCCAAGATCACCAACGCCTCGGGCAACTTCACCGTCTCCAAGGGCGCCGACGAGTTCGTAGATGCCGATCTGCGTGATGCCTACCGCGCCAGCTTCGACGATGGCGCCATCGACAACATCAGGTGGTATCCGCCGGTGCCGCCGGGCCTCGAGACAGTCGAAGGCCAGGTGCTGGATCGCGTTCAGGCCGCGAAGTAACCGGCATGGCAGTTGATATCGATCTGCACTGCCAGGACCTGGTTCGCCGTTTTGGATCGCACACCGCGGTGAACCAGGTATCGCTTGAAATCCCCGCTGGGAGCTTCTTCTCCATTCTGGGCCCCTCGGGCTGCGGCAAGACCACGCTGCTGCGCCTGCTGGCCGGTTTCGACCGGCCAGATTCGGGCGACATCATGATCCGCGGTCAGCGCATGAACGATGTCGCGCCCAACCACCGCCCGGTCAATATGGTCTTCCAGCATCTGGCGCTGTTTCCCACGATGAGCGTGGGTGACAACATCGCCTACGGCCTCAAGCGCCGCAAGGTACCCGCCGCCGAGAGGCGTCGACGCATCGCCGAGGTACTGGAGCAGGTCGGGCTGGCCGGCATGGAGCCACGCTTCCCCCAGCAACTGTCCGGTGGCCAGCGCCAGCGTGTCGCCCTGGCGCGCTGCCTGGTGCTGAAGCCTACCCTGCTGCTGCTCGATGAACCCCTAGGCGCCCTGGACCTGAAGCTGCGCGACCAGATGAAGGTCGAGCTCAAGAACCTGCAGAAGGCCTTCGGCACCACCTTCGTGTATATCACCCATGACCAGTCCGAGGCGCTGGTGATGTCCGACCGCGTCGCGGTGATGCGTGACGGCCGCTTCGACCAGGTGGCCACGCCCGAAGCGCTCTATCGCGAGCCCGCCACTCCCTTCGTGGCGAGCTTCGTCGGCGACAACAACCGCCTCGGCGGCAAGCTGCTGGCGCGGGAAGGCGAGCTGGCGCAGATCGCGCTGGCGGATGGCCGCGCCATCAGCGGGCGCCTGGCCGACACAGGCCGTCATCAGGCACCAGCAATCGGCGACCGGGCCGAGCTGTTTATCCGCCCCGAGTCCCTGGTGCTGGGCGCTTCCGCGCCGGGGCACTGCACGCTGAGGGCCCAGGTACGTACCACCCTGTTCGACGGCGCCAACAGCCGGGTGGAGGTCGAGGCGGCCGGCGAGCGCTGCTATGTGCGCCTGCCTCAGGATGGCAGTGTACCGGTGCCCGAGGAGGGCTCCAGCGTGACGCTGGCATGGGACCCGCAGCTGGCGCGGGTGTTTGCGGCGGAGGCCAGCTGATGCGCTCAACCGGAAAGCTGTCGCTGTGGTTGCTGCTCACCCCCTTCGCGCTATGGATCGTGCTGCTGGTGCTGCTGCCCCATGTGCAGATGCTGCGGGTCTCGTTTCAGGTGCGAGAGAGCTGGGACACCCTGGCCTTCGGCGTGGAGCAGTACCGTAACTTCTTCACCGAGTCCTACTACTGGCGCACCTTCCTGCGCACCGGGGTGATGTCGCTGTTTACCACCCTGATCACCCTGCTGATCGCCTTCCCGGTGGCCTGGTATATCGCCCGGCTGGCACGTGGGCGGGCCAAGGGCTGGCTGTTTCTCGCCTGTCTGGTGCCGTTCTGGGCCAGTGAGCTGGTGCGCACCTACGGCTGGATGATCCTGCTGCGCGAGAGCGGGCTGTTCAGCGCCGCCCTGCAAGGCCTCGGCTGGGTCGATGGGCCGGTGGAAATGCTCTACAACGACGTCGCGGTGATCGTCGGGCTGGTCTACAACGGCCTGCTGTTCATGGTGGTGCCACTG
This sequence comes from uncultured Halomonas sp., assembly GCF_947501415.1. Lineage (GTDB taxonomy): Bacteria > Pseudomonadota > Gammaproteobacteria > Pseudomonadales > Halomonadaceae > Halomonas. Next base: position 18,809 of record NZ_CANMVL010000012.1, on the reverse strand, counting down.
GTCACCACCCTGGAGGGCATGGACGACAACCTGGTCGAGGCCGGCTACGACCTCGGCGGCGGCCATGTCACGGTCATGCGGGAAATCGTCGTGCCCTGGGCCATGCCCGGCATCGTCTCCGGCTGCATCGTGGTGTTCATGCTGACCCTGGGCAGCTACCTCACGCCGATCCTGATGGGGGGCAAGGACAGCGCCTGGTTTACCGGCCAGATATTCACCCAGTTCATCACCCGCTTCAACTGGGAGCAGGGGGCGGCGCTGGGGGTGCTGCTGCTGGTGCTGTCGTCGCTGATCGTATGGCTCGGGCTAAAGCTGACCGGCCAGTCGCTGCGCAAGGTCATGGGCTAAATCGAATGATGAGGATAAGCGGATGATTCGTTCGGTACCCCGCTCGCGCTGGTTCAATGGCCTCTATCTGGCCTACCTCGTCGCCTTCTTCCTCTACCTGGCACTGCCGCTGGTGGTCACCGCCGCCTTTGCCTTCAACGATGCCCCCTTCCCGTCGTTGCCCTGGAAGGGTGCCACGCTGGACTGGTTCATCGCCGATGGCAGTGAGGGACGCACCGGCTTCTTTCACGACAGCGGCCTGCTCGCGGCACTGTGGGTCAGCGTCAAGATCGCCTTCTGGGTGACGCTGGTCAGCGTCGCACTGGGGTGTGGCAATGCCGTGCTGTTCGAGCGGCTCGACTTCCGAGGCAAGGAGTTCCTCTATCTGCTGCTGTTGCTGCCGCTGGTGATTCCCGGGGTGATCCTCGGCGTGTCGATTCTGGTGTTCTACAGCGGCATGGCCAACGAGGTCGCCCGCGCCTGGGCGGTGGAGCTGGATCTGTTTCGTCCCGGCACCCCCCTGGTGGTGATGGGCCAGGTCAGCTTCATCACCACCCTGAGCACCCTGGTCATCGCCGCACGGCTGCGCAAGTTCAACCCCCAGCTCGAGGAGGCGGCCCTCAACCTCGGCGCCACCCCGTTGGTGGCCTGGTTCACCGTGACCCTGCCCTGGCTGCTGCCGGCCATCTTCGGCGCCGCCGCCATGGCCTTCCTGATGTCGTTCGAGAACTTCAATACCACGGTGATGCTCACCGGCAGCGATACCCCGCTGACCGTGGCACTGTTCAACCGGCTGCGCGAAGGCTCCACCCCGGTGCTCAATGCCGCCGCCCTGGTTCTGATGGTGGCCTCGGCGCTGCTGGCCGCCCTGGTTCTGCGGCGCGGTTCCGGCAGCAACGCCTGAGCCTTCTTGGTGGATGGAAGGCCTGTCGAGTTGCAGCACTTGGCAAGTTGAAACACCGGCCGAGTTGAAGTATCGACCGTGGCGGTGGCACCCTGCCTTGGGTACGGCTGCCTAACCAGGGTGAAGCTGACCGACCAGGCCCACCAGCAACAAACGATGCCATATCGCCCTGGTTCATGGACCAGGCAGTCCCAAGGCTCAGGAAAGAGGAGGTAGCAATATGTCAGTGATCGACCAGTTGAACGACACCAAGACCCGGGCCTTTGCCCGGCACTGCTACGAGAAGGGCTCCGAAGAGCAGCTGCGCAAGGCCGCCGAAGGCCCCGCCGACCAGAAGGAGATGAAGCAGTGGGACATCACGGAAGGTGAGTGGGAAGAGGCCGTGGCGGCCGCCCTGGCAGACAAGGAAGTGAAGGACCATCCGCCTGGCGACTAGGTCGGGCTCTCACCGCTAGCCGGCCTCTGCATTCATCCAGCGGTTGACTTCAGTTTCGCCGCGCCACCACGTGACCACCACACTGCGGCCCGGGAGCCGGCAGCGGTGTGCCGAGGGCTTGAGGCAAGAGCGAGAGGCAAGGACTTGGTCAGCAGCGCCCCTTTTTGGCCTGCCCCGGCGGACAGAAATCGCCACCATGCCCATGGCGATGGTCACGGTCGTGATGGCGGCCATCGTCGATCTCGATCAACGGCTCGGACTTGATACGTGCTGGCGTGTAGCTGCAACCGGCCATTACCAGGACCGCCAGCAGCGTTACCAGCACGAAAAGATGGCGTTTCAACATCGGATTAACTCCTTTTAAGTGTCGGCTCGAACGGGGCCGGCGAGCGGGTATCAGTGCCCTCGCCCGGCCCCTGACGCCGCTCAGTCGAGCAGCGCCTCGATATCATTGACCAACGCGAGTGGCACCTCGGCCCCATGCTCCAGGCTACGGGCACGTTCGCGATAACGGCGCTGAGAAGGGAGACGCGCCCCCTGCCCAAGGATCGCCTCGAACAGGCGCCCCGAGCGCTCCATATGGGCGCTCGACGCCTCCCCCGTCAGGCGCGAAGGGTCAATGGCAATGATCAATTCGCCATGATACGGCAATCCACGCCGCCCCTCATCATGCTCGCTGGACTCGACGCTGAGCAGATCACCGATCAGCGGGCCGGCCATCAGTTCGATCATGATCGCCAGCGCCGACCCCTTGTGCTCGCCGAAGGGGGTCATGGCGCCATGATCGAGCACCTCGGCGGGGTCGCTGCAGGGCGCGCCATGACGATCGACGCCCCACGCCTCGGGGATCGCCCTTCCCTCACGCCGATACAGCTCGATATCCCCCCTTGCGATGGCACTGGTGGCGAAGTCGAAGGTGAACGGCGCATCGCCGGGATAGGGCCAGCCGAAGGCAATGGGGTTGGTGCCCAACAGCGGCTGCTTGCCGCCATGTGGGGCCACATAGGCCTGCGTCGGGTTGCAGGCAATGCCTACCAGCCCCTGCTCGGTCAGCCGCTCGAGCTCGACCCACAGCGCCGTGGTATGCACGCAGTGGTTGATCGCCATCAGGGCGATCCCCGCATCACGCGCCTTGGCCACCAGATGCGGCAGACCGAGCTCGAAGGCACAGGGAGAAAAGCCCCCCTTGGCATCGACACGCACCACGCCGGGCGCCACGTCCTCCACCTCGGGGACCGCATCGGCAACGGCGCCCCCCTTCCTGACGGTGTCGATGATACCCAGCAGCCGATAGATGCCATGGGAGTGGCTCGCATCCAGCTGAGCGGCCACCAGGGTGCCAGCGAGGGCGCTGGCCTGCTCCTCGGTGAAGCCATGATGCGCCAGGACTCGATGGCACAGGGCCATCAGGGCATCACGGTCAAGGTGGACGGTCGCCTCTTGGCGCGCTTCATGGTCCTTCATCAATTCATGCTCCGTGAAAATTCAACACTCGTCACCATGACGGACCACTCAGCTGCTCAGGCAACCACATCGCCAGGGACGGGAAGGCGAGCACCAGCGCGAGCACTATCAGCTGCACCACGATAAACGGCACCACGCCGGCGTACATATGCCTTAGGGTCACCTCGGGTGGCGTGATGGCCCTGAGATAGAAAATCGACGGCGCCAGCGGCGGGGTCAGGTAGCTTGTCTGCATCACCACCAGGAATGCCACGCAGAACCAGATTTCGTCGAACCCCAGGGCACGCACGATGGGCATGGCCACCGGAATGACGATCAGCACCACCGAGATCATGTCCAGCACGAAACCGGCCAGGAAGGCGATCAACAGGATCATGCCGATCACCATCCAGGGGCTCATGCCGGTATCCATCAGTAACGACTGCACGGTCGCCATGCCACCGGCAGCGAAGAAGACACCGGCGAACATGTTACCGCCCAGCACGATCAGCAGGATCATCGCCGAGATGTTCAGGGTGCGCAGCGCGGAGTTCCACAGCACGTCCCAGCTCAAGGTACGGTAGGCCAGAGCCAGCACCACCGCGCCCAGCGCACCACAGGCCGCGGCCTCGGTAGGCGTCGCAATCCCCAGCAGAATGGTACCGAGCACCGTCATGATCAGTGCCAGGGTGGGCAGTAGGGCCAACAGCGTGACGCGTACCTTCTCGCCCCAGCTCGTGTCATCCTCCTCCACGGGCATTCGTGGCGCCATTTCGGGCTTCAGATAGGCCACCAGCACGATATAGAGCAGGAACAGGATGGCCATCAGGAAGCCCGGCATCATCAGGCCACTGAACAGCGACCCGACCGACACGCTGGCGACCGGTCCCAGCACCACCACCGTGATCGATGGGGGGATGGCGGTTCCCAGCGAGCCACTCGCGCAGATCGTGCCGGACATCAGCGACTTGCTGTAGTTGTGCTTGAGCATGACCGGAATGGCCAGCAGGCCGATCACCGCCTCGGTGGCACCCACCACGCCACTCGCCGCCGCGAACAGGGTACCCATGACAACTGCCCCGACCCCGAGGCCACCGGGTAGTCGCCGTGTCCAGAAGTGAATCGCCGTAAACAGGCGCTCGGCGATGCCCGAGCGCTCTAGCATCGCTCCCATGAAGATAAACAGCGGCACCGCCGCGAGAATCGAGTTGGAGGCGGTGTCTTCGATTTTGGTCAGTAGCTGATAGGCGGCAGCATCGCCGAACAGGAAGATGCCGAACAGCGTGGCGACCAGAATCATGGAAAAGGCGATCGGGAAACCGGTAATGATCAGTCCGATAAGTGCCGGAAACATGGCCAGCGACAGGAAATCACTCATGCGGAACCCTCCCCGACGGGCGGATTGCCTCGCAGCGTAGCCACTGCCTTCAAGATTTCCGCGATGACCTGGAGCAGAAGCAGCAGAAAGCCGAGCCACCAGCTAAGGAATACCGGCCAGACCACCGGGTTCCAGGCCGAACGCCCCGAGCGCTCACCACTCTCGAGCGCGTCGATGACATACGCACCCAACTCCCACACCAACCAGGCCAACACCGGGAGAAACAGCAAGTATCCCGCCAGGCGCACCGCGGCATTGGTTCGGTCAGCCCAGCGCTGACTCAACAGATCGACACTCACGTGCTGACCCTGGCGCAGTGCATTGGCCATGCCCAGCATGAAGATCGCTCCCATGACCATATAGCTGACCTCGAATGCCCAGAGTGTCGGCCTGCCAAGCACATAGCGGCTGAACACCTCGTACACCAGCGCCGCGATCAGGGGAAAGGTCAGCACCGCGCCTAACCACCCTGCCCAGCGGGTCAGCCGCTCAATTGTATGGATCAGATTCATTTCAGTTTTCCCAGATGGGATTATCGGTGGGGACGCCACACCCAGATGTGGACGTCAGGAAGAAGAGGCTGACGGGCCTCTCTCCTCCTGGCGCCACATCTAGACGGAGGCGCTAGCCGTTACTCGCGGCCCATCGCGCCGATAGGCAGACGATACTGCTGCCAGTTCGACATGGAGTCCTTGAAGTTGCGCTGAGATTCCAGCACACGTGCGAACCACTCATTGTCCTCGGCGTGCTCATCCTCCCACTTGCGAGTTTCCTCGTAGATCGCATCGACAAAGGCAGGGTCCAGCTGGACGATCTCATTGGGGCCTTCGACCAGCTCCTGGTAGGCCTCCAGGTCGGCGTAGGAGCTGGCCAGCCAGGAATCGAACACACTGAGCTTGCCGGCCAGACGCAGCAGCTCCTGCTGCTCAGGATCCAGTTCATCCCAGGCGTCCTGATTCACCTGACACTCCAGGAAGCCTCCTGACTGGTGCACGCCGGGCAGCACGACATACTGCGCCACATCCTGGAAGCCGGTGGGCTTGTTCATCTCCGGGCTACCCCACTCGGCGGCATCGATCACACCGCGATCCAGGGCGTTGTAGATCTCACTGCCGGCCATGACCACGGTGGATGCCCCCAGACGTGAGGCGATTTCGGCCCAGGCACCCGAAGTCCGCAGTCGCAGTCCCTGGAAGTCCTCCAGTGTCTGGACCTTCTTGTTCGAGTGCAGGAAGAGCTCGGTACCCAGGATCGAGCACGGGAAGGCCACAACATCGAAGACTTCGCGCCGGAACTCTTCGTAAAGCTCGGCACCACCGCCCTCATACATCCACATCATGAACTCTTCCGGCGTCAGACCGCTGGAGTGGCCGGCAAGCAGCGCGGCAGTAGGGTCAGTGCCATAGTCGTAGTTGATGTAGTTGTGGCTTACATCGGCAACCCCCGCCTTGACGGTGTTGGTCACGCGAAGAGCGCCGCCTAGGGTCCCCCCCGGGAAAACCTCGATCTCGATGTCGCCGGCGGTCAGCTGGTTGACGTAATCGGCAAAAGTCTGAGCGTCACGCTCCAGCCAGGGCCCTCCGCCCCATGGGGTAGCCATCTTCCACTCTTTATCGGCTGCGCTGACACCTGTGGTGGCAGCCGCCAGGGCAGTCGCCAGGGTGATGCCCGCAACCAGTCGATTCCTGTTATTCATGTTTATCCCCTCAAGGTCTTCTTGTGTATGAGTCGGGCATCAAGAAAGAAAAAAGCCGCATCACACGAGGGCTGCGGCCACCACTAATATGAAGCTGCTTGAATCTTCCGGGACCCTGATTCAGGATTGCATATACGCAATATCAAGTCAAAAATAGAAATACAACGTATATACTATTGATTATTAAGGTATATTTTTATAATCGTTGAAACGAGAGGGCGCCATGAGTGACACCTCGACAGTGCTTCCACGGCCCCTTGAACGGCGCCGTAAACCCGGCTCAATTGGCAAGAGCCTGAAGGCGCTTCGACTATCCAGGGAGCTAACCATTGCCCAGGTGGCCTCTGCATCAGGGACCTCGGCAGCCAGCATCTCGCGCATCGAGAATGGCCGCCTCTCCCCGACCTACGACGTCATCGTTGGCCTGGCCGCGGCCCTGGAGGTAGAGGTCAGCGAGCTGTTCTACTATTCCGAACGCAGCTCTCCTAGCGGCTGGCGCACGCTGACTCGAGCGGGAGGCGGCCCGGTTGTGGAAACCCCCAACTACCGTTTCGAACTGCTCTGCAGCGATATGCTCACCAAGGATTTCCTGGTGTTTGCCACGACGGTGCTGAACACCGACATCGCAGAGTTCGGCGAGCTACAGAAGCATGCCGGACAGGAGCAGATAGTCGTGCAGGAGGGGGAAGTGGAAGTCTGGACCGAGCACTATGAGCCAGTTCGGCTCCAGGTCGGCGACAGCCTGGCACTGGATAGCCAGATGGGTCACGCGGTGATCTCGAAAAGTCCGGAGCCAGCTCGGATCCTGTGGATCAGCAGCGTTTGATCGAAATGCCATGACGTAGCGTGTCGACGTAATGGCAATCGGAGCACCGGCCAATCTCGGTAGACATCCGCCATCAGACCATAGGCGGTGCGGATGGTACCTGTTTGTCCTAGAGCTTCTATTCAAGCTCCGGCAGGGCATCGAACAGATCCGCCACCAGGCCGCAGCTCATCGAGAGCGCGACCTGGAAGATCACGATCGTTATCAGAGCTTCTGCTCAAGCTCCGGCAGGGCGTCGAACAGGTCCGCTACCAGGCCATAGTCGGCTACCTGGAAGATCGGCGCCTCCTCGTCCTTGTTGATCGCCACGATCACCTTGGAGTCCTTCATGCCGGCCAGGTGCTGGATGGCGCCCGAGATGCCCACGGCGATATACAGCTCCGGCGCGACGATCTTGCCGGTCTGCCCCACCTGCATGTCATTGGGCACGAAGCCGGCATCCACGGCGGCGCGCGAGGCGCCCACGGCGGCGCCCAGCTTGTCGGCGATCCCTTCGAGCAACTTGAAGTTGTCGCCGTTGCCCATGCCGCGGCCACCGGAGATGACCACCTTGGCGGCCCCCAGCTCCGGACGGTCGGACTGGGCCAGCTCCTCCTTGATAAAGGTGGACTGGCTGTTGTCGGCGACGAAGTCGACCGCTTCCACGCCGGCGCTGCCGCCCTCGCTTACCGCATCGAAACCGGTGGTGCGCACGGTGATCACCTTCAGGGCGTCCTCGCTCTGCACGGTGGCGATGGCGTTACCGGCGTAGATGGGACGCTTGAAGGTATCGGGCGATTCCACTGCGATGATCTCGGAGATCTGCGCCACGTCCTTGAGCGCGGCGACCCGCGGCAACACGTTCTTGCCGGTGGTGGAGGCGGCGGCCAGCACGTGGCTGTAGTCGCCGGCGAGCTCATTGATCAGCGCCGACATCGGCTCGGCCAGCTGGTGGGCGTAGGCGGCGTTGTCGGCCACGCGGACCTTGCTGACGCCGTCCAGCTTGGCGGCGGCCTCGGCGATGGCAGCGACGCCTTCGCCGGCCACCAGCACATCGATATCCCCCCCGATGGCCTTGGCGGCCGCAACCACATGGGCGGTGGCGCCGGCCAGGGCGCCGTCATGGTGTTCGGTCAGGATCAGAATGCTCATGAAATCACCTTCGCCTCGTTCTTCAGTTTGTCGACCAGCTCGTCCACGGAGCCCACCTTGATGCCACCCTGACGCTCGGCCGGCGGCTCGACCTTGAGCAGCTTGGTCCGGGTCGCCATCTCGACGCCGAGATCCGCCGGGCTCTTGACGTCCAGCGGCTTCTTCTTGGCCTTCATGATATCGGGCAGCTTGGCGTAGCGCGGCTCGTTGAGGCGCAGGTCGGTGGTGACGATGGCCGGCAGGGAGAGCTCGACGGTCTGCAGGCCGCCGTCGATCTCACGGGTTACCTGCACCTTGTCGCCGTCCACGGCCACTTCCGAGGCGAAGGTGCCCTGGGGCAGGCCGGTCAGCGCGGCGAGCATCTGGCCGGTCTGGTTGTTGTCGGTGTCGATGGCCTGCTTGCCGAGGATGACCAGGCCCGGCTGCTCTTCCTCGACCAGCTTGGCCAGTGCCTTGGCGGCACCCAGCGACTCGACGCGCTCGTCGCTCTCGACATGAATGGCGCGATCGGCGCCCAGCGCCAGGGCGGTGCGCAGCTGCTCCTGGGCGGCCTTGGGCCCCACGGTGACCGCGACCACCTCGGTGGCCACCCCTTTCTCCTTCAGGCGTACCGCCTCTTCCACGGCGATCTCGCAGAAGGGATTCATGGCCATCTTGACGTTGGTGAGGTCGACGTCGGAGTGATCCGGCTTGACGCGGATCTTGACGTTGTAGTCGATGACGCGTTTGACCGCGACGAGAATCTTCATCGTGCTCAATGCTCCAGTGAATTCAAATAGCCATGGCGGCCTTCAAGCCGTCGTAGACCGCCTCTTCGGCGGTGCGCGGGGCCAGGCAGTCGCCAACCAGGGTGACCGGTAGCGTGGCCCAGCGATCCTCATCCTCCGGAGACACAACCGGCTCTCCCCCGCAGGAGAGCACCAGATGATCGACTCCTTCGACAACCATCGGCTCGGCTCCGCCGGTGTGATAGAAGTAGACGCTATCGTCGTCGGCGCCGAAGACGCGAGCATAGGTCATCACCCGCACCCCCAGATCGTGGAGACGCGCCACGGTAGAATCACGTACATAGCTTTGTAGCGATTCCCCGGGGTGCAGGCCGTTGACCGCCAGGGTAACCCGCGCTCCTTCTCGGGCCAGCAGCTCGGCCACACCAACTCCGACCCAGTCCCCTTGAGTGTCGTAGATCACCACATGACCACCCGGCAATGAGGCGCCATCGAGCAGCGCCACGGCCTGGCTCACCGGTAGCTCACCCAATAGTTCAAGAGGCGGCGTGTAGGGTCGGGCCCCGGTCGCCACTATGACTCGCTCGAAGCCCTCCGCGACCAGTGCCTGTGGTGTAACGTGTCTCTGGGTCGCCACTTCGACCTCGGCACGCTTAAGTTCTTCCATCAGGTTGGTAATCAGGCCACCGAACTCGCTGCGCCCCGGCAACAACTGGGCCTGGTTGGCCTGCCCGCCAAGCCGGCGCCCGGCCTCGAACAGGGTGACCTCATGTCCACGAGCGGCAGCCACCATGGCGGCCTTCATGCCCGCCGGTCCACCACCGATCACCGCTACCCGCCGCGAGATTTCGGCACGGCCGAGATCGTCATAGAGAAGCTCGCGACCCGACTCCGGGTACTGTATACAGGAGATGGGTATGCCACGGTGAAAATGTCCGATGCAGGCCTGATTGCAGCCGATACAGGCTCGAATACCGTCGGCATCATTCCGACGGGCCTTGGCCGGCATGGCCGGGTCGCAGATCAACGCCCGGGTCATGCCGCACAGGTCAGCCGCTCCGGACCGTATGACTTCTTCGGCCTCATGGGGCTGGTTGATGCGACCGGTCAGGATCAGCGGCAGGGAGAGGTCCGACCGCAGGGAGTGTGACTCCTTACTCAGGTAGGCACTCTCGTAGCTCATCGGCGGCACGATATGCACCGACCCGCCAAGCGTGGCGGAGGTGCCGGCCACCACACTGGCATAGTCGAGGCGGCTCTCCAGATGGCGGAGGGTCTCGATGGCGATGTCCTGGCCCATCCCCTGTTCGTCCCGCTCATCACAGGAGAGGCGCAACCCAACGGCCATCCTATCGCCGACCTCACGACGAATGGCGTCGAGGACCTCCTCGAGGAAGCGTACACGGTTGGCGAAGCTGCCACCGTACTCATCATCACGCCGATTGACCTGAGGGTTGAGGAACTGGGCTGGCAAGTAACCGTGGCTGGCGAGAATCTCGACACCCTGGATACCAGCCAGGCACATGCGCCGGGCAGCCGCGGCGAAGCTCTCGACGATCTCGTGGATCCCGGCGCGCGACAGGCCACGGGGCATCACCCCGAAACGCTCCTGGGGCACGCCGGAGGCGGAGTAGGCAACAGGCCTCAAACCATCCGACGACTCCATGATCTCGCGACCGGGGTGAAAAAGCTGGGCGAACAGTACACTTCCGTGCTGCCCACAGGCTTCAGCCAGGCGTCGATACCCGGGAATACAGGCGTCGTCGTTGGCCATCAGCAGGTGCGACGTATAGCGGGCACTCTCATGTACCCCGGAGACCTGCAACACAATCAGGCCAGTGCCATGGCGGGCGCGCTTCTCGAGATACGCCACCAGGGCATCGTTAACGATGCCATCCTCGGGTAGGCAGGTATCGTGGCCGGTAAACACGATCCGATTGGGGATCGTGCAGGGGCCGATACGGAACGGTGAAAACAGGTTTGGAAACAGCTCCTGAGCACTCATTGCTGGGCCTCCGCTGCTTGGTGAGTTTGCTCACGGCGTTGTGACTTGTGGCCGTAGACACGCTTGACCTGCCAGAAAGCCAGCAGCCCTACACAGAAGACCGATAGGCCGTAGCCCATCGACAGCAGGCCCTCGCCGCTGAACAGATGGAAGTCACGCCCCTGCGCCGTGGCATAGGGGATGGCGTAGAAGGCGACCAGCAATCCGGCGATGACAAGACCAGCCACCATGACCACCAGAGGCCAAGCCAGGGTCTTGTTCACCTCAACCGGATCGAGCTCCTCCTCTGGAGTACGATGCAGCTCATCGAAATAGCGCAGGGCGGAATCCCGAGGACGGGTGACACGGGAGATCACCAGCAGGCATACAAGGTTGGTCACGAAGCCCAGGATGAAGGGGTCCAGGTAGACCGGCAACGACACCACACCGGCCTGGTCCAGCAGCTTGGCCCCGATATTGACCACGAACCCTACCAGCATGCCGATAAAGGCCGCCGGGGCGGTGATGCTACGATTCCAGATACACAGGAATGCCACCGGCCCCCAGGACGAAGCAAACAGGGTTCCCGCGAAGTAGGTGATCCACATCACCGCCGGCGGCTGGAAATACGCCAGTAGCAGGCTGATCGTGGCGGCAGCGAACATGATGATCCGACTGGTGCGCAGCGCCTTGCTATCCTCCTTGCGGGAGGTCTTGAGGATATCGTTGGATACGCTGAAGCCGATCAGTGACAGAAAGGTCGAGCACGACGACAGGGCGGCAGCCATGATGCCGGAGATCAACAGGGTCCCGAGCAGGGTTGGCATCATGTTCATGCCGGCCCATACCATGACGCGCTCAGAGGGTGAGATGTCCGGGTTGGCCAGGTTGATGGCCGCACCGCCAAACATCAACACGACATACAGACCGGCAAGCACCAGACCCGAAATGCAGGCCGAGCGCACTACTACATGCTCACTTCTGGCCATCAGATAGCGGCTGGTCTGCCAGGGGCTGACCGCCAGCACTAGCGACCAGGAGGCACCGAGCACCAACGCCCAGATCAAGGCCTCGCGCCCCGATGCCCAGTAGGCGCCCTCTCCCGTCAGGCCATGCCAGGCGATAATACCTGGCTTGTCCTCATAGGTAGCGAGAGCCGTTAGCGTCGACTGCCAGCTGCCGCCTTCGCCGAACAGATAGGGCAGCGCAAGGATCGAGACCAAGGTAAACAGCAGGAACATGATGGTATCGGTCAGCATCACGCCGCGAGAACCGGAATAGAGCGTGAAGATCATGTAGCCCAGCCACATCAAGACCAATGCCACCCCGGTGGGAATGCCCGCCACGTCGGCGATCAGAATCGATCCCCCCTGGGTGACGGCCAACAGGTACGCGGTCAGGCCGATCACGGTGGTGACCCCCGCCAGCACCTGCATGGCGCGGGAGTCGAAACGTTTGGCGAAGAACTCAGGAATGGTCAGGGCACGGCTGCGGCGTACGAAGCGTCCGAAGAATACCGCCCCGATCACGTAGCCACTGGTATTGACCCCCACCAGGGCGAGCATCAGGAAGGCATATCCATCGTAGGCAAACCCCGTCTCGGCGAGAAACGCATTGGTGCTCAGGAAGCTTGCCACCAGAGTGCCGACGATCAGTAATGTTGGGGCGCGTCGACCCGCTACGAAATAATCGTCCAGCCCTTTGACCTTTCGGCCGGCGTAATTGCCAACCAACAGATAGATGGCGAGGCTGACCAGCAGCCCCCAGAAGTAGATGTTCATAGGATTGTCCTTGTATTAGTAAACCTTTGTATGAACCACCAGGTTGAGATATCACTCAGAGTGAAAAAATATACTAAAATTTTTACCAATACTCATAAGACCTTAGTATTGTGCTGCTGATAAAGACATTGAGAAGCATGCGGTACAATATGCGAGACAATCTTTCCTACAGGGCAGCTACCACCATGACCCCAAGCACTCACCTTCAGGGGAAGCGGATTCGCAGTCTCCGTAAGCTGAAGGGCCTGACCCTGGTACAACTCGCCCAGCGCACCGGCCTCTCGCATGGGTATCTGAGCCAGATTGAGAGGGGGATCAGTCAACCTTCGATCGGCTCTCTGGTGGAGATCGCCCAAGCGCTGGGCGTGACCATGCAGTGGCTCTTCTCGGACCCGCAAGAGGGAGCTGAAGGGAGTGAGCGCCCCCTCGACGATCGACTCGTCAAGAGAAAGCAGCGTATCGAGATCCAGTATCAGGACGGCATCGTCGATCAGCTGCTAACCCCCCGCAGTAACAACAACCTGGAAGTCATCTACTCGAGCTACCCCCCCAGCACAGAGAGTGAACCGTATTCGCACAAGGGCCATGAGGCCGTGCTGGTACTCCAGGGCAGCCTGGAGGTCATGGTGGGTGACGATCGATACGTCCTGGAGGAAGGTGACTGTCTATCGTTCACCAGTAGCGAACCCCACGCTCACCGGAACCTGAGCGAAGGAGAAACCACGGCCCTATGGTTTGTTACCCCCGCCTCTTTCTGAACAAGCGCAAGGGGCCGCCCTCGCCTACTTAAATCACCGCCTTGACCTGAACCCTGACCGCCCCACCCCAACACCGACATTGACCCTTGGGTGGAACAAGGGTCTAAGGTGACAAGTGCTTAGGTCATACACCCCTGGCGAGCATGGCGGCAGAGCCTGCATGCAAGCGGCCAGGCGTATCGCTTGAATTCAGGCCTGATAAGGAGGTTGATGTTATGAGCACCCCCTCTTCTACAGCGTCTACCCAGCATGAAACGGCGCATGTCTACCGCATGAAGATGGAGCAGCATCTCTGCCCGTTCGGTCTCAAGACCGTGGATCTGCTCGAGCGCAAGGGCTACACGGTAGACGACCATCCCCTTACCTCACGCCAGGCCGTCGAGGACTTTCAAGAGCAGGCGGGGGTCGACACCACCCCGCAGGTCTATATCGGTGAAAAGCGCGTGGGGGGCTATGAAGAGGTTCGTGCTTACCTGGGAATGAGTGTTCCCGGCGAGAAGGAGACGACCTATCGACCGGTCATCGCCATCTTTGCGATCTCTCTGCTGATCGGCCTGGCGGTGAGCTGGGTGGCCGGTGGCACGCTCTTCTCGTCACGCATGCCGGAGTATGCAATTGCCACCGCCATGACCCTGCTGGGTCTTCAGAAGCTGCAGGATGTAGAGAGTTTCAGCACCATGTTTCTCAACTATGACCTGCTCGCCCAGCGCCATGTACCCTACGGCTATCTCTACCCCTTCGCCGAAACCCTGGCCGGTCTGCTGATGCTGGCTGGCGCCCTGATCTGGCTTGCCGCGCCCCTGGCGCTGTTTATCGGCACGGTAGGCGCCATCTCGGTCTTCAAGGCCGTCTATATCGACAAGCGCGAGCTGAAGTGCGCCTGCGTCGGGGGCAACAGCAATGTTCCGCTGGGGTTCGTTTCCCTGACCGAGAACCTGATCATGATGGCCATGGGGATCTGGATGCCCCTGAAACACCTCGTGTTGTGATCAGCCCTCCTGGCGACTGTTCCGGCAATGATTGAGGGAGAGCCCCGGGCATCAGGCTGCGCTTACCAGGCAGGCCGCCAGCGCCGCCTCCAGCTGTCGCTCATCCGGCAGGCTGCCCGTCTCGCCGATGACCTCGAGGCGCGAATCGCGGCGCCAGGCACTGTCGGTGAGGGTCAGCACGCCGTCGGCGCGGTTATATAGCTTCCAGCCGGCATCGGTAGAAAAGACCCCCTTTACCCTGAGCGACTGGGGCAGCTCGCTCAGCACATTTCCCAGTCGATCGAGGTCGAAGGTGTCCTGAGGATGCCAGCGCCACCCGAGGGTCGCATGCCCCAGGGCGCCGCCGGTTTCGCGTTGCGGCCTGCCCCGCTCGGGTAACGGGGCTTCGAACGCTCCTGGGGCCAGAACATTGCTCGCGGCTTCCCGCAGGCGACGATGAGCCTCGCTGTCGAGCACTTCCCGCATCACTGGCGCTCTTTCACCATTCTCTTCACCCTCCTCGCCAGCCATCAGCTGCGCCAGGGGGAGCGCACCACCAGGCGCTTCGAGGACCCAGCGTTTGGGGGGCCAGAACCCTTCCAGCCACTCGCCTGCGGCGGATCGCTGTGCCGGAGTGGCCAGGTCGGTCATGGTCAGCGCCACCCCGTCGGCCATGGCGATCTGATCGCGGAAGGTTTCGTGCTCGCGGGCGCGCGGATCATCCAGGCGGCGGGGATCAAGCAGGGCCACAATGCTGCGCACATCCAGCACCTCGGCAAAGGCCTCGCCTCGCAGCACCTCCAGCAGCCCCGCTGGATGACCCAGCCCCGATGGCTCCACGATCACCCGATCGGGACGATAACGATGAAGCAGGTTGACCAGCGTCGCCTGAAGCACGAAGGCCAGCTGGCAGCAGAGACAGCCACCGGGCAGCCCCTTTACCACCAGGTCATCGCGGGCCTCGAACATCGCCTGATCGATTCCCACCTGTCCGAACTCATTGATCAGCACCGCCCAGCGCTCACCGGGCGGCTTCTGCTCGATCAGGCGGTGGATCAGGGTGCTCTTGCCGCTGCCCAGAAAGCCGGTGATCAGGTGAACGGGGATATTGGCCAGAGGCTCGGGCATGGGGGGTATCCTTGGGGTTGGCTGCAAATGTTATAAGATAACATAAGAGCCGGAAACAGGGAGGCCCTCACATCAGCCAAGATAATCCGCCACTCACCTCACATACCACCGCGTTGGCGATGCTGGCTCACCCCTTGATCACGGCCAGCGGCTCCAGCACGACCTCCACCTCGACCAGGTCCGTCTGGTTACGCATCACCGCATCGATATCCTTGTACGAGCCAGGGGCCTCGTCCAGATCCTTGCGCCCGCGCAGGGCGTGCAGCACGCCACGCTGCTTGAGCTGCTTCACCTCCTCCTTGAAGTCCAGCCTTCTGCGGGCCTGGGCACGACTCATCACTCGACCGGCGCCGTGGGAGCACGACGCGAAGGAGTCGGCCTCGCCCTTGCCTCTCACCAGGAAGGAGCGGGTGCCCTGGGAGCCGGGAATCATCCCCCACTCCCCGGCCCTGGCCCGCGTCGCGCCCTTGCGATGCACGATTACCCGCTCGCCGAAGTGCTCCTCCTCGGCCGCAAAGTTGTGCGGCTTGTTGATAAAGTGCGAGAACTCGATCCCGGGCAACACCTCGGCGAACGCCTGCTTTACCCGCTCCATCATCAGCCGCCGGTTGGCCAGCGCAAAGGCGATGCAGTAATTCATCTCGTCGCGATACAGGGCGAAATCCGAGGACGTTGCCGGCAGGTGGGCCAGATCCTGGGGCACCCGTTCCCCCTCGGCCTCGTTCAGGCGTTTCGCCTGCGCATGGTAGTGGTTGGCCACGGTATAGCCGAGGTTGCGCGAGCCCGAGTGGATCATGATCCAGACATGGCCATCCGAGCCCTTCTGCACCTCGATAAAGTGGTTACCGCCCCCCAGGGTCCCGATCTGATACAGCGCCCTGTCGTATTCGCTCGCCACGATCGGCAGGTGTCCCTCGCGCTTGGGCATCCAGGCCTCATCCTGGGGAGCTTCGTGGCGTGCAGCCCCGACGGGCACCGTCTCGCGGATCAGGCCCATGATCGCCTTCAGATCTGCCGTCTCGATCGCGTCGAGACTCGTCCGCAGAGAGCACATGCCGCAACCGATATCCACGCCAACGGCGTTAGGCACCAGAGCGTCGCGGGTGGCCAGCACACCGCCGATGGGCATGCCGTATCCCTGGTGGCTATCGGGCATGATGGCGACGTGCCGGAACGCATAGGGCAGGTTGGCCAGGTCTCGCGCCTGCTCCAGCGCCCCCTCATCGAGCTGTTCGGCCTCAAGCCACAACTTGATCGGCAGAGCCTCCGTGGTGATGACGCTCTTTGCGCAGGACGCCTCAGCGCTGTTCTGTTTCATCAACCCCCTCCTTGCCAGGGTCAAAAACGGTCGGTGGCCACACAACGATTTGCCAGAACCTCACCGCCTTATTACAGTATAGAATAATCAGTTATTTTATAATCACATAAATAGAATAGCGAATAACCGCAATCCACCCTGCCTCGTCGCGCAGAGGATGGCACCGGAAAGCGTTGGACAGCGACAAGAGCCAGCACCGCCTAAGCGGCGGCCGCGGCGTGACAGCCTGAATCCAGGCACAGCCGCGACAGCCCCACCGATAGCCCCAGAAACCCCACACACAGGTATCGCCATTGTTTACGGACCTCGTCAGTGACCTTGATAACGATTCACTGGAGCCAGACCTGTTACTGGACGTGCCTTATGTGCCCACCGATGAAGCGGTGATTGAGGAAATGCTCAGTCTGGCCAATGTCGGCCGGAAGGACATACTTTATGACCTGGGCTCGGGAGACGGTCGAATTGTGGTTGCCGCGGCCAAAACCCGCGATGCCCGCGGCATCGGTATCGATCTTGACCCCTTGAGGGTCGCCGATGCCATGGAGTATGCGGGCTGGACAGGTGTCGAGTATCTTGTCGATTTCATTGAGGAGAGCCTGTTCACGGCGGACATCAGTGAGGCCACCGTCGTTACGCTCTACCTTCTCGACTCTGTGAACGTGGAGCTGCGCCCGCGGCTGCTGAGCACGCTGCGCCCGGGAGCCCGCATCGTGTCACACGCCTTTGACATGGGCGACTGGCGAGCGGATGAACGACGCCGTATCAATGGTACCAACCTCTTTCTATGGATTGTGCCGGCCCAGGTGGCGGGGACATGGGAATGGACAGGACCAGACGACCGGCAGTACCGCGTTGAGCTCAAGCAGAAGTATCAGGATATCACCGGTAGTGCCTGGCTGGAGGGCCAGGCAGCCCGCCTGGAGTACACCGAGCTTCGCGGCAATCGGCTAACGTTGCTGCTGCGTGAACATGACACCGCCCCGCTCGAGCACTTCACCCTGTGCTTTGCAGACGGCCGGCTGGAGTCCGCCACGCAACAGTTTTGACGACCCTCTTGAGGATGCCGGAGCAGCCAATATTGGTCACGATGCTCCCTTGATACCGCCTTTCCTCATCAATCCTCGGGTATGGCGTGCACGTGTATGCCCCCCCTGTGTGCCGAGGTGGACCAGCAGACGCTTCTCCAGGTAGCGGAAGAAGTAGAGGATGGCGAAGGTCAGGCACAGATAGATGGCCGCCACGAACAGGAAGGCGTCGAAGGGGGCATAGAATCGCGCATAGACGAAACGCGCCGCCCCGGTCAGGTCCATGAGGGTGAGCACGCTGGCGATGGCGCTGGCGTGGAGCATGAAGATCACCTCGTTGCCGTAGGCGGGCAGCGCGCGGCGGAAGGCGCTGGGCAGCACGATCCGGCGCAGCATGAGGCGCTGGGTCATGCCATAGGCGCGTGCCGCCTCGATCTCGCCGCGGGGGGTGGACTTGATGGCGCCACGGAAGATCTCGGTGGTGTAGGCCGCGGTGTTGAGGGTGAAGGCGGCCAGCGCCGGCACGAAGGGCTTCTCGAGCAGCACCCAAAGCCAGGTATCCTGGATGCCCTCGACGAACACCACCCCGTAGTA
This sequence comes from uncultured Halomonas sp., assembly GCF_947501415.1. Classification (GTDB taxonomy): domain Bacteria; phylum Pseudomonadota; class Gammaproteobacteria; order Pseudomonadales; family Halomonadaceae; genus Halomonas. The sequence continues at coordinate 384 of NZ_CANMVL010000012.1, read as the reverse complement.
GATCAGGTAAAGCTGTATCAGCAGAGGGGTGCCGCGGAACACGTAGCAGTAGAGAAAGATTGGCAGGCTGATCCAGCGATGCCGTGAGCCGCGGCCGATGGCCAGGGGAATAGCCAGCACCAGGCCGATCACCAGCGACAGGAACACCAGCTGCACGGTGGTCACCAGCCCTTCGCCGTAGTAGCCGAGGGTCTGCAGGGTGAAGATGCTGTTGTCGGCCAGCAGGGTCTCGAGTCGACTCATCAGGGCATCCATCACTTGACCTCCCCGAAGCCGACATCATAGCGTTTCTGCAGGCGGGCGAAGCCCCACTCGGAGACGCTGGCGATCAACAGGTAGATGGCACCCACGATGATCATGAAGGTGAAGGGCTCGCGGGTCGCC
>NZ_CANMVL010000011.1 GCF_947501415.1 uncultured Halomonas sp. | reverse complement strand
TTCTTGCTCATGATCAGGGTCTCCTGGTCGGTCTGATCAGAGCTTAGCGCCTGGTCCGAATTTCGGGGGCCACTTCAGACAGCGATAACGATCGCCTATCGGGCCAACTGCCTTTCTGCTAATGGCTACCCATCACCCTATCGCCAAGCGAACTTATTGAGAGGTGTGATGGGTAGTCGGGCGTCAGGAGCTCGACGCCCCAGGTTTCATTTCACTGGCGGATACCGTTCGGACATCCCCCTCCTCGCTGACCTTGAGTTCCACATTGGGGTTGGGATCGTTGACCACCATCTCCAGCTCTCTGGTCGCCCTGTCGCGACTGCGCAGGCGCCGTATGGTGTTCACGATCATCAGAATGATCACGATGGAGAAGGGGAAGGCACCAATGATGGTTCCAGTCTGGACCGTATCGACCACCCCACTGCCCCCCAGGGTTAGCAGTACCGTCGCTACCGCACCGATGCTGAGGACCAGGACCACGCGGAACCAGGCGCCAGCGCGCTTCGGTGCGGAAACGAACTCCGCCAGGGCGTAGGTGCCGGCATCCAGGGATGTCACGTAGTAGGTCGCCACCAGTACCGTCGCCACCACCAGCAGCAAGCTGCCGATCACCGGTATGGACTCCAGCATCGCAAACAGCCCGCTGGCAACATCTGCATTCACCGCATCGGAGATACCACGGCCACTCTTGTCGTCGTAATAGATCGCAGCGGAACCGAGAACCCCGATCCAGAGCATGACGATAAAGGAGGGGATGATGGTGACACCGATAACGAATTCACGCAGCGTGCGACCCCGCGAGATCCTGGCGATAAAGCCGGCCACGAAGGGGGAGAAGGCAATCACCCAGCACCAGATGAAGACGGTCCACCAGCCATTCCAGCTCTGCTGCCAGGAGGTCAGCGGATCGGCCGTGCTCGGGGCATCGGTCCAGAAACTCATGGGTACGAAGTTCGTGAAGTAGGAACCGAAGGTCTGGGTGATATTGGAGATGATGAACAGTGTCGGTCCAAAGATGAAGGCAGCCACCACCAGTACCACACTCAGGATCGAGTTCGTCTCACTGATCAGGCGCATCCCCTTGCTGATGCCGAAGAAGGCCGAGATAGCCGCGGCGGCACCCAGGCCCACGATGACAAACAGCCAGATGGTCGGCCCGGAGGAGACTCCGGTGAATGAAGTTAGACCCGCGGTGAACTGCATCGCCGCAAAGGCAAAGGAGGTAGAGAGCCCCAGGATGGTTGCCATGATTGCCAGCAACTCGATGACCACGCCGGCACCACCACGCGACCAGCGTGGCAGCAGATCCACCGTCGCCTCACGGAAGGTCAGGGTCTTGCCCAGGTTGTGGTGCGAATAGGCGAGACACACCGCCACGACGCAGTACATGGCCCAGGCGGTGAAGCCCCAGTGGAAGTAGGCCCAGACGATACCACCGCCCGCCACATTACCCTCCATTGCCTCGAAGACGGGGCTGGAGTCACGCAGCATGATGGGCTCGGCCACCGACCAGAAGATCAGGCCGATCCCCTGACCACAGGCGAACAGCATCGAGTACCAGGCAAAGTTGCTGTATTCGGGCTTCGCCTTGGGGCCGCCCAGCCTGACTCGACTTCCGACCTTGCTGAACACCAGCCAGCCGCATACCGCGACGGCAAAGAGCGAATAGAGGATAAACAACCAGGTGAAGCCACCCGTGACATAGGTCCTCATGTCGAAGATGACCGAGGCAACACCATCGGGGTTTCCAAGCACCATCAGGATCAGCGCAATGATGGCAACGGGAGGAGCAAACTGGATGACCAGTCGCCCGAAGGGGGGGAGGTCTCGTCCCGTGAACCGTGGGACCGTGACCGGTTCTTTATCTGACATCTTGATACCTCGCTATTATTGTACTTGGCATCATCCCTGACATCTCTGGGCCCCGAGGGTGATTCGGAGCCCATGACAGTGAATCAGTTCAAGTGCGATACGATTCCCGATATACACTCCTCGAGGATCATTTCTCCCTTCTCCGGCGTCGAATTGAGCGGAGAAGACAGGGTCCCGGACGGTGCTACCCAGGAGGGGTCGGGGGGAAAGACATCGTAGGGAGGGAAGGTGGCCGGCTCCACGTCGACGGCCTTCGACATGTCGACGAGCTCAGGGTGAAGCTTGAGCATGATCGACGTCTCCAGCACACCGCCATGCTCAACGGCCCAGCCTGTGAAGCCGTCAGGGAACACCTTCTCGATGGTCTCCTCGCTGATGAAGTCCCAGTAGGAGAGCAGATAGATCTTGATCGAAATGCCTTCACCCTTGCACTTGTTGACCAGCCTGTCGGCGGCCTCACAGAGGTGCATGGAGTTCTCGAAGTGGCCATTGATCAGGATGAATTCGCGATTTCCATGGTTGACATAGGCCTGCAACACATCGAATACATAGTTCTCAAGCGAGGCGCCCGACACGCAGGTTGTGCCGGGAAAGAAGTTGCCTCCCCCGGATTTTACCTGTGACTTGTATCCATAGCTGATGGCGGGCGCTACCAGCATGTTGTTGCTTCTTTCCGCCACCTTCTCGCCAATATGGCTGGGAATCAGCACATCGGGATTGAGCGACATATGAGGCCCATGCTGCTCGATGGCCCCCACCGGGAGGATGATTCTGCACTGACCACTTTCCGTCAGCGACTTGTAGGTAACCCAGTCAAGGTTCTCTATCTTGACACTGCTCATCTCGTTTCTCCCCGCACGCTATCGTCAAGAAGGGGGAGCAGAGCTCCCCCTTTGTCGTTAAAACATTACTTGATGATATTGTGCTCCGGGCCATACGGGAAGCCGGTGATATTGTCGGCCCCGTGCTCGTTGACCACCAGGATATCGTGCTCGCGATAGCCACCGGCACCCGGCAGCCCCTCCGGTACGGTGATCATCGGCTCCATGGAGACCACCATGTTGGGCTCGATCACTGTCTCGATGTCCTCACGCAGCTCCAGACCCGCCTCGCGGCCGTAGTAGTGGCTCAGGGTGCCGAAGGAGTGGCCGTAACCGAAGGTGCGGTACTTGAGCAGGTCGTGCTTGGCGAAGATCTCGTTGAGCTCATGGGCGATGTCACAGCAACGCACGCCGGGCTTGATCAACTCCTGACCGCGGCGGTGCACCTCGCAGTTCACCTCCCACAGACGCAGGTGCTCGTCGGAGGCATGTCCGAGGAACATGGTGCGCTCCAGGGCGGTGTAGTAGCCGGAGATCATCGGGAAGGTGTTCAGGCTGAGGATATCGCCGGGCTGCACGCGACGGCTGGTCACCGGGTTGTGGGCACCGTCGGTGTTGATACCGGACTGGAACCACACCCAGGTATCCATCAGCTCGCTGTTGGGGTAGGTCTTGGCGATCTCGCGCACCATGGCGGCCTGACCGGCCAGCGACACCTCGTACTCCGGCACGCCGGCGTAGATGGCATCGCGCACGGCAACGCCGCCCACGTCGGCGATGCGAGCGCCCTGGCGAATCAGCGCGATCTCCTCGTCGGACTTGACCATGCGCATCTGCATGGTGGGCACGCCGGCGTCGACCAGCTCGACATCACCCAGCGCATCGACCAGCTTCTGCTTGTTCTGCAGCGTCATGTGGTCGTACTCGACGCCGACGCGACGCTTGCCTTCGCAGAGCTGCTTGACGGCCTTGAAGAAGTTGTCCTTCTGCCAGTCGGTGTAGACGATGTTGTCGCCCAGGCGATTGCGACGATAGGGCTGACCGCCGTCGATGTTGGCGGTCACGGTGGTGAAGCTGTCCTGGGTCACCACCAGGCCGTAGTCGCGGCCGAACTTGCAGTAGACGAAGTCACTGAAGTAGTTGATGTTGTGATAGGAGGTCAACACAACAGCGTCGACCTCGTTCTTCGCCATGTAGTCGCGCAGGCGAGCGAGGCGCCCCTTCATCTCGTTATCGGAGAACGTCGGTACCACTTTCTCGCCGTTGGGAATCTCGATAAGTGACGGCAGTTGCATGTTGTTATCTCCTCTTGTGTCAACGGAATCGTCATACCAGCCAGGCGTTTCCGGCCTCAGATGCCGGTATCGGGACGCCCCTCGCTTGCCATGTTGTACTGGTTACTGCTGGTACGAATGACTATGGCCAGACACCTTCCGTTGCACCAATGACTAGTGCAAATGCCCCCATTGGCGAGCGAAATACGCTTTATATTCAGATGGTTGACAAAAGAAAAGGCTTCAAGGAACTGCTATTGAGAGCCCTGCCGGCGTGCCTCCCGCGGGGAGTGGCCATAGCGCTCGCTGAAGGCCCGCGAAAAGCTGGATGCGGAGGAGAAGCCACTGGCCAGACCAATGGCGAGTACATCCATGTCGGTCTCGACCAGCAGGTGCTGGGCACGCTCCAGGCGCAGGCCTAGATACCAGCTCCGCGGAGTGGTGGTGAGGTGGCGTTCGAAGAGGCGCTGGAGCTGCCGCGAGGAGACACCGCAGCGGCGGGCGATTTCTGCCACCGACAATGGGGCTTCCAGGTGGCGCTCCATCAGCGCTACCGCCTCCACAAGGCGACGGTTATGGGTTCCCAGGCGTCGCGCCAGGGTCATCCGCTGCTGGTCGCCGCGACTGCGCAACCGTTCGTGGATCAGCTGTTCGGAGACATCGATGGCCAGCCGCGTGCCGTGGCGCCGGGCGATCACCGCCAGGGCCATGTCCATGGCGGCGGCTCCGCCGGCACAGGAGAAGCGCCGCTCGCCGAGTTCGAACAACTCATCGGAGGTGGGGATGGCGGGGAAGCGTTCGCGGAAGACGGGCAGACTCTCCCAGTGCAGGGTGACCCGCTCGTCCTTCAGCAGGCCGGCGGCGGCGAGCAGGAAACAGCCGGTATCCAGCCCTCCCAGGGCACCCCCGGCCTGGTCGAGCCGGTGCAGCCATGCCATCAACGGACGACCGAGGTAGGCCTCGGGCTCGAAACCGCTGCATACCGCCAGGGAGGGAAGATGGTGAACCTCGTCGATGGCGCAGTCGACGAGCAGGGTCATGTCGTTACTGGCGGTGACCGGCTCGCCATCGACGCTGATCAGCGTCCAGTCGAACAGTGGCCGACCGCTGATACGGTTGGCGATACGCAGCGGCTCTACCGCGGCGAAGAACGCCATCATCGAGAACTGCGGCAGGAGTAGAAACCCCACCTGCTCGGGCAACGGGCCCGTGTACTCCAGTCGCACGCTCTCCCCTCTCGTCAGCCGCCGATTCTCTCATTCGCCACCCCTCTCACCTGCCGCAATGCCTAGCCGCCCATCTGGATTATGCTTACTCGTCGACCACCATCAGATCGCGCATCTTCTGCTCGTCGAGCACCGTGAGCCGCTGACGATCGATATTGATGGCGCCGCTGTCGCGCAGCTTTCCCAGCAGTCGGGAGAGGGTCTCCGGGGTCACCGCCAGCTGGGCGGCCAGCCAGCGCTTGGGAATGGTCAGGCGCACCACCCGCGGCTCGTTGCTTCGCCCCGATGGTAGCTGGCGCAGGATGTAGCTGACCAGCCGCGACATGGCATCGCCCTGGGTCAGCAGCGCCATGTCCTCGAGACGGTCGGTAAGTTCCAGCGCCAGACGACTCATGAACTCGGCGCGACATTCGGGGTGACGATCCATGGCCTCGCGGCAGCGCGCGGCAGGGATCGACAGCACATGGGTTCGGCGCAGCGCTTCGGAGGAGTAGAGATAGACACCCTCTCGGGAGACCATGCTCAGTTCACCCAGGGTGCCCCCTCGCTCCACGCAGCGGATGGTGGCCAGCCGACCGTCGCCGGCACTTCGCACCAGCCTTACCGCCCCGCTGATCACGATATGCAGCCACTCGGCAGGGGTGTCCTGGCGAAACAGCCACTCGCGGCTGGCCAGGGTGCGCGGCTCGCAATCCTCGAGCAGCGCCTCGACCTCCGCGTCGGAGAGCGCACCGAGCCACGGCACACCGCGCACCAGATCACGTAGCTGGCGCGGCTTGAACAGCAGGTCAGCGGCCGAACTGGGCGGCTGGGCAGTATCCATAGGCATGGTGTTCCTCCACATCGGTATCCGCGTCGACCAGCAGGTAGCCATGGGCCTGGCTGGCGGCACTCAGCATATGCGACCCCTGCCCACCGGCCAGCTGCGCCACCGGTGTGCCGGAACTCCAGTCGATCACGACACGCAGCAATTCGCGGCGCCCACGCGGTCCACGTCGTGTAAAGCCGGCCTTGACCGGGAAGCGTTGCAGCGGTGGCGGCGTCATGCCCTGGCGCCCCTGCAGCAGCGGCAGGGCGAGGAATTGCCACCCCACCAGCGAGGCCACCGGATTGCCCGGCAGGGCGACCAGCGGTGTGCCGGCGTCGAGGGATTTGCCAAGAAAGCCCAGGGCGAAGGGCTTGCCAGGCTTGATCCCCACCCCATGAAAGACGATGCCCCCCAGCCGCTCGATGGCCGGGCGCACATGATCCTCCTCGCCCACCGATACACCACCGCTACAGACTACCAGATCGGCCTCGTCGCGGGCCCGTTCCAGGGCTCGATGCAGCTCATGAGGGTCATCCAGAACCACGCCGATATCGATCAGCTCGATGCCCTGGTGGGCCATCAGCGACTTGAGCATCGCGCGGTTGCTGTCGAAGACCTGGCCCGGGGCACGCGGCTGGCCTGGCTCGATAAGCTCGTCGCCGGTGGAGAGCAGCGCGACCCTCACCCGTCGCCTCACCGTTACCTCGGCGATGCCATGACTGGCCAGCAGGGCTATCGCGGCGGCCTCGAGACGAGTGTTCGAGGCAAGCAGCGGTGTCCCGGCACGACTCTCCTCGCCCTGGCGGCGGATATTGGCCCCCGGAGAGAGGCCTCCCTCGACATGCACCCGGCCCTCGGCATCCAGACGCACCTTCTCCTGTGGCACCACGGCATCGGCACCGATGGGTACCGGGGCGCCGGTGAAAATACGCGCACAGCCTCCCTCGGGGAGGTGCATCACGCCGGCACCGGCGGGTACGCGCTGGATGACCGGCAGGCCTCGGGGGGTCAGCTCGGCCAGGCGCAGGGCATAGCCGTCCATGGCGCTGTTATCGACGCCGGGCAGATCCAGGGTGGCGGCGACAGCGTCACCCAACACGCGCCCCTCGGCCTCTTCCAATGCCACCCGCTCGACCCCTGCCACCGGACGGGACGCCGCGGCCATGCGCTCACGCGCATCGAACAGGTCCACCAGCCCCGGGGTGATCACCTCAGCGCAGCCGCAGTTCATGCGTCAATCTCCTCGCCGCTTTGCATCTCGCTCAGCGCCTCGCCAGGCGCCGCCTCGGGCTGGCGGCTGGCACAGCTCGAAGCACGTGGCAGCACCATGGCCACGAAGTTGCAGGGCCGGGTACGGGCATCGAGCTGTTCGAGCAGGATGCCGTCCCAGGCGGTGGCACACGCCTTGGGCGAACCGGGCATGGCAAACACCAGGGTTCGGTCGATAAGCCCCGCCACGGCGCGGGACTGAATGGTGGAGGTGCCGATCGTGGCCAGCGACAGATGGCGGAACAGCTCGCCGTAGCCATCGACCGCCTTGTCGAACAGCGGGGCCAGTGCCTCGGGGGTGGTATCGCGGGTGGTAAAGCCGGTGCCGCCGTTGACCAGCACCACCTGAATGTCATCGCGTACCACCCACTTCGAGACCACTGCCCGGATGCGATAGATGTTGTCGGGCACGATGCAGCGCTCCACCAGGGTATGGCCGGCATCGGTCAGGCGCGCGGAAAGCAGGTCACCGCTGCCATCCTCCGCGAAGCCGCGGGTGTCCGATACGGTCAGCACGGCGATACCGAGAGGGGCAAAGGGTGTATTGGCAGAAACATGGGACATGAGGGCCTCCTTTCCGGCCATGGTGCGGCGGAGCGGGGTGTGGGGGAAGTGACGGGCATCAAGAAAGCGCAAGATCCTGCCGCCCGGTGGGGCGACAGGATCTCGAGGGAGGGGTTTACTGCATCAGGGCGCTGCCGCTCTCGTCGTCGAGGCTGACGCCTTCGACGCCGATCTCCGCCTGAAGCGCCATCAGATAGTGGCGCAGGGCGCGGCGGGTGGACTGCTCGCGCAGGCTGTGGCGCACATGCTCGGCTACCTCTTCATAGGGGCGCTCGCGCCCCCCCTGGCGGGCATCGATGCTGACCACATGCCAGCCGTAGCGCGAGGCGAGGGGGCGATCATGGAGTCCTTCGGGCAGGCGATGCAGGGCATCGTCGAGCTCGGCCACGGTCTGGCCCGGGGCCAGCCAGCCCAGCTCGCCACCCTCCTCCTTCGAGGGACAGGAGGAGTGACGCTGGGCAAACTCGGTAAAGCGCTCGGGATGCTCGCCCAGCTCCTTGACGAGCTTCTCGCCCAGACGATAGCCGGCATCCCGAGCCTCGGCATCGTCCGGCGCCGCGGCCAGCAGGATATGGCGAACCTGCAGCCGCGTCGGCTCACTGAAGCGCTCGGCGTGGGTGGCGTGGAAGCGCCGGCAGTCCTCCTCCGAGGGCTCGGGCACGTCCAGCTCCTGCTCCAGCAGGGCGGCGATGATGGCATCATCCTCGTCGAGGTCCGAACCGTCGGCATCGGCCAGGCCCAGGGCGGCGGCGCGCTGGCGGAGCAGCTCGCGCACCACCAGGGCACGGGCGGCCTTGAGCTGGGCGGTACCGGCGCTGTCCGCCGGGTGGTACTGCATCTCCTGGGCGATGTCGGCCTCCGCGATGGTGGCCTCGCCGACCCGGATGGGAGGGGGGCTCGCGCCCCCCGGGATCATCTCGATATCGATCTTATGCATGACTAAATCCTAGGAGCTTTTTTCAAGCGGCCTGACAAAGGGGCTTTTCCGGCGGCAGGCCCCGGGGCGCCGGACCGTCGAGGAGGCGCTGTGAACCCTTCCCTGGGCGCTACCGACGCCATCCATGGCGTAGGACCTCCTCTTCGACCTGCCCCCGGCGCCCTGCCAGAAACGTGGGCAAGGCCTATGTTCAGCCCCGCTTGCGCACCAGCTGGTAACGACGGGTCACGTAGCCGAAGGGCACGCTCCACACATGGACCAGGCGCGAGAAGGGGAACAGCAGAATGATGGTCATGCCCAGGAAGATATGAATCTTGTAGATCCAGGAGACCTCGGCCATGTAGTCCGCCGCGCCGCCGCTGAAGAAGATGATCGACTGTGCCCAGCTGGAAAGGGTCAGCATCATCGCGCCGTCCAGATGACCCAACGAGAAGATGACGGTGACCAAACCCAGAAACGCCTGGAAGACGATCAGGCCGAGAATCACGGTGTCCATGAGGCTCGAGGAGGCCTTGACCCGCGGATTGGTGATCCGGCGATGCAGCAGCATGGCGCCACCCACGAGGCAGGCAATGCCTGCCGCCCCGCCGACGATGATGGCGATCAGCTGCTTGGTGCCGGCGTGCAGGAAGGGCGCGTAGACCCAGTGCGGGGTCAGCATGCCGAACAGGTGGCCGAAGAAGATCACGATGATGCCGACATGAAAGAGATTGCTGGCCAGACGCATGTTCTTCGAGGTGAGCATCTGGCTCGAGCCGGTCTTCCAGGTGTATTGCCCATGGTCGTAACGCAGCAGGCTGCCGACCAGGAACACCGTACCGGCCAGATACGGATAGTAGCCGTAGATCAGGTGTTGCAGATATTCGGAAAACATGGTGATTCTCCTTAACGGTCGGTCGGGCCGCGGTCGGCGGCGCTACTCGCGGCACTGCCGGGCAGGATTCGAACGGGGTCGCTGGGCACGGTCTTCTTGCGCTCGGCCAGCCGGCGCCCCTCGGCGGACTGCAGGGCACAATCCTGGTCGGAATCGGCGGTGAAGCGTACCGCCTCCTCTTCCCACACCTCGTCCAGGGCCTCGGCGGTGTAGTCGGGCGCCTCCTCCTTCGCCGTCTGGCGATGGGCGGCGACGTCATCATCGGCACCGATCAGCGCCAGCAGCGCCAGGGGCACCAGGGCATAATCGGCCTCACGCTCCTCGAGACGCGCGGTCAGCAGCGCCAGGATATGGCGGATCTCGCCCAGCCAGCGGCCGATCTCGGCCTCGGAACGGGTGGAGAGATACTCCAGGAACAGCGGCAGATAATCCGGCAGTTCATGGGCGTCGAGCTCGAAGCCCGCGGCACGGTACTCGGCCATCAGGTCGACCATCGCCTGACCCCGGTCGCGGGACTCGCCATGCACATGCTCGAAGAGCAGCAGCGAGGTATTGCGACCGCGGTCGAACAGCGCCACATACTCCGCCTGGAGCTCCATGATGTCGGCCTCCAGAAGACGCTGGCACCAATCCATCAGGGCGGTGCGTCGCGCCGCCGACAGGCGGCGCTCGGCATTCAGGATCTCGATCATCTCCGGGGCGGCGGCCTGGAGCTCCTCGGTGGGGTAGTCCAGCAGCCGGGCCAGCACGCGCAGGCTCAGCATGTCTGCCACCATTTCCATCTGTTGTGCGGCTTCAGCCATGACGGGCCTCCTCGGTTTTCTTATCGCTCCGAACACTGCTCTGTGCCTGCGGATCGAAGGTCTCTACCGGCTTCACCAGGGTCGCGGTGGTCTTGCGACCGCCAAACAGGCTCTCGCTGCTGTCGCCGTGGCAGCCATCACCGAAGCTGAAGCCGCAGCCGCCACGCTCGGGGAAGGCCTCGGTCGCCATCTCGCGATGGCTGGTGGGGATCACGAAGCGATCCTCGTAGTTGGCGATGGCCAGGTAGCGGTACATCTCTTCCACCTGCTGCTCGGTCAGGCCGACGCCCTCCAGCACCTCGGTGTTGGCCTGGCCCTCCACATGCTTGCCGCGCATGTAGAGGCGCATGGCCATCAGGCGCTTGAGCGCCAGCACCACGGGCTCCTCCTCACCGGCGGTCAGCATGTTGGCCAGGTACTTCACCGGAATGCGCAGCGACTCGATCTTGGGCATCACGCCGTCGAACTCGACCTTGCCGGCCTCGGCGGCGGACTGGATCGGTGACAGCGGCGGCACGTACCAGACCATCGGCAGGGTGCGATACTCGGGGTGCAGCGGCAGCGCCAGCCCCCAGTCCATGGCCATCTTGTAGACCGGCGAGGCCTGGGCGGCCTTGATCACGTTATCGGTGATGCCATCCTTCTTCGCCTGGGCGATCACTTCCGGGTCGTTGGGATCCAGGAAGATCTCGCACTGACGATGATAGAGATCGCGCACGTCCGGTGAACTTGCCACCTCCTCGATACGGTCGGCATCGTAGAGCAGCACACCGAGGTAGCGAATGCGGCCCACACAAGTCTCGGAGCAGACCGTCGGCTGGCCGGCCTCGATGCGTGGGTAGCAGAAGATGCACTTCTCGGACTTGCCGGTCTTCCAGTTGTAGTAGATCTTCTTGTAGGGACAGCCGGAGATGCACATCCGCCAGCCGCGGCACTTGTCCTGGTCGATCAGGACGATGCCGTCCTCCTCGCGCTTGTAGATGGCCCCGGAGGGGCAGCTCGCCACGCAGGTCGGGTTCAGGCAGTGCTCGCACAGGCGCGGCAGATACATCATGAAGGTGTTCTCGAACTGGCCGTAGATATCGGCCTGCACCTTCTCGAAGTTCATGTCCTTGCGCCGCTTGGCGAACTCGGTGCCCAGTATCTCCTCCCAGTTGGGACCCCACTCGATCTTGTTCATGCGCTGGCCGGAGATCAGCGAGCGCGGACGCGCGGTGGGCTGGTGCTCACCCTGCTTGGCGGTGTGCAGATGCTCGTAGTCGAAGGTGAACGGCTCGTAGTAGTCGTCGATCTCCGGCAGGTCGGGGTTGGCGAAGATATTCGCCAGCACCCGCCACTTGCCGCCGATGCGCGGCTCGATCTTGCCGTCCTTGCGACGCATCCAGCCGCCCTTCCACTTGTCCTGGTTCTCCCACTCCTTGGGATAACCGATGCCGGGCTTGGTCTCGACGTTGTTGAACCAGGCGTATTCCACTCCCTCACGACTGGTCCAGACGTTCTTGCAGGTCACCGAGCAGGTGTGGCAGCCGATGCACTTGTCGAGGTTGAGGACCATGCCTACCTGGGAACGAATCTTCATTTCACGGCCTCCTGCTCGTAATCATTGCCTTCACCGTCCAGCCAGTCGATCTTCTTCATCTTGCGCACGATAACGAACTCATCGCGGTTGGAACCGACGGTGCCGTAGTAGTTGAAGCTGTAGGAGAGCTGCGCGTAGCCACCGATCATATGAGTCGGCTTGGGGCACACACGCGTCACCGAGTTATGGATGCCGCCACGGGTCCCGGTCATCTCGGAGCCCGGCATGTTCAGGATCCGCTCCTGGGCGTGATACATCATCGCCATGCCGTTCTTGACCCGCTGACTGACCACCGCCCGGGCCGCGATGGCGCCGTTGGCGTTGTAGAGCTCGATCCAGTCGTTGTCCTCGACACCGATGGATTTCGCATCGTCCTCGGACATCCAGACGATCGGACCGCCCCGCGACAGGGTCTGCATCAGCAGGTTGTCGCTGTAGGTGGAGTGGATGCCCCACTTCTGGTGCGGAGTGATCCAGTTCAGCGCGATCTCCGGGTTACCGTTGCCCTTGTTTTCTGCAAAACCGTGCTCGGCCACGCTTACCGCCGCCTTGGTGTCGATGGGCGGACGATAGACCAGCAGGCTCTCGCCGAAGGCGCGCATCCAGGGGTGATCCTGATAGAACTGCTGGCGACCGCTCACCGTGCGCCACGGGATCAGCTCATGCACGTTGGTATAACCGGCGTTGTAGGAGACGTGCTCGTCCTCGAGGCCGGACCAGGTGGGGCTGGAGATGATCTTTCGGGGCTGGGCGACGATGTCGCGGAAGCGGATCTTCTCGTCCTCCTTGGGCAGCGCCAGGTGGGTATGATCCCGCCCGGTGATCTTGGAGAGCGCGTCCCAGGCTTTCACCGCCACCTGGCCGTTAGTCTCCGGCGCCAGGGTCAGGATCATCTCGGCGGCATCGACGGCACTGTCGAGACGCGGGCGCCCCTTGTGCGGCCCCTCGGTCTTGCGGTGGTTGAGCTTGCCGAGCAGGTCCACCTCGGACTCGGTCTTCCAGCTGATACCCTTGCCGCCGTTGCCGATGCTCTCGAGCAGCGGGCCGATGGAGGTGAAGCGCTCATAGGTCTCGGGGTAGTTACGCTTGACCTCGATCAGCGCCGGCATGGTCTTGCCGGGAATGGGCTCGCACTCGCCCTTCTTCCAGTCCTTCACATCGACCTGAGCCAGCTCGGCCGGGGAGTCGTGCTGATGCGGCAGGGTGACCAGGTCGGTCTCCTCGCCCAGGTGCCCCTCGGCGGCCTCGGAGAATGACTTGGCGATCCCCTTGAAGATCTCCCAGTCGCTGCGCGACTCCCACGCCGGGTCGGTGGCCGCGGTCAGCGGGTGGATGAAGGGGTGCATGTCGGAGGTGTTGAGGTCGTCCTTCTCGTACCAGGTCGCCGTAGGCAGCACGACGTCCGAGTAGAGGCAGGTGGTGGACATGCGGAAGTCCAGGGTCACCAGCAGGTCGACCTTGCCCTCGGGGGCATCGTCATGCCACTTGACCTCTTCCGGCTTCTGGCCGCCGAAGTCGCCCAGGTCCTTGCCCTGGATACCGTGACGGGTACCCAGCAGGTACTTGAGCATGTACTCATGGCCCTTTCCGGAGCTGCCCAGCAGGTTGGAACGCCAGATGAACATGTTGCGCGGGAAGTTCTGGGGGTTGTCCGGATCCTCCGCGGCGAAGGCGAGCTTGCCCTCCTTGAGCTGCTGGACGGCGTAGTCCTGGGTGGACATGCCGGCGGCCTCGGCGGCCGCGGCCAGGCGCAGCGGGTTGGTACCCAGCTGAGGCGCGGAAGGCAGCCAGCCCATGCGCTCGGCGCGCACGTTGAAGTCGATCAGGCTGCCGGGGTAGTCCTCGGCCTTGGCCAGCGGCGACAGGATCTCCTTGATCTCGAGCTTCTCGTAGCGCCACTGTGAGGAGTGGTTGTAGAAAAAGGAGGTACCGTTCATGTGGCGCGGCGGACGCTGCCAGTCGAGGCCGAAGGCCAGCGGGGTCCAGCCGGTCTGCGGTCGCAGCTTCTCCTGCCCGACATAGTGGGACCAGCCGCCGCCGCTCTGCCCGATGCAGCCACACATGACCAGCATGTTGATCAGGCCACGGTAGTTCATGTCCATGTGGTACCAGTGGTTCATGCCGGCACCGACGATGATCATGCTGCGACCCTGGGTCTTGTCGGCATTCTCGGCGAACTCACGGGCGATACGGGTGGCCTGCTCGGCGGGCACGCCGGTGATCTTCTCCTGCCAGGCCGGGGTGTAGGGCTTCACCTCGTCCAGGGAGGTGGCACCGTCATCCTCGCCAAACCCGCGGTCGATGCCGTAGTTGGCGCACATCAGGTCGAACACCGTGACCGCGAGCGCCTCGGAGCCGTCGGCCTTCTTCAGGCGCTTGACGGGCAGGCTGTGGAACAGCAGCTCGTCGCTGGCGCCGCCGCTCTTGACGTGATCGAAGTGTTCGTGAGCGATGCCACCGAAGTAGGGGAAGGCGACCTTCGCCACCTCGTCATGCCTGTCGGCCAGGGTCAGCAGCGGCTTGATCTCGGTGCCTTCGGCGTCCAGCGGCTCGAGATTCCACTTGCCCACCTCGTCGCCGGTCTCGCCCCAGCGGAAGCCGATGGAGCCCCGCGGGACCACCAGCTGGTCGCGGGCCTCGTCCCACGCCACGGTCTTCCACTCGGGGTTGTTGCCCTGGCCCAGGCTCGCCTCGAAGTCGCTGGCGCGCATCTGGCGGCCCGGCGCATAGCTGCCGTCCTCGCGAGCCTCGAGCTCGACCAGGAACGGCATGTCGGTATAGCGCCGCACATAGTCGCTGAAGTAGCTGCTGCTCTTCTCGAGGTGGAACTCCTTGAGGATGACGTGACCCATGGCCATGGCCAGGGCAGCATCGGTGCCCTGCTTGGCGGAGAGCCACTCGTCGGTGAGCTTGGAGACCTCGGCGTAGTCAGGGGTGATCGAGACGGTCTTGGTACCCTTGTAGCGCACCTCGGTGAAGAAGTGGGCGTCCGGGGTCCGCGTCTGCGGCACGTTGGAGCCCCAGGCAATGATGTAGCCGGAGTTGTACCAGTCGGCGGACTCGGGCACGTCGGTCTGCTCGCCCCAGGTCTGGGGGCTGGCCGGGGGCAGGTCGCAGTACCAGTCGTAGAACGACAGGCAGACGCCACCGATCAGCGACAGATAGCGGGCACCGGAAGCGTAGCTGACCATGGACATGGCGGGAATCGGCGAGAAGCCGATGATGCGATCCGGGCCGTACTGCTTGGTGGTATAGACGTTGGAGGCGCCGATCAGCTGGTTAAGCTCGTTCCAGTCGGCGCGCACGAAGCCGCCCATGCCGCGGGCACGCTTGTACTGCTTGGCCTTGGCCGGGTCCTCGACGATGGAGGCCCACGCCTCGACCGGATCCTTCTTCTCCTCCAGCGCCTGGCGCCACAGCTTGAGCAGCGGCTTGCGGATCAGCGGATACTTGAGACGATTGGCACTGTACATGTACCAGGAGTAGCTGGCACCGCGCGGACAACCCCGCGGCTCGTGGTTGGGCAGGTCGGGCCGGGTGCGCGGATAGTCGGTCTGCTGGGTCTCCCAGGTGACCAGGCCATTCTTGACGTAGATCTTCCAACTGCAGGATCCGGTGCAGTTCACCCCATGGGTAGAGCGCACGATCTTGTCATGCTGCCAGCGCTGCCGGTAGCCGTTCTCCCAGCCGCGGGACTCGTCGCGCAGCTCGCCGTGATCATTGGCAAAGGGCTCGCGGGCCTTGCGGAAGAAGTTCAGCCGATCGATGAAGTGACTCATGGTCGCTCTCCAGGCTCCTGAAAAAGAGGTGTGACCTCGCGGGGCCACTCGGTCAGCCTGGATCGAGTGCGCATCATGCGTGGACCAGGCCGGTGACATGCAGGCAATTCTGGGTGATCGGCGCGACGATTACTGCCCGGTTACCTCCATATACCGTCTCTCTACCACCAAGGAGATAGAGGCCCGTCATGGGCGAGGTATCGCCTTTATCAGGCCCCTTTTCCCCCCGCGCCGTTGACGTGATCCCAGAGCATCATCAGCATGCACACCACCAGCGACGCGTAGAGAAACATGAACCCCGCGGTGCGGATGCCTACCCAGTGATTGCCCAGGGCGAACATCAGCGGCAGCAGAGCGCCAAACAGACCGCCCAGGGTCAGCGCCAGCCCGCCCACCAGCGCCAGCTGACTGCCGTGGTCGCGGTGAATCATGCGCATCAGGCTGCCCTGTCCCACCCCCATGATCAGCCCCATGGTCACCAGCAGCGTCAGAAAGCCCCACAGCGGCGCGGCATAGTGCAGCGTCAGCACCCGGCCCACCCCCTCGATCTGCATGGTGAAGGGGGGGTAGGAGAGCAGAAACAGGCAGACCAGCACGAAGGCGCTGACCCACCAGCGCAGGTCGCGAAAGTCGTGGGCGTCCCCCCAGGCGCCGCCAGCCACCTGCCCCAGCCCCACCGCCAGCGGGAAGGGCAGTGCCAGCAGCGCGGCACTTCGCAACTCCAGGCCATACTGGGCACCGAGGTAGCCCGGCAGCCACAGCGACAGCGCCACGAAGGCGCCATAGAAGAAGCTGTAGACCACCGCCAGTCGCCAGGGGCGCCAGTGTCGCAGTGCCTCGAGCCAGCCCGGCCGCTCTCCTCTCGTCATGGCGTCATCGTCGATCTCGCCCGAATCGGCCGAGGGGTCCGGGTCATCGGCGAACAGCCACAACAGCGTCGCCACCGCCAGCACCGGCAGCAGATAGAGCAGAGGGGCACTGCGCCAGCCATAGGCCTGGCTGATCAGCGGCAGCAGCAGGTAGCTGAGTCCGGCCCCCACCATCCCGGCACCATAGAGCCCCAGCGCCAGACCGGCATGCCGCCGCGGTGACAGCGCGGCCACATAGACCAGTCCCGCCGCCAGCGAGCCGGCCCCAAGCCCCAGGCCGGCGCCGGCAAGCAGGAAGTGCAGATAGGTGCTGGAGTGGGCCACCGCCCACAGGAAGGGGCAGATCAGCAGCAGGCAGGCGATCATCACTCGTCGCCCCCCATGGCGCCGGGCCAGGGCGGCCATGGGCAGCGCCGCCATCGCCCCGGTCAGCATGGGGGTGGCCAGCATGAGCGCGAAGCCGAGCTCGCCCAGTCTCAGCATGGCGCGCAGCTCCAGCCCCAGCACCGCGAAGATGGTCCAGCTGGCGAACACCAGCGCAAAGGCCAGCGGCGACAGCAGGACCACCACCAGGGGGCGGTAGCCGACGACAGCATCGCGTTCGGAGACGTGGGGCATCGCAAGGCCAGGGAGCGGTGGAGTGTGGCCAAAGTCTGTGTAGAGCCGCCCCGGGGGTCAAAGGGGCAGTGGAGGTACCTGCCCTACCCCCTTGGGTGTAGTAGACTCGAGCCAGCACCATGCAATGCGCCACTCCCCGACGGCCTGTGGAGACTATGAAACTGCTGCAACACTCCCTGGTGGCGCGCATCGTCGCCTCCCTGCTCGCCATCAGCGCCATGGCCCTGGTCAGTATCGTGGTCACCATGACGGTGGCCAACGACAGCCGTGGTGACGCCGCCGCCATCAACGTGGCCGGCTCGCTGCGCATGAACACCTACCAGATCGTCGCGGCCCTGCAACGTTACGAGCGGCACCCCGAGCCGGCGCAACGCGAACGGGTGGAGTCGCTGATGTCACGCCTGGAGACCCGTCTGGCCAGCCCCCGGCTGACCGCCACGCTGCCCACGGCCGAGGACCACCCCCTGGGGGAGCAGTACCGGTTGCTGGTGGCGAACTGGCACACGGCGCTGGCTCCCCAGGTGAGCCAGGCCATCGACGAGGTAAGGATTCAGGTCGACCCGCTGCGTCAGACGCTGGACAGCCTGGTGGCGGACATCG
Organism: uncultured Halomonas sp.; assembly: GCF_947501415.1. Lineage (GTDB taxonomy): Bacteria > Pseudomonadota > Gammaproteobacteria > Pseudomonadales > Halomonadaceae > Halomonas. The sequence continues at coordinate 303,882 of NZ_CANMVL010000011.1, read as the reverse complement.
ACCGGCTGGTCAGCCTCCTCGAACAGAACAGCGAATCGAAGATCCAGCTGCTCAGCGCCCTGCAGATCCTGTTCCTGGTGCTGACCGCGGTCGTGGTGGCCATCGCCCTCTACGATATTCGTCACAACCTGGTGGCGCCGCTGCACCAGCTAGTGGTACTGGCGCGCGAGGCCGCCCGACGCAACTTCGATTATCGAACGCACCTTACCGGCAACGACGAGCTCGCCCTGCTCGGGCGCACCCTGGACGGCATGGCGACGGAGCTCGGTGCCAGCTACGCCGAACTGGAGGCACACGCCTCACGCAAGCAGCGGGAGCTCGAGCGCAGCAATCGAGCCATGGAGTTAATGCACGATGGCAGCCGCGCGCTCTACGGCGGTGGCAACGACCTCTGCGCCAGCGCCGCGCCCATGCTGCGCGAGCTGGGCCAGCTGCTCGAGGTCGGTCCGATACGGCTATCGCTGAACGACCCCTACGATGATCGCCAGATCCCGATACTGGCCACCCACTCGCCACGCCGCCCGGAGTATTGCCGCGATCACGACTGCCACGCCTGCCTGATCGACCCCGTGCCCCTCAGGCTGGAGCAGACCGAACAGGGTGAGTGCCTACTGCTGCCGGTGAGCGTCGGCGAGCTGATGCTCGGCACCCTGGAGGTGTGGCACCCCAGTAGCCAGCCGCTCTCCGACAGCGTGCGCCGCCTGCTCAATGCCCTGGCCGACCAGCTGGCCAACGCCATCTATCTGCAGCGTCGCATCGAGGAGCAGCAGCAGGTGTCGCTGATGAACGAGCGCGCCATCATCGCCCGGGAGCTGCATGACTCCCTGGCCCAGTCGCTCTCCTATCTCAAGATGCAGGTGGCCAGGCTCGAGCGCATGCAACAGAAGGATGCCCCGCGGGAGAGCCAGGCGGCGGTATTCGACGAGCTGCGCACCGGACTCGGCAGCGCCTACCGTCAGCTGCGCGAGCTGCTCACCACCTTCCGCCTCAAGCTGGAGGCCCCGGGCCTGACCAGCGCCCTGCGTCAGACGGCCCGGGAGTTCGGCGAGCGTCTCGGTTTCAGCGTCCCTCTGGAGATCGACGTACCGCCTCACCTGCTCAGCCCCAATGAGGAGATCCATGTGCTGCAGGTGGTGCGCGAGGCGCTGGCCAACGTGCTCAAGCATGCCAACGCCCACTGGGCCGCCGTCACCGTCAACTTCCAGGCGGCCAGGCTGCACGTTGTCATCGAGGACGACGGCATCGGCCTTGCCGACGACGGCTCGCCGCCGATGCACTACGGGCTGGTGATCATGCGCGACCGTGCCGACTCCCTGGGCGGTCGCCTGAGCCTGCATAACCGCCCCGGCGGCGGTACGCGAGTCGAGCTGATCTTCACGCCCCAGACCGCCCGCCTGATTCACCAGCAGGTGGCCCCCCACCCAGACGCCGCCACCCTGCCTGCCGACGAGGTGGCCGATTCTCCCCATGGCTACAGGAGTCGAGGATGACCGCCATCACGACCGATCACCCCGCCACCATCCTGATCATCGACGATCATCCGCTACTGCGGCGCGGCGTCTCCCAGCTACTGGAGCTGGAGGATGACCTGCTGCTCGCCGGCGAGGCCGGCGAGCCCGAGGAGGGAATCCGCCTGGTACAGGAGCTCGACCCCGACATGGTGCTGCTCGATCTCAATATGCCGGGCATCGACGGCATCGAGACGCTCAGGCGGCTGCGAGGCAATGGCTTCGCCGGTCGGGTGGTGATGTTCACGGTCTCGGACCATGAAGAGGATGTGGTCAACGCCCTGCAGTCGGGCGCCGACGGCTACCTGCTCAAGGACATGGACCCCGACGAGATGATTCGTCAGCTGCGTCAGGCGGCACTGGGTCGCATGGTGCTCAGCGAGAGCCTGACCTCGCTGCTCGCCGATGCACTGCGCAAGCAGCGCAGCCAGCCGGCGGCACCGGATATCCACAGCCTGACCCAGCGGGAACGCGAGATCCTGCGCGAACTGGCCGCGGGGCTCTCCAACAAGATGATCGCCCGCAAGCTGGAGATCACCGAGGGCACGGTGAAGGTCCACGTCAAGCACCTGCTCAAGAAGCTCAACCTGCGCTCGCGGGTCGAGGCGGCGGTGTGGGCCGTGCAGGAGGGCATCGAGCGCTAGCCGAAGCGGGCTCTGTGTGGATACCTCCAAATACCCCCGGAGCGTCGACGCGCCCCTTACCCTTACCTCTGAAATAATAATAACTCAATAAAAACAGCAAATTAAAAACAGCTCTCTCCTACCCCCCTGGAGGTATGCCACCGCCAGGGGGAGCCGCATGCCACGTTTCCCGATGCCGCCGCGCGGCGTATCTTTCCCCCATCTTCGCGCGCCTTGATATTGATCAACCCGATCATGGCCGATGCGAGCACCGCTAGACCTCAAGGGGGAAACGTCATGACCAGAAAGAATGCCGACATCGAACGGTGGGATGTCGAGAACGAGGAGTTCTGGGAGTCGGAAGGCAAGAAGGTTGCCAACCGCAACCTGTGGGTCTCCATTCCCAGCCTGCTGCTGGGCTTCGCCGTCTGGCTGATGTGGGGCATGATCACCACTCAGATGCAGAACCTGGGCTTTCCGTTCTCGGTGGAGCAGCTGTTCACTCTGACCGCGATTGCCGGTCTGGCCGGTGCCACCCTACGCATCCCGGCCTCCTTCATGATCCGTATCGCCGGTGGTCGCAATACCATCTTCCTGACGACCGCCCTGCTAATGCTCCCCGCCATGGGAACCGGCATCGCGTTGATGAACCCCGGGACGCCGTTCTGGGTGTTCCAGGCCCTGGCCCTGCTCTCGGGCATCGGCGGCGGCAACTTCGCCAACTCGATGAGCAACATCTCCAACTTCTTCCCCAAGAAGCAGCAGGGCTATGCCCTGGGCATGAACGCCGGGCTCGGCAACTTCGGCGTCACCACCATGCAGATCCTGATCCCGCTGGTGATGACGGTGGGCCTGTTCGGCGCTTTGGGTGGCGAGCCGATGGCGCTTGAGAAGGCCAGCGGCACCCTGATCGGCCGCATCGAGGCGGGCACCGATACCTGGATCCAGAACGCCGGGTTCGTGTGGATGCTGCTGCTGATTCCGCTGGCCTTCGCGGGCTGGTTCGGCATGAACAACCTGCGCACCATCACCCCGAATCCAGGCTCCCCACTGCAGGCCTTCGGCAAGATTCTCGGCCTCTACGGGGTCGGCATCGTGACCTCCATCGCCGGCGTGGTGGCGCTGGGCTATCTCAACATGTGGATCGCCCTGCCGCTGACCATCGTGCTAACCGTGGTGCTGCTGCGCCTGATCCCGGGTGATATCAAGCCCGCCATCAAGAAGCAGTTCGAGATCTTCTCCAACAAGCACACCTGGTCGATGACCGTGCTCTATATCGCCACCTTCGGCTCCTTCATCGGCTTCTCCGCGGCCCTGCCGCTCTCCATCTCGGTGATCTTCGGCAACATGATGGAGGTGGCCGCCGATGGCAGCATGGTCCGTGTCGCCAACCCGGACGCCCCCAGCGCCCTGACCTGGGCCTGGATGGGGCCCTTCGTCGGCGCCCTGATCCGTCCGGTGGGCGGCTGGATCTCTGACAAGCTGGGCGGCTCCATCGTCACCCAGGTGATCACCGCGATCATGGTGGTGGGCTCCGTGGGCGCCGGCTACGTGATGATGCTGGCCTACAACTCCACCGACCCCAACCAGTACTTCTGGATGTTCCTGCTGCTGTTCATCCTGCTGTTCGCCGCCAGCGGCATCGGCAACGGTTCGACCTTCCGCAGCATCGGCTTCATCTTCGACCCCCAGCAGAAGGGCCCGGCGCTGGGCTGGACCTCCGCCGTCGCCGCCTATGGCTCCTTTATCGCACCCCGGGTGATGGGTGAGCAGATCAAGGCCGGCACGCCGGAGCTCGCCATGTACGGCTTCGCGGTTTTCTACGCCGTCTGCCTGGTGGTCAACTGGTGGTTCTACCTGCGTCCCGGCGCCTATGTGAAGAACCCCTGATCCCTTACCGAACCCGATATCGTCCCTTAACCCGATAGACTCGGAGGGTCCCATGGCCTCTGAACGCTTCAAGCAGACCTCGGTGCTGATCGCCAACACCTTCGCCTTCACCATGTGCTTCATGGTGTGGACCATGTTCGGCGAGATCGGCGTGCCGATCGCCGAGGAGCTCAACCTCAACGGTACCCAGTTCGGTATCCTCACCGCGGTCCCCATCCTGACCGGCGCCCTGTCGCGCCTGCCCCTGGGCTCGCTGACCGACCGCCACGGTGGCCGGCCGGTGTTCTTCATCATCCTGCTGCTGATCGTGCCGGCCATCTGGCTGGTGCAGTTCGCCACCGAGTACTGGCAACTGCTGGTACTGGGCGCCTTCGTCGGCCTGGCCGGCGGCTCCTTCTCGGTAGGCATCACCTACACCGCCAAGTGGTTCGAGAAGGATCGCCAGGGCCTGGCCATGGGCATCTTCGGCGCCGGCAACGCCGGTGCCGCGGTCACCAAGTTCATTGCCCCCACCGTGATCGTGGTGCTGGGCTGGCAGGCGGTGCCCAATATCTACGCGGGCATCATGCTGGTCACCGCCGTGCTGTTCTGGTTCTTCACCTACTCCAACCCGGCCCACCGCACCACCAACCGTGTCTCGCTGCGCGACCAGCTCAAGGTGCTCAACGACCCCAAGGTGTGGAAGTACTGCCAGTACTACTCCGTGGTGTTCGGCGGCTATGTCGGCGTCTCCCTGTGGCTGACCCGCTACTATATGGGGGAGTACGGCCTCGGCATCCAGGTCGCCGCCCTGATCGCCACCATCTTCGTGCTCCCCTCCGGCGTGATCCGCGCCTTCGGCGGCTGGCTCTCCGACCGCTTCGGGGCGCATACCGTCACCTGGGCCTGCATGTGGGCCAGCCTGATCGCCCTGTTCATCATGTCCTACCCCGAGACCCAGTACCGTGTGGCCGGCGCCGGCGGCGAAGGGGTGGTGGAGTTTGGCTTCGGCATCCCGGTATGGCTGTTCACCAGTGCGCTGTTCGTGGTGGGCATCGCCTGGGGCATCGGCAAGGCCTCGGTCTTCAAGTATCTCTCCAACGAGTATCATGAGAACCTCGGCCTGGTCTCCGGCATCGTCGGCCTGGCCGGCGGGGTGGGTGGCTTCCTGCTGCCGATCATGTTCGGCGCCCTGGTGGACCTCACCGGCGTGGCCACCACCGTATGGATGCTCTGCTTCGGCGTGACCCTGGTCTCGATCATCTGGATGTGGTGGACCGAGCGCCGTGCCCCGATGCTGACCCGCGACGCCAAGCATCCTGAAAAGCCGGCCGTGAGTTGATCCAGGCCAAGGCTATGCACACGGCCTCGCACTATAATAGTATTCTGAATACATCATTAGACCGGCTCGCCAGGGCCGGTCGCCTGTCACGCGAGGACCCGCCATGTCCACCCCTCAGGCCATACCCGCCAATGCTCGCCATATGAACGAAGCGGCTCCCGACAAGCAGTCCCGGGGGCGCGGCGCCGCCGTCATCGTCTACATGCTCTTCCTGGGCAGCGTGCTGGCGGTGGTAACGGCACCTGTCGGCGTGCTGATCGCCCACGTCAAGCAGCGCAGCGCCGAGCCTTGGGTAAAGAGCCACCTGCAGTTCCAGATTCGCACCTTCTGGCTGGGCGTGCTGGGCGGGGCGTTCTTCACTGCCGCCTGGCAGCTGCTCGGGCTGGTCGGCACGCCGCCCATGGCCCCCTGGGCCCTGGGTTACCTCTACTTCACCGCCTGCCTGATCTGGATGGTAGGCCGCTGTGCCGTGGGCATCGCCCGCCTGACCTCCAACCGCCCGGTGGATAACCCGCGCAGCCTGGCCTTCGGCGGCGCCCGGGTCACCCTGAGCGACGCATGAGGGAGCAGGAGCTTCCCAACCCCGGCTGGGGGCCGCTCTCTGCCCTGCCCGGCAACCCGCTGATATGGGTGCTGATCCTCAGCGAGTTGCTGGTGTTCATGGCATTCTTCGCCCTCTACTCCTCGGAGCGCGCCGCCCAGGTGGCGCTGTTCGACGCCTCCCAGCAGCAGCTTGATCCGCTGCTGGGAGGGCTCAACACTTTGGTGCTGCTGACCAGCGGGCTCTGTGTGGCATTGGCGGTGGAGGCCACCGCCAGCGAGCGTATCCGGCGTGCCCGCCAGTGGCTGGCCGCCTCCATGGGGCTCGGCGTGTTGTTCGGCGTGATCAAGGTGGTCGAGTATTCGAGCAAGTTCGCCATCGGCATCACGCCTGAGACCAACACCTTCTTCGGCTTCTACTATGGGCTGACCGCCTTTCATTTCGCCCACGTGCTGTTCGGCCTGGCGCTGCTGGGATTGGTCAGCTGGCGCACCAGCCTGGAGAACGTGGAGACCGCCGCCGCCTTCTGGCATATGGTCGATCTGATCTGGATCCTGCTCTACCCGCTGCTTTATCTCTTGCGCTGAGGGCTCTCTTCTACACAGGCCCGAAGCACAATCGCAGTTGGCTCTGTCTTGATAGCGAAAGGCGCCGGGGACAGGTCGAAGAGGGGGTCCTACGCCAGGGGTGAGAAGCACTGCTTCGAACGGGCTGGCCATGGAGGGCCAGCACCGGTCCTGCAAGCGGAGCAGGATGCGAGAGCGAAGCAGGGCGTCGGTAGCGCCCAAGGAAGGGTTCACAGCGCCCCCTCGCAGGCCTGTCGCCGGAACAGCCTTGAGCGGTGATTCCATCTGCGAAAACCTCACACTGCCCCGGAGGCTTTATGACATCTCTGCCCGGCACCCGCCGCCTGCTGACCACCTGGGCCGTGCTGATGGGCCTGACGGTGGTGTCGATGGTCTCGGCGCTGCTCGATGCCGATGACTGGCAGACGCTGCCGTTATGGTCGGCGGCGCTGGTCATCCTGGCCACCGGCTTCAAGGCCCAGCGCCTGCTGATGGTCTATCTCAACCTGCGCAGGGCCACTCCGGCCTGGAAGGGGGCCTTCGTGGGCCTGGTGATCCTCACCCTCGCGCTGATCGGTACCGGCTATCTGGTGGGCCGGATGGCCTGAGGCGCATTGCTTGAGCGTCACACAACAAAGGGCCTGCAAATGCAGGCGAGGCTATCGCATATAGCCCTGATCGGTCGGGGCTGATCTGGAGGCAAGCCTTTGAGGAGGCGCTGTGGACCCCTCCCTGGGCGCTACCGATGCCATCCCTGGCATAGGACCTCCTCGTCGGCTTGCCACCAGCGCCCCTCATATTTCGTCACACTCTATCGTCCTAGCGTCGCTGAGGATGCTTCGGCGGTGCACTCGCCCGAGCCCAGCTCTCCAGGGAACGCCCCAGGCGCATCAGGCCGTAGACCAGCACCGGCGCCAACAGTATCAGCCCCACCCCCCAGTCGCGGTTATTGATCAGCCACACCAGCGGCAGCACCAGCGCCACGGCGACCAGGCACCAGGCCGCCACGGCGAGGATCAGTCGGGTTCGAGAGGTCATGGGCGCATCTCCTCGGCGATGGTATGGATTGCAGCGGCTCAGGTGGCGATGATCTGGCGATAGATACTCGGCAACGCCAGGGCGAGGTGCTCGGGACGCTGTACGATGGCGTAGCCACCGCGACCGAACAGGTGAGGGATATACTGCCCCGCCTCGCGATCGATGGTCACCCCGAACACCTTCACCTCCTGGCGCCGCGCCTCGAGCACCGCCTTGCGGGTATCCTCGATACCGTAGCGGCCCTCGTAGTAGTCATTATCGTTGGGCTTGCCATCGGTCAGCATCAGCAGCAGGCGATGACGGTTGGGGCGCTCGCTCAGCTGCCTGGACAGGTGACGAATCGCCGGTCCCATGCGCGTGTAGCTACCCGGCTTCAGCGCCGAAATGCGCCGCGTCACCCGCTCCCCCATGGGCTCGTCGAATGACTTTAGCGTATTGACCCACACCTTGTGGCGACGCTGGGAGGTGAAGCTGTGAATCGAATAGTCGTCGCCGCAGCCCGCCAGACCGTGCCCCAGCACCAGCAGGGCCTCCTTGGCCACATCGAGCACGCGACGATCCTGCAGCCACGCCTCGGTGGAGAGCGACACATCCACCAGGATCGAGACCGCCAGATCCCGAGCTTGGGTGCGGCTGGCCAGATAGAGCCGGTCACTCGCCTCGCCGGTGGCGGCCAGATCGCAGCGCGAGCGGATCACGGCGTCCATGTCGAGCTCGCTGCCATCCAGTTGGCCGCGCAGGATCTCGCGCCGCGGGCGCAGCGCCTCGAATTCGCGCCGCACGCGACGAATACGCCGACGGGTCGCTTCATCCGGTTCCCAGTTCTCTCCCTCCTCGCTCTGCACGTCGCTGAGCACCAGGCAGTGATCGGGCAGATAGGCCTGCTTGCGATGGTTCCACTCCGGGTAGGGGTGCTTGCCCTTGAGGCGGCCACCGGCGGCCTCCTCGGGCGCCAGGTCGAGGTCGAGCTTGAGACGGGAGGCGGCCTTCTTGCGATTGACGCTGAGCACGATCTCGTCCATCTGGTCCGCCGCCTGACGCGCCTCTTCCTCCTCCTCATCCTCCACATGACGATTGAGGTTCACCATCTCGGCCCAGGAGAGCATTTTCTCCATATTGTTGAGCATCAATGGATCATCGCGATCGGCCTGCTCCTGCTTGCGGCGATCGGCCTGGCGCTTGCCATGGTCGTCGTCGGCCGAGGCGGCGGCCTCGGGCAGCTCCTCGTCATTCGCGCTTTCCTCGCGGACGCCGGCGCTGGTCCCAAGGGTTACCGCCTGGCCCCAGAGCGGCACCGGCAGCGGCGGACGATAACCGCGGGGGGCACGAAATTCCTCGAGGGGGAAGTCATCCTCGCGGATGGAACGCTGCATGGCCACCGCCCAGGCCTCCTCGGGGACGGGCGCTCCCAGCTCGGCACAGAGTGCGGCCTCCAAGGCACGCTCCATGGCGGGCAGGCGCTTGCGCTGCGGGCGGATGGCGAGCAGCTCGCCACACAGCCGCACATAGCGCTCGGTCAGCCCGGGGAAGCGCGCCAGGGCGGCCCGGGTGGTACGGCGCGCCTCGCGCAGCCGCGCCAGGTCGGCCTGCAGGGGATCCTCGGGAAGACTCAGTGGCCTCGCCTCGGCCAGATAGGCGGTCAGCCATAGATAGAGATCGCGATTGAGGGAGGCCTCGGGAAACAGCGCCAGGCGCGGCGGCAGCAGCAGATGTTCCTCATCACGGCGGGCCTGGTCGAGGGACTCCTCGTCGAGACCCAGCCGCTGGCGCAGGCTCAGTCGGTGGGCCGAGGCGCGCCGGGCGATGGCGGCCACCTCGATGCCCTGCTCTCCTCCGCCGGCGCGAAAGAAGACGCCGAGCATGGGACGCAGGCTCTCGAGGCTGACCGCCGCCTCGGGGTGGTCGGGGTAGCTCGCCGCTCCGGAAGCCCAGCGGTGCCAGTAGCGGCCGACGGTCTCCTCGACCTCAAGAAAGTCCAGCATGATCAAGCTCCCGGTTAAGGCGAAACGAACTCTGACAACACAGGAGCTGATCCGGCGGCAAGCCCCGGAGCGCCGGACCGTCGAGGAGGCGCTGTAAATACCTCCCTGTACGCTACCGACGCCTTCCATGGCGTAGGACCTCCTCTTCGGCTTGCCCCCGGCGCCCCTTCCTCCATGAAATATCTCATCAACCGAAGGTGGCCTGAACGGCCTCCATCAGGCCCTCCTGGACGTCGGCATCATCGGTAAGCGGCTCCACCAGGGTGGCCCGGGCGGCGTCTCGGATCGGCATGCCCGCCTGGATCAGGGTCGCGCAGTAGACCAGCAGACGAGTGGAGATGCCCTCCTCCAGATCCTGGCCCTTCATGGCCCGCAGGCTGGCCGCCAGATTGACCAGTGCCGCACAGCGATCCGGCTCCAGGCCGCTCTCGCGGGCCACGATATCGCGCTCGACCTTCGGCGGTGGGAAGTCGAAGGTCATCGCCACGAAGCGCTGGCGGGTACTGGGCTTGAGTGACTTGAGGATATGCTGGTAGCCGGGGTTGTAGGAGACCACCAGCATGAAGTCGTCCGGCGCCTCGAGCAGCTCGCCGGTACGCTCAAGCGGCAGCAGTCGGCGGTCGTCGGTCAGCGGGTGCAGCACGACGGTGACATCCTTGCGTGCCTCGACCACTTCATCGAGGTAGCAGATACCGCCCTCGCGCACGGCGCGGGTCAGCGGACCGTCGACCCAGCGTGTCTCACCGCCCTGCAACAGGAAGCGTCCGGTAAGGTCGGCGGCGGTAAGGTCGTCGTGACAGGAGACGGTGAACAGCGGCTTGCCCAGTCTGGCAGCCATATGGCTGACGAAGCGGGTCTTGCCACAGCCGGTAGGCCCCTTGAGCAGCAGCGGCAGGCGCTGGGCATAGGCGTGCTCGAACATCGCACACTCGTTGCCCACGCTGTCGTAGTAGGGAATCTCCCGGTCGGCGGGCATTGCCGCCGCAGTGGAGAGGGTCATGGCATAACTCCATCAGGGACAGTCATCAAGAAATCAGCAAAGGCAATCGAAGAGGGCCCCTTGCGGAGCCCTCGGGTGATCAGGCGCGATTGGGGCCTGCGGTCAGCTGAGTGCCGCCAGCGGGGACCTGTTCACGGACAGGGCCGAAGAAGGCGTAGAGCAGCAGGCAGGCGCCGATGGCCACGGCGACGCCGGCGCCCAGCCGCATGCCATAGAACAGTACCAGCTGGTCCTGCACCTCCATGAAGTTCATGCCCAGCACGCGCTGCAGGTGGGTCTGGACAACGCCTGCAAAGGTCAGCGTGAAGGTCATGAACGCCATGGCGCCGGTCATGATCCAGAAGCCCCACATGTTGATCACCTGGTTGTAGGGCTGCACGCGGCGCAGTTGGGGCATGGCGAAGCTGATGATGCCCAGCAGCAGCATCACATAGGCCCCGTAGAAGGCCAGGTGGCCGTGGGCCGCGGTGACCTGGGTGCCGTGGCTGTAGTAGTTGACCCAGTGCAGGGTATGCATGAAGCCCCACACGCCGGCGCCGAAGAAGGCCATGGTCGGGCAGCCGAGCGCCCACAGCATGGCGGCCTTGTTGGGATGGTTGCGGCTGCCCTTCCAGAACATGGTGAAGGCGAAAACCACCATGGCGAAGAAGGGGAGAACTTCCAGGGTGGAGAAGATGCTGCCGATGGGCTGCCAGTAACTCGGCGCACCGATCCAGTAGTAGTGGTGGCCGGTGCCCAGCAGGCCCGAGAACAGCGCCAGGCCGACAATGACGTAGAGCCACTTCTCGATCACCTCGCGGTCGACGCCGGTCATCTTAATCAACAGGTAGCCGAGCAGGGAGGCCATGATCAGCTCCCAGACACCCTCGACCCAGAGGTGCACCACCCACCACCAGTAGAGCTTGTCCACGGCGAGGTTGCTGGGGTTGTAGAAGGCGAACAACCAGAATACCGCGGCCAGCCACAGGCCCAGCATCAGCACCATGTTGATGGCGGTCCGGCGACCCTTGACGAGGGTCATGCTGGTGTTGAACAGGAACATCAGGAAGGAGATGGTGATCAGCACCTTGACCCAGAACGGCTGCTCGAGGAACTCGCGCCCTTCGTGGATCCCGAACTGGTAGCCAACCAGCGCCGCGGCACCGGCGAAGGCGAAGATCGCCAGCTGGATATAGGCGATGGTAGGGCTATGGATCTCGCGCTCCGCCTCTTCCGGCATCAGATAGTAGGTGGAGCCCATGAAGCCAAGTAGCAGCCACACGATCAGCAGGTTGGTATGGCTCACCCGCATGATGTTGAAGGGCATGGCCTCGGCCATGAAGTTCGGCCAGACATAGACGGCGGCGGCCAGCAGCCCGAAGACGATCTGCAGGGCAAAGAGCGCCATGGCCACCATGAAGAATGGCAGTGCCACCTTCTGGGTTTCATATTTCATCGGTGTCGTTCTCCTTGATTCATCCGCGTTACGGCGGTCCGGTGGTCCGGCGACTCAGCGGTCAGGTGGCTTACCCGGCGGGGTGTGGTGGCCAGTCCTGGTCGTCGATGCTGTCGGTCCACTCGAGGAAGTCGATCAGTGCGCTCATCTCCTCCTCGCTGAAGTCATAGGCCGGCATCTGACGGCGGCCCTGGGTGCCCAGGGGCTGGGCACGAATCCACGCGGCCAGACCGGCACGCGCCGCCTCGGGGTTCTGGTGGCCGCCGTAGCGCTCCCAGACGTTGCCCAGCTCCGGTGCGAAGTAGGCGCCCTCGCCCATGATGCTGTGGCAGTTGATGCACATGTTCTTTTCCCAGATGTGCTTGCCCTGCACGACCGACTCGGTGAGCCCCTCCTTGTCGGTGGACTTGTTGACCATGTACCAGTGGCTGTGCGCCGTCAGGGCGGCAAACAGCAGAAAGAAGAACAGCGACCCGCCATAGAAGATATTGCGGGCCGCCGACTTGGTGAGACCGTCGGCCATGAACCTTTCCCCCTTGCTCGTCTGGCAGGCGCTTCGCTTATCTGCGGTTGGCGCCTGACGATTTATTAACATGCATTATCGATACATGTTAAGCGTAGCAGAAGAGGAGGGCTTGAGGCTTTGACGTCGGTCAATTTGTGCGGAAAGGTGCGGGCGACAAGAGCGAGAAAACTGTCGCCCGAGGGTCGTGATCAGCGCCCGTCGGTGATGTCCTCGATCCACGTCAGGGCGGCGACGCCACGCGGCAGCCCCAGGGTGGGGATAGACAGCATGGCCACCTGCTTGAGGGCTTCGCTGGTCTCTCCCTCCTCCAGGGCGCGGCGGGCATGGGAGTGCACGGCACCCTCGGAGCGCGCACCCACGGCCAGGGCCAGCTTTACCAACCGACGCGTACGGGCATCCAGCGGACCGCTCTCGGCGCAGGCCTTGCCCAGCTCGGCGTAGGCGTCCCACACCTCAGGGTACTGCTCGGCCACCTGGCCGGCACCGGAAGGAAGATCCTGTTTCGACATGCCATGTTCCTTGCTGCGGATGAGTGTCACATCAGTATAGGCCACATCAGTACAGGCCAATCAACCGACCTTAGGTCGCGCTGCACGGATGATATGCGACTCTCGAGTCAGGCCAGCCAGGAGAGCGCACTATGACGGATGGCCGCCCCCAGCATATAGAGGAAGACGAGCACCGCGGCCACGGCGGCCATGCCGCGCGCCGCCGGGCTCCGCCCGCGCTTGATCGCCACGGTTCCCAGGCCGATATAGGCCAGCAGGGCGATCAGCTTGGCGGCGAGCCAGGGGTGCTCGTGGGGCCACAGGGAGAGCATCACCATCAGCACCACGCCCAGCGTCAGCAGCAGGGTATCGATGATATGGGGAGCGATCCTGACCCAGCGCGCCTGCAGCATCGGTGCCTCGCGCACCGACCAGACGGCACGCAGCATGAAGAAGAGAATGCTCAGGGTGGCGGCGGTGATATGCAGATGCTTGATCACCAGGTAGTACTCCATCTCGAGGGACTCCTTGTCTCGGGCTAACCATCCTTGCCATCGGCACGTGGCGACAGCAGCGGGCCCGTATAGTGGAACAGGAAGACCCCGTAGGCCAGGCACCAGAAGATGATTCCCAGGTTATAGGTCCAGTGGGTGATCTGCGGGAACAGCACCAGTACCGGTGAACGCAGCAGTGCGGCGGCCACCATCAGCCCCAGGGCCACACCGATGCCGGGTAGCGTACGAACGGGGCGCGCGGTATGGCCCAGCGAGACGCGTGCCATCATCGAGAGCATCATGGTGCCCATGCCACCGATGGTCAGGGCATGCAGCGCGGCATCGGCGCGGCTGTCGGCGAGCAGCGCCAGGGCCCACATGGCGAGGCCCAGCGGAATGCAGGCGTAGCTCAGATGCAGCCCCCACAGCAGCGGCTCACGCCAGCTGTGCAGGCCACCCCAGCGCGACATGCGCACGGCATTGGCCAGTGCCGCAAGCCCCATCAAGCCCGCCAGCACTGTCGGTGGCAGCGCTACGCCCAGGGCAACAAGCAGCTGGCTCGCCACCACCGCCATCATGCTGCCCAGGCTCAGGGTCTCGAGGGCCGGGATCGGTGGCTTGCGCGTGAGGCCCAGCCGGTTGGCGGTGAACATGGCGATCACCCGACCGCCCACCACCACCATCAGCAGCGTGATCAGCAATACCGCCAGGTGCGCGGCGGGCCGGATCAGCTCCGGCTCGCCGCTCAAGACGCCCAGGTGCATCAGCAGGTTGGCCAGGGTCAGAAGCCCCAAAGCCGGCAGGAAGATCAGGTTTCGCCAGCGCCGAGCGCGAATCACCAGGCTTGCCATCACCGCCGCCACCAGCGGCAGGAAGGCGAGATCGACCGTCGCCACCAGCCAGCCCGGCAGCGCCATGGGAAAGGCCATCAGCACGCGCGCTGCAAGCCAGAGCCCGACCAGGCCCAGCAGCGGGCCCCCCTTCAGGCTGGGCAATCCGGTCCAGTTCTGCACCGCGGTGAGCAGGAACCCCGCCACCACGGCGGTGGCGAAGCCGAACAGCATCTCGTGCTGGTGCCAGAACATCAGCCCCCCCTGGGGGCGCAGCAGGATATCGCCGTGCCAGAAGGCGAACCACACCACCAGGGAGAGGATGCTGAACAGCGCGGCGAGCAGGAAGAAGGGCCGAAAGGCCAGGCGCGCCACGGGCAGATGCGTCGGCGAGATGGCGGTCTGGCTGGTGCGGGAGGAGGACATGTCAGGATACCCCGTCAGGAGGCTTGGGTGGGTCCATTGTGCGCCGATGGGCGCACGACTTCCATGACAAGTATCAAAAATACTTCTTATTCCACCTCAGTGGCTGGTGCCCTCCTCATAGCGAGTCTTGTTCCAGACATTGTACTTGCCCGAGGGCTTGCTCATGGGGATGCGTTTCTCCTCCTCGAGACTCTCGGCGTCATAGACGATCACCGCGCCGTCATCTTCCCACAGGCTAAGCAGCAGCTTCTCGCCGTAGCGATCGAACTCCACGTGGGCGGCGGTCTTGCCCGGTTCGGGAATCAGGGTCTCGACGATCTCGAGGCTCGCCTTGTCGATGACATGCACCCGGTCGCGGTTGGGCCCGAAGAAGACATCCGCCCAGACGTAGGGCGAGTTGGCATGACTGCGCATAAAGAAGCCGGGGCCGTCGGTCTCCAGGGTCCTGATCACCTCCCAGGTGGTCATGTCGATGATCGACACCGCCGCCCGAGTCAGATGAGGAGTGGCCATCACCCGGCGCCCCTCATGCTCCCAGGTGATGCCCGAGCCGAGATGGGGCATCCCCTCCAGGGGCAGGTCGGCGACCTTCTCACCGCTATCCAGGTTGATCACCATGCCGCCCTGGCCGTCGCTCTCTCCACCCCGGGAGGCGCCGATGACGTGGGCATACTCCAGATCGAAGAAGAAGTCGTCCAGGTAGTTCGGCACCGGGATGCGCCGCACCCGGAAGTTGGCGGTATCGTGGGCGCGCCGTGGCGCCAGCGGGGTCGCCATATGGCCGGTGGAGACCACCGGCTCGGTGGGCAGCGGCCAGGGAATCTCCCAGACCTCCTCGATATCCTTGAGGGCGGCGATAAAGCTGCCCCGTGGCGGGGCGGCATAGACGGCACTGACCCGTGAGCTCTCGCCATCCTCGCCCAGCGCCGGATAGACCTTCATCAGGTCGAGGTTATGGGCATCGAAGAGCACCAGGCTATGAGGCAGGTAGTTGGCGGCCATCACGTAGCGGCCATCGCCTGAGACGGCAATATTGCGCATATTGATGCCGGCGCGCACCTCGGCCACCACCTCCATGTTGTAGATATCGTACTTGGTGATCCAGCCGTCCCGGGAGCCGAAGAAGACATGGCGACCGTCGGGGGTGTACTTGGGCCCGCCGTGCAGGGCATAGCGGGTCTCGAAGCGGTGGATCGGCTCGAAGGTATCACCGTCGAGCAGGGTGGCATGATGATCGCCGGTCTCCACCACGATAAAGAGGTTGAGCGGGTCGGCATCGAAGCGCGGCTCACCTGGCAGGCTGCCATCCCGGTGATGCACCACCTGGCTGGCCAGTATCTCGTCGCGCCCCCAGATGGGTTCCTTGTCGGGCGCGCGGTAGATCCACTCGGCCAGGTTGGAGATCTGACTCTCTTCCAGCTGGGTTGCAAAGCTGGGCATCTGGCTGGCGGCACGACCGTCGCGGATGACCACCTCGGCCGCCGCCGGCTTGAGCCGCGACAGATTGCCAGGCAACAGCGCCGGGCCGATTCCCCCCAGGCGCTCTTCTCCATGGCAGGAGGCGCAGTGAGTCTGATAGAGCGCCTTGGTCTCCGTGTTTGCCTGGGCCGAGGCAGCCGCCGAGGGCAAGAACAGCGCCGCCACCAACAGGGGCAGGAGCCGCGAGATCACGACACTTCGTGTATCGGTCATCACAGGGCAACCCGCTCCAGAACGGCACCCTCGATAAAGGCCGCCTGCTCCGGTACCGGCTGGGAGAGGGTGTCGGCCAGACGCACCACCTCTCCGACCACGATCAGGGTGGGTGGCTTCAGCCCCTCACTCGCGATGGTCTCGACCAGCTCCCCCAGGCAGGTGATCACCCGGCGCTGCTCCGGGGTGGTGCCGCGCTCCACCAGGGCCACGGGGTGCGAGGCAGGCAGGCCATGGCGCTGCAGTTCGCCGCGGATCAGTTCGGCATTGGCCAGCCCCATGTAGAACACCGTGGTCTGGTTCGGGGCGGCCAGCGAGGCCCAGTTCAAAGCCAGGTCGCCGTCACCCTTGCAGTGGCCGGTAACGAAGGTGACGCTCTGGGCATGGTCGCGATGGGTCAGCGGGAAGCCGCCGTAGGCGGCGCACCCCTGGGCGGAGGTGATGCCCGGCACCACGCGGAAGCTCACGCCGTGTTCGATCAGCACCTCGGCCTCCTCGCCGCCGCGGCCGAAGATATAGGGGTCGCCACCCTTGAGGCGCACCACCCGCCTGCCCTCGCGGGAAAGGCGCACCAGCAGGGCATTGGTCTCGTCCTGGGTCAGGGCATGGCAGCGCGAGGCCTTGCCCACATAGAAGCGCCGAGCCCTGGGGCTCGCCAGCGCCAGTACCTCGCGGGAGACGAGCCGATCGTAGACCAGACAGTCGGCCTGCTCGATCAGTGACAGCGCCCGCAGGGTCAGCAGGCCCGGGTCACCGGGGCCGGCACCGATGATGGCCACTTCGCCGGACGCCAGCGGCGCCTCGGCCAGATCGTAGGAAACGCGGTGTGACGGCATGGCGATACTCCTCGCAAGCCTCAGGTGATCTCGACGGCCTGGATGGCCTTATAGGGGGTAGCGAGATGGGGCGCCGCCACCCGGCGCTCGTCCTCCTCGGCAACACCGATCTCGGCATTGGTCAGATAGCAGCCGGGATCCTCCTCCCAGGGGTCACCGGTGACCTTCCAAGCGCGAACCCGTGTATTGCCGTTGCAGATCGACAGATAGTGGCACTCGGCACAGCGCCCCTTGAGCGGTCGCGGGCGCTGGCGGAAGCCGACCATCAGCGGGTCCTGGGTATCGCGCCAGATCGCGGAGAAGGGGCGCTCCCGGACACTGCCCAGGTCGTGGTCCCACCAGAAGGTATCGGGGTGCACATGCCCCAGGTTGTCGATATTGGCGATATGCTCGCCGGAGGCGTTGCCTCCCCAGTCGAGCAGCCACTGCTCCAGGGCCGCGGCCTGGTCGGGGAAGTGTTCCCGGGCCCACATCAGCAGGAAGGGGCCATCGGCATCGTTGTTGCCGGTGACATACTCGCGCTCGACGCCGCGCTCGAGTTCATCGCGGCAGTGGTCGAACAGCCGAGTCATGGCGTCGCGGGTCATGCGATACCAGGCATCCTGCTTGCTGTGGCGCCGGCCACGACCGCCATAGTTGAGGTGCGAGAGGTAGAACTTGTCGACGTCGTGCTCGTCGAGCAGCGCCAGAATATCGCCGAGCTGCTCGTAGTTCTCCCGGGTCAGGGTAAAGCGCAGGCCGACCTTGATGCCGCGCTCCTTGCACAGCTTCACCGCGTGCATGGATTCGCGGAAGGCACCCTGGCGCTGACGGATGACGTCGTGAGTCGCCTCCAGCCCGTCGATGCTGATGCCCACGTAGTCATAGCCCACCTCGGCAATGGTGTCGATATTCTCCTCGGTGATCAGGGTGCCGTTGGTGGAGAGCCCGGTGTAGATTCCAAGCTCCCGGGAGCGACGCGACAGCTCGAAGATGTCGGGGCGCATCAGCGGCTCACCGCCGGAGAGGATCAGCGCCGGCACCCGGAAGGCGCTCAGGTCGTCGAGCACCGCATGGGCCTCGGCGGTGGAGAGCTCACCGGCGAAATCGATATCCGCCGAGGTGGTATAGCAGTGCTTGCAGGTCAGGTTGCAGCGACGAATCAGGTTCCAGATCACCACCGGGCCGGGCGGCTTGCGCGCCGCGCTTCTCGTTTCATGACCCGGGGAACCCGGTTCCATCAGGCTCTTGATATAGCGGGTGACGCGGAACATGGCGTTCTCCTGCTGAGAAATGCTGTGCCGGGTCGCCGTGACAGGCGCGACTCAGCTTTGACGGTCGGCGTTCGTGGCGACATCGTTCGGCCGCTTGCCGGCCAGGCGCAACCCGGTCTTCTTGAGGATGCGCGAGCTGTAGAGGATGCGGTGGTCGCGGCAGGCATCACCCAGGCGCCTGCGCAGCACCTCTGCCTGGCGCTCGACCTCCTCCCGGCTGCGACCATGCAGCATGGCGAATAGATTGTAGGGCCAGTGCGGCAGGTGCCGCGGGCGGCGGTAGCAGTGGCTGACACCCTCGATGGCGGCCACCTCGCGGCCCAGACGCTCGATCTGCGTATCGTCGACGTCCCACACCGTCATGCCGTTGGCCACATAGCCGAGCCGGTAGTGATTGGGCACCGCCGCGACCCGGCGGATCACCCCGCTCGCCTGCATGGCCTGCATGCGCTCGAGCACCTCCGCACCACTGATGCCTACCTCGCGGCCCACCGCCCCCCAGGGATCGGGAACCAGTGGCAGGCCGGCCTGGGTCGCCAGCACGATGGCACGATCGGTGGCATCGAGCCCCCGGGCATCACACCGCTGCGCATAATCGACGATGGGCGTGCTAGATGGGCAGGTGGAGACGGACATGGAACTCCTCCTCCTTGGGCATATTGAAGACCGGCAGACCGGTGGTCGCCTCGATCTCGGCCAAGATTTCGGCGATGCGTGCCGGGGTCTCGGTGGCGAGTACGAACCACATGTTGAGCGCATGCTCGCGACGATAGTTATGGGCCACCTCGGGGAAGGCATTGACCCTCCCGGCGATCTCGTCATAGTCAGCCTCGGGCACCGCCAGCGCGGCCAGGGTCAGGCCGCCTCCCAGCCGTTCGGCGTGGTACATGGGGCCGAAGCGACTCAGCACCCCACCATCGCGCAGCCGCTCCAGACGATACAGCAGCTCTCCCTCGCCGATGCCCAGCTGCGTGGCAACGACCGCATAGGGGCGTGCCACCAGCGGCAGGCCATCCTGCAGGTGATTGATCAGACGACGGTCGACGGCATCCAGCTCCTCGAGGGTCATGACGCCTCCTCGCGCACATAGCGGCCGCCGCACTGGCGATAGGCATGGGTGCTGAACAGCGCCCGATGCTCCAGCGCCTCCAGCCCCTGGCGCTGGACGATGGCATCCAGCTCGCTCAGCACCCGCTGGCGGTGGGTACCATGAATCATGCTGAACAGATTGTAGGGCCAGTCGGGCAGGCGGCGCGGGCGGCGATAGCAGAGCGTTACCGCCGTCTCGCGAGCCAGGCGGCGCCCCACCTCGGCAACGCGCTCGTCGGGCACATCCCAGACCACCATGGCATTGGCCTGGATGCCAAGCCGGCGATGCTTCACCACCAGTCCCAGGCGCTTGATCATGCCATCGGCCTGCCAGCGGCGTACGCAGGCCATTACCTGCCCCTCGGCCATCCCGGCCTGCTCCGCCAGGGTTTGCCAGGGGCGCGACGTGATCGGCAGCCCCTGTTCAAGCAGGCCGCGCAGGCGGCGTTCGGCTTCGCTCGAGGGTGTGGAGAGAGCAGCGCCGGTGGCGGCGAGGCTCAGGTCGTCGGTCGTCTTCATGCGCGCTCCAGCTCGGCCCAGGGAATGGGGAAGGAGAGATCGATGTGGTAACCCTCCAGCATCGGCAGACGCAGGATCGGCACCCCCAGGCACCTCTCCAGGTCATCGAGACGCGCCTCGAGCTCGGGCTCGTCCGGTGCGGTCATCACGAACCAGAGGTTGTAGCCGTGTTCACGAGCCTGTTCTTCACGAGCCTGTTCTTCACGAGCATAGTTGTGATTGACGCCGGGAGCGGCGTTGATGAGCTCTGCGAAGGCATCGCGTTCGGCCTCGGGCACGGCCACCGCGGCGAGCAGGCTGGCGCCGGCTCGGGCGTGGTCGAACACTGGCCCCACTCGGCTCAGCACCCCCAGGGCCTGAAGGCGCTCGAGTCGTGCGAGAACCACCTCCTCACTGCTGCCCAGGCGCTCGGCGATGGTGTGGAATGGGCGGGTACAGACCGGCAGGCCACGCTGGTAGCTGTCGATCAGGCGACGGTCCAGCGCATTGAGGTCTTCGGCTTTAATTGACGGGGCTTGGCAATGCATCGGCACAGCTCACTTGCGGCGGGTGGCGGCGGGCAGGGCCCGCCGCCGATCCCGATCAGTAGATATCTTTCTGAGTGTTGATCACGTTGAACTTGCCGGTCGGGGTGACCAGACGTTCATCCTTGATCACGTGCTTCAACTCGCGGGTCTTGTCATCGACGACCACGATCGCGGAGGTATCGTCCATGGTGTTCCACACCGAGAACCACACCTCGTCACCGGCCTGGTTGTACTCGGGCTGCACCACGCGCTTGGGTCCCTCGCCGACATCGGCCCAATCGGCGATCGGCAGGACCTCGAAGCCCGCCTCCAGATCATTGATGTCGTAGACCGCCACGCTCTGACTGATGGCCTCATTGGGGTTGAGGGCGGTGTCGACGTAGAGGTTGTCGGACTCCGGGTGGGTCTTGATGAACAGCGAGCCGCCGCCCTGCCCTTCCAGGGTGCGCACTACCTGCCAGGCGCTGTCCGGATGCCCTTCCGGGTCGGTGCCGATCAGCTGGATGGTGGCATCGCCCAGGTGGCTGGTGCCCCACACCGGACCATGCTCGGGGTCCTCGAAATTGGCGCCACGGCCCGGGTGCGGGATCTTGCCCACGTCGACGATGGCTTCGAGCTCACGCTCCTGGGCATCGATGACCACGATCTGGTTGGACTCGTTGGCCGCCGTCAGGAAGTAGCGACCCGAGGCGTCCCAGCCACCATCGTGCAGGAAGCGCGAGGTATCGATCTCGACGGTGGAGAGTGCATCCAGGTTCTCGTAGTTGACCAGGCGTACCTTGCCGGTCTCCTTGATGTTGACGATAAACTCCGGGTGCTGGTGGGAGGCCACGATAGCCGCCACGCGGGGTTCCGGATGGTACTCCTGCTCGCCGACGGTCATGCCGCGGGTCGCCACGATCTTCTTGGGCTCCAGCGTCTCGCCATCCATGATCACGTACTGCGGCGGCCAGTAGGCCCCGGCGATGGCCAGGTCATCCTCGTAACCCTCGAACTTGGAGGTCTCGACGGAGCGGGCCTCCATGCCGATCTTGATGGTGGCGACGATGCTCGGGTCCTCCATCCATAGATCGATCATGTCGATCTTGGCGTCGCGACCGATAACGAACAGGTAGCGGCCTGAAGCGGACATGCGCGAGATATGCACCGCATAGCCGGTGTCGAGAATCTTGACGATCTCCTTGGATTCGCCATCGATCAGGGCGATCTGGCCGGCGTCACGCAGGGTGACCGAGAACAGGTTCTCGATATCCAGGTCGTTCATCTGCTCGGTGGGCCGGTCCTCGGGGGCGACCAGCACCTCCCAGGTCTCCTTCATGTCGGCCATGCCGAACTCGGGAGGCTGTGGCGGCTCATGCATGATGTACTTGGCCATCAACTCCACTTCACTCTCGGTCAGATCGCCCGAGGTCCCCCAGTTGGGCATGCCGGCCGGTGAGCCGTAGTGGATAAAGGCCTTGAGATACTCCAGGCCGCGCTCCTGGGTGATCTCGGTGGTCAACGGCTTGCCGGTGGCCCCCTTGCGCAGCACGCCATGGCAGCCGGCGCAGCGCTGGAAGTAGATCTCCTTGGCTTTCTCGAACTCCGCATCGGACAGATCCGGCGCCCCGGGGGTGCGCACCACCCTGGCCGAACCCGGATCCACGGCGGACTCGGTGCCCTGATAGGCCGCCTGGGTCTCGTCGAGCTCCTTCTTGTCATCCTGGGCGTAAGCCGCGGAGATGCCCAGTGCCACGGTAGTGACCGCCACCGCCAGTGGCTTGAGATACCAGTCTTTCTTCATTATCGATCCACCTCTGTCATGATCCTTGAATGCGCTGTCGCCAGGACATGGACGTGTCGTTATTGTCATTCGACGGATGGCCAGCCGGTATCAATGGGCCGATGACCTTCCTGGAAAGAGAGTGGCTCAATAACGCGCATACTTCATGCTTCTTAACTGCTTTCCCCCCTCTTTCCCGAGGGTCATTGACGTATATCAAAGCACGTGACGGCTACCCACAAAGAGAAATTGAGCTGCCCGGATTTTACTGATATGCCCACAGGTAGGAGGCTTTCGTTGACGCCAATCAATGCGCACCGACGCTCAGGCAGAGACACTCTTGTCAGTCCTTACCTCAGGAGTCGCCATGTCGCCGCCCCCCTTTCTTCGCCTGACGCTGCTGGCCGTGGCCTGTGCGCTACCGCTTGTCGGACATGCCGAGCCATCGCCCTCCATCGAGCGCGAGGCCGAGCTCGAGACACTGCTCTATCAGGATTGCGGCTCCTGCCACGGCATGACCCTGCGTGGCGGCCTGGGACCGGCGCTGCCCGCGTCACGCATGAACGCCTATAGCCGCGAGGGTCTGGCCGCGCTGATCCTCCACGGCGTGAAGGGCACCGCCATGCCCGGCTGGGCCGATCTGCTGACCGAGCAGGAGGCGCTGTGGATCGCCGACCACCTGCAGAATGACAATCCCCTGGATGAGTGACCCCTTCATGCCCACGATGCCCCCATCACTTCGCAAGCCCCTCGCCGCCCTCTCACTTCTTGTCCTGCTGGCCGGCTGCCAGACCACGCCCACCGCCGAGCTACGCGGCACCGGCGATCTCGGTGTGGTCGTGGAGCGTGCGACAGGCAGCCTGGCGGTGGTCGACACCAGCGAGCGACGCATCCTCGAGCGCGTGGAGGGGCTCGGGGATCTCTCCCACGCCTCGGTGAAGTTCTCCCGCGATGCCCGCCATGCCTTCGTGTTCGGACGTGACGGTGGGCTGAGTCGCGTCGATCTGCTGACCGGCGAGATCACCCACCGGGTGATCCAGTCCGGCAACAGCATCGGCGGAGCCGTCTCCCAGGATGGCTCACTGGTAGCGGTGGCCAACTACGAGCCGGGTGGCGTGAAGATCTTCGATAGCGAGAGCCTGGAGGAGGTCGCCGATATCCCGGCGACCTGGGTCGATGGCAACGGCATTCAACAGCGCTCCAAGGTGGTGGGCCTGGTGGATGCCCCCGGCAATCGCTTCGTCTACAGCCTGTTCGAGGCCGGGGAGATTCATCTGGTCGACATGCATGGGGACGCCCCCGAGGTGACGCGCTTCACCGATATCGGCAAGCAGCCCTACGACGCCCTGATCGGCCCCAGTGGCCGCTACTACATCGCCGGGCTATTCGGCGAGGATGGCCTGGCGCTGCTCGATCTGTGGCACCCGGAGCAGGGTGTTCGCCGCATCCTGCCCGACTACGGCCGCGGCGAGGAGCGCCTGCCGGTCTACAAGATGCCCCACCTGGAGGGCTGGACCCTGGCCGGCGACGAGGCGTGGCTGCCGGCGGTGGGTCGCCACGAGGTACTGGTCGCCGACGGCGACGACTGGACACTGGTCGATCGTATCCCGGTCCATGGTCAGCCGATCTTCGTGATGCGTCGCCCCGACGAGCGCCAGGTCTGGGTCAACTTCGCCCATCCTGACAACGACGTGGTGCAGGTCATCGACACCGAGAGCCGCGAAGTGGTCGCCACCCTGACACCCGGTGAGGCGGTGCTGCATATGGAGTTCACCCCCAAGGGGGAGCACGCCTGGGTCTCGGCCCGCGACAGCGACCGGGTGGTGGTCTATGACACCCATACCCTGGAGGAGATCTCACGCCTTCCCAGCGAGTCACCCAGCGGCATCTTCTTTACCGACCGGGCTCACCGCATAGGACTCTAGCGAGAAGGGACTGCCCCCGGCTCGGCCGGGGACAGTCCCTGATGGTAGTCCCTGATAGTAGAGTGCCATTCGGCTCTGAAGAGCCGCCACCGAAAGAGGGAAGGCGCCCGGTCGGCACCTTCCCTGATTATGACATGGTCAAAATGACCCTCAGCGGCGCACGTGCAGCGGCACCTCGGAGTAGCCCCCGGCAGGATAGAGGGCACGCACCGCGGGGCGACCCGGCAGCGGGGCGATATCGACCGTGGCGTCGAGCAGCGCATCCATGAAGTCCTCGAGCTCCATGCGCGCCAGCGGCGCTCCGGGACAGACATGGATTCCCGCCCCGTAGAGCAGGTTGTCTGCAGGATCGCGATCCAGGCGGACCTCGTCGGGAGCCTCGAATACCGTCTCGTCGCGATTGGCCGAGCCCCACAGGATCGTCAGGCGTTCGCCGGCCTCGAGGCGGCGGCCGCCGATCTCCACCGCGCGGGTGGCGATGCGGCGATTGGACATCAACGGCGCGTCGAGGCGCAGGATCTCGTCGATGGCCGTCGAGAGCTGGTGGCGATCGGCACGCAGCCGCCCCTGCAGCTCGGGGTCGGCGGCCAGGTAGCGCATCAGGATACCGATGCTAGCCGAGATGGTGCCGAGCTCTCCCACCGTCCAGTTGCGCAGGATGCTGACGATCTCCTCATCGGTCAGCGCACGGCCCTCGACGGTCTCGTTCATGATGCGAGTGGTGACATCATCCGGGGCATCATCGCCGGCCGCGCGACGACTGGCCAGCTGCTCGCGGATCACGCCGTCGAACTCCAGCGCCAGCCCCCCCAACGCCTCGCGATCCTGGGCCAGGGTAGCGGCCTGCTGACGCTTCACCCAGGCCCGCAGTGGCTCGTGAAGCGTGGTCGGCCAGCCCATGAAGGCACACTGGATCTCCAGGGCGAAGTCCTGTCCCATCTCGGCCATCGCCTCCACCTCACCGTCGGCGGGAAGCCGGGCCACCACCTCCTCGGCGATGGCACGGCACTGCGGGGCAAACTCGGCCATGGCCTCGGGCCCGAAATAGGGCTCGATGATGCGCCGGAAGTGCGTGTGTTCGGGCGGATCCATGGCATTGGGCACCGAGAGATGACGGCTGGCCGCATTGCTGAAGGTCTCGTGATCCTCGAGAACGCGCCTCACGTCTGCATGGCGAAACAAGGACCACTGCAGGTAGTCGCTGAAGGCCACCGGGCAGCGGCCGCGCATCTTGTCATAGGCGGCAATCTGGTCGTTGAGGACATCCTCGGCGCGGGGATCCCAGTCCTGCTGACGTGTATCGCTCATGTCATCTCCTCGAATCGGGTGAGAAACGCAGCAAGGAGACCAGAAGACGGCCCGAGGCGCATTGATTCAGGTCAGCCGGCCCTTCGCCACTCAGGGCAGCTCGGGCCATCCGGGAAGGTGGAACTCCTCATGCAGGTGACGCAGTTCCGGCTGATGCAGCTCGGCAATTCGCCGGGCCAGTTCGGCGCCACGGTCCAGCAGGTGCACCTCGATACGCCGGCGGTCGCCACGACTCGCGCGGCGCTCCACCAGGCCCAACTGCTCGCAACGGTCGACCAGCGCCACCGTACCGTGGTGCTTGGCCTGGAGCCGTTCCGCCAGCTCCCCGATGGACGCCCACTCCCGCCTCTCGAACCCCAGCAGATGAAGCAGCAGCTGGTATTGCAGCGGCGTCAGGCCGTGCTCGCGGCAGATATCGTCGCTCTGGCGCAGAAAGCAGCGCAGCTGGTAGCGAAAGTGAGAAAGACGCTGAAAGTCCTGCTTGGTCAGGGCGTCATCGCACATGAAGAGTACCCGGCATATACATCGACACTATCTCCGCCGCTTGACAGTAGAGGGGTGGCTGCCTAAACGTTAAACAACAATATCATAGAATGATACTTTTCCACCGACGAGGATGCCGCAATGAACCCACTGACCGTGATTCGACTGCCCTTTACCCGCCAGGCGGGCTGGAAGACGCTACGGGGCCGCAAGCCATCGATTCCCACCCTGGCCTGGTGCCTGGTGCTGCCCATGTCACTGCTGCCGCCGGTGCTGCTCTACTACGCAGGTACCCACTATGGCGATGACTTCGTCATGGGCTTCGCCGACAGGGAGTGGCGCTTTATCACCACCATCCTGTTCCTGGCCGAGCTGCTGACCTTCTTCGTGATGGGCTGGCTGATCCATGCCGTCGTCAATGGCACCCGTGAACTCTCGATCGACTATCACGACGCCTACCTGCTGGCGGCACTTGCACCACTGCCGCTGTGGTCATCGGCGATCGTGCTGCTGATTCCCAGCCTGCTGCTCAATGCCCTGGCGGTGCTGGTGGCTCTGGGCATCTCCTGCAGCCTCGTCTATCACGGGCTTCAGGCACTGTGCGAACGCCGCGATAACGACATCAACACCATGTCGGCCACCTACACCATCATGGCCGCCGGTGTGCTGGCCTGGGGCCTGCTGATGGCCATCGTCTGGGCCTACTGAGCCAGGAGCGTTTGAGCCAGAGCCTTGCTGCGGCGCAATATCGCAGGGTGGTATCGCGGGGGATAAAGATGTATTTTACACGCACCTTAAAACATCCCCCACGACGGAGCCCCCTCGATGCTGACCCAGGAGCAGGAACACCTGATCGCCGCCACCGCCCCGGTGGTCGCCGAACACCTCGACGCCATCACCCAACGCTTCTACCCGCTGCTGTTCCAGCGCTACCCACAAGTGAAGCCGCTGTTCAACCAGGCTCATCAGGCCGATGGCGGCCAGCCACGGGCCCTGGCCGCCGCCGTGCTCGCCTATGTGCAGCTGCGCCATGATCGTGAAAAGGTACGCGAGACCCTGGCCACCGTCGTCGGCAAGCACGTCTCCCTGGATATCCGACCCGAGCACTACCCCCTGGTCGGCGAATGCCTGATGGCCGCCATCGGCGAGGTGCTGGGCGACGCCGTGACGCCGGAGGTCGCGGCCGCCTGGCAGGGCGTCTACGAGGAGCTGGCCGGCCTGCTTATCGAACTGGAGGAGTACCGCTATCGCGAATTCGAGCAGTGCCCCGGCGGCTGGCGCGGGCCTCGTGAGTTCCGCATCGCCGACGTTCGCCAGGAGAGTGCGGTGATCCGCTCCTTCGTACTCGAGCCGGTGGACGGTGGCCCCGTCGCCGACCATGTGCCAGGCCAGTACATCGGCGTACGCCTGACCCTCGACGGTGAACCGGTCTATCGACACTACAGCCTGTCGGCCCTGCCCAACGGCCAGAGCTACCGTATCTCGGTCAAGCGCGAGCCAAAGGGCCGAGCCAGCCGCCATCTGCATGATGCCATGGGGGTGGGTGATACCCTGGCGCTGCTGCCACCGGCCGGCGACCTGACCCTGGCCGAGGGTGACGAGCCTCTTCTTCTGGCCAGCGGTGGGGTCGGCCAGACGCCGCTGCTGCCCATGGCGCACCATGCCCTGCGCCAGGGACGACGCGTGGTCTATCTGCATGCCGCCCTGGATGCCGAGCACCACGCCTTCCGTGACGAGGTCGCAGCCCTGGCCGCGGAGCACCCCGAGCGGCTACACGTCATCAGCATCCACGAGTCGGGCAGTGCCGCCGACCATAGCGGGCGAATCGATCGCGACCTGCTGGCAAGCTACCTGCCGAAAGGCGGCCGCTGCTACTTCGTCGGCCCCCAAGGCTTCATGACCGCCGTGGACAGGGCGCTGGCCGAGCTGGGAGTGCCCGATGAGCGCCGCCATTACGAGCATTTCGGCCCCTCGCAGCCCCTCGGCGCCGCCTGAAGCCGCTCACACCTGTATACACATAACAGCGACGCCCCGTTCTGGCCGGGGCGTCGTCGCAGGCACGCTGTTCAAGCACTGAGTTGTAGCAGACCAGCCATCAACTGCCACGGGTCATCAGCATCGCCTTGATATGACCGATGGCGCGCATCGGATTGAGTCCCTTGGGACACACCCAGGTGCAGTTGGCGATCTGCCGGCAGCGAAACACGCTGAAGGGGTCGTCGAGTTCGGCCAGGCGCTCCTCGGTGGCGGTATCACGGCTGTCGATCAGGAAGCGATAGGCCTGAATCAGCCCAGCCGGGCCGATATACTTGTCCGGGTTCCACCACCAGGAGGGACAGGCCGAGCTGCAGCAGGCACACAGGATGCATTCATAGAGGCCATCGAGCTTCTCGCGCTCTTCGGGGCTCTGCAGGCGCTCCCGAGCGGTCGGCGGCGTATCGTTGATCAGCCAGGGCCGGATCTTCTCGAACTGGCGGAAGAACAGTGTCTGGTCGACGACCAGGTCACGAATCACCGGCATTCCGGGGAGCGGACGCAGGATCAGGGTATCCCCCCTGCCCAGCACCTCCTCCACCGACGTGATGCAGGCCAGGCCATTCTTGCCGTTGATGTTCATGCCATCGGAGCCGCACACCCCCTCCCGACAGGAGCGCCGATAGGTCAGAGTGGCGTCCTGCTGCTTCAGCTCCTCGAGCACGTCGAGCACCATGGCCTTGCGGAAGCGCTCATCCACCTCGCGAGTCTCCATTCTCGGCAGCGCATCCTGCTCCGGATGATAGCGATAGAGACGCACACTAAGCATGGTCACTCTCCCCTGGCGGGACGTATCTACTCCCGCCAGTAATCGTTGGCCGCGGCAACGGTCTGGAAGTGGGTGGCGATGACGTGGGAGACCGCGATCAGGCTATCCGCATCCTCGGCATACTCGGGTCGCTCGGCCTTGCGCACCTCGGCATCCGGCTGGGTAGTTGCCACGCCCTTCTGGGAGAGGGTTACCGCCAGGGCAAAGCCCTGCTGAGGCGTCTCGGTGATCAGGCTCGGCAGCCAGGTGTCGCCGCCTGACATCGTCTCGTGACTGTCCGCGGCGGCAGTGCCGCCCATCACCAGTAGTGTCGCCAGCAACAGGCCAGCGGCGGAACGGATTCCTGAGCGTCGTGCGTGAGGGAAAATAAGCATGCTGGTCTCCTGTTTGACCACTGGGCTGGCGCGATTACCAGGCAAAGGTGCCATGCAAATACACCTTTAAAGCTAGTCGAGGATGCGCGACCGTCAAGGCAATTGCGCGGGCGGGTCACTCTGTTTCGCTTACCTCCCGACTCACCCCCTGACTCGCCCCTCCGCGGGTCCAGCCCCAGTCATCGAGCAGCACATAGAGTGCCGGGATCACCAGCAGCACCAGCAGGGTCGCGCTGAGCAGGCCGAACACCACGGCGATCACCAGCGGCTTGATGGCATCGGCCTGAGTGCTGGTCTCGGCCAGCAGGGGCGCCAGGCCGGCGATGGTGGTCGTGGAGGAGATCAGGATGGCGCGCAGCCGATCGCGGCTGGCCTGGCCGGCGGCCGCCACCGCGTCCAGGCCGCGCTCACGGTGCGTCTTGATGAAGTGGATCAGCAGGATGGCATTGTTGACCACGATTCCGGCCAGCGAGGCGGCACCGATGAGCGAGGGCATGGAGAGGTAGTAGCCCATCAGCACATGCCCCCAGAGGGCCCCGATAAAGGCCAGTGGAATGGAGAGCATGACGATCAGCGGCTCCATATAGCTGCGAAACTGAAAGGAGAGGATCACGAAGATTCCCACCAGGCCGATCAGCAGGCCACGCGCGATGGAGCCGCCGGTCTCCGCGGAGCTGGCCACCTGCCCCTCGAAGGTGACGGCTACCTCGGGGTGGCGCGCCTCGAAGTCGGCCAGCCAGCCACTATCCACCAGGTCATCGACGATCGCCTGGGCGCTGGCCCGGCGGGCATCGACATTGGCCTCCACGGTGACCGTGCGACGACCATCGATACGGGTGATGCGTGCCCACTCGCGACGCTCGGCCACGTCGGTCACCACCGAGAGGGGCACCCGGCTACCGCCGGGCAGCAGCAGGGCCTGGTCGGCCAGGTCATCGAGGCCATCGCGGTCGGCCTCGGCCTGGCGCACCAGCACCTCTATCTCCTGCTCGCCGATACGCTGGGTATCGGCAATCTCGCCGAGCAGGGCCGCCCGCAGCTGGCCGGCCACCTCCTCGGCGGTCAACCCGAGCCCGTGAGCCCCGGGCGCCATGGAGTAGGCGCGCTGGGGCTTGCCCAGGCGCTGATCATGCATGACGTTGTAGACCGCCGAGTAGCCCTCGAGATGCGCGGCCAGCTCCAGCGCCGCCGCCTTCATGGCATCGAGATCCTCGCCGGTCAGGCGCACCTCTATCGGCACTCCGGCGGGGCCGAAGCCCGGCTCCTGGATGATCAGGCGCTCCACCCCCGCGACCTCGCCGATCGCCTTGCGCCACTCCGCTGTCAGGGTGTCCAGCGTCACCGAGCGTGTCTCGGCGGTCAGCAGATCGACGCTGACCGTCGCCACATGGGGCCCTGCCTCACGCGCGCTGAGGTTATGGTTGAAGCGCACCTGCATCGCCTCGACCAGCGCCGCGCCTTCCGGCTGCTCGGGCGAGTAGCGGGCATCGAGCTCCTTCATGGCCGCTGCCACTCGCTCGGCCACCGCCTCGGTGCGCTCGAGCGGCGTGCCCTGGGGCATCAGGATACGCGCCTCCAGCACGTCGCCGTCGATATCGGGCATCGCCTCGCTGCCAAGATGACCACCGGCCATGAAGCCGACCGACCCCAGAATCACGGCAAACATCGCGCCGAGCACCCCATGGCGGAAACGGATCGCCCGGTCGGCCAGCCTTCCCACCCCCTCGCGAAAGCGCTCGAAGCCGCGATCGAAGGCGCGGCGAAAGCGGGAATCATGGCCCTGCTGCAGGTGCTTCACGCTCCCCTTGAGGTGATGAGGCAGAATCCAGAACGCCTCGACCAGGCTCGCCGCCAGGGCGGCGATCAACACCACCGGCAGAACCTCGAGCACCGCGCCCATCTCGCCGGCCAGGAAGGAGAGCGGGACGAAGACCGAGGCGGTGGTCAGAAACGACGACAGCACCCCGGGCAGCACCTGACGGGTCCCGGATACCACCGCTGCCAGCGGCGAGGCACTCTCCCCCGCGTGGGCGGCGATGCTGTCGGTGATGACGATGGCGTCGTCCATGACGATGCCGATGGCCATCAGCAGCCCCACCAGGGTGATCATGTTCAGGGTGAGCCCGCTGAGTCCCATCACCAGGAAGGCGCCCATAAAGGCGGCGGGCAACCCCAGCACCGCCCACAGCGCCAGGCGTGGCCGAAAGAACAGGCTCATCACCAGCACCACCAGCGCAAGCCCCATCAGGCCGTTGGCCACCAGCATCTGCAGGCGATCGCGGACGATGCCGGTCATGTCCTGGGTCAGGGTCAGCGTTACGCCACCCTCGAAGCGGCGACGCTCCGCTTCGATCAGCGCCTCAAGCTGCTCCTTTACCGTCAGGGCGTCATCGCGCAGGCTCTTGCTTACCTCCAGCACCAGCGACGGCTCGCCGTTGAAGACAATCTTCTCCTCATCGCGCTCACCGGTTTCGGTAAGGGTGGCGATATCGCCCAGCGTCAGCTCACCGCCGGCCGGGTCGGAGACCACCACCAGGCGCGCAAGCTCACGCAGCGAGCGGCGCTGGTCGGTAAAGCGCAGCAGGATATCGCGCTCTGGGGTCACCAGGGTGCCCAGCGGCAGATCCAGGCTCTGGGCGGAGACCCGACGCGCCAGGTCGCGGGCCGAGAGTCCGTGCTGACCCAGCACCTCGCCGGGCACCTCCACCTGCCACTGGCGCTGAGACGTGCCGTGAATCGCCACATTGGCCACACCGGGCAGGACCATGATGCGCTCCTCCAGGCGCAGGGCGTACTCCTCGAGCTGCGAGGTAGGCATATCGGAAGAGACCGCGACTGCCGCCACCAGGTCGCTGCGGTGCAGCTCGCGCACCACCGGCGGGTCTGCCCGGGCCGGAAACTCGCTGATGGCAGCGACCTCGGTGTCGATCTCGCTGAGAAAACGCAGGGAATCGCCGCCGGCCTGCATGGTGGCGGTGGCACTGGCCAGGTTGTCCTGGGCCACGCAGACGAATTCGTCGAGGTACTCCACCCCCTTGACCGCCTCATGCAGGCGCCGGCACACGGCATCCTCAACGTCGGCCGCGCTGGCTCCGCGGTAGACCACCTCGACGCTCACCTCCACCGGGCGATAATCGGGGAATGTCTCGCGCTTGAGCGTTGGGGCCGTAAAGAGCCCGGCGGCGAGCAGCAGCACCAGCAGCAGATTGGCGGCGGTGGGGTGAGCGGCAAACCAGCGGATCATGGCTGCGCCTCCTCCTGCTCTTCGCCCAGCGCCTGGCCGGCAATCCGCGCCTCCAGGTCCCGGTCACGCTGCCCGGCGACGGCCATCCCGGCGATCGTCGTGGAGAGGTCATCGACCACCACCATCTCGCCGGGGGCCAGGCCGGTCGAGATCACCGCCAGGTCCCCCTGCTCGAAGGCCACGCTCACCGCCCGCCGCTCGAGGCGTTGATCGGCATCCACCAGCCACACCTCGCCCTGATGCACCGCGCCGGCCGGTATCGCCAGCCGAGGTTCGGGGCTCGACGCGGTAAGCCGCGTACGTACGTACATATCACGCTGCAGTGGTGGGCGATCCGGCGGCCGGGCATCTCGGTAGGGGTGATCGACCCGCACCACGGCACGCACCGTTCGAGTGGCCGGGTCCAGCCCACTGGCCACTCGCACCAGCTCGCCCGACCAGCCAATACCCTCGGCACCGACCAGCAACAGCTCGGCATCGACCGCCGAGAAATCCAGCCGTTCGCCCAGATCCAACCCCTGGCCGAAGGGCTCATCGGGCAGCACCGCGCCCAGCAGGCGACGCATCATGCCGATGGGAATATGCGCCTCCACCTCGGCGGCGGCCAGGCTCTCGGCCTGGAACAGTCGCTGCCCGCTACCCACGAACTGGTACCGCTCCACCTCGACATCGCTCAGGCGCAGATCATAAGGCGCCTCGAAGCGGGTATCCGACAGGTCCTTTCGAGCCTGGGCCAGGCGCACCTCGGCCCGCTCACGCTGGGCCTGGAGCACCTCGCGCCGCGCAGGCATCAGTGCCAGCGTGTTCTCCAGTGAGGCCACCGCCCGACGCTGCCCCACGGTGCTGCGTCGCTGCTCGTCACGCCGCGAGGTGGAAACCGAGCCGCTGGCTGCGAGGCGCTCGATGCGCGAAAGCTCCTGCTCGGCCAGGGCAAGCGCCTGCTGCTCCAGCGCCAGCAGGCGGCCGGTGTTCTTCTCCTCGGCCTCGATCTGCAACAGCTCACCGTCCAGGCGTGAAAGCTCCGCCTCCGCCTCGGCGATGGCCAGCTCATAGCGACTGGGATCCAGCGCCACCAGCAGCGTGCCCTCGGGCAGCAGGGTACCGCTCGCAAGCCCAGAGTGCCGCTCCACCACGCGCCCCGCCACGTTGGCAACCGCCTGCCAGGTCTCGGCGGGGCGCGCCACGCCGTGGCCACGTGCCTCCAGGCGAAACTCCAGGGGCCGGACCTCGATGAACCTGACCGGGGTGGCGGATACCGCCGTTTCCTGGCGCTCGGGAGCCTGGCGATTGGCCACGAAGAACATCAGCAGCGCCACTCCCACGGCGACGCCGATCAGCACCGTCAACCCCCTTCCCAATCGCCGTACCCAGGACCTCATGCACCACCTCCCGCCTCGACGCGAATGCCGTGTCGATAGAGATCGAAGGCCGCCGGTGCTCGATCGACGATACCGGCCACGTCATCGGCGATCAGCGACTGCAACACCAGCCCCTGGACACAGCCGATAAACTGGCCAGCCGCGGCGTCCAGATCGAGCCCGGGGCGCAGCTGACCCTGCCGCCTGGCCTGCTCGAGCAGGTGCAGCAGGCGAGAGCGATAGCGCTCCATCAGGCCACGCACCAGGCGGCTGGCAGCGGTAGGCCGCGGGTACTGCAACTGGCCCATCAGCAGTCGCGGAACCCCGGGGTGCTCACCGATAAAGGCCACATGAGCCAGAAACATCGCCTCGAGGGCCGCCAGGGGGTCCTCGATGCCCTCGGCGGCGGCAGCGACCCGTGCCATGACCCGCTCGGCGATCCAGGCCACGGCGGCCTCCCAGATCGCCTCCTTGTTGGGAAAGTGTCGAAACAGCGCCCCCTGGGTCACGCCCATGTGCCGAGCGATGCACCCGGTCGTCAGGGTGGCGGGCTCCTCATGGCCGCATAGCTCGATCACCGCTTCCACGGTGCGCTCCCGTCGCTCGTCGGCGGGGAGGTGCTGACGTTGAGGCATGCTGGACCTCCAAAGATAGTAATTGATTACTAACTTAGGCGATCGCCAGTCGCTCTGCCAGGCCTCGTTGTCACACCTCTGACCACGGTCAATTTATGCGGGAAAGTCACTGAATCCCATGGATCCTGTCTTTCAAAACAAACCTAACTTATTGAAAGCAAATGGATAGCATGGGAAAACAGGGCTAGATTCAGGAAAGACTCGTCGGAGAATCAGGATGCCAAAGACTCGCTCGTCCCACCTCGGGCCCGCCACCCGGGCCATCCATGGCCAACGGCAGTGTGATGCCTTCGGCAGCCCGCATATGCCGATCTACGACACCACCACCTTCGCCTATCCGGACACCGCCGCGCTGCTGGAGGTGACCGAAGGCCGCCGCCGCGGCCCTCTCTACTCCCGCTATGGCCTCAACCCCACTCTCTTTGCCCTGGAGGAGACACTGGCCGCGCTGGAGGGAGCCGAGGCGGCATGGGCCTTCTCATCCGGCATGGCCGCCATCAGCACCCTGTTCCTGAGTCATGGTCGGCGCGGCATCGTCTGCCTGGGCGATGTGTATGGCGGCACCCTGGGCCTGCTCGAGCAGCAGCTTCCCGAACTGGGCATCGAGACGCACTTCATGCCGGAAGGGCATGACCCCGATACGCTGGAACGCCTGCTGGCGTCGGGTACGGGGCTGGTCTACCTGGAAACACCGACCAACCCGACGCTGCAGCTGATCGATATCGCGGCGGTGGCCGAGCAGGCCCACCGCCACGGCGCCCTGGTGGCGGTGGATGCCACCTTCGCTACCCCCATCAACCAGCAGTCGTTGGCGCTGGGCGCCGATATCGTGGTGCACAGCGCCACCAAGTACCTGGGCGGGCACAGCGACCTGACCGCCGGTGCCGTCATGGGGCCGGTCAGACTGCTCGAGCCGATGTGGCGATGGCGTCAGAACCTGGGCAGCGCCCTTTCCCCCCAGATAGCCTCGCTGCTGTCGAGAAGCCTGCGTACCCTGCCGCTGCGCATGCAGCGCCATGAGGCTTCCGCCCAGGCCATCGCCGAGGCACTGCTGGATCATCCCGCCATCGACCGGGTGCTCTATCCCGGCCTGCCCTCACACCCCGGGCATTCGCTGGCAAGGCGACAGATGCGTGGCTTCGGCGGCATGGTCAGCCTGAAGATAGCAGGCGGGCGCGATGCGGCCACCGCCGTGGCCGACCGGCTGACACTCTTTGCCCTGGCCCCCAGCCTAGGGGGTGCCGAGAGCCTGGTGACCCAGCCCTGCACCACCTCCCATGCGGATCTCTCGACCGAGGAGCGCACACGACGCGGCATCAGCGACGGCATGCTGCGCCTCTCTGTCGGCCTGGAGGATGTCGAGGACCTGCTTGCCGACCTGCACCAGGCGCTGGACCCGGAGCCGGGGAGCTGATGCCGACCCTGCTCAGGCACAGTGCCATGCTGCTCGATCGCGCCGCGGCCGGGCTCTTTCCGGGATACTTCGCAGTCACGATGGCGACAGGCGCCACCTCCATCGCCTGTCACCTGCTGGAGATGAGACTCCTCTCCCTGGCACTGCTGGCCGCCAATCTGCTCGCCTACACGGCACTCTGGGGGCTGACGTTAATTCGCCTGGTGCGCTACCCCAGACGCCTGGCAGACGACATGATCGACCACGCCCGCGGCCCCGGCTTCTTCACCATCGTCGCCGGCACCTGCATTCTCGGCACCCAGTTTCATCTGGTAGCGGGAGAGGACCGTATCGCCGCCGAGTTCTGGTGGGTAGGCCTGACACTGTGGGGCCTGATCATGTACCTGTTCTTTATCGCCGTGACGACCCGCGAGGAGAAGCCCAACCTCGCCAGCGGCATCAACGGTGCCTGGCTGCTGGCGGCCGTCAGCACCCACTCGGTGTCGATCCTTACCGCGCTGCTGCCGTGGAGTGGACCCTCCGACCTTCGCCTGTTCTTCGCCCTCTGCATGTTCCTGATCGGCTGCATGCTCTATCTGGCGATCATCACGCTGATCTTCTATCGCCTGACCTTCCTGGAAGTGACGGTAAAGAGCCTGACGCCTCCCTACTGGATCAATATGGGTGCGGTCGCCATCGCCACCCTGGCCGGCTCGACGCTGATCCTGCGCGCCGGCGAGGGTGGGGTCATCGCCGACTTCAAGCCGTTCCTGCTCGGTTTTACCGTGTTCTTCTGGGCCACCGCCAGCTGGTGGTTTCCCCTGCTGGTAGGGCTGATGCTGTGGCGCCACCTGATCCGTCGCCACCGCCTCGTCTACGAACCCCAGCTGTGGAGCATGGTCTTCCCGCTGGCCATGTACACCACCGGTACGCTGCGCCTATCAGCGGCCCTGGAGGCACCGTTTCTGATGCCAATCCCCGAACTGATGATCTGGCTGGTCCTGCTGGCCTGGAGTGGCACCAGTGCGGCCATGTTTCATCACTTCTGGCACCTGGCACGGGCCTGAGACCTACTTGATGCCCAGCCGCCTGGCGAGCTTGTGCAGGTTGCTGGGATCCAGTTCCAGGCGACGCGCCGCCGCCGCCCAGCGACCCTCGCAGGCATCCAGGGCCTCACGAATCGCTCGACGCTGGATCATCTCCACCTGTTCGCGCAGGCTCGGTGCGGCGATCGACGCCGGGCTACCCGATCCTTGCGGCACGCTATCGCCCCTCCCCTCGGGGATAGGCAGGTCGAGCCAGGCCGGCCCCAGGGTAATGATCTCGTCGCGTCGTGCCCCGTGGCTCAAGGCCTTGATCGCCGCGCGGCTGATCACATGCTCCAGTTCACGCACATTACCCGGCCAGGCATAGGCCAGCAGCATATCGCCACCTGCGACGAGATTCCCGAATACCGACTTTTGGCCGGGCTCTGCCACTATCTAAACCCGCAGAGGGCAGCGCCGGCTTCCAGCGGCTCTACCGCCAGATCGCCGACCACCACACCGGCCTGCGCCTGGGGCACGGCGAGCAGGCCGACTTCTGCCCGCTCTGCGACGCCAGACCCGACTACGCCTCCTTATGATCCGAGTCAAAAGGCCGCGCGGGATAGTCGACTAGCATGGTCGGAATTCCCACCACAGGAGGCTCACCATGGAGCTCGTCTGCCCCGCCGGCAACCTGCCCGCCCTCAAGCGCGCCGTGGATGAAGGGGCCGATGCCGTCTATTTCGGCTTTCAGAACACCACCAACGCCCGCCAATTCGCCGGCCTCAACTTCACCGACAAGCGTGCCAGGGAGGGCATCGACTATGCCCACGCCCGCGGCAAGCGGGTCTTCTGCGCCATCAATACCTATCCGCAGCCGGACGGCTGGGCGATGTGGACCCGCGCCGTGGATCAGGCCGCGGATCTCGGCGTCGACGCCCTGATCATGGCCGACATGGGGCTGCTCGACTATGCCGCCCGCCGCCACCCGGATCTCGCCCGCCACCTCTCGGTGCAGGGCTCGGCCACCAGCCATGAGGCGCTGAGCTTCTACCACGACCAGTTCGGCATCAAGCGCGCCGTGCTGCCCCGTGTGCTCTCCATGACCCAGGTACGCGACCTGGCGAAGCAGAGCCCGGTGGAGCTCGAGGTATTCGCCTTCGGCAGCCTGTGCATCATGGCCGAGGGGCGCTGCTATCTCTCCTCCTACCTGACCGGCGAGTCCCCCAACACCCGCGGCGTCTGCTCCCCGGCGGCCCATGTGCGCTGGGAGGAGACCCCGGAGGGCCTCGAGTCGCGCCTGAACGGAGTGCTGATCGACCGCTACGGCGAGGGCGAGAACGCCGGCTACCCCACCCTGTGCAAGGGGCGCTTCGAGGTAGGGGGCGAGACCTATCACGCCATCGAGGAACCCACCAGCCTCAACACCCTGGAGCTGCTGCCGGAGCTTGCGGAGCTCGGTATCGCCGCGGTGAAGATCGAGGGGCGCCAGCGCAGCCCGGCCTATGTCTCGAAGGTGGCCGGCATCTGGCGTCAGGCCCTGGACCGCCTGGCACGAGCCCCGGGACGCTTCCACACCGAGCCCGCCTGGATGACCGGTCTGGGCGAGGTCTCGGAAGGCAGCACGACCACTCTGGGCGCCTACGAGCGCCGCTGGAAATAGGAGAGCCCCATGCCCGCAACCCCCATGCTTCAGCTGTCGCTCGGCCCGGTGCTCTTCTACTGGACCCGCGAACACTATGCCGACTTCTATCGCGAGGCCGCCGACTGGCCGGTGGAGATCGTTCATCTCGGTGAGTCGGTCTGCTCGCGGCGCCGTGACATGAAGCTCGACGACTGGCTAGGCATAGGCCTTGAACTCGCCCAGAGCGGCAAGCAGGTGGTGCTCTCGAGCCAGACCCTGATCGAGTCCGAGGCCGACCTGCGCGATCTGCGCAAGCTGTGCGACAACGGCGAATTCCTGGTCGAGGCCAACGACCAGAGTGCCCTGCAACGCCTGTCGGCGGCGAACCGGCCCTTCGTGGCCGGCGCCGCCCTCAACCTCTACAACCCCGCGACCCTGTCGGTACTCTCCCGCGCCGGCATGCGGCGCTGGCAGGCCCCGGTGGAGATGTCCCGGGACGACCTGGCCCGGCTGCTCGACGACTGCCGCCAGCAGGGCCTCGACGCCCCCTGTGAGGTGTTCGCCTATGGCCATCTGCCGCTGGCCTGGTCGTCGCGCTGCTTCACGGCGCGGCGCTACCAGAAGCCCAAGGACCGCTGCCAGTTCGTCTGCCAGAAACACCCCGAGGGGTTGGCACTGCGCACTCAAGAGGCGTCCCATCAGGTGTTTACCCTCAACGGCATCCAGACCCTCTCCGGAGCCTGTCAGGACCTGCGCCACGAGGTATCGGGCATGGCCGAGATGGGTATCGGCGTGGCACGCCTGAGCCCACGCCCGAAGGGCATGGCAGAGGTGGTCATGGCCTTCGATGCGGCGCGCCGGGGTGAACTGCCTGCTCCCGACCCGCTCAGCCTGGTCGACGCCGAGATCTGCGACGGCTACTGGCACGCCCGCCCCGGTATGGATCACAGCCGGGCCGCCGGTCTCGGGTAGGCACCATGCGGATCCCCCTGGCGCCCGCCCCGCAGGCCCCTGTTCGGCTACCCATCGCGGGTTTCGAGGCGCGCGATGACCACGCCTTCCCGGGGCGCCGGGCGGCGGTGGTCTACCTGCAGGGGTGTCCCCTGCAGTGTGGCTACTGCGAGACGGCGAGCAGCATGGGGCCAGCACGGCGAGCCGCCGCGGGGGAGTGGGAGGCCATCGAGGGGCTGCTGGCCGCCCGGGGCGGCGACCTCGATGCCGTGGTATTCAGCGGTGGCGAACCCACCCTGCACCCGGACCTGCCCGCCGCCGCCGAAGCCTGCCGGGCACTGGGGCTGGCGGTGGGGCTGCACACCGCCGGCGCTTACCCCGAGCGCCTGGAACGGCTGCTGCCGCATCTCGACTGGGTGGCCCTGGATACCAAGGGGCGTGGCGCCGACTTCGACCGCATCGCTGGTCGCGCGGGTATCTGGCGCCGACACGCGCTCAGCCTGTCGCTGCTGCTGGAAGACTCGGTACCCTTCGAGTGCCGCACCACGCTGCACTGGCGCGACTTCAGCCTCGACGCCCTCGAGCAGCTGGCCATGACCCTGGCCGACTGCGGGGTGCGTCGCTACGCCATCCAGCTCGCCCGCCTGGAGCGCTGCCTGGATCCGGCCTATCGTAGTGCGGTGGAGGGTGCCCCGCCCCGCGAGGCGCTGGAAAGTCTGGCACGCCGGCTGAAGCGCCACTTCGATCATCTCGAGCTACGCGGCTGAGCCCCCAGACGCCACCGCCCCGGGTCACAAGAGTGACCCGGGGCGGTGGGTTGGCGGCTCTGGCTTGTCAAAGCCTGACGCTTACCCGCACTTGGACCAGCCGCAGCCGGAATAGCAGGTGGGGCAGCCATCCATCATGACCAGCTCGCCATTGCACTCGGGGCAGTGGCCGACCACGGTGGGGCCGTCGCCCTTGGCCTTGCCGGACTCCTGGCTCTTGCCGGCCTCCTGGGTCTTGCGTTCGGCCTGCTCGATCTCCTCAGCGGTAGGCGGCACCCAGAGGTGGCCGCTGGCCTGACGCTGAGCGTAGCGCGTCACCAGCTCCTCCACCGGAACCTGATTGCCGTCCTGATCGAGGAAACCACGCCGATAGAGGATCTGCTGGATCGACCAGGCGATGGCCGCGACCTCGGAGTCATGGAACATCGGCTTGCCCCAGCGGTTCATGCCGCAGCGCACCAGGCCCTTGTCCCAGGCCACCTTGCGCAGGTCGGCCACCGCCTGGGTGACATAACCGCCACGGGCCGCCAGCGACAGGCTACGCATGGTAGCGGTGATCCACTGGTGCTCGCTGGAGAGCTGGCCGGAGGGGAAGAAGAACTCCACCGGACGCTCGATCACCACACGCTTGCCGTTGAGCACGCCCTCGACGGGCATGAACGACACCAGCAGGTAGACCTTCTTGCGGCCTTCGGCGCCGACATAGGAGATCTTCTCCGACACGGCCTCCAGGGTCCCCTCGGGACGCGAGGGAATGCGGACCGTGAGCGGGTTCTCCTCGGCCAGCGGCGGCTCTTCCACCGCCTTCTTGACGCTGTAGGAAACGATCTTGGAATTGATCTCGACGGCCATCAGGGGCTCCTCCGATAAATTGTCAGTTGGCACGCGGCAGCTGAAAGGCTCGGCTTACCACTTGCCATAGGTGCCTTCCTTCAACGCGTCATAGAGGTTGGCCGCATTGTGCTCCTCACCGTCATAGATGACCTTCTCGTCACCCGCCAGCTCGACGCTCTCGCCGTTCTCCAGCTCGAACACGTAGGTGGTGTTCTTGAGGTCGTCCTCGCGCACCAGCACCCCCTGGAAGGCTTCCGGGTTGAAGCGGAAGGTGGTACAGCCCTTCAGCTTGCTGGCGTAGGCGTCGAGGTAGAGATCCTTGAACTCCTCGAAGGGGAACTCGGTGGGCACGTTCACCGTCTTGGAGATCGCCGAGTCGACCCACGTCTGGGCGGCGGCCTGCACCGCGACATGCTGCTTCGGCGAGACGGCATCGGCGGTGATGAAGTACTCCGGCAGGTCACTCTCCACGGCATCGGCGGCAATGAAGTGACGATAGGCCGCCAGCTCGAAGGAAACAACCTCGACCTGCTCCTTGGTCTTCTTGCCCGCCTGGATGACGTTACGGAAGTAGCGGTGCGAGAACGACGGCTCGATGCCGTTGGAGGCATTGTTGCCCAGCGACAGCGAGATGGTGCCGGTCGGTGCGATGGAGCTGTGGTGGGTGAAACGCGCACCGTGCTCGGCCAGCTGGCCGACCAGCTCCGGCTCCACTTCGGCGACCTTCTGCATGTAGCGGCTGTAGCGCGCATGCAGGATGCGACCGGGGACCTTGTCGCCGACCTCGTAGCCGTCCTTCTTGAGCTCGGGGCGCTCACGCAGCATCTTCGGCGTGATCTCGTAATCCTCGGCGAGCGCGGGTGCCATGCCCTTCTCGCGGGAGAGCTCGAGCGCCTGCTTCCAGCCCTCGATGGCCAGGTTGCGGCTCACCTCTTCGGTGAACGCGAGCGACTCCGGTGACCCATAGGGGATCTTGAGCATGGTCAGGGTGGAGCCCAGGCCCAGAAAGCCCATGCCGTGACGACGCTTGGCTTCGATCTCGCGGCGCTGCCCCTCGAGCGGCAGCCCACTGATCTCCACCACGTTGTCCAGCATGCGGGTAAAGATCGCCACCACCTCACGGTAGCGCGCCCAGTCGAAGCGCGGCTTCTTGCCGAAGGGGTCGATGACGAAGCGGGTCAGATTGACCGAGCCCAGCAGGCAGGCACCCTCCGGCGGCAGCGGCTGCTCACCGCAGGGGTTGGTGGCGCGGATCTCCTCGCAGAACCAGTTGTTGTTCATGCGATTGACCTGGTCGATCAGGATGAAGCCCGGCTCGGCGTAGTCGTAGGTGGAGCTCATGATGGTGTCCCACAGCTCGCGGGCCTTGATCACCTCGACGATACGGCAGGCCACACGACCCTCGGCATCGACGGTATAGCCCTCTTCCACCACCGGCCAGTCCCGGTAGATCAGCTCGCTCTCGTCGACGTCATCCTTCTCGCCGGCATGCAGCGGGAAGGCCAGCGGCCAGTCGCTGTCGTTCTTCACCGCCTCCATGAACTCATCGGTGATCAGCAGGCTGAGGTTGAACTGACGCAGGCGGCCCGCCTCGCGCTTGGCCTCGATGAACTGGCGCACATCGGGATGGCCGACATCGAAGGTGCCCATCTGGGCGCCGCGGCGACCGCCGGCGGAGGCCACCGTGAAGCACATCTTGTCGTAGATATCCATGAACGCCAGGGGACCGTTGGTGCCCGCCCCGGCGCCGAACACGAAGGCACCCTTGTGACGCAGGGTGGAGAAGTCATAGCCGATACCGCAGCCCGCCTTGAGGGTCATGCCGGCATCCACCACCGAGCCGAGGATATCGTGCATGGAGTCGCGGATGGTGCGCGATACCGTGCAGTTGATCAGGCTTACCGCCGGCTTGTAGGCCTCGGCACCGGCGTTGGACATGATGCGGCCGGCAGGAATGGCGCCATTCTCCAGCGCCCAGCGAAACTTCGGCAGCCAGGCATCGGCCTGCTTGCCTTCCACCGCGGCGAGTGCCCGGGCCACGCGGTCCCAGGTGGCGGCCACGTCCTGGTCCACGGGCTCGCCGTGACGGTCCTTGAGGCGATACTTGGAGTCCCAGATATCACGGGACGGCCCCTGCAGGGGCACCTCGTTGGATGACTTCACTGCCTTGGTGGAAGTGCTCATTCGGATGGCTCCGGAAGAAATACGTTAATCGAAAAATGTCAGCTCGTGCGTCTTGCCAGTCGTTCCAGGCGGACCAGCAATTCGCCGAAGGGCCCCTGGGCCAAGCCCTCCTCGCGTCCGTCGAGCAGGTTCTTGACCATCAGGCCCAGTTCGGTGTCGCCCTCGATCAGCAGCCGGCGCTGGAAGAACAGCGCGTCGGGATCCTCTCGCCGGGTCGCCAGGCAGAGGAATTCTCGCCAGCCACCGCGAATGGTGGCCTCGCCGG
Source organism: uncultured Halomonas sp. (assembly GCF_947501415.1). GTDB lineage: Bacteria > Pseudomonadota > Gammaproteobacteria > Pseudomonadales > Halomonadaceae > Halomonas. The sequence continues at coordinate 260,363 of NZ_CANMVL010000011.1, read as the reverse complement.
GCTCATGACACACCAGCAGACGCTCGTTCTCCTGGGTGAGCGTCAACGACATGCCGATGTCCTCGATGGCCAGGGTGATACGGCGCCCCTCCAGGGCGTCGAACTCCCCCTCGGCCAGAGGCTCGGCGAAGGTGCGATTGAGCAACGGCTCCACCAGACGGCGCTTGATGCCGACCGGCACGCGCGGATCGATGGCGCGAATCAGTTGGGCGGGTGCGGGAGGATGCGGCAGGGCATGTAACGGTAAAGGCAACAACGGCAGGGACATGACAGCTCTCCTGAAGGATAACCATGCGGCCAGGAGCCTGTCGGACTTGACGCCGATCTACTTCGAAATCCGAATCTCTCGTTGTGATCGCTCAAATCCGACAGGCCCCCAGGCCACCGAACCGTTCATCCTAGGCCGCTGCTCCCGGGGCTGCACTGACATGCATCATGTCGGTGGCAGGCCTCATCCTCACCCGCGGCCCGACTACCATATATAGTCCATATCCGGTCAGCAAGCCCCATATCTGGTGAAACCTGGGGTGCATCATGACCTATTTTCATTTGACAGCCTGGCCCCGCGAAGTAGCGTCAGCTTCACCCGACTCGACGATAGATAAGATCCCAGACCCCGTGGCCCAGTTTCTCGCCGCGGGCCTCGAACTTGGTCAGCGGTCGAAACGCCGGACGTGGCACATAGGGTGAGGTCTCGGCGTCGGCGGTATTGGCGAAGCCATCGGCGGCATCCATCACTTCGGCCATCCACTCGGCATAGGCTTCCCAGTCGGTGGCGAGGTGGAAGGTACCACCGGCCTTCAGCCGCGTACGCACCAGCTCGACAAAGGCGGGCTGAACGATGCGCCGCTTGTGGTGCTTCTTCTTGGGCCAGGGATCCGGGAAGAACAGCTGCACGGTATCCAGGCTCGCCTCGGGAAGGCACTGCTCCAGCACCGCCAGGGCATCCTCACGGTAGACACGCAGGTTGGTGAGGCCACGCTTGTCGACCTCGTCGAGCAGCTTGCCGACACCCGGCGCATGCACCTCGATCCCGATGAAATCGGTAGCGGGGTGAGTCTCGGCCTGCTCCACCAGCGAGGCCCCCATGCCGAAGCCGATCTCCACCACGCGAGGGGCTTCACGGCCAAACAGGGCATCGAGGTCCTGGCGACCGTCGGCCAGGGTCAGGCCGAGTCGCGGCCATACTTCCTCGAGCCCGCGGGTCTGGGCCTGGGTCATGCGCCCGGCGCGCAGGACATAGCTCTTGATGCCGCGGCGATGCAGCGGGGCATCCGCTCCCTCCGGGCCGGTCGTCTTGTCATCATGGTGGGGGTCGGTCATGGCGCGGGGCTGCTCTCTGAACGGAATCTTCTGGGCTTGGATAGATCGGGGGCGCGTATTGTAGCGGCTAAGGCCGCCGCAGGGTACGGTAGGTAGTCAAAGTCGGCGAACTCGCGAGGCTGATCCGGCGACAGGTCCCGGGGCGCCGGACCGTCGAGGGGGCGCTATGAATACCTCCCTGTACGCTACCTCGGCCATCCCTGGTCCTCGGACCCCCTCTTCTACCTGTCCCCGGCGCCTCTCGACGACCAACACAACCGAACCGATCAGGCAAGGCTAAGGAGCATCAGAATGCAGGACAGGAGATGGTGGCTGGCCGCGGCGCTCTCCGGCGCCCTGGTGGTGATCGCCGGCGCCTTCGCCGCCCACGCCCTGGAGGGGCAGCTGACCCCACGACTGGCGGCGGCCTTCGAGACCGGGGTGCGCTACCAGGCGTGGCACACCCTGGCACTGCTGGCGGTGCTTGCCTGGCGCAGCAGCGTTCGCCTGCCCGGTCAACGGCTGGCCATGGGGCTATGGGCGGCCGGCATCGCGCTCTTCTCCGGCTCGCTCTACGCCATGGCACTCAGCGGTGTGACACGACTGGGGGTAATCACGCCGATCGGGGGCACCCTGATGATCGGTGGTTGGCTGGCATTGGCGGCCGCGATTCTGCGCGCACCGCCCCGTGGCTGAGGCCCATCAGTCACGATCCGGCAGGGCATAGGTGGCGGTGACCAGGGCCACCGGCTCCTCCTGGCCGGCGGAGAAGAGCTGAACCTCGCCCACCGCCAGGCGACGACCCAGCTTGAGGAGGCGAGCGGTGGCGATGATATCGCGATCGCCCCGTGGGCGGCGCAGGAAGCGACAATGCAGATCGCTGGTCACCGCCATGGGCTCGGGGCCGATCTCGGCGAGGATCGCCACATAGAGGCAGACGTCGGCCAGGCCCATCAGGGTAGGGCCGGAGACGCTGGCACCGGGACGCAGATGCTCGTCATCGATGGCCAGGCTCATGGTGGCCTTCATATGATCGACGGCCTCGATGGTGCCGATTCGCTGGGGAAAAACCTCGTCGAGGAAGTCTTCGATGGCGGCAGCTGTCATCACGGGCATGGTGGGGCCTCCCTGCGGTAGCGAGTGACGATGGTGAGTGCATCAGGCACCACCTTAGCCGACTGGCCGCGACGCCGACAGTGCCACCCCCTACACTCATCAACGAAAGCGCCCCCGCGGCATGATGACCGCGGGGGCGCTCGATCGAAACCTCGACCGAAGACGCCAAGGTCCCGATTGCTTACTTCGCCTTGTGCACGGCGCGCCAGTGGTGCAGCAGCGGCTCGGTGTAGCCGGAGGGCTGTACGCGGCCCTTGAAGACCAGATCGCTGGCGGCCTGGAAGGCGCTGGAGCCCTCGAAGTCCGCGCTCATCGGCGTGTAGTCCGGGTCACCGGCATTCTGCTCGTCGACCACCTTGGCCATGCGCTTTAGGGTCTCCTCAACGCGGGCGGCGTCGACCACACCATGGTGCAGCCAGTTGGCGATGTGCTGGCTGGAGATGCGCAGCGTGGCACGGTCCTCCATCAAGCCCACATCGTGGATGTCCGGCACCTTGGAGCAGCCCACACCGTGCTCGACCCAGCGCACCACGTAACCGAGGATGCCCTGGCAGTTGTTGTCGAGCTCCTGCTGCAGCTCCTCATCGCTCCAGTCGGTGTTTTCGGCGACCGGCACGGTGAGCAGATCATCGAGACAGTCGGCCTCGCCCTGCGCTTCCATCTCGCGCTGAATCGCGCTGACGTCCACCTGGTGGTAGTGCAGGGCGTGCAGTGCCGCAGCGGTGGGCGACGGTACCCAGGCGGTGTTGGCACCCGCCTTGGGGTGACCGATCTTCTGTTCGAGCATGGCGGCCATCAGGTCAGGCATCGCCCACATGCCCTTGCCGATCTGGGCACGGCCACGCAGGCCACAGGCCAGACCCACCTGAACGTTGTTCTTCTCGTAGGCCTGGATCCAGGCGGCGCCCTTCATGTCACCCTTGCGGATCATCGGGCCCGCTTCCATGGCGGTGTGCATCTCGTCGCCGGTGCGGTCGAGGAAGCCGGTATTGATGAACACGACACGGGAGGACGCCTCGGCAATACAGGCCTTGAGGTTGACCGATGTGCGGCGCTCCTCGTCCATGATGCCCATCTTGAGGGTATCGCGCTCCATGCCCAGCAGGTCCTCGATACGGCCGAACAGCTCGTTGGAGAACGCCACTTCCCTGGGGCCATGCATCTTGGGCTTGACGATATAGACCGAGCCCTCACGCGAGTTGCGCAGGTCGCCCTCGCCCTTCTTGAGATCGTGCAGGGCCGCCAGGCTGGTGACGATGCCATCGAGGATGCCTTCAGGCAGCTCGTTGCCTTCGGCGTCGAGTACCGCGGGGGTCGTCATCAGATGGCCGACGTTGCGCACGAACATCAGCGAGCGACCCGGCAGGGTGATGCTGTCACCGTCGGTGTTCTGCCAGGTGCGGTCGGCATTGAGGCGACGGGTAAAGGTCTTGCCGCCCTTCTCCATCTCCTGCTGCAGATCGCCCTTCATCAGGCCCAGCCAGCTGGAGTAGACGCTGACCTTGTCCTCGGCATCCACGGCCGCCACGGAGTCTTCACAGTCCATGATCGCGGTCAGGGCAGCCTCGACCATCACGTCCTTGACGCCGGCCGGGTCGGTCTTGCCGATCGGATGGGTCGGGTCGATCTGGATCTCCAGATGCAGGCCGTGATTGCTCAGCAGGATCGCCTCGGGGCTCTCCGCCGGGCCATTGAAGCCCACCAGCTTGCCGGCGTCCTTGAGCCCGGTCTCGCGGCCTCCCTCCAGGGTGACCACCAGATGGCCATCACGCAGGGCATACTTGGTGGCATCGCGATGGGAGCCGGTCGCCAGCGGCGCGGCACGGTCGAGCACACCTCGGGCGTAGGCGATGACCTTCTCGCCACGCTTGGGATTGAAGCTGCTTCCCTTCTCGGCACCATCCTCCTCGGAGATGGCGTCGGTACCATAGAGGGCGTCATAGAGACTCCCCCAGCGGGCGTTGGCAGCGTTCAGCGCATAGCGTGCATTGTCGACCGGCACCACCAGTTGCGGACCTGCCTGGACGGCGACTTCGCGGTCGACGTTGGCAGTACTCACCTCAACCTGAGCCGGAGACGGCACCAGGTAGCCGATCTCCTCGAGGAAGGCGCGATAGGCGGCCATATCACGGACCGGACCGGGGTTCTCACGATGCCAGGCGTCCAGCTTCTCCTGAAGACGGTCACGCTCGGCGAGCAGTTCACGGTTCTTCGGGGTCAGATCATGAAAGAGGGCATCGACGCCGGCCCAGAATGCCTCGGCATCGACGCCGGTGCCCGGAAGCGCCTGCTCGTTGATAAAGCGGTCCAGTTCGGCGGCCACCTGGAGACGGTGGCGTGTGACACGCTGGGTCATGGTGAATCTCCTCACACGGGGCAGACGGCGGGTGCCCACCGCGCTGCCATCAACAGGGTTGGGTGACTGCGTAGCTATCAGTTTGTGGAAAATACTTCCACATGTAAAGCGAAGAGAGCCTCCTCCCCGGCGAGACTCGACCAAAAGATAATGCCGCAGGACCGACCCATCCGGCACGCATGGTGACGCCTCGCGCTTGGCGCTAGCATGGTGGAACACCGTGGAGAATCTGATGAGTGACTTTACCCCCCTGCAGGCGCTAGGCCCATTCCGCAAGGTCGACCCCTCGGCCGAGCTGCCTGGTGGCGATCATCTGGAGCGTTATCTGGGCCACTACGGTCTGGCACCGCTGCTCGCCGGACGCGTGGGGTTGCACCTCGGCTTCCTGGACGCCGGTGGCTTCCGCCTGTGGGCCTCGCTATGGAGCCCCGCCGAGCCCATCGGCACGGTCTTCGTGGTTCACGGCTACTTCGACCACCTGGGACTCTATCGTCACCTGCTGGAGCGACTGCTCGATCGAGGCTGGCGGGTGGTGCTGTGGGATCTGCCCGGCCACGGACTCTCCAGCGGCCGGCGCGCCTCCATCGAGGACTTCGACGACTATGGCGCCTGCCTGCGCGCCCTCCAGGACCATCTGCGGCGTGAAGGGCTGGCGCCCCACCCCTGGCTGGGCATCGGCCAGAGCACCGGGGCGGCGATACTCGCCACCGACGCCCTGACCCGCGGCACGGAGAGCCACTGGGCCGGTCTGGCCCTGCTGGCTCCCCTGGTGCGGCCCTGGGGCTGGCGGCAGTCGAGCTGGCTTCACCTTCTGGTGGGACCCTTCGTGCGCTCCATCCCGCGCAAGTTCCGCGACAACTCCACCGATGCCGAATTCGCGACCTTCCTTCGCGAGCAGGATCCGTTGCAGGCCGACCGACTGGCGGTGGACTGGGTCAGCGCCATGCGTCGCTGGATGCCTCGCCTGCTGGCACTGCCCCCCACCCCGGTGCCGACCCTGATCCTGCAGGGAGAGCAGGACCTGACCGTGGACTGGGTATGGAACCTGGAGGTGCTCAAGGAGAAATTCCCCAATGCCGAGGTCCATCTACACCCCGAGGCACGCCACCACCTGGTCAATGAGGCGGAGCCCATCCGCCAGGCGCTCTTCGACACCCTGGACCGCTTCATCGACGCCCTGGCCCCCAGCCCCGCAGCGGAGAACACGCCACCATGAACACCTCCTCACGCCTGACCCTGCTGGCACTGCTGGCGCTGCTCACCGGCTGCGCCGGCGCCCCGGAGCGACCCGACAGCGGCATTCGTCAGGCGCTGTTCAACCTTGGCGAGCGCGCCGCGACGCGGGTAATGGCCGCGCCGGAACTCCCTCGCCCTCCGAGCGACCAGGTGCTGCTGCTCTCCCCCTCCGAAGTCGACGCCAGCCTCGGCATCGAGGACGAGCGCTTCCAGGAGAGCCTGGTTCGCGCCCTGCTGGCGGTCAGCGACGGTCCTCAGGTGCTCGACTGGGGCGATGGCCTGAGCGAGGGCGGCGACAATCAGTGGCAGCTGGAGAGCCACCTCGAGGCGGACGGCCCACGCCTCACCCTCTCCGATCGAGAACTTCTGCCCTACCGCCTGAAGCTGACACTGCGCCGCCCCGGCGAGGAAGCGGCTCGCTGGCAAGCCAGCCTCCAGGGGGCCCTGGACGCCACGGCGCTATAACTCACCCCTTCAGCAGTCGATCGAGCTGGCGATACCCCACAGCCTCGATCAGCTGCTCACGCTCCGGCGCTGACGCCCCCGCCAGGTCGGCCAGGGTCAGGGCCACCCGCAACACACGATGGTAGGCCCGCGCCGAGAGCCGTAGCCGTTCCAGCACCTCGGCCAGCCAGGCGCGATCGGCCGCCGAGAGGCCACAGGCCGCCTCCAGTTCACGCCCGGCCAGATGAGCATTGAGCGCACCCCGCGCCAGCTGGCATTCGCGCGCGGCCAGCACCCGCCGGCGGACCGTCGCGGAGTCCTCGCCGGCCTGGTTGGCGGTCAACTGCTCCGGCGGCAGCGCCGGCACCTCCACCTGTAGGTCGATACGATCGAGCAGTGGACCCGAGAGGCGCGACTGGTAGCGCTGGATCTGTGCCGCCGTGCAGTGACAGGCCTGGCGCGGATCGCCCAGGTGACCACAGGGGCAGGGATTCATCGCCGCCACCAGCTGGAAGCGCGCCGGATAGCGGCGCTCGTGGCTGGCCCGAGCGATATGGATACGCCCCGACTCCATGGGTTCGCGCATCACCTCCAGCACATGACGCGGAAACTCCGGTAGCTCATCGAGGAACAGCACGCCGTGGTGGGCCAGGGAGATCTCGCCGGGGCGCGGCCTCGTACCGCCGCCCACCAGCGCCACGGCGCTGGCGGTATGATGCGGCGAGCGGAAGGGCCGACGGCCCCACTCGGCGCGCAGCGGCAGCCCGCTGACCGAGCGTACCGCCGCCACCTCCAGCGCCTCCTCGTCAGTCAGCGGCGGCAGGATGCCCGGCAGGCGACTGGCCAGCATGGTCTTGCCGGTTCCGGGCGGGCCGGCGAAGAGCAGGTTGTGGCCGCCGGCGGCGGCCACCTCCAGGGCGCGGCGGGCCTGAAACTGTCCGCGTACCTCGGCCAGGTCGGGCAGCGGCCGTGTCGCCTCGGGCGGGCGCATCAAGCGATGGGGCGTGATCGGAGTCTGGCCCAGCAGGTGGGCCACCACCTCGAGCAGATGATCGGCGGGCAGTACCTCAAGCTCACCGGCCAGCGCCGCCTCATCGGCATTGGCCCATGGCACGATCAGCCTCCGCCCCGCACGACGCGCCGCCAGGGCCAGCGGCAACACCCCCTCCACACGGCGAAGTGCACCGTCCAGCGCCAGCTCGCCGACGCTCTCGGTGTTCTCCAGACAGGCGGGAGGCAGCTGTCCCGAGGCGAGCAGCAGCCCCAGGGCGATGGGCAGATCGAAGCGACCACCCTCCTTGGGCAGGTCGGCGGGAGCCAGGTTGAGGGTGATACGCCGCAGCGGGTATTCGAAGCCGGCATTGACCAGGGCGCTGCGCACCCGCTCCCGGCTCTCCTTCACCGCCGTCTCCGGCAGGCCGACCAGCGTCATGCTGGGCAGGCCGTTGGAGAGGTGCACTTCCACCTGCACCTCGGGTGCCTCAAGACCGAGGCCGGCCCGGGTGTGCACGATCGCCAGCGTCATGGGCGCTCCCTCGCGAATGGAATGCCTTCAGGCTAGCCTAGCCAGCGAGGGCCAGCGAGGGAACGCGCGTCTCAGCGTCCCGCTTCGCCGGCGCCTTCTTCAGGAGGGGTCGACGCCTTGTCCGTAGCAGTGGGCTGGGGCTTGTCGGCGGCACCGGCATCACGGGAGACGGTATCACCGCCGGCCTGGGCCTCCACCAGTGCCTCCAAGGCCGCCACCTGCTGCTCCAGCGACTCGACCCTGGCTCGGGTGCGCTGCAGCACGTCCATCAGGATGTCGAAGTCCTCGCGTGAGACCAGCTCCAGACGGTCGAAGGCGCCCCTCACCACCTGCTGGACACCTTTCTGCACCTCTTCGGGCGCCTGGGAAGCCCCCTGCAGACGCTCGCCGATCTGCTGGGCCAGCCGGCCGATTCTGTCGTGGGTCACCATGGTGATTCTCCTGATTGGGAATGATGGCCTACAGGATACGCGTGGCACCTCCGGGACGCATGCCCTCTTGCAGGGCATATGGCATGAGCCTCGGCACCATCACAGAGCATGGGCCTGTTAGACGGCCTGACAAGGTGCCGCTCGCGGTCGAGAGCGGTAACACAATCTATTGATATTGAATGGATTAAATGTTCGCTGGCATGCCATGCGCATGGTGCTGATCAGCCACCCCATCGGGTCGCCTCTCATCGCCAACGAGGAGACAGGCCATGAAGCTGATCAGCGCGATCATCAAGCCCTTCAAGCTGGACGACGTCCGCGAAGCACTCGCCGACAACGGCGTGCAGGGCATTACCGTTACCGAGGTCAAGGGCTTCGGACGCCAGAAGGGGCATACCGAGCTCTATCGCGGCGCCGAGTATGTTGTCGACTTCCTGCCCAAGGTGAAGCTCGAGATCGCCGTGGAAGACGAGCGTCTGGAGGACGTGCTCGACGCCATCTGTACCGCCGCCGGCAGCGGCAAGATCGGCGACGGCAAGGTGTTCGTCACCGCCCTCGAGGAGGTGATCCGCATCCGCACCGGCGAACGCGGCACCGATGCCGTCTGATCGCCGCGACCCACCTGAAGTCGCCTGCCACTTACCTGCCTGGAGGCGCCTGCGGCTTAACTGTCTGGAGAAAGCCCCATGAGTGACCTGATCGAACTGAGCTATGCGCTCGATACCTTCTACTTCCTGATCTGCGGCGTGCTGGTGATGTGGATGGCCGCCGGTTTCGCCATGCTCGAGGCGGGTCTTGTGCGCGCCAAGAACACCGCCGAGATCCTTACCAAGAACATCGCCCTGTTTGCCATCGCCTGCACCCTGTATCTGCTGGTGGGCTATCACATCATGTACGCAAGCCCCGATGGCGGCATTCTTCCCAGCATCGGTGGACTGCTGGGCAGTGAGAACGGCGTGGATGCCGTGCTAGCCGGCGGCGATGACGCCCCCTACTACGCCATGCGCGCCGACTATTTCTTCCAGGTGGTATTCGTGGCCACCGCCATGTCGATCGTCTCCGGCGCCGTGGCCGAGCGCATGAAGCTATGGGCCTTCCTGGCCTTCGCCGTGGTGATGACCGGCCTGATCTATCCGGTCTCGGGCTACTGGACCTGGGGCGGTGGCTGGCTCTCCGCCGCCGGCTTCTCCGACTACGCCGGCTCCGGCATCGTGCATATGGCCGGTGCGGCGGCGGCCCTGGCCGGTGTTCTGGTGCTCGGCCCGCGCAAGGGCAAGTACGGCAGGGACGGCAGCGTCTACGCCATTCCCGGCGCCAACCTGCCGCTGGCCACCCTGGGTACCTTCATCCTGTGGATGGGCTGGTTCGGCTTCAACGGTGGCTCGGAGCTGAAGATCTCCGACGTGGCCTCCGCCAACAACGTCGCCCAGGTGCTGGTCAACACCAACGCCGCCGCTGCCGGCGGGGTCATCGCCGCCCTGATCGTGGCCAAGCTATGGTTCCGCAAGGCCGACCTGACCATGACCCTCAATGGTGCCCTGGCCGGCCTGGTGGCCATCACTGCCGAACCCCTGGCTCCCACCGCACCGGGCGCCGCCCTGATCGGCGCCGTGGGTGGGGCCATCGTGATCGCCGCCATCGTGGCCCTCGACAAGCTGAAGATAGATGACCCGGTCGGTGCCATCTCGGTGCATGGGGTGGTCGGCATCTGGGGCCTGCTGGCGGTGCCGCTCAGCAATGGCGGGGCCAGCATCGGCGCCCAGCTGCTCGGCATCGTCGGGATCTTCGCCTGGGTCTTCCTGACCAGCCTGGGGGTCTGGAGCCTCCTCAAGGCGCTGATCGGCATCCGGGTCAGCGAGGAGGAGGAGTATGCGGGTGTCGACCTGGCCGAATGCGGCATGGAGGCCTACCCCGAGTTCAGCGTGGCCAAGCAGTGAAGGCCATGCACCGAAGTGAGCAGGCGTGCTCCACTTGCCCCCGAATGGGGGCTTTTTTTCTTCCCCGCCGGCGGCGTGTATCCTAGAAGCAACCCGCCTATCGACGGCGGCACGTCCGCCCAGGAACCGACGAGGAACCAATCATGAAACTGGTGACCGCCATCATCAAACCCTTCAAGCTCGATGACGTCAGGGAGTCCCTCTCGGAGATCGGCGTACAGGGCATCACCGTCACCGAGGTGAAGGGCTTCGGCCGTCAGAAGGGTCATACCGAACTCTACCGTGGCGCCGAGTACGTGGTGGACTTCCTGCCCAAGGTCAAGCTCGAGGTCGCCGTGGATGACGAGATGGCCGAGAAGGTGATCGACGCCATCACCAGTGTCGCGAATACCGGCAAGATCGGTGACGGCAAGATCTTCGTGACACCGCTGGAGCAGGTGATCCGGATCCGCACCGGCGAAACCGGCAAGGACGCGGTCTAGGCCCGAAGCTCGAAGCTCGAAGCTCGAAGCTCGAAGCTCGAAGCCAGACTTAACGACACCGCCCCCGTGGCAAGAGCCACGGGGGCGGCTTTTCTTCCAGCTTCCAGGCGCGAAGCGCCGCTCTTCCAGCTTTCGGCTTACTTCTCGACAAACGCCCGCTCGATCACGTAGTCACCGGGCTCCCCCATGCGCGGTGAGATCTTGAAGCCCAGCTCGTCGAGCAGTTCGCTGGTGCTCTCCAGCATCGAGGGGCTGCCGCAGATCATGGCGCGATCCTGCTTGGGATCCAGTGCCGGCAGGCCGGTATCCTCGGCGAGCTTGCCACTGCGGATATGATCGGTCAGCCGGCCCATGGTATGGAACGTTTCACGGGTCACCGTCGGATAGTAGACAAGCTTTTCGCTGATCTCCTCACCCAGATATTCATGAGCCGGCAGCTCCTGCTGGATAAAGTCGGCATAGGCCAGCTCGCTGACGTTGCGCACGCCATGCACCAGCACCACCTTCTCGAAGCGTTCGTAGACCTCCGGGTCCTGGATCAGGCTCATGAACGGAGCCAGGCCGGTGCCGGTGGAGAGCAGGTAGAGATTGCGTCCGGGCAGCAGGTCATCGGTGACCAGGGTGCCGGTGGGCTTGCGGCTCACCATGATCTGGTCGCCCACGGCGAGATGCTGGAGTCGCGAGGTAAGGGGGCCATCGGGCACCTTGATGCTGAAGAACTCCAGATGATCCTCGTAATTAGGGCTGGCGATCGAGTAGGCGCGCATCAGGGGTTTGCCGCTCACTTCCAGCCCAATCATCACGAACTGACCATTCTTGAAACGCAAACTGCGCTCGCGGGTGGTGCGAAAGCTGAACAGGGTATCGTTCCAGTGATGGACGCTGAGAACCTCTTCGAGGGCAAACTTGCTCATACCGCCTCCTTTAGTATTCCAAAAAAGAATAAAAGATTGATAAAGATTTGGTTTGAATTCTAAGACAGGAGGCGTTATCTGTTAAATGGATTGTATGGATAACCTTTATTTGCAATATTGATATAGACCATCGGAGCTTGCCCATGCGTTTTACCCTGCGCCAGCTGGAGGTCTTCGTCGCGGTGGCCCAGCACGAGAGCGTGTCCCGAGCGGCTCGTGCCCTGGCGCTCTCCCAGTCTGCTGCCAGCAGCGCCCTCGCCGAGCTGGAAAAGCAATTCGACTGCCAGTTGCTGGATCGCCACGGTAAGCGCCTGCGCCTCAACGCCCTGGGCTTTCAGCTGCTGCCCAAGGCGGTAGCGCTGCTGGATCGCGCCGAGGAGGTCGAGGAGCTGCTCCATGGTCAGCAGGGCATTGGTGTGCTCGATGTGGGTGCCACCCTGACCATCGGCAACTACCTGGCCACCCTGCTGATCAGTGATTTCATGCAACGCCATCCCGGTAGTCGGGTCCGCCTGGCGGTGCGCAACACCCGCACCATCGTCGATAGCGTGCGCCACCATCGGTTGGACCTGGGCTTGATCGAGGGCCAGTGCGAAGAGGAGGACGTGATCTCCCAGCCCTGGGTGGAGGATGAACTGGTGGTGTTCTGTTCGCCCCGTCACCCTCTCGCAACGGCCGGAGAGGTGGAGCTGGGGCGACTACTGCACGAGGCCTGGATCATGCGCGAAGAGGGGTCGGGGACGCGTCTGACCCTGGAGCAGGCGGCCCGTCATCGGCGCAGTCGCTTCAATGTGCTGCTGGAACTTGAGCACACCGAGGGGATCAAGCGCGCGGTGGAGTCAGGCCTGGGCATCGGCTGTGTCTCCCGGCTCGCACTGCGTGATGCCTTCCGGCGCGGCAGCCTGGTGCCCATCGCCACGCCGGAGCTGGACCTTAGCCGTCAGTTCACCTTCATCTGGCACCGCCACAAGTATCTCGCCTCCGGCATGCGTGAGTTTCTCAAGCTATGCCGACAGATGACCGAGGGCGCCACCCGCAGCGACCAGATTGACCTGCCGAAGGTGCCCTGAACGCTGCATTTCAACAACATCGGGCCCGGCAGTGCCGGGCCCGATGAATACACCTGAGGATCAGTCGAGTGATCAGCGCATATCGCTGACCGCTTCTTGAATATCCTCCAGGTTCGCCTTGGTGAGATCCTTGGTCAGGGAGTGAATCACCAACTTCGCGGTGGGAGCGTCGAGCTTGTCACGTAATTGACCGAGAAAGCGGGCCGGGGCCACCAGAATCAGCTTCTCCAGGCTGTTGTCGACGCGTGCCCGATAGAGCCGTTCGGCAACCTGCTTGGCGAACACCTGCTCTTCATGGGTGCGCGCCGCGCTCTCACCACCGGAAGAGCGCGAACTGGTCGACGTCGACTCATGCACGTCGGCGCCGCGATCGGTGACCAGGTCTCCTTCATGCAGTCGGTTCGCCGCATGCACCAGGCTCTCCTGCTCGACCAGCTTGAGCGCGTCACGAGTGAAGATTCGTGCCCGCGCCGCATCCGCCACCACGATATAAGTTGTCATAGTCACTCCTTGATACCGGTGGAACGACGGCCGGCGCCACGCCGACCGCTCTGGATCAACAATGGCAAGCGCCTTGACGCGGGTCAACCCGCACCGACGGTAATTGGCGACAACTGCAGCGGCGTCTGTTCTGGGGTAGCATTTCCACTGACCGGCAGGATGCCGGCACACTTATCGCCACGATGTGGCCCGGGAGGCCCCGATGCGTCAGCTACTGTTTCCCCGCCGCCCACTATCCCGCGGCACCCTGCTCACCTGTCATCTGCTGCTGCAGGGCGGTCTGGCCCTCGGTGCAGGGCTGTGGCTCGCCCCCCGCACCCCTTGGCTGGCCGCCACGACCTGGCAGGAGGGCTGGCCCGTCCTGGCAATGGGCGCCGGCCTCTGGCTGCTGGCCGCCATGCTGCTGCGCCTGGTGGCCGAGCTCTCGCTGCTGCCCCATCATCTGGCCGGCCAGCTCCGCGCCGGCCCGGTCATCACCCGCTCCTGGGAACGCCGCCCGGCGGTACATGATCCTCAGTCCGCCTGGACCAGCGAGGCGCGTCCCCTGACCGCCACGGACGATGCGGTAGGCAGCCCCCGGGTAACCCGGCCCGCCGAGCCACTACGCTCCCGCAGCGGCCGCAAGCCCACCCCGGACTCCACCGACACTCCTCATGACGAGCCTTCATGACGTGCCTTTATGACGTGCCTTTATGACATGCCTTTATGACATGCCTTTATGACATGCCTTTATGAGGCTCCCCCAGGGGCACCATCGCACCGCTGACCCTGCGACCCGTCAACCTCGACCAAGATCTCTTTACTGTCTCATCAATCTGGCCGTGCGATGCACAGCAGCCAGCGCAGGCCGGCCAGCAGCAGCACGGCCGTTGCGGCACCGAGACCATTGGCGAGGATGTCGGCCCAGTCGCCACCACTACGCCCCGGCACCAGAAGCTGGGCGAACTCGATGATGCCTCCGAAGCCGACGACGAGCAGCAGGGTAATTGGCAGGCGCACGCCGGCTAGACCGAGCAGCCCCGCCAGACCAGCATAGCCGATGAAGTGATTGAGCTTGTCCCAGGGCAATTGCCTTGGCATCTCGTTACCCGGGGTCAGACTACCGATGACGATAATCAGCGCCCCCACAACGGCCAGCGCCGCCCATAGGCGGCGCCGGTCGTGCAATCGTCTCAGGCCAGCAAGCCCCGCCCATTCAGCCATGGGAGATATTGCGGTGATAGGCCGGGCTCAGGTCGTGCAACGCCTCCATGAAGGCGGTGACGTTATCCGGGTTGGTGAACTGACTGATACCGTGCCCAAGATTGAAGACATGTCCGGGACCTTCACCGTAGCTCTCCAGGATACGGCCGACTTCAGCACGAATCGCCGACGGGCGAGCGAACAGCACGTTGGGGTCGAGATTGCCCTGCAGGGCCACCTTGTCGCCCACCCGAGCGCGGGCGCTGGAGAGTTCGGTGCTCCAGTCCAGACCCACTGCATCGGAACCGGCCTGAACGATCTCCTCGAGCCAGTGGCCGCCGTTCTTGGTAAACAGGATCACCGGCACGCGACGCCCCTCATGCTCACGGATCAGACCGGCGACGATCTGCTCCATGTAGCGCAGCGAGAACTCCAGATAGGCCGGCGTGGTGAGGACACCCCCCCAGGTATCGAAGATCTGCACCGCCTGTGCACCCGCGCGGATCTGGGCGTTGAGGTAATCGGTCACGGCCGTGGCCAGGGTATCGAGCAGATCATGCATCACGCTGGGCGTGTCATAGAGCATGGTCTTGACGTGGCGGAAGTCCTTGCTGGAACTGCCTTCGACCATATAGGTCGCCAGCGTCCAGGGACTGCCGGAGAAGCCGATCAGCGGTACCCGCCCGTTCAGCTCGCGACGGATGGTGGAGACCGCCCGCATCACGTAGTCGAGATCGCGCTCGGCGTCGGGCGCGCTGAGCGCCGCCACCTCTTCGGCGGTGCGTACCGGCTTGCGGAACTTGGGCCCCTCGCCCGTCTCGAAGTAGAGCCCCAGCCCCATGGCATCGGGAATCGTGAGAATGTCCGAGAAGAGGATCGCGGCATCCAGCGGGAAGCGCTCCAGCGGCTGCAGGGTGACCTCACAGGCCAGGTCCTGATTGCGACACAGATCCATGAAGCTGCCGGCATCGGCGCGGGCGGCGCGGTACTCCGGCAGGTAGCGGCCTGCCTGACGCATCATCCAGACCGGAGTGCGGTCCACCGGCTGACGCGCCAGGGCGCGCAGAAAGCGATCGTTCTTGAGTTCCATGCAGAGGGTCATCCACGATGAAATGTATTCTGCATTGTACCCGATCCATGCGCTCCGGTCGTGAGCCTCGCTCGCCTTCCTGATAGAATGGCGTCCTACTCCAGCGGCGCCGCCCGCGGCCTGAGAACGAGGTAACCCGTGACGATTCGCTTTATCGCCGCCTCCCGGCTGCCCACCCCCTGGGCGACCTTCACCATGCACGGTTTCGAAGACGAGGCCACCGGCAAGGATCATATCGCCCTGACACTGGGTGACGTGGCCGATGGCGAGCCGGTGCTGGGCCGGGTGCACTCGGAGTGCCTGACCGGGGACGCGCTCTTCTCGATGCGCTGCGACTGCGGCTACCAGTTGCAGGAAGCGCTCAAGCGGATCGCCGAGGAGGGACGCGGGGTGCTGTTCTACCTGCGCCAGGAAGGGCGAGGCATCGGGCTGCTCAACAAGATTCGTGCCTACCACCTGCAGGACCAGGGGGCCGATACCGTGGAAGCCAACGAGCGGCTGGGCTTCGCCGCCGACCTGCGCCGCTATGACCTCTGCGTGCCGATGCTCGAACACCTGGGCATCGCCGCCCTGCGCCTGATGACCAACAACCCTCGCAAGGTAGACGCCCTGAGCCGTGCCGGCATCAGCGTCGCGGAGCGGGTGCCGCTGACCACCGGCCTCAACCCCCACAACGAGCACTACCTCTCCACCAAGGCCGGCAAGCTGGGACACATGATGGCGCTGGGCGACTTTACCCCGGTCGAGGAGACCAGTAACAAGCAGAAACCATGACACTACTCCATCCTCGAAGTTACTATAAGTGCCTTGAGGATGTGGAGGACTAAGTCATTATTAATTCACTTCTGCGAGTTTAGCTTTATACAACCCAGAAAAAATGAAAATGCCGTTATCTTCTTCGAAAAGGGGCGTTGAGCCAAATGGATAAAGCGCAGACGCTCGAAATAGGTTTGGTGCTATATCCTGGAGTGCAACAAGCAGCTGTGTTAGGCCTGACCGACCTCTTTTGTGTCGCTAGCCGTATGGCATCATCGCGTCTTCAGAGCCCCGCTCCCCCATTACTGGTCACACATTGGCAACAAAGTGCTGCAGATACTCCACCCGTGTGCATTTTTAATAGCGCCCCAGGCGCGCCCTCCGTGTTATCAGCGTTAATCCTACCACCCACCCTGAACGAGCCACACAAAGAGGATAAAGCGTCGGCTCTTTCGAAGTGGCTTCACCAACGGCATGCAGACGGAGCCGTACTGGGGTCCGTGTGCGCCGGAGCCTTCCCGCTAGCCGCAACAGGTATAATGGCCGGCCGCAGAATGACAACCCACTGGACTTATGCCGATTTACTTCAGCTTCGCCACACCAATATACATGTAGACGCCGACCAGTTACTTATTGATGACGGGGACGTCATTACTGCTGGTGGCCTTATGGCTTGGACAGACTTAGGATTAAAGCTGGTGGATCGCTTACTGGGTCCAACTGTAATGGTCGAGATGTCGCGTATGTTAGTTGTAGACCCTCCCGGTCGGGAGCAGCGCTACTATAGCGCCTTTTCGCCTCGTTTGACCCATGGAGATAGTGCGATACTCAAAGTGCAACACTGGCTACAGGCAACCCAAGCCAAGAGCGTGGTATTACCCTCCTTGGCAGCACGGGCAGGCTTGGAAGAGCGCACCTTCATGCGCCGCTTCCGAAAGGCCACAGGCATGACAACGACAGAGTACTGCCAACAACTACGCATAGGCCAAGCCCGTGAGTTATTACAATTCGAAAAAACAACTATTGAAAAAATAGCATGGCAAGTCGGTTATAACGATACTGGTGCCTTCCGTAAGATCTTTACACGCATTGTAGGCCTGTCACCTAGTGCGTATCGGCAACGCTTTTTCACAAAAATTCAGAGCGAATAATAAAAACCAGGTCTATTCCACTTCAGTTTGGCAACAACTGATGGCGTCATTGACACCAAAAATGTCGTTTCCGCCACTTCCCCTCATGCCACACATAGGCAAACATAACATCTCCCAATCCATCGATGGAGTTGCACCTTGAAAAATCTTGGTTTGATCATCATTGACCTGCAGAAAGAGTATCTTCCAACCGGTAAGCTACCCCTGAATAACATCGAGACTGTAGCAGACAACGCAGCCAAGGTTCTTTTCGATGCTAGAGATAAAAACATCCCCATTATTCACATTCGACATGAATTCGCCAATGGTGAAGCGCCGGCATTTGTACCAGGCACAGAGGGCGTAGAAATACAACCTAATCTTCTTCCAGCCGATAATGAGACAGTCATCGTCAAAAACCACATCAACGCATTTCGCGGTACAGACCTCAAGCAGCAGCTCGATGCTCACGGTGTTGAAGAACTAGTCATTGTGGGTGCTATGAGTCACATGTGTATCGATGCCTGCGTGCGCGCTGCAGTTGATATGGGTTACCCAGTCACAGTGCTACACGACGCTTGCACTACGCTGGACCTAGATTTCAACGGCGTGACTGTACCTGCGGCGCAGGTGCAAGCGGCAACGATGGCGGCATTTGAGTTCGGCTATGGCACCGTGACTTCAACGGAATCATACTTGGGTACGAAATAGTTAGCTCTGACATCCTCCATCTTAAACCCGATTATCTGCAAGCCCTCTTAATTTTTCATAGCAATATAACATGATGAAAGCAGGGGGCTTTCAACTCCTAAGAAAGTCAAGTTAGCGCAACCATTAGCCCAACAATAATAAATAAAGCACCAAAAAATCTGGGGATATAAAACCTCTCCCCTAGCCAAAAAACACCTATAACAAGTCCAAATATAATACTAACTTGCCGTAGAGCAACAACCAAGCTAACATTTTCAGTAAAGCTCATTGCCACTAATACAAGCCCATAAGTAGTTGACATCATGATTCCAGCTATTGAAGCAACTCCTTTTATTGACCAGGCTGTTTCAAATTGTTGGTATTGACGAGTGCAAATCATCCATAAGGCAATCGGAACTGACATGGCCCAATACTGCAATGCCAGATAGTAAATGGCAGAATATTCATTCGAAACATACAGTCCCATAGCATGAGTTAAAATATTCAAAGCTTCTTTGTCAAGAACTGAATATCCTGCTGTACCAAGTGCTGCAAAACCAGCCCAAAGGATCCCTGGCTGCAAATAATCTCTAATCTTTAATTCTTTGAAACTGGTCACAGGAAGAAAAATACAGCCAATAAATAATACAAAAAAACCTATCCACTGGTTACTGCTGACAGAATACCCCATAAGAAATATCGCAGCTCCAACTAGTAAAACTGGAAAGCCACGCGCCAGAGGATAGACAATACCCACATCTGCATTTTTATAAGCGTACACAATCCCCGTTAAGTACACCATTTGGCACAGCCCACTAACAACCAAAATCCACCAAAACTGGATGGAAATCTCTTCTACAGGGAACCTTGTGCCAAACCATACTATATAAGGTGTAAACAACACTGAAGCAGCTGTGGTTGCAGAGAGTAGAAAAGCAGTACCAGATGCTTGATAAAACTTTCCTACAGCGTTCCACCCAGCATGAAGTGCAGCGGAAATAACAACAATAATAATTGCAGTTAAAGACATCTTACACCTCTTGAAAAAGAGAGCTCTCATTAAAAATCTAAAGACAAACCAAAAAAATAAAAAAGGGGCTGCAAGCCCCTGTTCTAATAAATAGTTTTTTAACTTTTATCCGACTTACCTGCTGCCGCGGCGAGTTTTGATAATCGTATATCATAGAATTTTGGCTTTCTCTCTACATCTTCCGCGTATTCTTTACGCCTAATTGCATTTCGGACCATCAATGATCCAAAATAACGGAAAGGTTCTGGCGGAAAGTAACCCAAAGGTCCTCTAGCAAGTGGTGATTTCACCCAATCATTATCCAAACCTAAAACTAAAGACGATAGGATTTGACCGCCCATATGGCATGGTCCAACTCCATTTCCAGAATAACCAAATCCATAAAAAATATTACTGCTATTATTTAGCTTTCCAAAGAATGGCAACCCAGTTACTGAACGATCTGAAGCACCATTCCAAGACGCTTCAATCTCTACCCCACTCAGCTCAGGGAAAAAGCTTACAAGACTTTTATGGAGATAATTTCTATAGGGAGAGGGCTTATCGAAAACTGGAGAAACCTTTCCTCCATAAGAAAAAGTATTACCCCCCTTTCCTAGCATAATCCTCCCATCTGGTGTTCTGTGATAGTAGTGAACAAATGTTCTTGAATCCAGGACGCTCACCCCACTTGTTAATCCAATTTTTTCCAGAACTTCTGGACAGGACTCAGTAATAATCATGTCACTAGAGACAATAGCGATCGTACGCTCGAAGCGAGGAAATGAACGCGCCATCCACGCGTTGATGCCCAAAACTATTTTTTCAGCCCTTACATTTCCACTAGGCGTTACAACCGTTGCTGGCACACCCTCTTCCAGCTTCAACATGGGAGTGCTTTCAAATATTTTGACACCTAACTCAATGGCAACTTTTCGCATCCCCCGAACAAGCTTTCCTGGCTGTACAGTCGCGGCAACAGGTGAGTACCATGCTTCTATATTTTTATCCGACCCAGACATCTTTTTAACATCGGAAAGCGAAAGTTTGCGAAATGAGTTTACCCCCTGGCTCTCAAGGGCAGAAATTACACTGTCATTGGCTCCTAGCTGAGATGAATTAGTTGCCGTATAAAGAGTCCCGTCCAGCAAAAAATCAGCATCAATTTCATATTTTTCACAAAACTTACCTATTGAATAAATACTTTCCTCTGACTCTTTTACAAGCCGTACAGCCTCTTCTTCTCCAAATAGCTTTTCAAGAGTAAAGTATTTTGCTGACCATGTGAGTGCACAGCCACCATTTCGCCCACTAGCACCAGCACCACAAACATCGGCTTCAACAACCACCACATCAACATCTGGCGACTGTTCTTTAATCATTATGGCCGTCCATAGGCCAGTGTATCCCCCGCCAACGATACATACGTCGGCCTCAATATCATTCTCTAACGGAGGGCATTCTAAAATCTCTTCTTCATCTAGAGCTTTCTTTATCCAATATGGTCGCATTTAAGCTCCCTCCGCATAACTTATCATCAAGAAATTAAACCTTGAAAGGCCAGATCAAACACAAGGAAAATGATATTAAAATATGCGATGATAACCGAAGTTTTTCATTAAACTTTTATTCAATTACCATCGCTTTTATATAGAACATTAAGCCTTAGAAGAAGCCCAGCGGATTGATGTCATAGCTGACCAACAGATTCTTGGTCTGCTGATAATGCTCGAGGGCCACCTTGTGGGTCTCGCGACCGACACCGGACTTCTTGTAGCCGCCGAAGGCCGCATGCGCCGGATACTGGTGGTAGCAGTTGGTCCACACACGGCCGGCCTGGATGCCACGCCCCATGCGGAAGGCCACATTGATGTCGCGACTCCAGACGCCGGCACCGAGGCCGAACTCGGTATCGTTGGCGATCGCCAGCGCCTCCTCCTCATCCTTGAAGGTGGTCACCGCCACCACCGGCCCGAAGATCTCCTCCTGGAAGACGCGCATCTTGTTGTGGCCCTTTAGCAGCGTCGGCTCGATATAGAAGCCCTTGTCATAGGCCGGATCGAAGCTCGCCTTGTCACCGCCGGTGAGCACCTCCGCCCCCTCCTCGCGGGCGATAGCCATGTAGGACATGATCTTGTCGAACTGCTCCTGGGACGCCTGGGCCCCCACCTGGACATCGGTATCCAGCGGGTTGCCGCGCTTGATCTGCCCGACCTTCTCCATCACCTTGGCCATGAAGGCGTCATACATGGACTCCTGAATCAAGGCTCGGGAGGGACAGGTGCACACCTCACCCTGGTTGAAGAAGGCCAGTACCAGCCCCTCGGCGGCCTTGTCGATGAACGCTGGCTCGGCGTTCATGATGTCGGCGAAATAGATGTTCGGCGACTTGCCCCCCAGCTCCACGGTGGAGGGAATGATGTTGTCGGCGGCACACTTGAGGATATGCGCGCCTACCGGGGTCGAGCCGGTGAAGGCGATCTTGGCGATGCGCTGGCTGGTGGCAAGCGCCTGGCCAGCCTCGGCACCATAGCCATTGACGATATTGACCACGCCCGGGGGCAGCAGATCGCCGATCACCTCCATCAACTTGAGGATCGAGGCGGGCGTCTGCTCGGCGGGCTTGAGCACCACGCAGTTGCCAGCGGCCAGGGCCGGCGCCAGCTTCCAGACGGCCATCAGCAGCGGGAAGTTCCAGGGGATGATCTGCCCCACCACGCCCAGCGGCTCGTGGAAGTGATAGGCCACGGTATTGGCATCGATATCGGCGGCGCTGCCCTCCTGGGCACGAATGCAGCCGGCGAAGTAGCGGAAGTGATCGACGGCCAGCGGCAGGTCGGCGTTCAGCGTCTCGCGCACCGCCTTGCCGTTGTCCCAGGTCTCGGCGACCGCCAGCATCTCGATATTCTGCTCGATGCGGTCGGCGATCCTGAGCAGTATGTTGGAGCGCTCCGCGGCGGAGGTCTTGCCCCAGGCCGGTGCCGCGGCATGCGCTGCATCCAGCGCCTTGTCGATATCCTCGGCGCCGGAGCGGGGAATCTCGCAGAACACCTCGCCGTTGACCGGGCTGACGTTGTCGAAGTACTGCCCCTTGACCGGCGGAACGAACTCGCCACCGATATAGTTGCCGTAGCGCGACTCGAAGGATACCGGGGAATCAGTACTGCCGGGATTGGAATAGATCATAGTAGTTTCTCTTGTTGTCGTTTATTCACAATAAATATTTATATTTACAATAATGCTAGCGTCTTTAAAACCACTACCGCTAATGAATGCGCGAGCACAATCTACTCGCGCGTTCATACATCAGAAAGACTGTGGCATTTCTCCCTTTTCAAGCCTGGCATTTATGTCTGCAATCACAGCGGGTAGCTCATTGATAGTTTCAATCATGTAATGTGGCCGAGAGTCTTTGAAAAGCTCTTCAACCCGCTTTTTCTCTTTAGCCAGCAAATCTTTAGGCATGCTGACATACTCATCATAAGTTACACCAAGCGCATTTCCTGAACAGGTGAGAGCCACTGTCCACATCCCAGCGCTCCTGCCCTCTAGAATACCGGGGGTCGTATCATCGACTTTAACACACGCCGCCACATCACTCACACCCAACTGCATGACGTTAGACAGCGACTGTGCTGGATAAGGCCTGCCGTTAGGAACCTCATCAGTGGCAACAACACAGTCTGCCACATAGTTATTCTCCTTTGCCATCTCAACCACTTTTTCCATCACAACAGCAGGGTATCCGGAGCAGGAACCAATTTTAACTCCGTTCTTCCTAAGATCATTAATAACGTCTAGTGCACCAGGGATAATTTCTGAATGCTCCCCTATCTTACTAATCTGAAGAGGCATGAAGCGATTATAAATCGTAGTCACATCTTCATCAGTAGGAAGCCTTCCAAACTCTTCTTTGAACCTATTAGCAATAGCATTTTCATTGCACAGAGTTCGAATATGATCCCACTTCCCCATTCCCATAGGGCCACGAGCCTCTTCCAAAGTCACCTCGACATTAAACTCTGAGAAAGCCTCCACAAAAATCTGAGTAGGTGCGAATGATCCAAAATCAACAACAGTTCCCGCCCAATCTAGGACTACGGCCTGAACTGACTTAGGGTTTTGATATTTCATTTCACTGCCTCCTGGGAATTTTATTAACTATTAATAATCTAAAGCTATGCAACAGCTTTTGATTTATCTAGGTCGCTTAACCTTTTTTTCTCGACACTCTCAGGCGTAACATTCCAGTTCATTGACAAAATGATAGTTGCAACAATTGCAGTCCCTGTAAACACCATGAAAACAGTTTCTGTATCGAAGAAGCCAGGCAACAATCCTCCCATTACTGCTCCTACAGAACCGCAGCCGTTTACAAACCCTGAAGCTGTGGCAGCTGATCCCTTTCCAAAGTCTATCGCAGCTGACCCACAGATCATCGAGTCAGGCCCATATAACGTCAAGCCAACCATAAATAGTAAAGCGACAACAACAGCAACACTTCCAGTCTGCATGGCTGGGACAAATAGTATCAGAAGCCCTGATAGAACTATTAGGCTGACAGTACATGCAGGAAACCGACGGGCATTAAACAATTTATCAGAAATAAAGCCTACAACGATTGGCCCAAAAAGTCCTGCCACTTCAAATGCGGTTGGAACAATAGCTGCTGCAACCTTTCCAATTTCGGGCATTTTCTCATAGACCATGACAGGCCCCCAAAACAGGATCGCATAGCGTGCCGGTTTTAGTAGAAAATAAGCTAAACCCAAAGTAACAACCGTTCTATTTCTCAGGGTTTTAGAGAGGCTTTGTAAAAAGCTCGCTCCTTCCTCTTGAAGCAGCTCCTGCTCTTCTTCGGCCTCCGGATCGACCGGAGGTAAGCCAACGTCTTTTGGTTTATTCCTCTGAAAGATAAAGAAAAGCAGTGCAATTACCCCAACAAAAATAGAGCTGGAAATAAACGCTGCTTTCCATGAGTCGAAAACAGTATATGCCCAGTAGCCTGCAAAAGGAGAAGCTACCAATCCTCCAAAAGCATAGCAGGAGCTCCATAATCCAAGGATTCGCCCACGCTCTTTTACGGCAAAAAAACTACCCACATTCTTGCAAAGACCCGACCATCCAGTTGACTGAGCAAGCCCTTGAACAACCATGCAAGCAGCAAAGATTGGTACCGTTGCAAACGTTCCCATTATAAATGCTGCAGCAGCAGATATAATCAGTCCCCCCAACACAACCACACGTGGGCCAAATCGATCGGACAGAATACCCCAGGCAAACTGTCCTACTGCATAAGCGGCTAGATACGTAGCATCCAGCTGCGCCATAACCGATTTTTCTAACTCAAAGGTGGGATCATCCGCTATACCAAGCTTTGCTATTGAAAAAGCTTTTCTTGTAAAGTAGAAGGCAGCATAAGCAATCCAGGTGATTGCAAAAATCTGCCACCTCCATCTTCCAATAGAGCTAACTGCCTCTTCTAGAAGAGTTTTTCTATATTGGTATTTGTTCATTGTTATATACCACTCTCTTTTTCAATACTGCAAGAACACTATTGACTATTCAATCTAACACCTATACTCCATCAACAGACATAGCTGCAAGAGATTCTTCGACTGCTTTTATAAGGTCAAGCACGACATACTCATCAATTTGTCCAATGCAACCCATCCGGAAACTCTCTACTTCAGTAAGCTTCCCAGGGTAGATGATGAAATTTCTTTTCTTTAGCTCATCATAAAACTTCTTAAATTCAAAATTTTCGTTATCTGGTGACAAGAACGTTGTGATTATGGGAGAAAGCCATACATCATCCAGCAAGGTTTCAAATCCTAACGCTCTCATTCCTGATACAAGTACATCTCTGTTGCGACTATAACGGCTATGGCGACCAGCGACTCCCCCTTCTTCAGCATGTTGCTTCAGAGCTTCATGGAAGGCAATCACAGTGTGTGTGGGCGGAGTGAAGCGCCACTGACCAGTTTTCTCCATATGCTTCCACTGCTCATACAAATCTAAACTCAGTGAGTGTGAGCGCCCTTTACTACTTTCTAGAAGTGTTTTTTTGATGATAACAAATCCAAAACCAGGGACACCTTCGATGCATTTATTGGCCGATGAGACCATCACATCAAAGGGAACTTCACTAACGGTCAATGGCACACCACCGAATGAGCTCATCGCATCAACAATCAGCCCTTTTCCATGCTTCTTAACAACGCTTGATATCTCTTTAAGTGGATTTAAAATTCCTGAACTTGTCTCACAGTGTACAAGAAAAACATCGGTAACATCTGGATTTTTCGTGAGGATTTCATCCACCTCCTCAGGTGAGGGAGGGAGGTAGTCCCCTTTATCCAGAACAACATAATCTCTTTTTAAATAGTCAAGTGTTAGGGCTGCTCTTTTTCCATAGGCGCCATTCATGAGAAGAAGGGCCTTTCCCTTGACATCAATTGCGGTGGCTAGCGACGCCTCAACGGAGAAGGTACCACTCCCCTGCATCGGTACACACACGTAGGTGTCACTATCTGCACCCGCCATTTCCAATAGGCTAGACCTGATATGAGCCGTGGCTTGATTAAAGTCCGCATCCCACGATCCCCAGTCACGCAGCATCGCTTCCTTGGTAGCTAGTGAGGTCGTTAGAGGACCTGGTGTCAAAAGGTAGGGTTCTCCAGCGGAGGTTTTCAGTTTCAATGACTCTGCGTTGATTTTTTGGGCTTCTGTCATGGTTGTCATTTTTTCGCCTCACTACTGTGTTGTTTCTGGGTGTGTCGCGCGCCAAGCAAAAAGGCTGATCCGCACAACCGACAGCAAAGCAAACCTTGAAAAATAGGTAAAATCGATTTATCCTATGAAGAAAATAATCCTGGGTTATAATTATGACTATTTCTCATTCTCAGTTACGGGCATTTCATGCTGTTGCAACCAGTGGCAGCTTCACTCTTGCAGCTAAAAGATTAAATCTGAGCCAGCCTGCAGTATCGGATCAAGTTAAAAAGCTAGAAGACAGATATAATATAAGTTTATTAGTCAGATCCAAACGCCAAATAACCTTATCGCAACAAGGTGAAAAACTTCTATCCATTACCAACACTATTTTCTCTGCAACGGATGATGCCGAGTCCTATCTAACCAAATCCAAGCAGTTGCAGACCGGCAGTATATCAATTGCTGCTGACTCGCCCGTCCATGTGATGCCATATATAAAAGTATTCAAGGAAAAACACCCCAATATATCCTTCACGTTAAGCTCTGGGAACTCAGAAGAATGCATAAAAAAAGTTATAAAGCATGAGTCTGACTTTTCGGTGACGGCAGAGCCAAGCAATATAATTGACCCTCGCCTTAGCACGATTGAGCTCAGCAGGGATAAGTTGGTCGTGATTGCACCAACAAGCCACCCATGGTCAGGTAGGAAAGAAGTAGAGCTACATGAGCTAAGCAATCAGCCCATTGTCATTCGAGAAAAAGGATCAATGACTAGAATTGTATTCGAAAAAACAATGAAAGAAAAAGAGCTTCCTATTTTTCCTTCAATTGAAGTAGAAGGCCGGGAAGCAGTGTTGGAAATGGTGCTAGCTGGACTAGGGATCAGTGTCGTGTCAGAGGCTGAAAAAAAAGGCTATAAGGATATAGCATCTATACCAATAAGAGGTTGTAGCGCTAAGATGAGTGAAATACTTTCTTGGCAAGCCTCTCAAAGTGAGAAGGCCACAACCTCCGCATTTATTGACTGTGTTAGAAACAATATATCACTATAAGAACAAAAATATAAGACAGTGTGGATGTAACTCATAAATACTGCGCTCGTGTCTGGTGTCGCCTCCTAAGAGCAGAGGATTTACTAATTGGCAGGCTCACTAGCTTGAGTAAAGCTTCCCAGCATTCGATGCAAACTAAACAGCAAACTATATTAAAGTTATATAGGATCCCCACACCTCCACCGTTCAGGACATGATGGCTCGCAATGAGATGCGAATGCTGCTGAGTCTCTACAGGCATCAAGTCCTGT
This sequence comes from uncultured Halomonas sp., assembly GCF_947501415.1. Lineage (GTDB taxonomy): Bacteria > Pseudomonadota > Gammaproteobacteria > Pseudomonadales > Halomonadaceae > Halomonas. The sequence continues at coordinate 233,172 of NZ_CANMVL010000011.1, read as the reverse complement.
ATGGCCTGCAATGACTGCTGGAGCGGCTGGCACCGGCACGGCTGGAGTCTGACCAGGATGCGTAAGCAGGTGGGTCGCCGCTAGTCAGTGCATGCTAGACATATCACTGCTCGCCTCGAGGCGACTGCCGACAAGTGGTGACCGACGTTGCTGAATGGGCAGCCGGAATTAACTGCGCTGAGCTGACGCCCAGCGACACTACGACTGAGAGTGCCACCATAGTGGCTGACGACCTCGGCTGCTCTGGTGGCTTCAACCCGTTACTAAAAGTCATATATAGGCGAAAAAAACCTTATTTTAGCATATGCTAGCGGACCCTCAGGCCACCGATGCTGCTCTTGAGGACCGGGTCCGGAAGAAAGGGCCTTCACGTGGCTCGATCAACGTCCTCACGAGGGAGTCAAGGTTAACCGAGCCACCGGGGCTCGCCTCAGTTCACCTTGGTCGCCACCCGCTTGCGGGGCGCCCCCCACAGCAGCCTGAGGGCGATGGCAATGGTCAGCAGCACGACCACGCCGCTGGCCCCACCCAGCAGGGTGCTCCCCGTCAGCCCGGCGACGAAGAAGGCAACGATACCCGCACTGCCTGCGGTAAGCGCATAGGGAAGCTGGGTCCGCACGTGATCGATATGGTCACAGGATGCTCCGGCAGAGGTAAGGATGGTGGTATCCGAGATGGGCGAGCAGTGGTCACCGAAGATGCCGCCACTCAGCACCGCCGCGATGGTCAGCGCCAGCGGCAGGTCCATGGCCGCGGCCACCGGCATGGCGATGGGAATCATGATCGCAAAGGTGCCGTAGGAGGTGCCGGTGGTAAAGGCCACCAGCGCCGCGATCACGAACAGCAGCACCGGCACCAGGCTGGGCGACAGGCTCGCTTCGGCCAGTGTCACCAGATAGGCGGCGGTGCCAAGCTCGGAGGTCACGCTGCCGATCGACCAGGCCAGCGTCAGGATGATGTAGACCAGGGTCATGCTCTTGATGCCATCGACCACGATATCCATGGCTTCACGGAAATCGAACAGCTTCTGCATCATGCCCATGGTCAGGCCAACCACCACGGCCACCAGCGTCGCCAGCAGGATCGACAGCCCGCCCTTGGCATTGCCCACCGCGGTGACCAGGTCATTCTCGGGGAAGTTGCCGGTCCATAGAAACAGCGGCGGAATCATCATCAGCAGTACGCCGATCGGCACGAGCATATTGCGCTTGCGTGCCTGCTCCTCGTTCACGGCGCTGTCGCTGACGGTATGGCGCTCGGAGGGCGGCATGGCGCCGGCTGCCATTATCTCGCCGGTCGTGCGGGCACGGTGCTCCGCCGCGGCCATGGGACCGAAGTCCCACTGGGTGATCAGCAGAAAGGCAATCAGCCCGAGCGCCAGCCAGGCATAGAAGTTCAGCGGTATGGTCGACAGGTAGATCAGGTACTCGGAGCCACTGGCGCCCATATCGACCAGCTGCGTGCCGATCAACCCCATCACGAACACCACCCAGGTGGATACCGGGCCAAGCAGGCACATCGGCGCCGAGGTGGAGTCGACGATATAGGCCAGCTTTTCCCGAGAGACCTTCATCTTGTCGGTGATCGGGCGCATCACGCTGCCCACGGTCAGGGCGTTGAAGTAGTCCTCGAAGAAGATCAGGATCCCGAGCCCCATGGTGGCCCCCTGGGCGCCGCGCCGCGACGCCACCCGCGCCGAGATCCAGTGCGCAATGGCCTGGGCTCCTCCCGAGCGCTCCAGCACACCGATCAGGACGCCGAAGAGGCCACAGTAGATCAGCACCGTCACGCTCCACTCATCGCCCACGCTGGGGATGATGAAGGCATCGAAGGTGTCATAGAGCCCCGCCGCCGGATTGCCGCCTGCCAGCATGGTGGCACCCAGCCAGACCCCGCAGAAGAGGGCCGGAATCACGTTGCGCGTCATCAGCGCGAGCGCTATCGCCAGCAACGGCGGCAGCAGGGAAAAGGCACCGAAAGACATGACGGTTGCTCTCCTTGGAATCTTGGTGGCGTTCTCGATGGCGTGGTTGGTGGCGTGGTTGGCGCGGCCGGTGATCGATCAAGTCGCGGCCAACTCACGCCTGAAGGGGGAATCGGGGAGTCTTCGAAGGTTCAGGCGACGTCGCGCGCCTTGCGGATGCGCTCGTAGGCGTTGCTGATCTCGCTGGTGCGCTCCTTGGCCACCTCGCGCATGCTCTCGGGCAACCCCTTGGCGGCGAGCTTGTCGGGGTGATTCTGGCTCATCAGACGCCGATAGGCCTTCTTGACCTCGGCGTCACTGGCATCCTCCTCGACCCCCAGCACCCGGTAGGCATCGGCCAGGGTCGGGCCGCTGGCCGCACCACCCCCGGCCTGCTGACCGGCGCCATGCAGCATCGCCTCGACCTGGGCGATCTCCGCCTCGGAACAGCCGAGTCCGCGTACCACCCGCATCAGCATCTCGCGCTCGGCGGGATGCAGGCGACCGTCGGCGGCGATCGCCGCCAGCTGTACCTGCAGGAATACCTGACGCAGCGCGGGCTGGCTTCCCAGCAGGCTGCGCACCTTCGCCAGCTCTGCATCCAGGTCGAAGTCGGCCGCCTTGCCGCGATTGAAGTCGGCCCGGGCCCTGGCACGCTGGGCCTCGTTCAGGCGCAGGCGCTCCCACAGCTGCCGCGAGGCATCCAGCTCATCTTCGGTGACCTGGCCATCGGCCTTGCACAGGCAGCCCATGACCGCGAAGGTCGAGGAGAGAAACTGCGCCTGGGAGGCGGCCAGCTTGCCCAGCATGCTGCGGCGCAGGCGGGCGACGAGCCAGTAGCCGAGCCCGCCACCGATAAGCGCGCCGACGAGCCCTCCGATCAGGTAGCCGAGGCCTGCGCCAATCAGAACGACAAACCACATCAGCGCATCTCCTCTTTCACGGTGGCGTCGACGGCCACCAGGCGACGTCGAATGGAAGCCTCGATGCCATCGGCATCCAGGGCGCATTCGGCCAGCAGCTCGCCGGGTTTGCCGTGCTCGACGAAGGCGTCGGGCAGGCCGAGATTGAGCACCTCCCTGGAGATCCCCTCGGCGGCCAGCAGCTCGTTGACGGCACTACCGGCTCCACCGGCCACCACATTCTCCTCCAGGGTCACCAGCAGGTCATGGTCGGCTGCCGCCGCCAGCACCGCCTCGCGATCCAGGGGCTTCACCGAGCGCATATTGAGGTGGCTGGCATCGAGTCGCTCGGCCACTTCGGCCGCCGGCGTATTGAGGCTGCCGAAGGCCAGCAGGGCCACCCGCCGCCCACTCTCGGCGTCGCTCTCGCGGCGCAGCTGCGCCTGCCCGATGGGGGCCGGCTCGAGGTGGGCGGGAATCGCGGTGCCGGGGCCGGTACCCCGTGGGTAGCGAACCGCCGCCGGCCCGGAGTGATGATAGGCCGCGCTGAGCATCGCTCGACACTCCGCCTCATCGGCCGGCGCCAGCACCACCATGCCGGGCACACAGCGCAGATAGGAGAGGTCGAGGCTGCCGTGGTGGGTAGGGCCATCCTCGCCCACCAGGCCGGCGCGATCGATGGCGAAGGTGACATCCAGATCCTGCACCGCCACATCATGGATCAACTGGTCATAGCCACGCTGCAGGAAGGTCGAGTAGATCGCCACCACCGGCTTCATGGCCTCACAGGCCATGCCCGCCGCCAGGGTCACGGCATGCTGTTCGGCGATGGCCACATCGAAGTAGCGATCGGGGTAGGTCTGCGAGAAGCGCACCATATCCGATCCCTCGCGCATCGCCGGGGTGATACCGATCAAGCGCGGATCGGCGGCGGCCATATCGCACAGCCAGTCGCCGAAGACGCTGCAATACTTGCGGGGCTTGGGGGGCGGCGTGGAGGCCGCGTCGCTGCTGCCCTGGACGACCGGCTTGAGCGGTGGCGTGGTGGCGCTGTTCTCGCCCTTCTCCAGCTTGGTGATCGCGTGATAGCCGATAGGGTCGGCCTCGGCAGGCAGAAACCCCTTCCCCTTGCAGGTCCTGACATGCAGAAACTGCGGCCCCTCCAGGTCACGCATATTGCGCAGGGTCTGCACCAGCAGCGGCAGGTCGTGACCGTCGATGGGCCCGATATAGTTGAAGCCCATCTCCTCGAACAGGGTGGCCGGGCTGACCATGCCCTTCATGTGTTCCTCGGTGCGGCGTGCCAGCTCCAGCGCACCGGGCAGGTGCGACAGCACCCTCTTGCCGCCCTCGCGCATGGTGGTATAGGGCTTGCTGGTCAGGATGCGCGCCAGATAGCTGGCCATGCCGCCGACGTTCTCGGAGATCGACATCTCGTTGTCGTTGAGCACCACCAGCAGGTTGGCATCGACATGACCGGCATGGGCCAGGGCCTCGAAGGCCATCCCCGCGGTCAGGGCGCCGTCGCCGATGACCGCGCAGACCCGCCGCCGCTCGCCGCGGGTGCGGGCGGCCAGGGCCATGCCGAGCGCCGCCGAGATCGAGGTGCTGGAGTGGCCGACACCGAAGGTGTCGAACTCCGACTCGGCGCGCCGCGGGAAGGCGGCCAGTCCGCCATGGTGGCGGATATTGGGCATCGCCTCACGGCGTCCGGTGAGGATCTTGTGGGGGTAGGCCTGATGGCCCACGTCCCAGACCAGGCGGTCATGGGGCGTCTCCAGCGCCTGGTGCAGGGCCACGGTGAGCTCCACGACGCCGAGGCCGGCCCCGAAGTGCCCCCCGGAGACCCCCACGCTATAGAGCAGGTAGGCGCGCAGCTCATCGGCCACCTGCGCCAGCTGCGCGGTGGACATGGCGCGCAGCGCCGCCGGAGTGTCCAGAGTGTCGAGCAGCGGCGTGGCCGGACGCTCGACGGGAATATCATCGAACAGCTTCATGTGGGCATCTGTCGTGTCAGTGGTCACGCTCGATCATGTATCGGGCCAGCGCCAGCAGCGGGAAGGCGGACTCACCCAGCGGCGCCAGGGCGGCGGCGGCCTCCTCGACCAGCCCCGCCGCCCGGGCACGAGCCCCCTCGAGCCCCATCAGGCTCGGATAGGTGGGCTTGTCGCGAACGGCATCGGCGCCCGAGGCCTTGCCCAGGGTAGCCGTGTCCCCGATCACATCGAGTACGTCGTCGTGGATCTGGAAGGCCAGGCCGATGGCCCGGGCGTAGGCGTCCAGGGCGTTCAGGCGCGCATCATCCTCGGCCACCGCCACCAGCCCGCCCAGACGCACCGCGGCACGAATCAGCGCCCCGGTCTTGTGAGCATGCATGGTCGCCAGGGCCGCGACATCAGGGTGGCCGCCAACGGCCTCGAGGTCCAGCGCCTGGCCGGCCACCATGCCATCGCGCCCCGATGCCTCGGCGAGGCTGGCGATCATCGCCGCCAGCCGAGGATGCCGGGAGCGGGCAATCACCTCGAAGGCGAGAGACTGCAACGCATCCCCGGCGAGGATCGCCGCGGCCTCGTCATAGGCGCGGTGCACGGTCGGCTGGCCACGGCGCAGATCATCGTCGTCCATGGCCGGCAGGTCATCGTGAACCAGTGAATAGGCATGGATCAGCTCGATGGCCATGGCCGGGGCATCGAGAGCATCATCATCGGCGCCCAGGGCGCGGCCGGCGGCATATACCAGCACCGGACGCAGCCGCTTGCCCCCCACCAGCACGCCATGGCGCATGGCGGCCTCGAGCCGCGGGGCGGGAGCGGCACGCTCGGCGAACAGTGCTTCTAGGCACGCATCCACGCGCGCACGGTCCGCGGCCAGCGCGGTCGTCAGGATGTCAGCGTCCACTGTCGTCCTCCGACGGCGGTGTGAAGGGCTCGAGCTCGATACCCCCCTGGGCGCCCTCGGTCAGGGCGCGCACCTTGAGTTCCGCCTCGTCGAGGCGACGCTGGGCATCACGCGTCAATCGCACCCCCTCCTCGAAGGCGGCAAGCGACTCTTCCAGCGACAGCTCGCCGGACTCCAGCCGCCCCACCAGGCCCTCGAGCCGCTCGACGGTGGCGGCGAAGTCCGCGGACGAGGCATCATCGGCCTGTGGTTCCCGGGACCGCTCGTTGCGCTCAGCCATGGTGCTCCTCTACCGTCCCCGATAGTCAGAAAGAGTTCATTCGAAGGGCGACAGTATACACGCTCTCCCCGGGGGGTCGTCTCCCCACCGCTTGACGGCCCGAAGATCCCCATGAACTTGCGCCTGGCTCATGTGAGCAGCGCAGCATTTTCATCCTGGCTCATCCGGTGGCTGTGATACGATAACCGCCTCACCAGTTTCTGACACAGCATGCGGCTCGCGCCGGAAGGGGTTGATTCGACCATGGCAAAGACGTCCCTGGACAAGAGCAAGATCAAGATCCTGCTTCTCGAGGGCATCCACCAGACTGCGGTGGACAATCTTCGCAACGCCGGGTACTCGAATATCGAGCACCTGCCCACCTCACTGGATGAAGCCGCGCTGATCGACAAGATCCGCGATGTCCACTTCATCGGTATCCGTTCGCGCACTCAGCTCAACGAGCGAGTGTTCGACGCCGCCGAGAAGCTGGTGGCCGTAGGCTGTTTCTGCATCGGCACCAATCAGGTCGACCTCGATGCCGCCCTGGCGCGCGGTATCCCGGTGTTCAACGCCCCCTACTCCAACACCCGCTCGGTAGCCGAGCTGGTGCTTGCCGAGGCGATCATGCTGCTGCGCGGCATCCCCGAGAAGAGCGCTCGTGCCCACGAAGGCGGCTGGCTCAAGAGCGCCAAGAACTCCCACGAGGCCCGTGGCAAGACCCTGGGCATCGTCGGCTATGGCAGCATCGGCTCTCAGCTCTCGGTGCTCGCCGAATCGCTGGGATTCGACGTCATCTACTACGATGTGGTGGCCAAGCTGGGCATGGGCAACGCCCGCCAGGTCGGCAGCCTCGAAGAGCTGCTGGCGAAGGCGGATGTAGTCAGCCTGCATGTCCCCGACCTGCCCTCCACTCGCTGGATGATCGGCGCCGAACAGATCGCCTGCATGAAGCCGGGGGGCATTTTGATCAATGCCTCCCGCGGCAGTGTGGTGGTGATCGAGCCCCTGGCCGAGGCGATTCGCGAGGGGCGTCTCAACGGCGCCGCCGTGGATGTTTTCCCGGTAGAGCCCAAGGGCAATGACGAAGAATTCGAGAGCCCGCTGCGCGGCCTGCCCAATGTCATCCTGACCCCGCATATCGGTGGCTCGACCCTGGAGGCACAGGAGAATATCGGCATCGAGGTCTCCGAGAAGCTGGCGACCTATTCCGATAACGGCACCACCGTCACCTCGGTCAACTTCCCCGAAGTGGCACTGCCGTCTCACCCGGGCAAGCACCGCCTGCTGCATATCCACGACAACGTGCCGGGCGTCATGTCGGAGATCAACCGCGTGCTCTCCGAGAACAGCATCAACATCGCCGGCCAGTACCTGCAGACCAACGACAAGGTCGGCTACGTGGTCATCGATGTGGACAAGGCCTACGGCCCCCAGGCGCTGGACGCCCTGCGCCAGGTGGCGCACACCCTCAAGGTGCGCGTGCTCTACTCCGAGGGTAGCCAGGACATCTGATCCATCACACCAGCCCGGTACCGCACTCCTCGCCGCCGCGTCCTCCCGACGCGGCGGCTTGCGTTTGGAGACAGGACAGGCTCTCCCTTGGTCGATATGCGCAAGCACAGCCAGGTGCGTTAGGCTGTGGCACGGTTCTCACGGTACCCGAACAACAACAGGAGACACCCATGAGCGAAACGACCCCACCGGTGCTGCGCCACGATGCCGAAGGCGTGACCACCCTGACCCTCAACCGCCCGGGAAGCTTCAACGCACTCTCCGAGGAGATGCTCGAGGCGCTGGGCATCGAGCTCGAGCGGCTAACCGACGACGGCGCCGTACGCTGCGTGGTGCTCGCCGCCGAGGGGCGCGCCTTCTGCGCCGGCCACGATCTCAAGCAGATGCGCGCCCACGGTGACGACCGCGACTACTTCCAGGCGCTCTTCACCCGCTGCGCCAAGGTGATGCAGGCCATCGTCGAGTTGCCGGTACCGGTGATCGCCCGGGTTCAGGGCATCGCCACCGCGGCGGGCTGCCAGCTGGTGGCGAGCTGCGACCTGGCGGTGGCGGCACGCTCGGCACGCTTCGCCGTCTCCGGCATCAACGCCGGGCTGTTCTGCTCCACCCCGGCGGTGGCGCTGTCGCGCAATGTGGCCCGCAAGCACGCCATGGAGATGCTGCTTACCGGCGAGTTCATCGACGCCGACACCGCCCGCGACTGGGCGCTGATCAACCGCGTGGCCGATGACGAACGGCTCGACGAGGCAGTCGCCGAGCTTGCCTCCAGCATCTGCGCCAAGAGCGCGGTGGCGGTACGCACCGGCAAGGCGATGTTTCAGCGCCAGCTGCGCATGCCCCTGGACGAGGCCTACACCTTCGCCGGCGATGTGATGGCCGGCAACATGCTGGCGGAGGACGTCGCCGAAGGCATCGATGCCTTTATCGAGAAGCGTCGCCCCGTATGGCAGGACCGCTGATCCCGCCTCCCAGAAGGGCGTTAATGGAAGCGATTTCCGGAGACGCGACAGGCGCCTGTCGACAGGGTATGCTGTGCCGGCGAAGCCAAGCCATAAGGAGCAGCAGGGTGAGTGAAGTGAAGCGCAGAACGGCGGGGCGTCCCGCGGGGTCGGGCAAGGCCAGCGGTGGTCACAGCCAGTCGCTGGTGCGCGGTCTCAACCTTCTGGAGCGCCTGGCCGGGCATCCCGGAGGCCTGGCACTCTCGGAACTCGCCGAACAGGCCGAACTGGCCCCCTCCACCACCCACCGCCTGCTGCAGGCATTGCAGAGCCAGGGATTCATCACCCAGGATAGCGAGCTGGGCGTGTGGAAGATCGACGTCAAGACCTTTCGCATCGGCAACAGCTTCCTCGAGGCCCGAGACTTCGTCGGCACCAGCCGCCCCTTCCTGCGCCGGCTCACCGACCAGACCGGCGAGACGGCCAACCTCGGCATCCGCGACGGCGGCACCGCGGTGTTCCTCGCCCAGAGCGAGTCGCCGCAGATGATGCGCATGATCACCCGGCTCGGCTCCCGTGCCCCGTTGCACGCCTCCGGGGTGGGCAAGGCCCTGATGGCCTGGCTCCCCGAGGAGGAGCTCGAGCGCGTCCTCACCGAGCGCGGCCTGCCTCGAGTCACCGAGAACACCCTGCACACCCCCGAAAGCCTGCGCGAGGGGCTGGCGGAGATTCGCCAGCTGGGTTTCGCCTGCGACCGCGAGGAGCACGCCATCGGCCTGCACTGCGTGGCCGCCTGCATCCATGATGAGCACGGCATCCCGCTTGCCGCCCTCTCGGTCTCCGGCCCGGTAGCGCGTATCCCCGAGGCACGCCTGCTGGAGCTGGGTGCCCTGGTGCGCGATACCGCCGCGGAGATTACCGCCCGACTGGGTGGGCGTGTTCCGACGGCAAGCTAGTCACTCGCAGGTGCGCGAAGACACGGCCGAACGCCCACTGATAAACTAGCAGGCTAATGGAATGGGCACGACATCGGGGCGCCCCCGAGGTCCTGCCCGTTTTCTTTTCTGCAGGATAATAATCTCAAGGAGATTCCGGTGCTGAGGCTGACTTCTCCCGCCACCATCCTGATCCTGGCCGCACTGACTGCCCTGGGCCCGCTGGCCACCGATATGTACCTGCCTGCCATGCCCAGCATGGCCGAGGCTCTCGATACCGGTCCCGACCAGGTTCAGTTGACGCTGAGCTTCTACATGGCAGGCTTCGCCCTGGCCCAGCTGTTTGTCGGGCCAGTCTCCGACCATTTCGGCCGCAAGCCCGTGATGGTCGCCGGCCTCGCGCTGTTTCTCGCTGCCAGCCTGCTATGCGTCGTCGCGCCGACTATCGAATGGCTGCTCGTTGGACGCTTTCTACAGGCCTTCGGCGGCGCCGCAGGCCCCGTGCTAGCACGCGCCGCCGTGCGTGATATCTACGACCCCATCGCGGCCGGGCGCGCTCTCTCTCATATGGCCAGTACCATGGCGCTGGCGCCGGCACTGGCGCCAGCGGTAGGGGCAGGGCTTCTGCTGTTCTTCGGCTGGGAGTCGGTCTTTATGTTGCTGGCGATCTATGCCGCCATCATGCTGCTGATTCTCATCCTGATGATACCCGAACCGCTACCCGCCAATCGTCGACAATCGATGACGGCTGGGATGATCCTGGCCAACTACCGCATGCTGCTGACTCAACGCAGCTTCGTTGGCTATACCTTGATCAACGCCAGTGGTTTTGCCGGCCTGTTTGCCTTTCTCTCCGGGTCATCATTCGTGCTTATCGAGTACATGGGCCTGTCGCCTTTTCAGTACGGCAGCGGCTTTGTCCTGATCGTCGCCGGCTTCTTCTTCGGCACGCTATGCAGTGGCCGTTACAGCCAGCGCCTGGGACGCGACTACCTGCTGATGCTGGCCAGCCTGATGTGCGCCCTGGCCGGCACCACCATGGCCATCCTGGCCATCGCGGGGGTTCACGAACCATGGGCCGTGATCGCCCCCCACGTCATCTTCCTGTTCGGTTTTGGCATCGTGATGCCCCAGAGCATGGCCGGGGCTCTCGCCCCGAACCCTCAATGTGCTGGCTCGGCCTCGTCACTGTTCGGCTTCCTGCAGATGACGATCGCCGCGCTGGGCGGAGCGCTGGTGGGCCAGTTCCATGACGGCACCTCACGCACCATGGCGATTGCCATCGCGCTGGGCGGGCTGATTTCGTTCACGGCCTACGCTGGATTGATCAGACAGCGTGGCAAATCCTCGGTGTGAGTCGAGTTTGACAGGCACTTGACCCCGCTCACAGCGGAGGTACACGAAACCATCTGCTACAACCGGTGAACCCGACCGCCCTCGGCGCTACACTAGCGGCCGTTCATTCGCCCCAGCCGAGGCCATGCCGATGAGTCACCATCTGCTCTCCGTCGATTCCCTGTCCCGCGACGATGTCGATCACCTGATGCGGGTAGCCGCCCGCATGGAGCCCATCGCCCAGCGACGCCAGGTCACCCGCGTGCTGGAAGGGGCCGTGCTCGGCAATCTCTTCTTCGAGGCCAGCACCCGTACCCGGGTCAGCTTCAATGCCGCCTTCTGCCGCCTCGGTGGCAGCGTCTGCGACACCACCGGCTTCACCTTCTCCTCCATGGCCAAGGGCGAGTCGCTCTACGACACCAGCCGGGTAATGAGCGGCTACTGCGATGCCATCGTGATGCGCCATCCGGAGCTTGGATCGGTGGCCGAGTTCGCCGCCGCCACCCATGTACCGGTGATCAACGGTGGTGACGGGCCCGGCGAACACCCCAGCCAGGCCCTGCTCGACCTCTACACCATCGACAAGGAGTTCACCCGGCTAGGCAAGCAGCTTGCCGGTGCCCATGTGCTGATGACCGGTGATCTCAAGTACGGGCGCACCGTCCACTCGCTGATCAAGCTGCTGTCCCTCTACGCCCCCATGCGCATCACCCTGGTAGCGCCGCCGGGACTGGAAATGCCCAGCCAGCTGATCGACCTGGTGACCTCCCGAGGCCACCGCGTCGAGCAGCGCGACAGCCTGGCCCAGGATTATACCGATGTGGACGTGGTCTATACCACGCGCATCCAGAAGGAGCGCTTTACCGCCGAGATGAGCGAGGGCTTCTGCCTGTCACGCGACTTCACCGTGGACCGCGCCTTCCTGGACACTCGCTGTGGGCGCGACACCCTGGTGATGCACCCGCTGCCGCGGGACAGCCGCCCCGAGGCCAATGATCTCGACGTCGACCTCAACGGTGATCCGCGCCTGGCTGTCTTCCGCCAGACCGACAACGGCATTCCGGTACGCATGGCGATCTTCGCCACTTTGCTCGAGGTGGACCAGCTGATCGAGCAGGAGCTGCGGCCGGTGCGCTGGTTCGTGCCGCCTCGCCTGGGCGTTGACGACCCGACGCTGTAGGCAACGCGCGGAGTCATTGTCCTCGCCTATGCTGAGGGGTGATCCCTCCCCTTGGCGGCAAGAGGCACCACGACATGAATCTGCAACGCGCCTACCGGCTCCTGGCCCTCTTCTATACCGTGCTGCTGCTGGTCGGAGGCATTGCCCTGCTGGCCGGCGGTGGCAGTGCCCTATCTCTGGTTCAGCTCGTACTCGGGGCCCTGGCAGTCGTGGGGCTATGGGGGTATACCCTCAACCGTGGCTTCATGAACCCGGGCCTGTGGCGACCACTGGCGGCGGTGCTGGCGGTAGTGGCACTGATCCAGCTGTGGGCGATATTCAGTCTGTCGCTTTCCGGCGAAATGCTCACCTGGTTGCTGGCCAGCACGATCTTCTCGCTGCTGCTGGTGGTGATCCTCTATCGTTACGGCGACCGCGACCAGGCGCACTGGGCCACCCCCGAGGAGCTGGAGGCTGCCCGGCGGCTGGAGGCGATGCTGGAGGAGGGGGAGGGCCCGCTGCAGGCCGAGAGTCGTGACGGTGAGCGCGAGTCGCGAGTCACGGTGATCAAGAGCGGTGACGCTTACCACGCCAGCGTGACGCGCCGTCGCCACGCCGAGCGCGAGGCCTTCGAGGAGCGCTTCCGCCACCCCGCCACGCTGGTATTCTTCCTGGAAAAGTTTGCCGGTGTCTCGGTAGGAGACTTCAAGCGGCCCGGCGCCGCCTGAGGCGTCAGCGCTGAATCAGACCTTACCGGGGCAGCCCCTCACGGGCGACGAACCAGCGTTCGACGATCAGCACCGCGCTGATGCCATCGACACCTTCGTCACGCCAGCTGCCTCGGTGGCCACGCTCCCGAGCGATCGCCTTGGCCTCGCCGGTGGAGCCGCGCTCATCGACCATTTCACAGGGCACCCCGTAACGCCCAAACAGACGCTTGCCGAACTTGCGGGCACGGGTGCTCATCTCCTGCTCCTCACCCGCCGCCGTGAGCGGTAGACCCACCACGAAGAGGTCGGGCTGCCACTCCTCGACAAGCCGCCCCACCTGTCTCCAGTCGGGAATGCCCTCCCGGGCCGACAATGGGTCCAGTTCCCGGGCACTTCCCAGCAGCTCGTTGCCCACCGCCACGCCGATGCGGCGGGTGCCGAAGTCGAAGCCCAGGATCATGCGCTCGCCTGGCCTGGCCATCAACGACCTCCTGTCATCAGGGAGCTGCTCATGAGTGCCCCGCCTCACGGGTCATCAGATTGAGGTCGACACCGAGAATACCGGCGGCGGCATTCAGTCGCTGCTCCGGTGGCACCTCGAAGAGGATATCGCTGCGCCCCTCCACGGTCAGCCAGGCATTGTCGAGCAACTCGGCCTCGAGCTGGCCCGACTCCCACCCGGCGCAGCCCAGGCACACCAGGAAATGTTCGGGGCCGCGACCGGCGGCCAGCGCCTGAAGCATGTCCATGGAGGTGGTCAGGGCAACCTCGTCGGTGACCTGAATGCTGGAGTCCCACTCATCGCTGACGCCGCGATGCAGGATGAAGCCACGATCCTTGTGCACCGGGCCACCGAAGTAGACCGGTGCGTTGCGATGCGGACTCTCCTCGCCGCCGAGGTCGAGCTGCTCGAACAGCGCTTCCAGCGTCAGCTCGAGGGGGCGGTTGACGATCACCCCCATGGTGCCCTTCTCGTCATGATCACACAGATAGCCGAGCGTGCCGGCGAAATTGGGATCTTCCTGGTGTGGCATCGCCAGCAGAAAGTGATCTTTCAGGCCGAAGTTTTCCACGGATTGCATGAGACTCCCCGGCGGTTCTAACGCACGCCGTAATTGTTGCCTTGACCGAACCGCCAGACGCGGGTGATGGAGAGCGTGTCCAGGTTGCCCATGCCCGCATCGAAGGGGCGATAGGGTGCGGCACCATGAACGGTATCCAGCGCCGCCTGGTCGAGTTCGGGATGTCCCGACGATTGTACCACCTCCGCCTGGCGCAACTCGCCACCACGACCGACTACCACCCGAATGCGCAGCTGGCCCTGAAGATGACGCGGTGCCGGATGCACACGATTGCCATAGGCTTCGACACGTCGCGTCCAGTCATCGATATAGCGCGCCTCGGCGGCGCGCTGGGCGGCCTGGCGAGGGGCCGCACTGTCGAGACCCCGGGAGGTCGGGGCGAGGCCCTGCTCGCGAATGCTGCGGGTGGCGTCGGCGAGCAGGTCGCGGCCCGATGCGGTTGGCGCCGCCACTCGAGGCTCGGCCTCGGCAGCAGCCGCCAGAGGGGCCTCACGGGGTGTCGGCGGCATCGGGCTCTCGGCCCCGGATTCCGTCACCGGTGGCGCCTCCTCGACCGGCGGTGCATCGGGAGTGACCCGCTCGGCCGATTCGGGTGGTGCCGGCGTGGCGGGGTCGACATCCCTGGCCCCCTGCTGCGCCGTTGCCGGGGCCTCCACCGGGGCCGCACGCGACTCGGCAGGCGCCTCCTCCTGCTGGGTGCCGGCCGCCTGCTGGTCGGTTTCGGCGATGGCCTCGGCGTTTACCGGCGCCTCGGCGGGGCGAGTCACCAACACCACGTCGAGGCTCGAGCGCTCGGGGGGGGACGCGGCGAACTGCCAGCTCGCCACCACGCCGATCATCGCCAGGTGCAGCAGCAGCGCCAGCGACCAGGCCAGCCAGCGCCGATAGGGGCGGGTGACCGGGGCATACTGGATGGGGTCGCCGACGGCAAGCGTCATGGTGGCCTCGCGCCTCAGCCTTGCGCCGCCGCAAGGCGACGCTCGATGGCATCCATCAGCAGGCCGGCGATATCGGTACCACGCTGGTCGTCGATCTCGCGCACACAGGTGGGGCTGGTCACGTTGATCTCGGTGATGAAGTCACCGATCACATCGAGTCCCACGAACATCAGCCCCTTCTCGCGAATCATCGGTTGCACCTGGCCAACCAGCCAGTGATCACGCTCGGTGAGCTCGCGGCTGACCCCGCTGCCGCCGGCGGCCAGATTGCCGCGGGTCTCGCCCGCCATCGGTACCCGGGCCAGGCCATAGGGCACCGGCTCGCCATCCACCAGCAGGATACGGGTGTCACCATCCTTGATTTCGGGCAGGTAGCGCTGGGCCATGATCTGGCGCCGGCCGCGCTCGGTGAGGGTCTCGATCACCGCACCCAGGTTGCGCCCCTCGGGGCCGACATGAAAGATCCCGCTGCCGCCCATGCCGTCCAGCGGCTTGAGAATCACATCCTGATGCTCGGCATGGAAGGCACGCAGCTCGGTCTCGCTGCACGAGACCAGGGTCGGCGCACAGCATTGGGGAAACTGCTGGGCGAAGAGCTTCTCGTTGCACTCGAGCAGCGCCCGGGTGGGGTTGACCACCAGCACCCCCTCGCGCTCGGCGAAGCCGAGCAGATGCACCGCATTGAGGAAGTCGGTATCCACCGGCGGGTCCTGACGCATCAGGATCACATCCAGCTCGGCCAGGGGGCGCGGCGCGGGCTCGCCCAGGTCATACCAGTGACCGGGGTCTCGATGCACCTCGAGGTCGCGCATGCGCCCGAAGGCCCGCCCATCGCGCAGGAAGAGATCACCGGGTTCCAGGTAGTAGAGGGCGGCACCGCGATCCCGGGCGGCCCACAGCAGGGCCAGGGAGGTGTCCTTCTTGTAGGTGATGTCCGCGATGGGGTCCATCACCACGCCGATCTTCAGCGCACGTTCGCTCATGGGGTCGGGTTCCGATCGAGAGTATGAATAGGGCCAGTATGCCGGCTACTCGCCGCTCGGCGCCAGCCGGATACCGGTAGGCTCCAGGGTGATCAGCTGACGCTTGTAGAGCCGGCCGATGGCCTGCTTGAAGGCGTTCTTGCTTACTCCCAGGCGCGCCTTGATCTCGGCGGCATCGCTCTTGTCGCCCAGCGGTAGATAGCCACCGCTCTCGCGCAGCGCCTTGAGCACCGCCTCCCCCACCACGTCCAGGCGCGCCTCGCCCGGGGGCAACAGCGAGAGGTCCAGGCGGTTGTCCTCGCGCAGCCGCTTCACGTAGCCGGTCAGGCGCTGGCCACGACGCAGCGGTCGGGTCATGTCATCGCGATAGAGCACCCCCCAGAAGCGGTGGTTGACCACCGCCTTGAGGCCGAGGTCGGTCTGCTCGGCGACCACCAGAATCACCTCGTCGCCGGCGCGAAGCCCCTCGGCCTCATCGGCAACGAAGCGCTCGAGCTTCTGGGAGGCTACCGGCCGCCCCTGCTGGTCCTCGTAGATGCGGACCAGCACTCGCTTGCCGACACTGGGCCGGAAACGCTGCTCTCCATAGGGAAGCAACAGGTCACGGGGCTGCCCCCAGTCGAGAAAGGCGCCGATATCATTGACGGTGACCACCTCCAGATAGGCCACCTCGCCCACGTGACACTTCGGCGCCCGATAGCGTCGCCCGGGGCGCTGGGCAGCAGGGCCAGAAGGGGCGGAACGGGAGTCGCGGCGATCGGTCATGATACATATCCATAGAGAGGTAGGGGGAGCGGCACTCGATGGGGCCGAGCGAAAGTGTCAGCGATTCTCGTCAAGATCCCCGAAACGGTACTGCAGCAGGGAGAGTGCCACCACCGGAGCGGTCTCGGTACGCAGGATACGCGGCCCCAGGGAGAGCGGCCCGAAGCCAGCCTCGCGGGCGGCCGCGACCTCCGCCTCGGCCAGCCCCCCCTCGGGACCGATCAGCAGGGCCACGCCATTGGGAGATGACTCGCTATCCAGACCTCCGTCGGTCTCCGGATGCAGCACCAGGCGGAGTGCCTCGTCGCGCTCGACCAGCCAGTCGGCCAGGCCGAGGGGTGGGTGCACCGGCGGTACCACGGCACGCCCACACTGCTCGCAGGCGCTGGCCGCCACGGCCTGCCAGTGGGCAAGCTTCTTCGTCTCGCGATCACCCTTCAGGCGTACATCACCATGCTCGGTATAGAGCGGTGTGATGGCGGCCACGCCGAGCTCCACGGCCTTCTGGATGGCGTAGTCCATGCGATCCCCCTTGGAGATCGCCTGACCCAGGTGCACCGTCAACGGCGACTCGCAGGCTCCGGTGGTCACCGACTCGACACGCGCGACTACCCGCTTGCGCGAGGCCTCCACCAGCACCGCACTGGCTTCGAGGCCCGCGCCGTCGAACAGCCGCAGCGCGGCCCCTTCACCCAGGCGCAACACCCGCGCCACATGGCGGGCAGGCCCCTCGGGCAGAACGACGTCGCCGCCGACACGCAGGTCGGCGGCGACGTGGATACGCGGCGATCTCTTGGTCATCACCTTAGAGCCACTCGCGCTGCATCACTGGGTTGCCGGCGCGTCCTGGCCCTGTTCGGCCGCGCGCTGCTTCTTGCGGGCGTAGATCGCCTCGAAGTTGACCGGCGATAGCATCAGCGGCGGGAAACCACCACGATTGACCAGGTTATCGATGCACTCACGGGCATAGGGGAAGAGCACATTGGGGCAGAAGGCGCCCAGGGTGTGGTCGAGCTGCTCGCCCTCGATGCCGGTAATGCGGAACAGACCGGCCTGTTCGAGCTCCGCCAGGAAGGAGGTCGTGCCCTCCTCACTGTGGGTTACCTGAGCGGTGACCTTGATCGTCACTTCGTAGAGGCCATCACCCACCTGGGTGCTGGTGGTATCCAGGTTCAGGCCCACCTTGGGCTTGAAGGGCTGCTGAAAGACCGCCGGCGAGTTGGGTGCCTCGAAGGAGATGTCCTTGACGTAGATGCGCTGCACGGCGAACTGCAGCTGCGGCTTGTCCTGCTGGCCGGCGGCCTGGCCGTCGGCGCCCTGGTTATTCTCTTCCGCCATGGGAAAGGTCCTTTTATACGGTAAACAAATTTACGGCAAACAATGGCTACTTCTTGACCACGGGCAGGCCGTCGGCCTGCCACTGCGTCATGCCGCCCTTGAGCTTGAGCACTCGAGAGTAACCGGCCTTGGAGAGTTTGGCCACGGCCGCCCCGGCGGCCTGGCCGTGCTTGCAGACCACGATGATCGGCTTCTCCTTGACCTTCTCGAGTTCGTTCATGCGCTCATCGAGGCGACTCTGAGGAATATTGCGGGCACCGGCGATATGGCCAGACTTGAAGTCACCCGACTCCCGGGTGTCCAGCACCACCGCATCCTCGCGGTTGATCAGCTGGGTCGCCTCACCGGAGGTTACGCCACTGGCGGCACTGTTACGCGCCTCATAGAGGATCCAGGCGGTCAGTACCAGGAGGAAGGCGCCCACCAGCAGCGGGTGGTTCTGCACGAATTCAAACAGCTGATCGATCATGGGTACGAATAACTCTCGTCTCGGTGCTCGTGAATAACACGTAAATAAAACAGGGGCGCTGGGGCGCGCCCGGGCGCCTAGTATACACGAGGTCGGCGCCGACGAATCAGGCCGCCCCGGAGGTACCGCCGCAGCCTCTGGCCGCGGGGAGCCATGACGCACGATGCCGCCTGCGATATGATGCCGCAAGACACTTCCTACCGCGACCCCGAACGCCCCGCATCGCCCTCTGGACCTGGGTATCGGCATGCACGAGAGGCCCCAGCCGCCCGGGCCGGGTCGCGCCTTTCACGCTTCGAGGACATTCGCCATGACCGCCAACGCCCCGCGCCCCGTCGCCCTGATCATCCTCGACGGCTACGGCCACAATCCCGACCCGGCCAACAATGCCGTGGAAGCCGCCGACACCCCGGTCATGGACCGCCTTTGGGCCGAGCACCCCCACACCCTGATCCATACCGATGGCCGCCATGTCGGACTCCCCGATGGCCAGATGGGCAACTCCGAGGTGGGCCACATGAATCTCGGCGCGGGCCGGGTCGTCTACCAGGATTTCACGCGCATCACCAAGGCCATCGAGGAGGGCGATCTGGATACCATCGAGGTCCTCACCGCGCCCATCGACGCGGCCGTGGCCGCGGGGCGTGCGGTCCACCTGCTGGGCCTGCTCTCGCCGGGTGGCGTACATAGCCACGAGGAGCATATCCTCGCCGCCGCCGAGCTGGCGGCTCGTCGCGGCGCCACACGCATCTTCGTGCACGCCTTCCTGGATGGCCGCGACATGCCGCCTCAGAGCGCCTTGGCCTCCATCGAGCGCGCCAATGCGCGTCTCGCCGAGCTGGTCGGCGCCGACAATGGCTTCGTGGCCTCGATCATCGGCCGCTACTTCGCCATGGATCGTGACAACCGCTGGGAGCGCGTAGAAAAGGCCTACCGCCTGCTCACCGAGGGCGAAGGCGAGCATGTCGTCGCCAGCGCCGAGGCGGGCCTGCACGCCGCCTACGAGCGCGGCGAGACCGACGAGTTCGTGGCCGCCACCAGCGTACGCCCGGCCGGTGAAGCGGTCACCCTCGAGACGGGCGATGCCGCCCTGTTCATGAACTTCCGTGCCGACCGCGCCCGGGAGCTGACCCGGGCCTTCGTCGACGAGAGCTTCGAGGGCTTCGACCGCCGTGTACACCCGCGACTCGCCGCCGAGGGCCTGGTGACCCTGACCCGCTACGCCGCCGATATCCCCGCGCCAGCGGCCTTCCCGCCGGTGGATCTTCACAACACCCTGGGTGAGGTGATCGAGAGGCGTGGCCTGACCCAGCTGCGCATCGCCGAGACCGAGAAGTACCCCCACGTCACCTTCTTCTTCTCCGGCGGTCGCGAAGCCGAGTACCGTGGCGAGGAGCGTATCCTGGTGCCCTCTCCCCGGGACGTGAAGACCTATGACGAGAAGCCCGAGATGAGCGCCCACGAGGTCACCGATCGCCTGGTGGAAGCGATCGACTCCGGCCGCTTCGACCTGATCGTCTGCAACTACGCCAATGGCGACATGGTCGGCCACACCGGTGACTTCGATGCCGCGGTCAAGGCCATCGAGACCGTCGATGGCTGTGTAGGCCGTGTGGTGGAGGCAATCCAGCGCGCCGGCGGTGCCTGCCTGGTCACCGCCGACCACGGTAACGCCGAACAGATGATCAATCCCGAGACCGGCGCTCCCCAGACCGCCCATACCACCTTCCAGGTGCCGCTGATCTATGTCGGCGAACGCCAGGCTCGATTCCACGACGACGGCAGCCTGTGCGATATCGCCCCGACCCTGCTGGCGATGATGGAACAGCCGGCCCCCGAGGAGATGAGTGGACGCGCCCTGCTCGAGCTCGACTGAGCGGCAGGATGTTCAGGAACGCCACCTTCCCAGTCATTCTGCTGCTGACGCTGCTCCTGGCTGGGCCGCTGGCGGCCCAGCCCAGCGAGGAGGCGGTACAGGAGCGTCTCGATGCCATCGGCGAGGCCATCGAGGAGGCCGATCGGCGCCTGGCATCCACCCGCCAGGCGCGCGACGCGGCGGCTCGCCAGCTGGAGGAGATCGAGACCTCGTTGGCCTCCACCCATCGTCGCCTCGATGAGCTCCAGGCCGAGCGACGCGGGCTGGGCACCGAGATGGAAACCCTGCATTCGCGCCGCGATGAACTCGACGCCGAGCGGAGCGCCCAGCTCGAGGCCATCAATGCCCAACTCGATGCACTCTATCGCCTGGGCCATTCGCCCCAGCTGAAGCTGCTGCTCAACCAGGACGATCCGGCACGACTGGATCGGCTGCAGCACTACCTGAACCATCTGGCCCGCGCCCGGCGCGCCCGTCTCGACGAGCTCACACGCCTCGACGCGGCCCTGGCCGAGACCCGAGGCAAACTCGAAACCCGCGGTGACCGCCTCGACGCCCTCGCCGCCGAGCTGGCCGCCCAGAGCGCCGAGCTGGCCGAACAGATGCACGAACGCTCGAACCTGGTTGCGGAGCTGGAGAGCCGCCACAGCGGCGAAGCCGCCCGGCTCGCCTCCCTGGAGCAGGATCGCGAGCGCGCCGAGCAGGTACTGCGCGACGTTCAGGAGCAGCTGGCCCGCCTGCAGCGCCCGCCCCCCTCCACCGCCATCGACCGAACCCGCGGTGAGCTCCCCTGGCCGGTCCAGGGCAACATCGCCTCGCGCTTCGGTGTCGGCGACGCCGTCCATCGCAACGGCATTCTGATTCTGGCCGCCGAAGGCAGCCCGGTAGGCGCCGTGCATGCAGGCCGGGTGGTCTTCGCCGACTGGCTGCGCGGCTTCGGCAACCTGCTGATCGTCGACCACGGCGACGGTGTGATGACGCTACACGCCCACCTGCAGCACTTTACCGCCCAGGTCGGCCGCCCGGTCTCGCGAGGCGAGACGATCGGCGCCGTGGGCAGGAGCGGCGGCCAACGCCGCCCGGCTCTCTATTTCGAGGTGCGTCGCGCCGGCACCCCCATCGACCCCCAGACATGGATCGCCCGCCGCTGAACGCCGCTTTCCATGCAGGCCAGCGGCGGGCTATGCTGGTCGCTCACCGTTCCGGAACAGCGGAGTTCGCATGACCCCAGCGCTTTCCCTGCCGGGCAGGCTCTCTCGCTCCTGCTCGCCTCGACGCCTGCTGGCCGGGCTGCTGCCCCTGGCCCTGCTGACGCTACCGCTGACAGCGACCGCCCAGGTCGCCGATGATGAGCTGCCGATCGCCGAGATCCAGACCTTCGCCGAGGTGTTCGAGCGCATCAAGCGCGCCTATGTGGAGGAGGTCGATGACGCCAGCCTGCTGCGCAACGCCATGCGTGGCATGCTCAGCGAACTCGACCCACACTCCTCCTATCTCGATCGCGAGGCCTTCCAGAGCCTGCGCGAGTCGACCCAAGGGGAGTTCGGCGGTATCGGTATCGAGGTGGGCATGGAGGATGGCCAGCTGACGGTGATCACGCCCATCGACGACACCCCCGCCTCGCGGGCCGGCCTGCAGGCACGCGACCAGATCCTGCGCATCGACGACACGCCTACCGAGGGTCTGTCGCTACAGGAGGCGGTCGAGCTGATGCGCGGTGATCCGGGCAGCGAGATCGAGCTGACCATCCTGCGTCAGGGTGAAAGCTCGCCACGCCGCATCCCGTTGACACGCGAGAATATCCGCACCGAGAGTGTGAAGAGCGAGCTGCTGACCCCTGGCTTCGGCTATCTACGCATCAGCCAGTTCCAGACCCGTACCGGCGAGCAGGTGAGCGAACACATCCGCCAGCTGGCGCGCGACGGAGAACTGGACGGGCTGGTACTCGACCTGCGCAACAACCCCGGCGGGGTCCTGCAGGCCGCCGTCGCGGTGGCCGACGCCTTCTTGGAAGAGGGGCTGATCGTCTACACCGAGGGGCGTCTGCCGGATACCGAAATGCGCTTCTCGGCAAATGCCACAACGGCGGCTCCCGATATTCCGCTGGTGGTGCTGATCAACGGCGGCAGCGCCTCGGCGGCGGAGATCGTTGCCGGCGCCCTTCAGGACCAGAAGCGTGGCGTGGTGATGGGCACCGAGAGCTTCGGCAAGGGCTCGGTCCAGCAGATCATGCCGCTGGGCAACGGCGAGGGGCTCAAGCTCACCACCGCGCTCTACTTCACACCCGGTGGACGCTCCATCCAGGCCAAGGGCATCGAACCCGACGTCAGGGTGGTGCGCGGACGCGTGGAGGTCACCGAGAATGGCCGGGGTGTTCGCGAGGCCGATCTGGAAGGCCATCTCGGCGCACAGGGGGCCCCGCGAGAGAGGACCGAGCAGAGCGAGCGGCTACGCGAGGATTACCAGCTCAGTGAGGCCCTCAATCTGCTCAAGGCCCTCGATGTGGTCCGCCAGCGCAATCGCTGAGCCAGGCGGTTCAGCGGCAGCTGACAGGCAGGCGACCACGCTGGCCGGTGGCCTGCTGCAGCAACAACCGCTTGAGCGGAACGAGGCGGTCCACACCGCCCATCCCCAGATTGCGCCCCAGGGTCAGCGCCGGATGGCGTGCCCCGAACAGCAGTCGGAAGCCATCCATCAGCGCCAGCATGCCGGCGTTATCACCGCGCCGCCGACGGGCATAGCGCGCCAGTGTCCGCTCGTCCCCCAGCCGCATGCCTCGTCGACGAGCCGCCAGCAGCTCCTCGGCCAGCACCGCGGCATCCATCAGGCCGAGGTTGACCCCCTGGCCGGCCAGGGGGTGAATGCCATGGGCGGCATCACCTACAAGGGCAAAACCGGGCAGGGTATAGCGCTTGGCATGGCGCTGTACCAGCGGGAAACCGGTCGCCTCGTCGAGCACCGTTACCGCGCCCAGCCGATGATCAATAGCCGCCGCCAGCGCTTCCCCCAGGTCTTCACGCGGGAGCCCCGCCAGGCGTTCGGCCTCGGCGGGAGAGGTAGACCATACGATGGAGCAGTGATGCTCCCGCTCCTCTACCGCCAGGGGCAGGAAGGCCAGTGGCCCCGTCGGCAGGAAGGTCTGCCGCGCCACCTCGCCGTGGGGCCTCTCGACACGCACCGTGGTCACCAGGCCGACATGTCCGGTTTCACGCTCATTGAGCGCAATGCCCGCCATGTCACGTAGCGGCGAGCGGACACCATCCGCGGCCACCACCAGGGGAGCGCTCAGCCGGCGACCATCGGCCAGCACGATACACCGCCCCTCGCCACCGCCTTCCAGCCCCTCGACCCGTGCGCCCAGGCAGAGGCGTACCGAGGGCAGCGCCTCCAGCCGTCGCTCCAGCGCCGCCAGGGTGACATCGTTCTCGACGATATGCCCGAGCACCGGCATGCCGGCCTGATCCGCGGAGAAGTTGACCTCACCGCTCCCTTCGGCGTCCCAGACCTGCATATAGCGGTAGGGGCTGATGCGTCGTGACGCCATCCATGCCCAGGCGCCCACCCCCTCCAGCAGCCGCTGCGAGACCGGTGTCAGCGCGCTGACCCGGCGCGCCGGTTGCCCCCGCCCCACGGTGTCGGCATCCAGCAGCGCGGGCCTGGCATCCACCAGTGCCACCTCGACCCCAGCCTCGCCGAGCAGCACCGCCAGGGCGGCCCCCACCATGCCTCCGCCGACGATCACCACCTCATGGCGGTCATCGGCCGAGCGACTCACTACCCCATCTCCCGTGACACTCATGCTTTCGCCTCTTCTCGACTCTTCACATTCCTCGTCGGCGCGACTCATCGCTCCAGTCCCATGGCGCGGCGAGCCAGCGCACGCCTCAGGGGACCGGCGAGGTTGAGACCGACCAGACCGGCGGCACGGGCATGACCCAGCAACCGGCTGTCGATGCCGAACAACCGTATCAGACCGTCACTGAAGCGGGTCACGCTGTGGCGGTCGCCAGCGCGACGGGCCTCGAATGCCTCCAGCACCTCGGTATCACCGGCCGAGTGACCGTGCGCCAACCCCGCCTCCAGCGACGCCACCAGATCCATCACCCCACGCAGTGCCAGGTTAAAGCCCTGACCGGCCACAGGATGCAGGGAATGGGCCGCATTCCCCATCACTGCCAGTCCGGGCCGCGTGGTCTCGCGCGCGGTCACCAGGCTAAGTGGATAGGCATGACGGCTGCCCACACGTCTAAAGCGCCCCCCCCGGTCACCGAAGGCCGTCTGCAGTTCTGCCAGGAAGTCCCCCTCCGACAGGTTCAGGCGGCGCCGCTCGTCTCCCGCGGCGTGGGTCCACACCAGCTCCATGGTCTGGCCCTGGAGCGGCAGCAGGGCAATGGGCCCTTCGCGCGTAAAGCGCTCCCAGGCGACACCCTGATGAAACCGGCTCATCTCGACACTGGCGATCAACGCCACCTGTTCATAGGAGCGCACGTCGCTTGCGATCCCCAGGCGCTCCTTGAGGCCCGAGCGCCCGCCATCGGCCAGCACCGTGAGTCCCGCCTGCAGATTGGTGCCGGAGGCTAGCCCCAGGTGGTAGCCCTCGGCCGTCGGCTCGATCGTCTCGACGCGATCCGGGCAGTGCCAGGCCAACGGCAGTCCGGTGAGATGCTGATGCAGGACGCGACCCAGCCAGGCGTTGGGCACCACATGACCCAGCGCCTCGACCCCCAGCTCTCGTGCATCGAGGCGGGTGGCCCCGAAGTGGCCTCGTTCGCTGACATGGATGCGGCGAATGGCGGTGGCCTGCTCGGCTATCGTCTGCCATACCCCCATCTCGGTGAAGTGCAGAGCGGTGCCGAGGGAGATCGCACTGGCACGGGCATCGAAGCTGGGCTGCCAGGGTGCCGCGGCCAGGTCGAGGATGGGCGACGCCTCGATCATCGCAACCGAGAGACCGTGCTCCTCGATCAGCGGCATCAACGCACAGGCCAGGCTGGCACCCACCAGACCGCCACCCACGATGGCAATATCCACCACTTCTGTTGTCGGGAGTGTCACTTCGGAACTCATCGCGCCACCTCAGACCAATGACTCATAATGTAAATTACATAACCATCAAAAACGATAAACTTGGCGCGCTCACTTTTCAGCCATCAGTGCCTCTATATCCGCAACTGACTTGGGCACGGAAGCGGTCAACACCCGATGTCCTTCGTCGGTCACCGCGACATCATCCTCGATACGGATGCCAATGCCGCGGAAGGCTTCGGGAATGTCATCGTCATCGGGCACGTAGAGCCCCGGCTCCACGGTGAGTACCATGCCCGGCACCAGCGGCCGGGGCTGACCATCACGACGGTAGGCACCCACATCGTGGACATCGAGACCCAGCCAGTGCGAGGTGGAGTGGAGGTAGAAGCGCCGGTAGCTCTGATCGTCGATACGCGCCTGAACACTGCCCTCGAGTAGCCCCAGCCGGATCAGGCCGGCGGTAAGCCCGCGCACCACCTCGGCATGAATCGCCGCCAGGGTCGTGCCGGGGCGCACCGCGTCCACCGCGCGCTCCTGAGCCTCGAGCACTACCTCATAGAGGGCCCGCTGGGGGTCACTGAAGCGGCCATTGACCGGGAAGGTGCGGGTGATGTCACCGGCATAGAGGTCGAACTCGGCGCCGGCATCGATCAATACCAGGTCGCCCTCCTCGAGGGGGGCGCGATTCTCGATGTAGTGCAGCACACAGGCATTGGCGCCACCACCGACGATGGTGGCATAGGCCGGACCACTACCCCCCTGCCAGCGGAACTCGTGCTCCAGCTCCGCCTGCAGCTGATACTCTGCCATCCCAGGACGCACCGCACGCATGGCGCGCAGATGGCCACGCGCCGAGATCTCGGCGGCATGACCCAGCAGGGCAAGCTCCGCCTGACTCTTGATCAGACGCGCCTCGTGAAGCAACGGGGTCACATCGGCAATGGCCTGGGGAGGACACACCCCCTGGCGCTGGCGAGCCACCAGGTCCGCGCGAACCTCCTCGGCCAGCCCCCGCGCCTCAGCGCTGTCCAGCGCCAGATAGAGCGTACGCCGCCCATCGAGCAGTGCCGCCAGGCGCTCGGTGCGCTCGGCATTCTCGAAGGCCTGGTCGACACCATGCTCGCGAATGGCTCCCTCGGCCCCCAGACGGATACCGGTCCAGGCCTCCAGCGCCGAGTCGCGATCCTGGCAGAACAGCACGCTCTCCCCTTCGGCACGCCCCGGCAGCAACAGCAGCAGGGCGTCGGGCTCGGGGAAGCCGGTGAGATAATGGAAGTCGCTGTCCTGGCGAAAGGGGAACTCACTGTCACGCGAGCGAGTAACCAGAGAGGCACCAGGCAGCAGCACGGCGGCATCGCCAGGCAGTGCCGCCATCAGCGCCTGGCGGCGCTGACGATACTCGGCGTTGGCAATGGGTGCCGGGCGCAACAGGGTCTCGGGCAACGTCTCAGACAACATGGAAGCTCCTTGGCAGCGATCGCGTTATCAGTGACGCGTGGTGGATTCGGCATCCTCGACCTGAGGCTTGCCCGGGTGCTGCTCGGTGTAGAGCAGCATGGCGGCCATGCGGACATGCTCCACCAGGGCAAAGAGATCATTCTCGTTTTCGGCACTCTCCTCGAGGTCGGCCGGCATGGCGGCGATCCCCTCCAGGTCCTCCAGCGCCTCGCGTAGCGCCGTGGACCATCTCTCGCGCGGCTCCTCCCCGGCATCCTGGACGACCTCCAGAAAGCCCTGGGTCCACTCCTTGAGTCCACGGGCGCGCTCGGCCAGGGAGAAGAGCTCATCGGGCAGCAGTGGCTCATAACCGAGCTCGTTGCCCGAGAGAGCCTCCAGGGTCTGGCGTCGCCAGGCCAGGAAGCGCTCCGCGGTTGGCTCGTCACGCGGCTGCTCGACGCCAAGCACCTCACACACCTCCTCCAGCCAGACGGCGGGGTCGATATCGTGCATGGCAAGTCGGGCGCACAGTCGTCCGTCGCTGAAGGCCGGCGACTGCATGCTGCCGTGAAGCAGGAACAGGTCGGCGATAGTGGAGAAATCCTGACGTTCATCGATCAGTGACATGGGAGCTCCATGGTGGCGGGGTGGGCAGAAGAGGGTCCGTAATCGGCACCGTGCGTTGACCCTTCGAGAAGGGCTCTCTTATAGTGACGGGCCATGCGGTACTGACTGGATGTTAACGCATCGACCCCCAGGGGCGCGCGGCCAGCGTGACCTGCGGGGCCGAGCCGGAGCCCCCCGATGAGTGATGCGACACGGCCGACCGCCGAAATTACCCTCCTGGGACGTAGCTACGTCATTGCCTGCCCCCCCGAGGAAGAAGCCAAGCTGGAGCGTGCGGCCCGCTATTTGGATCGCGCGATGACCGGCATCCACTCCCAGAACAACCTGCTGGGCAACGAGCGCATCGCCGTCATGGCGGCACTCAACATCACCCATGAGCTGCTGGAGGCGCTGGAGAATCAGCGTGAAGGGGAGCGCAGCCTGGATGCCCTGAGCGAACGCCTGGAGCGCGCCCTGACCAACACTAAACCGCGTTAAACCCCGCATCGGGAATCCATTGGCCGCTCCCCACCGGCTCTGGTAGGATGAGGTTGTTCCCTGGGGTGTTTGCCAGTCGTTATCGTCCCTCGAGCCTATGCGCAGTACCCAGGGGGCCAAATGCTAGCCGGACCCGTGTGCATGTCCGTGCGTCGGAAAGCCTGACGGTTCGGCTGCGGCCACCCACCTTGAACCAATGGGTTCAAGGGCCAGAACGACAGCGGCACTCTGGGGAACCTCGTCAACATGACCCATCTCATGCCGACACCCGCCGCACCTCTTTCCTTGACCAGCTTCAACGGCTCGCGTCGTGAGCTGCGTCAACAGCTGCGTCGTCGCCGCCGCGCCCTGAGCGCCGAGCAGCGCCGACTGGCCAGCGAACGCCTATGTCGCCGGCTGCGACACCTGCCCGAAGTGCAGCGTGCCCGCCGCGTGGCGCTCTACCTGCCCAACGACGGCGAGATCGACCCCACTCCGCTGATCGGCTGGCTGCGGCAGCGTGGCGCTCGTGTCTACCTGCCGGTACTCAAGCCCCTCTCACACAACCGGCTTTGGTTCGTGCATTACCATGCGAACACACCCATGGTCCGCAATCGCTTTGGCATTGCCGAGCCCGCCACTCGTCATGGGGCACATCATGCGCGGCGAATGGCCGCCTGGGCCCTCGACCTGATCCTGTTGCCACTGGTGGGCTTCGATGTTGCCGGCCAGCGCATGGGCATGGGGGGTGGCTTCTATGATCGCACCCTGGCCTTTAGTCGCCGACCGGGGCCACGACCGCGGCTGATTGGCCTGGCCCATGACTGTCAGCGGGTCGACTCGCTGCCGGTGGCCTCGTGGGACGTGCCACTCGATGCCATCGCAAGCGATATCCGACTGGTACGGCCCTGATACATCCGCCTGGAAACGTCAACGGGCCGATGCCTCTCGGCATCGGCCCGTTGACACTCTGGCGGGGCTCGACAGCTCGTGATCAGTTGCCGACCAGCGCCTGGGCATAGCCGGTTGCCACGACGCCAATACCAAACAACAGCACCAGGGCCCTGACCACATCGGGCTTGCGCTTCATCTTCGACTCCGGGTAGCAAGATTTAAACGTCGGCGACTATAAGCTGACGCAACCATCAAGACAACCGCTCTGACTCAACGTTCACCTCATGAAACTTCCGCCTGGCGAGGTCCACTGAGCGAGTCAGCACTCACTTCCTCCCAGCACGCCTCCTCACGCCATGAAGAGCCGATAGGCGGCGTTGTCGGACTCCTTCCAGTAGCGGTAGCCAATGGCGTCGAAATACTCCTCGACATGGGAGCGATCGCCATTGGGCACCTGCATGCCTACCAGCACCCGGCCATAGGCGGCACCGTGATTCCGGTAATGAAACAGCGAGATATTCCAGTCATGGGGCAGGTGGGTGAGGAAGTTCATCAGCGCTCCCGGACGCTCCGGAAACTCGAATCGGTAGACCTCCTCATCGAACTGCTGCTTGGGTCGACCACCCCCCAGATGGCGAATATGGAGCTTGGCCAGCTCATTATCGGTGAGATCCTCCACCGCATAACCGGCATCGCGAAGCCTGTCGATCACCGCCTGCCGATCCTCTCCGCCGGGCTTCACCTGCACGCCGACGAAGATATGCGCATGCTCCGGATCCGCATAGCGGTAGTTGAACTCGGTGACCATGCGTTTGCCGATGGTCTTGCAGAACTTCTTGAAGCTGCCCGGCCGCTCGGAGATGGTCACGGCCAGGATCGCCTCGCGCTGCTCACCGAGCTCGGTGCGTTCGGCGATATGCTGGAGGCGGTCGAAGTTGGTATTGGCGCCGGAGTTGATGCACAGCAGCGTCTGCCCCTCGACGCCGGTCTGCTGGATATACTTCTTGAGCCCCGCCAGGGAGAGCGCGCCGGAGGTCTCGGAGACCGCTCGGGTCTCCTCGAAGATATCCTTGACCGCCGCGCACATCTCATCGGTATTGACGGTAATGACCTCGTCGACCAGCTCGCGGGCGATATCGAAGGGCACCTTGCCGACCTGGGCCACGGCCACCCCCTCGGCAAACACCCCCACCTGATCGAGGGTAACCCGCTTGCCCGCCTCGAGTGCCGCCTTGAAGCAGGCACTATCCTCGGCCTCGACACCGATCACCTTGATATCCGGACGCAGATACTTGACGTAGGCGGCCACGCCGGCAATCAGGCCGCCGCCGCCCACCGGCACGAAGATCGCATCCAACGCACCCGCTTGCTGGCGCAGGATCTCCACGGCGATGGTGCCCTGTCCCGCCACCACATCGATATCGTCGAAGGGCGGGATATAGGTATAACCATGCTCCTCGATCAACGACTGCGCATGTTCGGCGGCCTCGGCAAAGGCATCTCCCTTGAGCACCACCTTGGCCCCACGGGCACGCACCGCCTGTACCTTGATATCGGGCGTGATACGAGGCATCACGATGGTCGCCTTGACGCCCATCTGCTTCGCCGCCATCGCCAGACCCTGGGCATGATTGCCGGCCGAGGCCGCGATCACGCCCTTGGCCTTCTGCTCCTCGCTGAGCAGGGCCATCTTGTTGTAGGCGCCGCGAATCTTGAAGGAGTAAACCGGCTGCAGGTCCTCACGCTTGATCAGAATGGTGTTGTTGAAGCGACGGGAGAGAAAGGGGGCCGGCGAGATGGGGGTTTCCCGAGCGGCTTCATAGACCCGGGCCTGGAGAATCTTCTTGACGGTAGCTTCGAGCATCCTGGTATCCAGCGGCGTGACGCGTGAGGGCGCAGCATGAATGCTGCGGTGCGAGGAACCCTTATTGGTAGCATTTTCGCGGGCCCAGCGTCCAGCACTGACCATCGGCAGATAGCGCTAGCTGGCCTATAATGTCGGCCCCTTCTCGCCGACGCCTCCGCGGCGATTCACCACAACGATTCACCACTCCCTCAGGAGAACGCCCCATGAACCAGGATGAGCTCAAGGATGCCGTCGCGGCGGCCGCCATCGATGAGGTGCGCCCCCACCTGCATCGCGACACCGTGCTCGGTATCGGCACCGGCTCCACCGCCAACCGCTTCATCGATCGCCTGGCCGAGCTGCGTCACGACTTTGCCGGTGCCGTGGCCAGCTCCGAAGCCAGCGCCGAGCGACTGCGCACCCATGGCATCGAGGTATTCGAGCTCAACTCCGTGGGCACGGTGCCCTTCTATATCGACGGCGCCGACGAAGTCAACGCTCACTTACATATGATCAAGGGCGGTGGCGCGGCGCTGACTCGCGAGAAGGTCGTGGCCGCCTGTGCCGAGACGTTTGTGTGCATCGCCGACGCCTCCAAGCGGGTCGCGCGCCTGGGTGCCTTTCCGCTGCCGGTAGAGGTGATTCCCATGGCCCGCTCCTACGTGGCCCGGGAACTCGTCAAGCTGGGTGCCGACCCGGTCTATCGGGAGGGGGTGGTCACCGATAATGGCAACCAGATCATCGACTGCTACGATTTCATGATCGACGACCCACAGGCCATGGAGGCACGCATCAATGCCATCGTGGGGGTGGTCACCAATGGTCTTTTCGCGGCCCGCGGTGCCGATGTGCTGCTGCTGGGAACCGCCCAGGGTGTGGAGCGCCTCTCCCCTGCATGATAGGCCTCGGAGCGAAGTGAGCACTCACTTCACCGGTAGCAACCTGTCCAGCCCCTTCAGGGTCTTTGCCAGGGCCCCACGGTTGGCGGCCACTACATCGCGCCCCGCTTCACCGAGGCGGCGGCGCTCGGCCGGGTCGGCAAACAGCGCGATCAGCGCCTCGGCGAGCGCCTCTTCATCGGGTGTCTCCACCAGGGCATCGGCGGCACGCAGTGCCTCCGCCACATCCATGAAGTTGGCCAGCTCGGGCCCGGTAAGCACCGGTACGCCGAGGGCCGCAGGCTCGAGCAGATTGTGGCCACCCACCGGTACCAGGCTCCCACCGACAAAGGCCAGGTCCGCCGCGCCATAGAGCGCGGAGAGCTCACCCATGGTGTCGGCCAGATAGACCGAGGTCCCCTGCCCGGGCCATTCGCTTCGAGAGCGCCGAGCCGGCACCTCGCCGTGGGACTCGCATAGGCTCGCCACCTCATCGAAGCGCTGTGGATGACGCGGCACCAGCACCAGCAGGGCCTCGGGAGTGTGCTCCCGCAGCAGAGCGTGAGCGGCCAGCAGACGCGACTCCTCGCCCGCGTGGGTAGAGCCAGCCACCCAGACCCGGGGCCGCCCCAGCAGCTGACGCAAGCGCTCACTTACCTGACGAGCACCGTCCTCAAGGCCGATATCGAACTTCAGCGAGCCCACCACGGTGGTACGCCGCGGCGCCATGCCGAGCTCGGCGAAGCGTGCGGCGTCTTCACTGGACTTGGCGGCCAACCAGTCGACACAGCCCAGCGCCTCACGCATCAACGGACGCAGCCGCCGATAGCCTTCCAGGGCGCGTGCAGAGAGTCGGCCATTGACCACCGCTACCGGTATCTCGCGATGGCGGCAGGCGTGAAGCAGGTTGGGCCAGAGCTCGGTCTCGAAGAACAGCGCCAGCTCGGGCCGCAGGCGCTCGACGAAGCTCGACGCGGCGCGTGGGAAGTCCAGGGGTACGAAGTGATGACTCAGCCGACTATCCTGCTGACCCTCGGCTAGCGCACGGACGCGCTCGGCACCGGTGGCGGTCATGGTAGTCACGGTCAGTGTATGGCGGGGATAGCGTGCGAGAAGCTCCTCGATCAACGGCCTGGCCGCCTGCACCTCCCCCACGGAGGCGCAGTGCAGCCACAGCATGCGCGTGTCAGGAGGCGTCTCGGGAATGCGCCCCAGGCGCAACGGCCGGGGGTCAGTGAGTCCATGCTCACGGCGCAGGCGCCGCCATAGCAGGGGGGCCGCCAGATGCAGCGCCGCGGAGTAGGCCTGCCGGGGCCAGCCCATCAGCTCTCGCGGTCGAGGATGGTGGAGATCATCGCCGTGGTGGAGACGCCATCCTCGAAGCCCAGTACTCGCACCTCACCTCCGGCGTCACGCACGGCCTGGCCACCGGCGATCTGGTCGGGGCGGTAGTCGCCACCCTTGACCAGCACATCGGGCAGTACGGCCTCGATCAGCCGCTGTGGAGTCTCCTCGCCAAAGGAAACGACCCAGTCCACGGCACCCAGGCCGGCGAGCACCTGCATGCGACGCGCCAGTGGGTTGATGGGCCTCTTGGGACCCTTGAGACGCGCGATGGAGGCATCATCGTTGACCGCCACGACCAGTCGGTCACCGAGCCGGCGGGCCTGCTCCAGATAGGCCACATGGCCGGCATGAAGGATGTCGAAGCAGCCGTTGGTCATCACGACCCTTTCGCCACGCGCCTGGGCGGCACGCACCGCGTCGATCAGCGTTGGCTCCTCGATCACCCCGAACTCGGCCAGCTTATCGCCATGCAGGGCGGTGTAGAGCTCGGCGATGGACAGGGTCGCGGTTCCCGGCTTTGCCACCACCAGGCCGGCGGCCAGATTGGCCAGGGTCATCGCTTCGGGGAAACCATGCCCGGCGGCCAGAGCGAGACCCAGCACGCCGATCACGGTATCGCCGGCACCGGTGACGTCATAGACCTCTCGCGCTCGAGTGGGCAGGTGAAGCGGGTCGTGCCCCTCACGGATCAGGGTGATCCCCTTCTCGCTGCGAGTGATCAGCAGCGCCTCCAGTTCGAGCTCGGCACGCAGGGCCTCGCCCCGCTCGGCCAGTTCGGCATCGTCGCGGCAGTGACCCACCACCGCCTCGAACTCCGCCAGATTCGGAGTAATCACACTGGCACCACGATAGCGCGAGAAATCACGTCCCTTGGGGTCCACCAGTACCCGCTTGCCACTGGCGCGCACCAGGTGAATCAGCTCCTCGACGCGGCTGAGCGTTCCCTTGCCGTAGTCGGAGAGGATCACCAGATCATTGTCCGGCAGCGCCGCCTCCACCCGCTCCAGCAAACCGGAAGTGTCCGCCTCCCCCAGCCCCTCTTCGAAGTCGAGGCGGATCAACTGCTGGTTGCGGCTCATCACGCGAAGCTTGGTGATCGTTGGCACACCCGGGCTGCGCTGGAAGTAAGTGCTCACTCCGGCATCTTCCAGGCGACTCACCAGGCGGTCGGCGTTGTCGTCATCGCCCACCAGGCCGGAGAGCGCGGCATGGGCGCCCAGGGAGGAGATATTGAGTGCCACGTTGGCGGCGCCCCCGGGGCGGTCCTCGCTCTCCTCGACGCGCACCACCGGCACCGGCGCCTCGGGCGAAATTCGCGAGGTTCCGCCGTGCCAGTAGCGGTCGAGCATGACATCCCCCACCACCAGCAGACGGGAGTGCTCCAGGGCGGTCAGATCAAGTCTCATCGTCGGCAAGCGTCCTTTCCGTGGAGTGGTCGGCGGCATACTGCAGGGCCGCCTCGAGGCGCTCGATCACATCATCGGCGCGAATCAGCGACATGGCATCAGGATGCCGCACTCGCTGACCCCAAGGTAGATCCTCGACCTCCTTGTGCAGGTAGGTGCGCACCGCCTGAGGGTAGCGATTGACCACGAAGTCGCGCCAGCGGTAGGGCGCGGCACGATCGGGATTGGTGGTGGCATAGAGCCCCACCGTCGGCGTATTCAGCGCGTTGGCCATATGCACGGGGCCCGAGTCCGGAGCGATGACAGCCTCTGCGGCATCTATCAGCGCCAGCAGCCCCTTGAGTGAGGTGTTGCCGATGGCATCGATCACCGCCTCGGCCGGGCAGAGGGCCTGGATACGCTCCCCTACCTCCCGCTCCTGTGTGCTGCCTCCTCCAGTCAGCACGGTGCGCAGACCATGCTGTTCCCAGGCGTGCTGGACCACGGCGGCATAACCCTCGGCAGACCAGTTGCGGAAGTTGCGCAGCCGTGGGTTGGCGCACGGGCTCATCAACAGATAAGGGGTATCGCCGGTAAGGGAGCGCGCCTCGTCATGGGCCGCCGAGGGAATCGCCAGATTCCATTCGAGACTCGGCTCCTCGATCCCCAACAGCCGGGCGAAATCGAGAAACGACTCGAGCACATGGGCGTGTGGATGAGGCGCAAGCTGACGATGGGTGAACCAGTGTTGAGCATCCTTGGCGCGGGCCTTGTCGTAGCCCACTCGCACGTCGGCCTTGAGTCCAAGTGACAACACGCTGGCTCGTAGGGCCTGCTGCATATGCAGCAGCACATCGAAGCGGGTATCAGACAACTCGCGCCACAGGGCGCGCATGCCTGCCAGACCGCTGGTCTTGTCATAGACCACGAACTCGACCCCGGAGAGGCCCGCCAGTAGACTGTGCTCGGCCTTGCCGACGATCCAGGTAATGCGTGCCTCGGGCCACTGGCGCTGCAGGGCGCGAACCGTCGGCACCAGGTTACAGACATCACCCAGGGCGGAGAGTCGCAGCACGCCGATATGGCGGGGTTGGACGGGCAGAGGATGCTTCATGCGCTTGGCAACATTGAGAACGGGAAAGTCCTACATTCTATATGATAAGGACAGTCTATGTGACGCCGAACAGGCGCCACAAATTGGCCCGTCAACCTTCGACCCCGATTGGTGGCTGGCGCAAGGCCGGGTCACCGGCCAGGCTCCGGGGCGCGGTGCCAGCCTCTTTCTGGATGCCGATACCGGAGAAGAGTGGGTACTGCGCCCCTACCGCCGCGGCGGCATGGTGGCACGCTTCAGTGATGCCCGTTATCTATGGACCGGGCTGGAGCGCACCCGCGCCTTTCGCGAAATGCGCCTCACCGCCGACCTGCTTGCCCGTGACCTGCCGGTTCCGCGACCGGTCGCCGCCAGCGTAACCCGCCATGGTCTTACCTATGAGGCCGCGCTCCTCACTGTTCGTATTCCCGGCGCTCGCGCCCTGGCCAGCCTGCTGGAAAATGGCGAAGCCGATGACACCCTGCTCCAACGGGTCGGTGCCACCATCCGCCGTTTCCACGATGTAGGCCTCGACCATGTCGACCTCAATGCCCGCAACCTGCTGGTGGATAACAGCGGCAAGGTGTGGCTGATCGACCTGGATCGTTGCCGGCTGCGCCGGGATGGTGACTGGAAGGGCAGAAACCTCGAGCGGCTGGAGCGCTCACTAGACAAATTGACCAATTGTGTAACAGCAAGAAATGCTGTCAAACAGGTCTCCGAAGGGTATACCGAAGGTTACAGTGCCTGACACCCCTGAGTGGCTGCAAAGTGCGGCTTAACCGTTTTAGCCATGAATCTGGCCCACTTTCGCTGAATCTTGCGTCGACCAAGCCAAGGCACATACTCTGGCAAAGGGATGAGTTCCGAAGCGCCGAGACCGTCAATCAACATAACGTCAGTGGTATTTGACCGCTCGATCACTAGCAGGTTACTCATCACCAGATCACAGGGCACTACATTGTAGGCTAGCAAATAGCACTTAAGCGCATCGAGACCGGCCCAGAAGCGGCGGGCTTGCTCCGGTGTCAGCTGTTTGGTCAGATAGCCTGCCACGCTGGGTGGTACCTCGGCACTCTCATCCAGCACTAGCTGCTGCTCGATTCCAATTACTTCATCATCCCTCACTATCCCGAAGAACTCAGGAATGTATGTAAAGGGAACTTTCCTACGCTTCAAGAGCCGGAAATATCGAAGTTCTCGATGAGTCTGCTTGGCCTTTTCTACCCTGCTGAGTTTGATGCAGCGAGCTGGATTATTTGGGTGAAGATAGCAGATTCGCTCATCTCCCCGGCCGATGATTTTCCAATTCCTTACATCTGGCATTTAGCCGCCTTTTTTTGCTGGCATACGTCAAGAATGCACCGGTAGTTCTGGGCCATGATTTCTTCTACATCGAGGGATAATGCCAACTCTCGGCAGCGAGTTTTCAGATCAGCATCACCTTTCCTCCTGGCCCAGTGAGACATAGCGTCGGTGAGTGATTCAATATCATCTGGGTGATCGATAACCGTAGCCACCTCTGACGTTACCACTTCTTTAGCGCCACACTTTTTGGTAGTTATAACTGGCGTGCCACAGGAAAGTGCCTCAAGTACGGTAAAGCCAAATGGCTCATAATACGCAGGCAGCACGTAGCAGTCGGCGAGGGAAAAATATCGTTCGGGTGAAGGCTGCTCACCCAGGAAACGGCATTTATCTGCTATGCCGAGACGCTGGGAGAGCTCCTGATACTGAGCCTGCCGGGAGTCACGCCCAACCACCAGCAAGATGGCTTCCTGGTCGAGCCGAGAGAAGGCTTCCATCGTTGGCTCCAGCCCTTTACGACGATAACCGGTGCCCAAAAACAGAAAAACAGGAACTTGACCATCCAATCCTAATTCCCGGGAAAGAGCACTAACATCATCACTGAGCCGTGTGCGGTCAAAACGATGCGTGTCGACAAAGTTATGAATCACAGAACGTCGCTCAGCAGGTACATTGTACGCTTCGGCAATCTCATGATCGCTTTGCCGAGAATTTGATACCACATGATAATAGGCGCCAGGCGCCATGGCCCGGGCCTCAATTCGCGCAGCCACCCTATCCTTCCACCGCCACTGACGCTTCGGCTTCGAGGCAAGATGGTGATGGACAGTGCCACCTCCGATGCGCAGCAGGTCATGAGTCCAAGTCTTTCCCAGTCCGTAGACCAAGTCATAGTCGGCTGTCTTAACGTGTCGTTCTACCGCCTCAGCAAAACGCCACATACGCTGGGCTTTTCCGATACTGAACGGGCGTAGGCGAACAAATCGAATGGCCGGATGTGCAGGTGCCACATGGGAGCGACAGATGATTGTAACGTCCTCACCACGCTCTGCCAGGTAGCGTGACAGCTCATTGAGAAAGCGCTCTGTACCGCCGGAGGCAGCGTGGCGCATATGTACTAGGGCTATTTTCACTGGCACGGCCTCATAGGTCGGCGCGTTCATATATCTCGAACACGACGCTTCATATATTTCCAAAACACACCGTTTGCATTAGCCACGGCGATCACCAAACCACGCCAGCCATCGAGAAAACCTCGCTTCAAAAGATAGGTACGCAAGAAAGCAAACATGGACTTCAATAAAATTACCGCTACAGGATATACCCGCAACGCGTCCGATTTAGCACGAATATCCGAATAACGATTTATCTTATCCAAAAACTGGCCAAGTTCGGTGACAGCCAGATGCTCAAGGCAACCGCCTAAACGAACGACCGAAGTGGATTTAGCAACCTTCACTGACTCGTGCACCATGGCATCATTGAAATTATGCCGCCGGCGATGAAAGACACGTACCAGCCAGTCATTACCCCAGCCCGAATAGTGCACGGGCTTACCCAATAGCCAGTTTTCACGCCGCACCTCGACCACCTGGTCCGCATCAGCGGTGGGCAGCCAGCCGTCCAGCGCCTCAAGCCAGCGGCTGGTGGGCGCCTCGTCGGCGTCCAACGAGACAATCCACTCATTGCGAGCGAGCGACACGGCATGGCGCTTGGTCGGGCCAAAGCCAAGAAAGTCGCCTTGGTGAAGCGATACATTGGCGTAGCGACGAGCAATTTCGAGAGTCCCATCGATAGAGCCATTGTCGTAAACTACCACCTCCCCCAGAGCTTCGAGCGAGTCCAGGGTGCGGCCCAGGGTTGCCGATGCATTGCGCGTGATGATCACGGCGCTTAGCTCAGAGAGCATATGAAAACCACCCTGCCAGAATAGACATCGGATGCTACTATAGCCGTCATTATACCCACAAATTTTCAACGAGGCGGCTTTGCACATCATCCATGCCAATCTGGCCCGGGGGTTTCGCGGCGGCGAGCGGCAAACGGTGCTGCTGATCCAGGCGCTGGCCAACAAGGCAGAGATATCATCCCAGACGCTAGTGTGCCGGCCCGATTCGCCTCTGCGCGCAGAGCTGGCCACAACCCACGGTCTGCGATTTGTCAGTGCTCGCCACCAGTTGGCCGGACACTGGCAAGCCGAGCGCACCACATTGATCCATGCCCATGACGCCAAGGCTGTACATTGGGCCTGGCTACACCATCGACTGTTTGGCACTCCCTACCTGATTACCCGTCGTGTGGATACGCCAGTCAAAGACAAACTCAGCAACAGAGTTTTTTACCGTGAGGCGCATCGCTGCGTAGCGTTATCCCGGATTATTGCCGAGAATATCCAGCCGCTAAGCCCGCATCCGGTGGCACAAATTCCCAGCGCCTTTACTCCACTAGTCTCAGATCCCGACATAGCGCGCGCTTTCCGTGCACGCTATCCCGGTCGATTCCTGGTTGGCCACGCTGGCGCCCTGGTGGATCGACACAAAGGGCAGCGTGTCCTGATTGACGCCGCTCGACGACTACAGCACTCACAGCCGGATATGCTGTTCGTTTTTTTTGGCCAAGGTGAGGATGAGGCCGAACTAAAGCAAGAAAGCGCCAAACTGGACAATGTAATCTGGGCCGGCTTCAAGTCCGACATTGGCAACTACCTTCCGGCATTGGATATTTTTGCCTTTCCTTCTCGTAACGAAGGGCTAGGATCAGTATTGCTGGACGCCATGCGGGCAGAAGTGCCAGTAGTAGCTAGCCAGACGGGCGGCATCCCAGACATTGTTCACCACGAAGAAACAGGACTCTTGTTTCCCCCAGGTGACGGTAAAACACTAGCCGATCATCTAATCAAGCTACGAGACACGACGCTACGCCAGTCGCTTGTGAAAAAAGCCACTCAGGGCCTGAACATGTACACACCGGAGGCAATGGCCAACGCCTACATGGCACTTTATTCTCCACTTTCCTCATCCCATACTGCTTAGGGCCTATCTTTCATGGTGAGCGGAAAAAATGCCTACCGGGCGCACAAATTAATGTTTTATACCTGTGGCCTGCTGGCTGCCCTACCACCCAGAAGCTTATTTCGGCATCGGCGCGATGCGTTGATGGCCACGTTTGATGCTCTACCTATAACTAACCAAGAAGCGATTATAGCAAGGGTAAATTACTACAATAAGATTGACACTCCAGCGACACTTTCTAATAACGCAGTTAATAATCGAGACTTTTCTCTAAGTTTAAAAAAATCTACTTATCATATTGACTTTTATAATGTAGCAAAGCATTTCCCCGCGAACGCAATGTATCACTATCGCTTTGGTGACAAGACCTTCGTCCCTGATGTACCTACATTCGTAAAGAGCCGTCCCATTCGCGGTGAAAATTGTAACTCGGTACTCCTTAAACTTGACAGCGTACGCCACTTCTACAAAGTTAAGGATACCTATGACTACGGTGCTAAGAAGGACACTCTGGTATGGCGGGGTGCGGCACATCAGCCCCATCGGCAACATTTTCTGGAAAAGTGTCATAACTTGCCACGCTGCGATATTGGCGCTACAGATGATAAAAACGTAACGGCCGCATATCGAAAGCCGTTCATGACAATCGAACAGCAACTTAAACATAAATTTATTTTTAGCATCGAAGGAAACGACGTTGCCACTAACTTGAAGTGGATAATGGCATCCAATTCATTATGCTTTATGAGGCGCCCTATATATGAAACCTGGTTTATGGAAGGTACATTGATTCCTGGCTACCACTATGTGGAAGTAAGTGACGACTTCTCTGATCTAGAGGAAAAAATCGACTACTACCTATCCCATCCTAAAGAAGCCAAAGCCATCATTAGAAATGCCAACCGATATATTTCAGAGTTTTTTCACCCTCAGCAAGAAATGCTTGCTTCTCTACAAGTTTTTGAACGATATCTAATGCAAACTCAACAGTCCCTATAGTGCAAGGAATTCGAAAAGAGAGCACGATATTCAATGCAGTACAGAAAAGAAATTGAGGTCTTCGACGCCAGATGTGGAATACGCCCCCCATGAGCTAGGCCAGAATATGACCTCCACAACGACAGGAGGTGTGGCATGGACGGCCTGTTCCAAGCGGCCCATTTACGCGTACGCGCACGCGGCTACCGAAACGAGGCTAACTTCATCGCGATGATTTATCTAGTTGGTAGTCCTGTGGTTCTTCGTCGTTTCATGTGGATCTGGCCAATTCCACATGAACCCGAAAAGCGGCTTGCATCACGGCGGGAGCATTCATTCCATCGTCAACTCTAACGCCAATGGCGTATTCTGGAAGTACATGAAGGCCTACGCGCTCCACCAATCTTCCTGACAGAGCCCGTGGATGCAGCTGAAAGGCCGCCACCCGATCCCTATCGAAGAGACTCATGCAATTCGCAAACCCGAACAGGCTCAAACATCCCCGCTGGTGGTCCCTGCTCGTCATCGGGGCTTGCCTTGGCTATGCCATCGCTACCGTGGCCGTGCTGCCGCTGTGGAGCGTGATCCCCATCACAGGCCTCTGGCTGAGCCTTGGCTGGCTGCTGCGTTGGGGAAAGCCAGCCACGCGTCGTCCGCCCCGACGAGTCTGGCCCTGGTCGCTGGTGCCCCTCTGCCTGTGGGGCGTCTACGTCTATCTGGCCGAGAGCTTCGGCATCGTCGAGATCGGGGCGATCTTCTTCCATCTCCAGGCCGGGATCGCCGAGCACGGCGGCAGCAGCCGCATACTGGCGGCGGCGCTCTATACCCTGGCAGTGCTGGCCCTGCTCGCTGCCTATACCTGGCTGGTGCGCCGTGACCACCGCTGGCGCCTCATCGACCGCCTGCTGGCACTGGTACTGATCGCCAGCAATCCACTCTTCTACAGCATGGGGCAACGCAGTGCGGCCATCGTCACCGATGACGGCGCCTGGCTGGATCGTCGCTATGTGGCCCCGACGATCCAGCAGGCGCCGGAGAGTCCTCCCAACCTGCTGCTGCTTTATCTGGAAAGCATGGAGCGCACCTATGCCGACCGCCAGCGCTTCGGGGATGCCTATGCCTTCCTCGATGCCCTGGGTCGACGCGGTCATGTCTTCGAGGGAATACGCCAGCTGGAGAACACCGGCTGGACCATGGCCGGCATGATCGCCAGCCAGTGTGGCACCCCGCTGATGCCCGCGGGCCTGCTCCACGACAACCAGTTCGAGCCTCTGGGCCGCGTGGTTCCCGGCATTCGATGTCTGGGAGACCTGCTTGATGAACAGGGCTACCGTCTCAGCTTCCTGGGCGGCGCCAGTACC
Organism: uncultured Halomonas sp.; assembly: GCF_947501415.1. Classification (GTDB taxonomy): domain Bacteria; phylum Pseudomonadota; class Gammaproteobacteria; order Pseudomonadales; family Halomonadaceae; genus Halomonas. The sequence continues at coordinate 191,458 of NZ_CANMVL010000011.1, read as the reverse complement.
GAGTTCGCCGGCAAGGGAATCTTCTACGAGGATCATGGCTTCGACAGGGTGATGGGCCGGGCCAGCCTCGAGCCTCGTCTTGCGGAACCCGATTACATCAACGACTGGGGGCTCTTTGATGACACCCTGTATGACTTCACCGCCAGTGAGATTCGTCGACTGAAGGCGGAAGATGCCGGCCCCTGGGGGGTGGTCAATCTCAGCCTCACCGCCCATGCACCAAGAGGCTATCCGGCCCGGGCCTGTCGGAAGCGTCAGGGCGAGTTCGACGGCGAGGATATCCTCTACTCCGTGGAGTGTTCGGCCTGGCTTGCCTTCGACCTGATCGACCGACTCGAAAATGAGGGGCTGCTGGAAAACACCCTGGTGGTGATCGCCAGCGACCACCTGACGATGCGCGTGTCGGCCTGGGAGCAACTGGTCGCCGGCGAGCGTGACAACACCTTCATGCTGCTGGGCAAGGGTATCGAGGCTGGCCAAAGGACACGCCGCGAGGCCGCCACTATCGATCTTTTCCCCACCATCCTGGAGGCGATGGGCTATACCATCGAGCGCCACAGAGCTGGGTTGGGCGTCTCCCTGCTCTCCGAGCAGCCGACCCTGGTGGAGCAGCATGGCCTGACCGACCTGGCGGGCCGCATGCATGAGGAGACCGCATTGCAGCAGCGGCTCTGGGAAGGCCTGATACCCGAAGGCAGGCAGCAGAAGAGCGGGCAGACCGCTTCTCGGCAGGCTCTGGAGGCGCCCGAGAATAACTCTGATCAGGCGGCCTCCGGCAGGAAATAGCCGAGGCTCAGCTCCTTGCGATGGTGGCCCGCCACGCGTGAATCGCCCGGTGCACTCGCTCGGGGGCCATCTCCACCAGGCAGCGCGTATGACCCAGTGGGCAGGTACGCTCGAAGCAGGGCGAGCACTCAACGGCCAGATAGTGGATCTCGGCGTTATCGGTCAGCGGCGGCGTATAGGCCGGCGACGATGAGCCATAGAGCACCTGGACTCGAGTGCCCACCGCCGCCGCCACATGCATCAGCCCCGAGTCATTGGTGACCACCTGCTTGCAGTCGGCCAGCAGGTCCACGGCGTCGGCTAGGCGTGTCTTGCCGCACAGATTATGGGCACCCATCAGGCCATTGACGATCGTATCACCCGCCTCGACATCCTTGGGCCCTCCCAGCACCCGCACCTCGACACCCTCTGCTATCAGCGCCTCGGCCAGGCTGCGGAAGTGCTCCAGCGGCCACTGCTTGGCGGGGCCGTACTCGGCCCCCGGCATCATGCCGATGGCCGGTGACGCGGAAAGCCCTAGACGCTCGCGCAGGGCGGCCAGATTACCCGCATCCACCATCAGTCGAGGCTGAGGTATGGCGAAGCTGCCCCTGGCCGACTCCTCGGCGGACAGCCCGAGGGAGACGAAACGTTTGACGGTCTGGTCGAGCACGCTCTTGTCGAGACGACGACGCTCGGTGAGCAGACCAAAGCGCTGCTCACCATGGAAGCCGATGCGTCGTGGAATACCCGCCAGGAAAGGCACCAGCGCAGACTTCCAGGAGCGCGGCAGCACGATGGCTCGATCGAAACGACCCCGCAGCCCGCGAGCCACCTCACGGCGTACGGACCAGCCGAACTGGCCATGAGCCACGTCCAGGGCGATCGCCTCATCCACCTCGGGCATGCGCTCGAGGATCGGCAGCGACCAGCCCGGCGCGATCACCGCAAGAGTGCACCCGGGGTGACGGTCACGCAGCGTCATCAACAGGCTCTGGGCCATCACCATGTCGCCAACCCAGGAGGGGCCGACCACCAGGATACGCTCGCCGCTTGTCTCCCCCCGCGAAGCCGACTCAGCCATTCAGCCACTCCAGGTACTCGCGCACCCCCTCGGCCACGGTGCGGAACTCGCGATCGTATCCGGCCTCGCGCAACCGCGAGATATCGGCCCGGGTATAGCTCTGATAGCGTCCCTTCAGCTCATCGGGAAAGTCGATGTACTCGATGGTCCCATGACCATAGTAATCGATCACCGCTTCACCGATCGCCTTGAAGGGTTCGGCACGACCGGTGCCCAAGTTGAAGATGCCGGACGCTTCGGGGTTGTCGAGGAACCACAGGTTCACGTCCACCACATCGCCGACGTAGACGAAGTCGCGGCTCTGCATGCCGGCATCAAAGCCATCCCAAGCGCCGAACAACTTGACGTCCTGTCCGGCGCTGATCTGGGTATGGTGGTGATAGGCCACGCTGGCCATCTTGCCCTTGTGCTGCTCTCGGGGACCATAGACGTTGAAGTAGCGGAAACCCACCACCTGGCTACGGAACGAGTCCCGGTGGATACGCACATACTGGTCAAAAAGCAGCTTGGAGTAGCCATAGACGTTAAGCGGCTTCTCGTGCTCCGGCGCCTCCTGAAACACCTCGCTGCCGCCGTAGGTGGCCGCCGAGGAGGCATAGAGGAAGGGAATCCCCCGCTGCTGACAGAAATGCAGCAGCACCTTGGAGTACTCGAAGTTGTTATCGAGCATGAAGCGGCCATCCCACTCGGTGGTATCGGAGCAGGCCCCCTCATGAAAGATCGCCTCGATCTCCGGCAGCCTGGCAGGCTCTCCGCGCAACTCGGCCTCTACCCGCTGGCGAAAGTCATCCTTGTCCAGATAGTCACCCAGGCTGCAATCGGCCAGATTGACGAACTTGGTGCCGTCGCTCAGGTCGTCGACCACCATCACATCCTGATGGCCACGCTGATTGAGTGCCTTGACCAGATTCGAGCCGATGAAGCCGGCCCCGCCTGTCACTACGATCATGGAGAGATTCCTCTGTTCGGGGCGTGCGCCTATAACCGATCTTCCGGTGATTGTATACTTGAAGCCCTGTGAATTCATGGCCAACGGTGCTTTTCCAATGACACTCGCGACACCAACGTCGACCTCGCCCTCCGGGCCGGCGCCAGACGTCTCAACCTTTCAGGGTCTGATCCTGGCCCTGCAGCAGTACTGGGCCGATCAGGGCTGCGTGGTGCTGCAGCCGCTGGACATGGAGGTCGGTGCCGGCACCTTCCATCCGGCGACCTTCCTGCGCTCCATCGGACCCGAGACCTGGAACGCCGCCTATGTGCAGCCCTCCCGTCGTCCGACCGACGGCCGCTATGGCGAGAACCCCAACCGCCTGCAACACTACTACCAGTTTCAGGTGGTGATGAAGCCCTCCCCCGCCGAGTTCCAGGAACTCTATCTCGGCTCTCTCAAGCACCTGGGCCTCGACCCCCTGGTTCACGACATCCGTTTCGTCGAGGACAACTGGGAGTCCCCCACCCTGGGTGCCTGGGGCCTGGGCTGGGAAGTGTGGCTCAATGGCATGGAGGTGACTCAGTTCACCTACTTCCAGCAGGCCGGCGGCATCGAATGCTTTCCCGTGACCGGCGAGCTGACCTACGGCCTCGAGCGTATCGCCATGTATCTGCAGGACGTGGACAGCGTCTACGACCTGGTGTGGACCATTGCCCCGGATGGCTCCAGGGTCAGCTACGGCGATGTCTACCTGCAGAACGAGCGTGAGCAGTCCGCCTATAACTTCGAACACGCCGATGTCGATTATCTGTTCGGTGCCTTCGACCAGCACGAGCGGGACTGCACAAGGCTGCTCGAGGCCAATCTGCCACTGCCCGCCTATGAACAGGTGCTCAAGGCCTCGCACACCTTCAACCTGCTCGATGCCCGCCACGCCATCTCGGTGACCGAACGCCAGCGCTACATCCTGCGCGTACGCACCATGGCCCGTGACGTGGCCCACGCCTATTTCGATTCGCGCAAGGCCGCCGGCTTCCCGCTGGCTCCCGAGGCACTGCGCCGCGAACTGCTTGAACAGGGAGACGCTTGAGCATGGCTGCCAACACCCTACTGGTTGAACTGGGCGTCGAAGAACTTCCTCCGAACGCCATCGACGCCCTCTCCGACGCCCTGGCCGAAGGGCTGCGCCGCGGCCTGAGTGATGCCGATGTCGAGCATGGCGAAGTACGTGCGTACGCCACGCCGCGTCGCCTGGCGGTCCAGATCGAGTCCTTGGCCGGCAAACAGCCCGACCGTGTGGTGGAGAAGCGCGGTCCGGCACTGGCCGCTGCCTTCAAGGATGGCCAGCCCTCCAAGGCCGCCGAAGGCTTCGCTCGCTCCTGCGGCGTCAGCGTGGATGAACTGATTCACCTGGAAACCGACAAGGGCACCTGGCTGGGGTATCGCGAACAACAGCAGGGGGAGAGTATCGCTGCCCTGCTGCCGGCCATCATCAAGAAAGCCGTCGCCGCCCTGCCGGTACCCAAGAACATGCGCTGGGGTGCCTCACGGGTGGAGTTTTCCCGACCGGCACACTGGCTGGTCGTGCTCTATGGCAACGAGATCATCGAAGCCGAGGCACTGGGCCTCGAGGCCGGCCGCACAACGCGTGGCCATCGCTTCCATGCTCCCGACCCCATCGAGCTGGCCCACGCCGATGACTATCTCGCCACCCTGGAACAGGCGTGGGTTCTGGCCGACCGCGGCCTACGGCGCGAGCGTATCCGTGAGCAGGTGCTTTCGGAAGCGGAGGTGCAGGAGGCCACCGCAGTCATCGATGAGGCGCTGTTGGTCGAAGTCAGCGGTCTGGTGGAGTGGCCCGTGGCACTCACCGGCAGCTTCGACGAGCGCTTCCTGGAGGTACCGGCCGAGTGTCTGATCTCCTCGATGAAGGCGAACCAGAAGTACTTCCACCTGCTCGACAGCGAAGGTCAGCTGAAGCCGCTGTTTATCACCGTTTCCAACATCGACAGCAATGAGCCCGACCGTGTCATCGAGGGCAACGAGAAGGTCATTCGCCCCCGCCTGGCCGATGCTGCCTTCTTCTACGATACCGACCGCAGGCGCACCCTGGCCTCTCGAATCGACGAGCTCTCTGGCGTTGTATTCCAGAAGCAGCTCGGCACTCTCGCCGACAAGGCTCACCGTACCGCCGCCGTGGCCGCCTTTATCGCCGGCCAGCTGGGCGGTGATGTCAGCCATGCCCGCCGCGCCGCCGAACTTGCCAAGTGCGACCTGGTGACCGAGATGGTGCTCGAGTTTCCCGAGCTCCAGGGCACCATGGGACGCTACTACGCCGCTCAGGATGGTGAGCCCGCCGAAGTGGCCCAGGCCATGGAGGAGCAGTACCTCCCCCGCTTCGCGAGCGATGCCACTCCTAAGAGTCGGACCGGCCAGGCCCTGGCCCTGGCCGACCGCCTCGACACCCTGACCGGCATCTTCGGCATCGGCGCCCGCCCCACCGGTACCAAGGACCCCTTTGCGCTGCGTCGCGCCGCCATCGGTGTGCTCAACATCATGGTCAAGGGGGAACTGCAACTCGACCTCCGTGAGCTGCTCGAGCTAGCCGCGGCCCAGCACCAGGAGCTGCCGTACGCCGAGAACCTTGTGGATGAGGTGCTTGCCTACATGCTCGACCGCTTCCGGGCATGGGGTCAGGGTGAAGACATCTCGACCGAGGCTTACCTGGCAGTGCGTGCACGCCCCGTGACTCGCCCGCTGGATTTCGCCCGCCGCCTGCGCGCGGTAGAGGCGTTCACCGGGCGCGACGAGGCCGCCGCCCTCGCCGCTGCCAACAAGCGTGTTTCCAATATCCTTGCCAAACAGGCCAATGAGGTGAGCAGCACCGTGGACGCCACGCTGCTGAAGGAAACTGCCGAGAAGAGGCTCCACGACGCGGTAGTCAGTCATCGAGACAAGGTCACGCCAATGCTCAACGAGGCGCGCTATCAGGAGGCATTGGATGTCCTGGCCGGCCTGCGTGAACCGGTTGATACCTTCTTCGATGAAGTGATGGTCATGGCCGATGATGAGGGGGTACGCAGCAACCGGCTCGCCCTGCTGGCCGGCCTGCGGGCACTGTTCCTCGAGGTTGCCGATATCGCGCAGCTACAGCAGTAACCGCCCCCTGGCACCATCGAGGCCGGCAGCAGCAACTGCCGGCCTTTTTTGTATCTGGCCACTGTACTGTTTCACATGGAACGTGGGCTGCCATTCATGATGATGTTTCACGTGGAACATTGCCGTTCCAGCCACACAGCGCCACACAGTAGCCAACCACCCCCACGCCCTTGCCCCTTCCTTGCCCCTTCCTTGCCCCTTCCTTGCCCCTTCCTTGCTCCTTGCTCCTTGCTCCTTGCTCCTTGCTCCTTGCTCCTTGCTCCTTGCTCCTTGGCACTCAGTGTTTCACGTGAAACACTGAGTGCCAACCACCAACCAACCCTGCGAAAAGGAAACGGTGCCGTGCATACCAGCGATCGCCTGGTGATCCTCGACCGAGATGGCGTGATCAACCAGGACTCTGATGACTATGTGAAATCCTTGGCAGAGTGGATTCCCTACCCCAGCGCCATCGAAGCTATCGCGCGCCTGAGCCAGGCCGGCTGGACGATAGCCGTGGCGACCAACCAGTCGGGCATTGCTCGTGGTTACTACACCGAGGAAACCCTGGCAGAGATGCATAAGGAACTTTGCCGGCGGGTAACCGAGGCCGGTGGCGAGATTGCCCATATCGCGTGGTGCCCTCATGGTCCCGATGACCACTGCTGCTGCCGCAAGCCGCTGTCCGGGCTCCTGGAGCAGATCCGCGATGCCCTGCAGCTGCGTGGCCTGGCAGGCGGCTGGATGGTGGGAGACAGTCTGCGCGACCTGCAGGCCGGAGTCCCCATGGGCTGTCGCCCCGTTCTGGTTCGCACCGGCAAGGGTCAGCGCACCCTGGAGCAACACCCCGAGCTGGCCGCTTCGGATAACGATACGCTGATCTTCGACAGCCTGGCCGACTTCGTCGGCTGGCTTCTAGGAGATGGGGGTGACAGTGGGCGTGGGAGTGAGAGTGAGAGTGAGCGCGAGGATGGAAATAAAGCGTGATGCACAAGGCCCGGCTCAGCCTTCCCACTCCTTGAGGTACAGTTATGAAAAGGCCCGTCATCGCTATCGATGACGGGCCTTTTCCAGAGGCCTGGTGACGGGCATCAGGGCGATGGGTAGTGTTTCACGTGAAACATGCAATCAGACATCGAGATTGGCCACCAGGGCGAAGCGCTCGATAAAGTCCCTACGCGGCTCCACCTCATCACCCATCAGGGTATTGAACATCATGTCGGCGCCCACGGCATCCTCGATGGAGACGCGCAGCATACGCCGTGTCTCGGGATTCATGGTGGTCTCCCAGAGCTGCTCGGGGTTCATCTCCCCCAGCCCCTTGTAGCGCTGGATGGAGAGGCCACGCTGGGCTTCATTCATCAGCCACTCAAGGGCGGCGTAGAAGCTCGACACGGAGCGCTTGCGCTCCCCGCGCGCCACATAGGCGCCCTCCTCCAGAAGCCCGTTCAGGGTCTCGCCGAGGCTCGTCATGGCGCGATAGTCGGCGCTGGTAAAGAAGTCGATACCCCACACATAGTCGGTCGCCACGCCATGGGCGGCGATCGTCACCGCCGGAAGGTAGAGGCCTCGCTCACTGTCATCCTCGAGCCGGAAGCTGTAGCGCGGGCCGCCTTCATAGGCAAGTTGCGCGTCCATCTCGGTCTGCAGACTCTCGATCCAGTTCTGCATGGTGACCCGGTCACGCAGGCTCACCTCGCCGTCGAGTTCCGCGGCATGCACAATCTTGCGCAGCACCTCTTCGGGGTAGACTCTCGAGAGACGCTCGATGCGACGCATGACATCACGATACTGATCGACCAGTGCCTCGAGCTGGGCCCCACTGATACCTGGCGCATCGGCATTGACATAGAGGCGAGCGCCATCCAGAGCCGTGGTGGTCAGGTAGTCGGTCATCGCCTGCTCATCCTTCAGGTAGAGCTCCTGCTTGCCACGCTTCACCTTGTAGAGCGGTGGCTGGGCAATAAACACATGCCCCCGCTCGATCAGCTGCGACATCTGCCGGAAGAAGAAGGTCAGCAGCAGGGTGCGGATATGCGAGCCATCCACGTCGGCATCGGTCATGATGATGATCGAGTGATAGCGCAGCTTGTCCGGGTTGAACTCCTCGCGCCCGATACCACAGCCCAGCGCGGTAATCAGGGTGCCGACCTCTGCCGACGAGAGCATCTTGTCGAAGCGCGCCTTCTCGACGTTGAGGATCTTGCCCTTGAGCGGGAGGATGGCCTGGGTACGTCGGTCACGTCCCTGCTTCGCACTGCCACCGGCGGAGTCACCCTCTACCAGAAACAGTTCAGAGAGACTCGGGTCCTTCTCCTGACAGTCGGCCAGCTTGCCTGGCAGGCCGGCGATATCCAGGGCCCCCTTGCGCCGCGTCATGTCTCGCGCCTTGCGTGCCGCTTCACGGGCACGCGCGGCATCCAGCATCTTGTTGACGATCGCCTTGGCTTCGTTGGGCTTCTCGATCAGGTACTCGCCAAGCAGGCGCGCCATCTCCTGCTCTACCGCCGTCTTGACCTCCGAGGAGACCAGCTTGTCCTTGGTCTGGGAGGAGAACTTGGGGTCCGGCACCTTCACCGAGATGATCGCCGTCAGCCCTTCCCTCGCATCGTCACCGGCGGTACTGATCTTCGACTTCTTGAGCAGCCCCTCCGACTCGATATACCCATTGAGGGTACGCGTCAATGCCGCACGGAAGCCTGCCAGATGGGCACCACCATCCCGTTGCGGAATGTTGTTGGTATAGCAGAAGATGTTCTCGTTGAAGGAGTCGCTCCACTGCATCGCCACCTCTACCCCAATACCGTCCTCGCGCTCGATATTGAAGTGGAAGACAGGATTGAGGACTGTCTTGTTGGTGTTGAGGTGATCGACAAAGGCCTTGAGGCCGCCTTCATAGTGGAACAACTCCTCCTTCCCGGAGCGCTCATCGATCAGGCGAATGGCCACCCCGGAGTTGAGGAAGGAGAGCTCACGCAAACGCTTGGCCAGGATATCGAAGTGAAACTCGATATTGCCGAAGGTTTCCGACGAGGGACGGAAGTGCACGCGTGTACCGGAGTTTTCCGTTTTCCCCACCACCGACAGTGGTGCCTGGGGCACACCGTGGCGATAGAGCTGCTCATGGACGTTGCCGGCACGCCACACCGTCAGGCGAAGTTCCTCGGACAACGCATTGACTACCGAGATGCCGACGCCATGCAGACCACCGGAGACCTTGTAGGAGTTGTCATCGAACTTGCCGCCGGCATGCAGTACCGTCATGATCACTTCGGCGGCGGAAACTCCCTCCTCTTCGTGAATATCCGTTGGAATGCCGCGGCCATTATCGCTCACCGTCACCGACTCATCGGGATGAATAACGACACGAATCTCGCTGCAGTATCCGGCCAGCGCCTCGTCGATGGAGTTGTCCACCAGCTCGAACACCATATGGTGGAGCCCGGTGCCATCATCGGTATCGCCGATATACATGCCGGGACGCTTGCGTACGGCATCGAGCCCCTTGAGAACCTTGATACTCGATGAGTCGTAGGCCTGTTCGCTCATTGACTGCTCCGTCATGAAATCTGTCACTCCAGTGGCAGCAACGTACCGCTCCCGGACGCCGAGCGTTTCACGTGAAACATCTCGACCGGGGTCTCGGCCTGCCACAGATCCGCCAGGGCATCGTGATCGATGGTGGTGATGAACACCTGGCAGCGCATGTTTTCCAGCCAGCGGCAGAACAGTCGCCGATGCGTGTCGTCCAGTTCCGCTGGAAGGTCGTCAATCAGGTAGACGCAGCGGCGTCCCGTACTGGCTTCCAGCAATCGCCCCTGAGCCAGCTTCAGGGCACTGACCACCAGCTTCTGCTGGCCCCTGGACAGGACCTCCACCGCGGGCCGCTTTCCCAGGCGGATCGCCAGGTCGGCCCGCTGAGGCCCCTGCTGGGTAAATCCCATCTGCCGATCGACATCGCGGCCCTGTCTCAACAGTTCACCCAGCGATTTGCGTCGATCCCAGCCGCGAGAGTAGCGCAACTGAAGATCCTTGATCGGCAACAGCCCGTTCAGGGTTTCCTCGAAGACCGGGAGGAAGGCCGTGATCCAGGCGGTGCGCATCTCATCGATCCGCTCGCTCCAGTGCACCAGCTCCAGCTCCCAGGCCGCCAGAGAATCGGGGTCCATTCTACCATGCCTGAGCAGGGCGTTCCGATGTTTCAGCGCCCGCCGCGCGCGCTGCCAGGCCTCCAGGAAGTCATGTTTCACGTGAAACACTCCCCAATCGAGAAACTCTCGCCGACCAGCCGGAGAGCCCTCCAGCAGCCGGAAGGCATCGGGGTTGATCAGCTGAAGGGGAAGGGTCTCCACCAGCCGCGAGAGCCGATTGACACGCTCTCCTGCAAGACGGACTTCAAGTTCGTCCTCATTGCGGCGGCGCCTGACGCCGAACGGCACAGGGGGGGAGCCGGCTATGCGGCCATGGACCATCAGTTCATCACCGCCATGGGCAATGACATGACGCATGTTTCGAGTACGGAACGAGCGCCCCATACCCAGAACATGGATCCCTTCCAGCAGGCTTGTCTTGCCACTCCCGTTCTCGCCAGAAATCAAATTGACCTGACAGTTCGGTTTAAAATCAACGGATTGAAGGTTTCTCAGGCCATGGAAGACGAGATGATCAAGGGGCATAGACATAAGGGGAAAACGCGGCGGCCCGGTCGGGCCGCCCTGGGTGGGTCACAGGCGCATCGGCATGACGACGTAGAGAGCGTCCCCACCACCCGGCTCCTCCATCAGCGCACTGCTATTGGAGTCTGCCAACGTCATCTGAATGCGCTCGTCGTCGATGGCATTGAGCACATCGACCAGATAGCCGACATTGAAGCCAATCTCGAGAGAGTCGCCGCTATATTCGATCGCGATGTTCTCCTCGGCCTCTTCCTGCTCGGGGTTGTTGGCCATCACCTTGAGATTGCCCTCCTCGAGGTGAAGTCGTACCCCTCGATACTTCTCGTTGGAGAGAATCGCGGTTCGTGACAGCACCTGCCGCATCTCGGCACGCTCGGCGATGAACACCTTGTCACCACCGCGGGGAACCACACGCTCATAGTCGGGAAACTTGCCGTCGACCAGCTTGGAGGTGAAGGTGAAGTCTCCCGTGTGTGCCCGAATATGGCTGGCTCCCAGGGTCAGGCTGACCGGATCCTCGCCATCATCGAGCAGGCGTACCAGCTCCAGGATCCCCTTGCGCGGCACGATCAGCTTCTGAGGCGACTCCACATGAAGCTCCGCCGGACGCGAACAGACCGCCAGTCGGTGGCCGTCGGTAGCCACCGCGCGGATCAGGTTGTCACGCATCTCAAGGAGCATGCCATTGAGGTAGTAGCGCACATCCTGCTGTGCCATGGCGAATGAGGTAGCGTCGATCAGGTGCTTGAGCATTCCCCGCGGCAGGCTCAACTCGGTGCTGCCCTGACTGTCCTCGATGCTCGGAAATTCGGCGACCGGCAAGGTAGAGAGGGTGAAGCGCGATCGACCACTACGCAATACGGCGCGCCCATCCTCCAGGGAGAGCTGGATCTCGGCCTGGTCGGGGAGCGACTTGCAGATATCCATCAGCTTTCGGGCTGGCACGGTAACACCGCCAGGCTCATCCACCCGGGTTGCCACGGTGCGACCGATCAACTCTACCTCCAGGTCGGTGCCGGTCAGAGCGACCTCCTCCTGCCCTACCTGAATCAATACATTGGAAAGTACCGGCAGGGTTTGGCGGCGTTCGACCACGCCTGCCACCAGCGTCAACGGTCGCAGCAGCGCTTCGCGGGAGATGGAAAATTTCATGTCGGCTCCACGTCTTGTCCTGAAAGGGTTGCAGCCGGCAGGGGCCCGGCCAGATGGCATGACGACCATTAAACCACAAGCCGGCAGTATCTCGGAGGGCGGAGCGATCAGCTGGTCAGCAGTCGCATGAGGTTCTTGTAGTCCTCGCGGATATCGGAACTCTCCTCCTGAAGCTGCTTTACCTTGCGACAGGCGTGCAGCACCGTGGTGTGATCACGCCCTCCGAATGCATCACCGATTTCAGGCAGGCTATGATTGGTCAACTCCTTGGCCAGGGCCATGGCCACCTGTCGAGGGCGTGCCACCGAGCGAGAACGGCGCTTGGAAAGCAGATCGGCGAGCTTGATCTTGTAGTACTCAGCCACGGTTCGTTGGATATTGTCGACCCCCACCTGCTTGTCCTGGAGGGCCAACAGGTCCTTCAGCGATTCGCGGATAAAGTCCTGGGTGATCGGCTTGCCCATGAAGTGGGAGTCGGCGATTACCTTCTTGAGGGCCCCCTCCAGCTCGCGCACGTTGGAACGGATCTTCTGGGCGATAAAGAAGGCGGCGTCGTGAGGCAGGTCGACCCTGGCCTGATCGGCCTTCTTCATCAGGATGGCGACACGCGTCTCGAGCTCCGGGGGCTCGATCGCGACCGTCAGCCCCCAACCGAAGCGGGACTTGAGGCGCTCCTCCACACCACTGATCTCCTTGGGATAACGATCGGAGGTCAGGATCATCTGCTGCCCGCCCTCGAGCAGGGCGTTGAAGGTATGGAAGAACTCCTCCTGGGAGCGCTCCTTGCCGGCGAAGAACTGGATGTCATCGATCAGCAGGGCGTCGACGCTACGGTAGAAACGCTTGAAATCGTTGATGGCGTTGAGCTGCAGCGCCTTGACCATATCGGCAACGAAGCGCTCGGAATGGAGATAGACGACCCGCGCATTCTCGCGCCGGCCCGCCAGGGCATTGCCTACGGCATGCATCAGGTGAGTCTTGCCCAGGCCCACGCCCCCATAGAGAAACAGCGGGTTATAGGCCCCACCGGGATTCTCCGATACCTGGCGCGAGGCGGCCCGAGCCAGCTGGTTCGACTTGCCCTCGACAAAGGTCTCGAAGGTGAAGTTGGGATTGAGGCCACTGGTGTGCTTAAGACTCCCCTCTACCTGGACCTGACGCTCACCTCCTGGTCGTCGGGCCGACGGCGCTTCGTCTCGGGATGTCTGAATCTCGGCCTCGTCGGCCACCTCACCCCGGGGTCGCGTATGGACCGCAGGAGCTGCCGGCTGCCGTGGCGTCGCCGACACGGGAGTGCCGAGCTCCCGTGGCTGTGGCCGAGGTACGGCACGCCGGCTTCCCACGCTCAGGACCACCTTCGGCGGCCGCGCCGGGGAGAGCTCGCGCAGCAGTTCGGTGATCCGCTTGGCAAACTTGTCGCTGACCCAATCGCGCACGAAGCGATTGGGGGCCAGCAGGCACAGCTCTCCCCCTTCGCCCTCCTCTGCCTGAAGCGGGCGAATCCAGGTGTTGAACTGCTGCGAGCTCAATTCATCCTGCAGGGTATCCAGACACTGTTGCCAGAGAGCCAGCGACACGCGACGTCACCACCTTGTCGTAAAACGGCCGGGCATTGTATCGCCACAACACTCGGTTATCCACACCCCGAGGCGCCTTGACACACCCTGTGGAAAACAGGCGTATGGTGTGATGACGCCATCTGTATTGAGCTGTGGACAATCCAGCGTTGTGGAGAAGGCCCATTTTCATCCACAGGATTCCCGCGTGAAGGGCACCGCTTCTCCCATCACTATCCACATATTTTATAGCATCCCAACTAGTTGTCGTAATTGATATAAAAACAGTTATCCACAACCACCTTCCCCATTATTAATAACAGGGTATTACAAGATATAAACATTATTGTTATTGATGCGGCGCAAGCCTGCTAGGTACTTGAATCTCCCCCTGGCTGCATAGATCCCACACCACCCAGTCCCATCGCCCACCACGCCTGCCTTGACGAAGAGTGCAATTAGCACACGGAAAAATTGCACCGCCCGGGGGAAAACACTACAATTTCCGGTCTTGAGCCGAATACGTCCGGGTTCCCAGCGGGAATCCAGACGCCTCGAAAACGACGAATCGTCCTGAAAACCACGTGGGAATAACGAGTTATGAAACGCACCTTTCAGCCCAGTGTCCTGAAGCGCAAGCGCATGCATGGTTTCCGTGCCCGGATGGCCACCAAGAACGGTCGTGCCGTACTGGCGCGTCGTCGCGCCAAGGGTCGCAAGCGCCTGAGCGCCTGATCACGGACCCTGCGTGCCCTGCCAAACGTTTCCCCGCCGTCTGCGCCTGCTGACGGCAGGGGACTACCGTCAGGTCTTCGATAACGCTGCCTTTAAGGTACATGGTAAAGGGCTGATGGCACTCGCCTCGCCCAACGATCTGGGACACCCCCGTATCGGCCTTGTGATCAGCAAGAAGAGCATGCGCCGTGCCGTGGACCGCAATCGTGTCAAGCGACTGGTACGCGAATCGATCCGGTTCCAGCAACATCGGCTACCTGCCGTCGACATCGTGATACTGTCACGTCGCGGAGTCGGAGAACTGGACAATGAGACCCTGCACCGGCAGCTGTTCGGGATGTGGCGAAGGCTGACCCGCGACGCCAAGAAATCGTTCGCAACACAGCCACCACCGAGCATCGAGCCACCTTCATCGGATCGGAGCCCGCAGGATCATGAGCGCACCCCTTCTCGAGGCAGGACTTGACGCTGCCGGGGCTACCCTAGAAAGTCCGTGTTCGGAATACAGCCTGCCCTTGGCAGGCTTTTGTCTATCTCGGGCGGCTGAATCGCCTTCCGCCCCTGGCAAGTTCACTACCCACTGGGCAGAACCCTCATGGACGTAAAACGACTCCTATTGCTGATTCCACTGGCGGTGCTCGCCTATCTGATCGTCGTTCAGTGGAATCAGGACTACGGCCAGATGGCCACTGAGCCGCAGGCTCCCTCCTTCGCCAACAGCCAGCCCAAAAGCACCGGCTCCCAGGCCGAAAGTGCCGAGGAAGGCCTGGCAGCCCCCACGGCGAACAGTGGCGATCGCACGGAGGCGATGCCTGGCGAGAACACGACAGCGTCCAGCCGAGACCTGGTTGCCGTGATGACCGATGTGCTGGACCTGCGTATCGATCCCCAGGGCGGTGACATCGTCTATGCTGCGCTGCCTCAGCATAAGTTGACCCTCGACTCCGACCGCTCCTATGTGATGCTCTCCGATGGCGAGACGCGCAGCTACGTGGCACGTTCCGGGCTTCAGCTGGATGGTCAGTCCGGGCGCATCGCCTACGCTCCCGAGCAGACCGAGTATCGCCTGGCCGAGGGTGACAGCCGCCTAGAAGTAGACCTCAATGGTGAGGTCAACGGCATCGAGGTCATCAAGCGATTCACCTTCGAACGCAACAGCTACGCGGTGGATGTCGAATACTTCCTGGCCAACCACACCGAGTCTCCTGTCTCCGCTCGCTTCATCGGCCAGCTGGCCCGCGACAACAGCAGCGACCCCTCCAGTGGTCCCAAGATGGGCATGCGCTCCTATCTGGGCGCGGCCTACTCCACGCCTGAGGATCGTTACCTTAAGGTCGACTTCGAGGAGATCCAGGAGGGCAAGTTCGAGAACCGCGAAGCCGAGGGCGGCTGGGTAGCGATTATCCAGCACTACTTTGTCAGCGCCTGGGCTCCGCCGCAGAACCAACAGAACCTCTTCTACGCCACCACCGACTCCCGCGGTCGCAATGTGGCCGCCTTCGCCGGCCCGGTGACGGAACTGGCAGCCAATGGCGAAACACGCCTCGGCGCCACTCTCTATGTGGGCCCCAAGGTGCAGGACTACATGGAAGCGGTGGCGCCCAACCTCAAGCTGACCGTCGATTTCGGCTGGCTGTGGTTTATCGCCAACCCGCTGTTCTGGCTGCTCGACAAGATTCATGACGTCATCGGCAACTGGGGCTGGTCCATCGTGCTGTTGACCATCCTGGTCAAGACCGCCTTGTGGCCGCTCTCCGCCAAGGCTTACAAGTCCATGGCCCGCATGCGCAAGCTGGGCCCGGAGATGCAGCGCCTCAAGGAACAGTATGGCGACGACCGCCAGAAGATGTCCCAGGAGATGATGAAGTTCTACCAGAAGGAGAAGATCAATCCTCTGGGTGGCTGTCTGCCAATTCTGGTGCAGATGCCGGTATTCATCGCACTCTACTGGATGCTGCTGGAGTCCGTGGAACTGCGTCACGCGCCCTTCATGTTCTGGATTCAGGATCTCTCGGTGAAGGATCCGCTGTTTATCCTGCCGATCCTGATGGGTGCCTCCATGTTCGTGCAGCAGATGCTCAACCCGACGCCGCCGGACCCCATGCAGGCGAAGATCATGCGCATGCTGCCCATCGTCTTCACCTTCTTCTTCCTGTGGTTCCCGGCCGGTCTGGTGATCTACTGGGTGGTGAACAACATCATCTCCATCGCCCAGCAGTACGTGATCACTCGCAAGATCGAGAACGACCCCAGCGTCGGCAAGGGCATGAAGACCAAGTAACCGCTCATTCCCGAGCCACTCCCCGGACCCCCGCCTCATGCGGGGGTCTGGCGTTTCTGGGGAGGCGCAACGACAATGCCTGCATCACGCATAGGAGACCCCCATGGCCCCGCTTCACGACCAGGACACCATCGCCGCA
Organism: uncultured Halomonas sp.; assembly: GCF_947501415.1. Classification (GTDB taxonomy): domain Bacteria; phylum Pseudomonadota; class Gammaproteobacteria; order Pseudomonadales; family Halomonadaceae; genus Halomonas. The sequence continues at coordinate 175,001 of NZ_CANMVL010000011.1, read as the reverse complement.
CTGGCCACGCCGCCGGGACGCGGCGGCGTCGGCATCATCCGGGTCTCAGGCCCGCTCTGTGCAACGATCGCCGAGGCGGTGGTGGACCACTGCCCCGCACCTCGCCACGCACACTATGGACCCTTTCGAGGCGGCGGCGGCGTGATCGATGAAGGCATCGCGCTCTTCTTCCCCGGGCCACACTCCTTCACCGGGGAGGATGTCCTCGAGCTGCAGGGGCATGGTGGTCCGGTGATCATGGATCTGCTGCTCGGCCGCTGCCTCGAGCTGGGGGCCCGCCCCGCCCGTCCGGGGGAGTTCTCCGAACGCGCCTTCCTCAACGACAAGCTCGACCTCGCCCAGGCCGAGGCGATCGCCGACCTGATCGATGCCAGCTCCCAGGCCGCGGCGGAAAATGCCTTGCGCTCCCTGCAGGGGGACTTCTCGAGACGAGTCGAGGGCCTGGTGGAGCGTCTGATCGAGCTGCGCATCTATGTGGAGGCGGCCATCGATTTCCCCGAAGAGGAGATCGACTTCCTGGGTGACGGCCGGGTGGCGGCGATGCTAGCCGAGGTAAAGGCAGAGCTGGCCATGGTTCGTGCCGCCGCCGGTCAGGGCGCGCTGATGCGTGAGGGCATGAACGTGGTGATCGCCGGTCGGCCCAATGCGGGCAAGTCGAGCCTGCTCAATGCCCTGACCGAGCAGGAGACGGCCATCGTCACCGATATTGCCGGCACCACTCGGGACGTGTTGCGCGAGCATATCCATATCGATGGCATGCCGCTGCATGTGATCGACACCGCCGGCCTGCGCGACACGCCGGACGCCGTGGAGCAGATCGGTGTGGCTCGCGCCTGGGCAGAGATCGAGAAGGCCGACCGGGTGCTGTTGCTGGTCGATGCCGCTGCCACCGACGCCACCGACCCGATGGCCATCTGGCCGGAGTTCGTGGCCCGGCTACCCGACCCTTCTCGGCTGACCCTGGTACGCAACAAGATCGACGCCAGCGAAGAGCGCCCGGGACTCGACTTATCCACACCCACTCCCATCGTGAAGCTCTCGGCGAAGACCACGGAGGGTGTGGATAACCTGAAGGCGCATCTCAAGGAGGTAATGGGCTTCACCGCCACGGCAGAGGGGCGCTTCTCGGCCCGCCGGCGCCACCTCGATGCCCTTGACCGTGCCGAGGAGGCACTGGAGAACGGAGAAGCCCAGCTCACCGGCCACGGTGCCGGCGAGCTGCTCGCCGAGGATCTGCGTGATGCCCAACAGGCGCTGGGCCAGATCACCGGTGAGTTCAGCGCCGATGATCTACTCGGCGAGATCTTCGGCAGCTTCTGTATTGGCAAGTAGACCAATACACCGAGCCACGGCGCTGTCAGCGCCACTCATACAACCCCGCTCGGCGAGATCTTCGGTAGCTTCTGTATCGACAAGTAGATCAGCATGCGAGAGCTTCGGCAGCTTCTGTATCGACCAGTAGTGTTCACTTGCGAAAGAAGTGCGTCTTGTCGAACAGCTCGTCCAGTCGCTCGTAGCGATCACGGACCTCCGGCCATCGTTGCTCCTGGACCGCGGCGATCATCGCCTCGAGCAGCATCAGGGTGGAGACGCTGGAGTCCCACCCGGAAGGAATCTCCACCCAACAGTTGAAGGTCACATCGGCCACACTCGAGATCGGTGACCCCCACTGGTCGGTACACAGCACGATGGCCACGCCACGCTGGCCGACCAGCTCGGCCAGGCGCAGCAGGTTGGTCTCGTAACGGCGGATATCGAAGATCAGCAGGGTATCCCCTGGCTGCATGTCGAGCACGTAATGGGGCCAGGTGCCCGATGAGTCGCTCAGATGGGTGACTCGAGGGCGAACCGCCTGCAGATGGGTAAAGGCGTAGTCGGCCAGTGCATGGGTGATGCGTCCACCGACGATATAGAGCTGATGCTCGGCATCGGCCATTCGGTGCACCGCCTGATCGAATCGCTCCAGCTCTATCTGGGCGAAGGTCTGCTCGAGGTTGTGGCGAACCGCATGGGTGAAGCGGCTCAACAGGTGCGTCTCGGGCGCCTCGGTGAGCCAGCTGTTGCGTCGCTGCGTCGGGCCCACCCCACGGGCCTCCAGCTCCTCGAGCAGCGCCTGATGAAACTGAGGATAGCCCTTGAAACCAAGCTTCTTGACCATTCGCGCTACGGTCGGCGAGGAGACCCCTGCGTTGCCAGCGACACTGGTAATCGAGGCGAGCCCCGCCGCCGGATAGTTCTCCAGCAGGGTATTGGCCAGCTTGCGCTCGGACTGGGTCAGTACCGAGTAGTGCTGGCGGATAAGCTCACGCACGGTAGCCTTGAGGGTCGTCAAGCATCACCTGTCTGTGGCACGCCATGGCGGGGTGAACGGCGCTTCTGAAGAAATCTTGACATGCTGATTAACTCCCGTCTATATCTTTACAAGACCGTGGAGGAAGCACGATGTCTACAACAACAACGTCAACAACAGTGGCATCCCCGAGCGTAGAACTGCACAACCCTGCCGGCATGGGGCCGGTGATATTATTGTGCGAACACGCATCGCATCATATCCCCTCGCCCTATCACGAACTGGGTCTCGCCCCCCGTCACCGCTACAGTCATGCGGCCTGGGACCCAGGAGCTCGCGAGCTGGCCCTGCGGCTTTCACAGGCACTGGATGCGCCCTTGGTGGCCAGCCGTGTGTCGCGACTGGTGTATGACTGCAATCGCCCGCCCGAGGCGGCCAGCGCCATGCCCGAGCGCTCCGAGATCATCGAGGTGCCGGGCAACCGTCGGCTGACATCTGCCCAGCGCCAAGCTCGTATCGAGTCCGTCTACCTTCCCTTCTGCGCCAGCGTGAGCCGGGTCATCGAGACTCGCACCGAGCAACACCATCCCACCGCGCTGGTCACCGTCCACAGCTTCACCCCTGACTACCACGGCCGCCGAAGGGCGGTGGAGATCGGCGTGCTCCACGACGCTGACAGCCGCCTGGCCGATGCCATGCTGGCCCAGGCACCACGTCTGGCGCACCGCAAGATAGAGCGCAACTCGCCCTACGGGCCCGAAGACGGCGTGACCCACTCGTTGAAATTGCATGGCATCGGCCATGGGCTACCCAACGTGATGCTCGAGATCCGCAACGACCTGCTGGCCACCCCCGAGGACATCCACACCCTGGCCGACGAGCTGCTGCAACTGCTTGAACCGGCTCTGGTGGCACTGGGGTTGACCCGCCCCGGCCCGAAAGGATCCCCCCATGCCTAGCCTGATCCGTGGCTATATCCGTGCCATCGACGCTCTCAACCGCGTCATCGGACGGGCCGCCATGTACCTGATCTTTGTGCTGATCGGCGTGCTGCTGTGGTCGTCGACCTCCAAGGTGTTCCTGACTCCCTCGATGTGGACGCTCGAGACCGCCCAGTTCGTCATGGTGGCCTACTTCGTGCTGGGAGGCCCCTACTCGATCCAGCTCGGTTCGAACGTTCGCATGGATCTGTTCTACGGTGACTGGAGCCTGAAGACCAAGGCCTGGGTCGATGCCTTCACGGTGTTCTTTCTGCTCTTCTATCTGGGGGTGCTGCTGTATGGCGGGCTGGTCTCGACCGCCTACTCGCTGGGCTACTTCGGCAGCGAACCCTTTGCCTTCCTGTTCAACCTGGGATGGACCTTCCTGACCCAGGGTTCCTCGGCAGCGGGGGACATGATCGGCTTCCTGGAGCGCAGCCCCACCGCCTGGCGGCCGTGGCTCTGGCCGATCAAGACCCTGCTGTGCATCGGTATTTTTCTGATGATTCTTCAATCCCTTGCCGAATTTTTCCGGGATATCGGCCGGCTTCGCGGAGTGGACATCTGATGTCGTACGAGATGATCGCCATTGTCATGTTCAGCTCGATGATGCTGATGCTGATGACCGGACAGCGGGTATTCGGGGCCATCGGCTTCGTCGGCGCCCTGGCCGGCGTGCTCCTCTGGGGCACGGGAGGGGTGGATATTCCCTTCTCCTCGGCCATGAAGCTGATGAAGTGGTACCCGCTACTGACCCTGCCGATGTTCGTCTTCATGGGCTATGTGCTGTCGGAAAGCCGCATCGCCGACGATCTGTATCGGATGTTTCATGTCTGGATGGGCCCGGTTAGGGGAGGCCTGGCCATCGGGACCATCGGCCTGATGGTGCTGATCTCGGCCATGAACGGGCTCTCGGTGGCGGGCATGGCCATCGGCGCCACCATCGCCCTGCCCGAACTGCTGCGGCGTGGCTACGACAAGATCATGGTCACGGGTGTCATACAGGCAGGCTCGAGCCTGGGGATTCTCGTGCCCCCGTCCGTGGTGCTGGTGCTCTACGCGATGATCGCCCGTCAGCCGGTGGGCCAGCTATGGCTGGCCGGGGTGCTGCCGGGTCTGATGATGGCGACGCTGTTTATCTTCTACATCTATTTTCGCTGTCGCCTGCAGCCCGAGTTGGGACCGGTGTTGCCCGCCGAGGAGCGCGATGTGCCCATGGCGGAAAAGCTGCGCCTGCTGCGCGCGGGCGTGCTGCCGCTGGTGATCTTCGCGGTGATGATGGTGCCCTTCGTCAAGGGCTGGACCTCGCTGGTCGAAAGCTCGGCGGTGGGGGCCACGGCGGCCCTGCTGGCGGCCATACTCAAGGGACGCATGACGCGCCGGGTATTCGAGGTATCGGTGCGCCAGACCCTGGCGATCTCCTGCATGTTCATGTGGATCATCCTCGCCGCCCTGGCCTTCGGCGCCATCTTCGACGGGCTGGGCGCGGTCAAGGCGATCGAGAGCCTCTTCAGGGAGAAACTGGGATTATCGCCATGGCTAATCCTGATCCTGATGCAGCTCAGCTTTATCGTGATGGGAACCTTCCTCGACGACACCGCCATGCTGGTGATCGTGGCGCCGCTTTATGTGCCGCTGGTCGATGCGCTGGGCTTCGATCTGATCTGGTACGGCGTGCTCTACACCATCACCACCCAGATCGCCTACATGACCCCGCCATTCGGCTACAACCTGTTCCTGATGCGCGCCATGGCCCCTCCCGAAATCGGCCTGCGCGACATCTATCGTTCGATTATCCCCTTCGTGTTCGTGATGACCGTAGCCCTGAGCCTGGTGATGCTGTTCCCACAGATCGCTCTGTGGCTGCCCGGCTATGTCTATGGTCACTAGACATATCGACGACATCGACTTGGCGTTGGCTTCGGATTTCATCGCCATGAAAGGGGCTCTCAGGGAGGAGCGCCAAGAGCGTAAAACCAGGAAAAAACGAGCATTATCAACAGTATTATGAGATAGCAGGAGAGCGACACAATGACAACAAGACGCAAGTTTCTGATCACTGCCGCTGCCGGAGCCGCCATGGCGCCGCTGGCCAGCCGCGTCATGGCGCAGTCCCAGGACGAACCCACCATCAAGTGGCGCATGCAGACCTACGCCGGCGCCGCACTGGCCGAGCACGTCGCCAAGCCGGCCATCGACCTGTTCAACCGCATCGCCGGAGACCGCATGCAGATCGAGCTGTTCTACGCCGATCAGCTGGTGCCCACCGGCGAGCTGTTCCGTGCCCTGCAGCGCGGCACCATCGACGCGGTGCAGTCGGACGACGACTCCATGGCCTCGCCCACGGAGGTAACCGTGTTCGGCGGCTACTTCCCCTTCGGATCGCGCTATAGCCTGGATGTACCGGTGCTGTTCAACCAGTACGGACTCAAGGAGATCTGGGAGGAGGAGTACGCCAAGGTTGGCGTCAAGCACGTCAGCGCCGGCGCCTGGGACCCCTGCCATTTCGTCACCAAGGAGCCGATTCGCAGCCTGAAGGATCTCGAGGGCAAGCGTATCTTCACCTTCCCCACCGCCGGGCGCTTCCTGTCACAGTTTGGCGTGGTACCGGTGACACTGCCCTGGGAGGACATCGAGGTGGCCGTGCAGACCGGCGAGCTGGACGGTATCGCCTGGTCCGGTATCACCGAGGACTACACGGTGGGCTGGGCCGATGTCACCAACTACTTCCTGACCAACAACATCTCGGGGGCCTGGATCGGGCACTTCTTCGTCAACATGGAGCGCTGGAATGCGCTGCCCGAGGACCTTCGGCTGCTGTTCGAGGTGTGCTGCGAGCAGTCTCACTATTATCGCCAGCACTGGTACTGGGGCGGCGAGGCCAAGCTGCGGGTGCATGGCGACAAGCTCGAACTCACCTCCATCCCCGATGCCGAGTGGGATCAAGTGGAGAATGCCGCCCAGGAGTTCTGGGACGAGGTTGCCGCCGAGTCGGAGACCAAGGCCAAGGTGGTCGAGATCTTCAAGCAGTACAACGCCGACATGCGCAAGGCCGGCCGGCCCTACCGCTATACCGACGCCTGAGACGCAGGTTCCCGGTTACGCCGGGCCACTAGCCATACCGCGTCTCGACACCGTCGGGGCGCGGCACGGCGACCCCATAAGGAGCTATGGAAATGAACAGTGCAGTGACGCTGGATGCCCTGGAAGACCTATCGGATCGGGTCAGGAACGGTGAGGTGGACACGGTGCTGGCGTGTTTCGTTGATATGCAGGGCCGTCTGATGGGTAAACGGCTGCATGCGCACCACTTCATCGACGGAGGCTGGAGGGAGACTCACTGCTGCAACTATCTGCTGGCCACCGATCTGGAGATGGAGACACCGGATGGCTATGCCAGCACCTCCTGGCAGGCCGGATACGGCGACTACATCATGCGCCCCGATCTGACCACGCTACGCCCCCTGCCCTGGCTCGAGGGCACGGTGCTGGTGCTGTGTGACGTGCTGGATCACCACACCCACGAGCCCGTGCCCCATTCACCACGAGCGATGCTGAAGCGCCAGCTGACGCGCCTGGAGGAGCTGGGACTGAGCGCGATGATGGCCACCGAGCTGGAATTCTTCCTGTTCGAGAAGAGCTTCGATGAGATCCGTCAGGGAGACTTCCGCGACCTGCAGCCGATCAGTGGCTACAACGAGGACTACCATATTTTCCAGACCACCAAGGAGGAGCATGTGATGCGTCCGGTGCGCAATCATCTCCACGCCGCCGGGATACCCATCGAAGGGACCAAGGGGGAAGCCGGCAGGGGTCAGGAAGAGCTGAATATTCGCTACGCTTCGGCACTCGATACCGCCGACTATCACACCATCGCCAAGCACGCGATCAAGGAGATCGCCTGGCAGCAAGGTCGCGCGGTGACCTTTCTGCCCAAGTGGCACCACGCTCATTCGGGCAGCTCCACCCATATTCATCAGTCATTGTTTCGAGATGGATCGTCTGCCTTCTTCGATGAGGATGACGACCTGGGCATGTCGCCACTGATGAAGCACTACCTGGCCGGGCTGCTGCACTACGCCGCCGATACCACCTACTTCCTGGCACCCTACGTCAACAGCTACAAGCGCTTCCAGAAGGGCTCCTTCGCCCCGACGCGCACGGTGTGGTCGGTGGATAACCGCACCGCCGGCTTCCGCCTCTGTGCAGCGGGTACCGAAGCGGTACGGGTGGAAAACCGCATCGGCGGCTCCGACCTGAACCCCTACCTGGCCATGGCAGCCCAGCTGGCCGCCGGCATTCGCGGGATCACCGAGGAGCTGGTGCTATCGCCACCAGCCAAGGGCGACACCTACAGCGGCGACAGTGGCTTGATTCCGCAGAATCTGCGCGATGCCAGGGATGCCCTCGCAGGCTCCACGATGCTGCGCGAGTCATTGGGCGACGATGTGGTCGATCACTATGTGCGCGCCGCCGAGGTCGAGCTGGAAGCGTTCGACCAGGTGGTGACCCAGTTCGAGGTGGCACGCGGCTTCGAGCGTGCCTGAGAGTCACTGTTACAACGATGTCAGCTTATCGGAGAGGATAATGGGCCAGACACTGCAATGCATCTCACCGATCGACGGCACGCTCTTTGCCGAACGCCTGACGCTGTCACCCGACGCCGCGCGTCAGGCGGCACGACAGGCGCGTCAGGCCCAGCTCGAATGGGCCGCCCGCCCGCTACAGGAGCGTATCGACCGCGTCCTGGCCGGCATCGCCGCGGTGGGTGAGATGAACGAGGTCATCGTTCCCGAGTTGGCCCAAATGATGGGGCGGCCGGTACGCTATGGGGGCGAGTTCGGTGGCTTCGAGGAGCGCGGGCGACACATGGCCTCAATCGCCCAGCAGGCCCTGGCCGATATCATGGTCGGCGACGACCCCGGCCTCAAGCGCTATATCAAGCGTGTCCCTCACGGCGTGGTGCTGGTGGTCGCGCCCTGGAACTACCCCTACATGACCGCCATCAACAGCGTCGCCCCGGCACTGATCGCCGGTAACAGCGTGCTCCTCAAGCACGCCACCCAGACCCTGCTGGTAGGCGAGCGCATGGCTCAGGCGTTCCACGCAGCAGGGGTGCCCGAGGCGGTGTTCCAGAGCGTCTTCCTCGATCACGCTACCACCGCGACGCTGATCGCCGAAGGGACCTTCGACTTCATCAACTTCACCGGCTCGGTGAACGCCGGCCGCACCCTGGAGCAAGCGGCGGCAGGCACCTTTACCGGCATGGCTCTGGAACTGGGCGGCAAGGACCCAGGCTATGTGATGGAGGACGCCGACCTCGACGCCGCCGTCGCCACCCTGATCGACGCCGCGATGTTCAACTCCGGCCAGTGCTGCTGTGGCATCGAGCGCATCTACGTACACGAAAGCCTCTTCGACGCCTTTGTCGAGAAGGCCGTGGCACTCGTCGAGGGCTACCGGCTGGGCAACCCGCTGGAAGAGACCACCGATATCGGACCCATGGCCCATGTGCGCTTCGCCGCCGAGGTACGTGCCCAGATCGATGAGGCGGTCGCTGCCGGCGCCACGGCGCATATCGCCACAAAACCCCAGGACGATGGCGGTGCCTACCTCACGCCGCAGATCCTGACCGACGTAACCCACGACATGCGGGTGATGCGCGACGAGAGCTTCGGTCCGGTGGTGGGCATCATGCCCGTCGCCAACGACGCTGAGGCGATTCGGCTCATGAATGACAGCCCCTTCGGGCTGACCGCGAGCCTTTGGACCCCCGACGTCGCACGCGCCCAGCATATCGGCGACCAGCTCCAGACCGGCACCGTGTTCTTGAACCGCGCCGACTACCTCGACCCTGCGCTGTGCTGGACCGGCTGCAAGGATACCGGCCGCGGCGGCTCACTCTCGGTGATCGGCTACCACAATCTGACCCGCCCCAAGTCCTACTACCTCCAGGCGCCATCGGGCTAACCGATACCAGGCACCGAACACGTCCTGAACGGGGCAACGCTTACTATCCGAGGAAGGTAACAACATGACGCTGACGGGAAACTGGTCCTACCCCACCGCCATCCGCTTCGGCGCAGGGCGGATTGGCGAACTACCCGAGGCCTGTGCCCAGGCCGGCATCCGCCGCCCCCTGCTGGTAACCGACAGGGGACTGGCCACCCTGCCCATCACTCAAGCCACGCTGGATATCCTCGAGGCGGCCGGCCTCGGAGGTGCGCTGTTCGCCGAGGTCGACCCCAATCCCAATGACACCAACCTGGCGGCCGGAGTGGAGGCGTACCGGGACGGCAACCATGACGGTGTCATTGCCTTTGGAGGGGGGTCCGGGCTCGATCTGGGCAAGATGGTAGCCTTCATGGCCGGCCAGACGCGCCCGGTGTGGGACTTCGAGGATATCGATGACTGGTGGACCCGTGCCGACGCCGAGGCGATCGCCCCCATCATTGCGGTGCCCACCACCGCCGGAACCGGCTCAGAGGTAGGGCGGGCCAGCGTGATCACCAACTCCCTTACTCACGAGAAGAAGATCATCTTCCATCCCAGGGTGCTACCCTCGGTGGTGATCTGTGACCCCGAGCTCACCGTCGGCATGCCGAAGCCGATCACAGCCGGTACCGGTCTGGATGCCTTTGCACACTGCGTCGAGGCATTCTCCAGCCCCCACTATCACCCCATGAGCCAGGGCATTGCCCTCGAGGGCATGCGTCTGGTCAAGGAGTATCTGCCGCGCGCCTATGCCGATGGCGGCGACATCGAGGCCCGCGGCCAGATGATGAGCGCGGCGATGATGGGCTCCACCGCCTTTCAGAAAGGCCTGGGGGCCATCCATGCGATGAGTCATCCCATCGGGGCCCTGTTCAACAGCCACCATGGCACCACCAATGCCATCTGCATGCCGGCGGTACTCGATCTTAACGCCGAGGCGATCCGCGAGCGCTTCGACATGGCCGCTGCCTACCTGGGCATCGAAGGCGGTTTCGATGGTTTCCGTACCTTTGTTCAGACGCTCAACGACCGGCTGGGCATTCCCCGCACCCTCTCCGAGATAGGAGTTACCGAGGATCGCATCGACGAGCTGACCCGCATGGCCCTTCAGGACCCCAGCTGCGGAGGTAACCCTATCGTGCTGACCCAGGAAAACCTCGAGGCACTGTTCAGGCGCTGCCTGTAATCCCTTCGACTCTCTGCCCGCTACTCGCCCACCCACCAGTCGGCCTGGTAGCGGGCCTCTCGCGACAGCAGCGGTGCTACCCGCGCCATGGCCTCAGCCAGGCGCTTATCGAGCGCCCAGGGCGGATTGATCACCAGCATGCCGCTGCCATACATGCCGCGCTCGCCCTCCTTGGGGGTATACTGCAGGAACTCGCTGCGCCATACCTTGCGCAGACCATGCGCCTTCACGGCCTCGAGCAGCTCATTGTGGCGCCCCGCTGGCAGCAGCGGGTACCACACCAGCACCACGGCATGACGCGCCTTGTGCAGAGTCGCCGACAGCGTATCGGCCACCTCGACATACTCCTGCTTGCGCTCGTAGCTGGGGTCGATCAGCACACAGAGACGGGGCGTCCTCACCGGCAAGCGCTCCACGAGCCCCCTCAAGCCATCGCCGTGGATCGTGCGAACGGCGTCCCCCAGCACCTGGTCCGTCAGGTGATCATGCTCCCCGGGATGCAGCTCGAAGAGTAGGTGACGATCCTGGGAGCGCCGGCGCTGGCTCATCCACCAGGGCGACCCTGGGTAATGGCTCAACCATGACGGATCCGACTGTACCTCGGCCAGTGCCGCCAGCCAGTCATGCAGGAGTCCATCCGATGAAAGCGATTCACGGGACTCCCACAGAGGCAGAACCCCCTGGCGGTACTCATGTAGCCGAGCTGTCTCCTCTGCGGCCAGAGGATAGAGGCCTCGACCGGCGTGAGTATCTATGAACGTAACAGGAGATTCTTTACGTAATAAATATTCAACAACCCCGTACAGAGTCAAATGTTTATGAACGTCGGCGAAGTTGCCGGCATGATAGGCGTGTTGATAGGAGAGCATGGGGGGTCCGCGAATCGGCCAGAAAGAGAAAGGGCTCGCCACACCAGTGACGAGCCCGAAGGGTTACCGCTCGCTGTCGCGGTAGCGCTTACTCGAAGCGACTCTGGATGGGAGAGAGGGTAATCTCGACCCGACGGTTCTGGGCACGCCCCTGCTCAGTATTGTTGTTGGCCACCGGCTGGTTCTCGCCGTGGCCGGTCATGTTGAGGCGGCCACTCGCCACACCGGCCTGGGAGAGGTAGTTGCCGACGGCCTGGGCACGACGTTCGGAGAGGCGCTGGTTATAACCGGCATCACCTGTGCTGTCGGTATGCCCACCGATATTGACGCGGGTGTCGTCATACTGGGTCAGCACCCTGGCCACATCATTGAGGGCATTACGCGCATTGGACGTCAGTTCGCTGGAGTCGAAGCCGAAGGTTACCTCACTGGGCATGTTCAGCACGATATCGTCACCGCGACGGTCGACACCGATGCCAGTGCCCTGGGTGCTCTGGCGAAGCTGCTGCTCCTGACGATCCATGTAGGCACCGACACCGGCACCCGCGGCGGCACCTACGGCGGCACCCACCAGGGCACGATCGCGGCGGCTGGTGCTGCCGTCACCGCTCAGGGCACCGGCGGCGGCCCCCACCACGGCGCCGATGGCGGCACCGGTCCCCGTCTGGTTGCGGTTGGTCTGACCGCTGTAGGGATCCGTGGTGGCACAACCCGCCAGTAGAACGGCGGCAGCCAGCGGGGCAACAAGGCGGAATGGCTTGGTCATCGTGATTATCTCCTTGGTTCGGTGGCCCGGTTAATCATCCATGGGGCCTTTAAGGGCAAAGGTTGCGATGAGCCTTTACACGGGCGGCATCGTCACTGCTCGTCGATCGATGCCAGCAATTCATTCAAGAATAGTAGACCTCGCGGAGTAGCTTGAAGCCTGTGGCCAGCTTCCATCAACATTCCTTTTTCACGGGCGGTCGTGAGACGTTCGGCCAGCACGGCTTCCGGTAGGCCGGTGGACTCACGCCAGAGTGCCATCGGCACCCCCTCGGGGAGTCGCAGGACATTCATGGCGAACTCCAGCGGCAGATCGGCTTCGCTGACGCGATGCGCATCGGCAACGAAGCCGCGCGGGTCATGCCGCCGGCGTAGATAGGAGTCGGGCTGACGACTCTTCCAGCGGCGTTCGATACGCAAGCCGCCCTCCTCGTCGGGTACGCTCAACTTGCCATGGGCGCCGGCACCGATGCCCAGGTAGTCACCGAACCGCCAGTAGTTGAGATTATGCCGCGATCGATGTCCCTCTCTCGCATAGGCCGAGATCTCGTAACGGTGATAACCCGAAGCCTCGAGACGCTCATGGCCCCGATCCTGAATTTCCCAAAGCGCTTCCTCCTCGGGCAGAGCCGGCGGATAGCGGTAGAACTCCGTATTGGGCTCCAGGGTAAGCTGATACCAGGAGAGATGCTCGGGTCCCAGCGCCTGAGCACGCTCAAGATCCTGCAGCGCCTGTTCGGGGGTCTGGCCTGGTAACCCATGCATCAGGTCGACATTGAGGTTGTCGAAACCGGCCTCGCGGGCTTCGGCAAAGGCGGCCTCGGCGTCATCCCCACTGTGGATGCGGCCCAACGCCTCGAGTTGCGCCGCCTGGAAGCTCTGGATTCCCAGCGAGAGGCGGTTGATGCCCGCCTCTCGGTAGCCGGCGAAGCGACCGCGCTCCAGAGTGCCGGGATTGGCCTCGAGGGTGATCTCGATATCGCGGGCCAGGGGCAGCCGCTGGGCCACCCCCGTCAGCAGGCGACGATAGAAGCCTGAAGAGAGCAGACTCGGCGTGCCACCACCGATAAAGAGGCTGACCAGCTCGCGCTCCCCCGCCAACGGCAGGTCGGCGTCCAGATCGGCAAGCAAGGCCTCGAGATAGGCCTCCTCGGGCAGCCCGGCATCGCGGCCGACGCCATGCGAGTTGAAATCACAGTAGGGACACTTGCGCACACACCAGGGAACGTGCACATAGAGTGCCAAGGGTGGAAGCACCGGAGGCGGTAATGCCATCAGCGGCTCCCGCCGACGCGCCGGAACGGCTCGACCAGTGCCTGCAACGCCCGCCCCCGGTGACTCAAGCGGTTCTTCTCTGCCGCCGACAGTTCGGCGGCACTCATGCCCTGATCGGGCAGCCAGAACAGCGGATCATAACCGAAGCCACCCTCGCCACGTGGATGGGCGAGGATCTGCCCCTCCCAGCTACGCTGCACGATCAGCGGCACCGGGTCCTCGGGATGGCGAAGGTACACGAGTACGCACCAGTAGCGTGCATCGCGGGCCCCTTCGGGAACCTCGGCTAGCGCCTCGAGCAGCTTCGCATTGTTACGCGCATCGCTCTTCGGTTCGCCGGCATAGCGGGCCGAATAGATACCGGGTGCCCCCTCGAGGGCGTCGACCTCAAGGCCCGAATCATCGGCCAGTGCCGGCAGGCCACTGACACGACTGGCCTCACGCGCCTTCAATAGAGCGTTTTCGACGAAGGTCAGGCCGCTCTCCTCCACCTCGGCGACGGCAAAGTCCGACTGTGGGAATACCTGGCAGCCCAGCGGCCCCAGCAGCTGGGCGAATTCACGCAGCTTGCCGGCATTACAGCTGGCAAGTACCAGGCGAGCGGGAGTGATCATGACGTTTCTCTCAGGCAAGCTTCACGTGCTCCTCAATCAACCCCAGCAGGGTATCGGCGGCATTGTCCGCGGTGGTATCGAGGTGGACCAGGTGTAGACGCTCCTCGTCGCCGAACGGCTCGAATCGCTGCTGCTGTCGTGCCAGTACGGCCAGGCTCTCCTCGAGGGCGACCCCCTGGCGCGTGGCCCGTTTCTCGATGCGCCGCCGCAGGGTGGCATCATCGGCCTCGAAGCTGACCAGCAGACAGGGAAGGCCACGCGCCTCGGCCTGCTGGCGCAGCTGATCGCGTTGGGCACGCGTCAGGCAGGTGGCATCCACGCAGGCGGGAATGCCGGCATCGAGCAGATAGCCGGCACAGGCGGCAAGCCTCCGATAGGTCGCCGCCGTGGCCGCCTCGCTGAAGATATCCACAGCCGTCTGGCCGGGGTCACCCTGTGGATGGCCTGAGCTCTCCTCGGCCTGTGTGAGCCGCTGGCGCTCAGCCTCCGAGCTGACACGAATCGCACCGAGGCCGGTCACCAGTCCACGAGTAAAACGGCTTTTGCCGCTGCCCGAGACGCCCACGGCTATCACCAGTGGAGGAAAACGGAACTCCGCGATCCACTCGGCAAGAGCCAGGTAACGACGGCATTCGGCCATGCTTTCGGCCAGCAGGGCGGAGTTTTCCGAATCGACACCATCCGCGAGTCGACGTCGCAAGGCGCGTCTTGCCGCGGTCAGGGCATGACAGGTTCCGAACAGCGAAAGCAGACGGGCGAGCTCATAGTCCCCCGACTGACGCAGATAGCGGTCCAGCGCCAGCCGCGTCAACTCCGGCGTCTCGCGGCCCTCCAGGCCCACCAGCAACGCCGCCAGGTCGCTGGCCGGGTCATCGGCGAGATCGGCCCCCGGCACCTCTAGGTCACGTCCGATGGCATTGACCAGCAGCGGTCGGCCGGCGTGGCACAGGCGGCTTTCGGGATGGCGCAGCGCCCAGCTCGGCACCCGACGATGGGCACGCGCCTCGAGGATGGGCGTCAGACGCACCAGATCCTGCTCCAGCCACTCGCCCAGCTGATCGAGTCGCTTACGCTCCCCTTCATCCCACAGGGCCTCACGAATCTCCGCCAGCTCGGCCTTCATGGCGAGCGTCATTGGCCGACCGGCATCCTGCGCCGCGGCGTCGTCGGATATCGCATCGCGATGATAGGCCACCAGCGCATCGATAAGCGATTCCAGTTCAAGACTTTCGCCACTGCCGGCCTTGTCGGCGTCCAGGGTATGACGCATAAAGATTCTCCCGGTGGTGGATTTGCTGGTGCGTCAGTCCTGACGCTGCATGGCCACGAAGGCCTTCTCGGCGGCATCCAGGGTGAACTGGATATCCTCCGGTGTATGGGCGCTGGACATGAAGCCCGCCTCGTAGGCCGACGGCGCGAGATAGACACCCTCGTCGAGCATCGCCGAGAAGAAACGGCGGAAGGCGTCGGCATCACAGGCGGTGGCCTGAGCGAAGTTGTCGACTCGGCTCTGGCCGGTGAAGAAGAGACCAAACATGCCCCCGGCACTCTGGGTGATCATCTCCACCCCTGCCGCATCGGCACGCTCCTTCAGGCCGTGGCAGAGGGTATCGACGCGCTGTGCCAGGGCATCATGGAAGCCGGGCTCACGCAGCTTGCCGAGGAGTGCGATGCCCGCCGCCATGGCCAGCGGATTGCCGGATAGCGTGCCCGCCTGATAGATGGAGCCCAGCGGCGAAATATTGGACATGAGGGCCTCGTTCCCGCCGAAGGCGCCCACCGGCATGCCACCGCCAACGATCTTGCCCAGGCAGGTCAGGTCGGGGCGCACGCCATAGTGCGCCTGTGCACCCCCCATGGCCACACGGAACCCGGTCATCACCTCGTCGAAGATCAGCACGCTGTCGTGGGCGTTGCAGACTCGACGCAGGCACTCCAGGAAGCCAGGCTGCGGGGGGATACAGTTCATATTACCGGCCACCGGCTCGACGATGATGCAGGCTACCTGATCGCCGATCTCCTCGAAGCACTGCTCCACGGCCTCGACATCATTATAGGCCAGGGTGATGGTGTGCTCGGCCAGGGAAGCGGGAACCCCGGGAGAACTGGGTTCGCCGTGGGTCAGTGCCCCCGAGCCTGCCTTGACCAGCAGGGAGTCGGAGTGACCGTGGTAGTTGCCCTCGAACTTGACGATCTTGTCGCGTCCGGTGACGCCACGTGCCAGACGGATCGCCGACATGGTGGCCTCGGTACCGGAGTTGACCATGCGTACCATCTCGATGGAGGGGATCATCTCGCAGATCAGATCCGCCATGGTGGTCTCGATGGCGGTGGGGGTCCCGAAGGAGAGGCCGTTGTCGAGGCGGCTGCGCACCGCGCCCAGCACATCGGGGTCGGCATGACCAGTGATCATCGGCCCCCATGAGCCCACGTAATCCACATAACGCTGGCCCTCCACATCGAACAGATAGGCTCCCTGGGCGCGCTCCATGAACACCGGCGGGCGATGCAGTCCCTTGAAGGCGCGCACCGGCGAGTTGACGCCACCGGGAATATGCCGACAGGCCTGAGCGAAAAGCTGAGCGGAGGTTGTCATATCGTATCTGTCCTCGAAGCTGTGGATAATTCTCTGGATAAGCTATTCACAGGGGGTGAAAAGGTGGCAAACGTCTTCAATTCCCCCATTCTCGATGCTCCGGTCGCCAAAGACCATCCCCCCATCAGGAAGAAGCGGGCGATCCGTGGTGCGTCGCCATCGGCAAGTGCCAGAGGCGACGCGGCAGCGCCTGGCCCGAGCCGGGTCGCCAACCGTGCGACAGGGCTTCCCAGGTGAAGGCCTGGGCCTGTTCACACGCCGCCACCAAGGACTCCCCAAGGGCCAGGCGTGTGGCCAGGAAGGCCGCCATGGTGCAGCCGGAGCCATGAAACTGCCCCGCCAGCCGCGGCCAGCTCCACTGACGACTCTGGTCAATGGCATGCAGTGTGTGTGTCACCCGATCCGCCGGTGAGCCGGGTACGGGGTCGTCTGTCCCGGTCACCAGTACCGCCTGACAACCAAGATGCATCAGCGCCACGGCTCGCTCTGTGTCCTCGGACAGTTGCGGCGACAGCCTCGTCAGCTCACCCCGGTTGGGGGTCAGGATATCCACCCGTGGCAGCAGCCGTTCCCGGTAGGCGTCGATCAGCTCGATTGTGGATAACTCTCTTCCCCCGCCGGCGCGTAGCACTGGATCGGCCACTACCGGCACCCCGGGAAAGCGTTCGAGGATATCGCTGACCGCATCCAGGGTGACCAGATCGGCCACCAGGCCGAGCTTGATCGCCGCCACCTCGAACTCATCGAGGGCAGCGACACTGGCCCGCATGACATCGGGGTCGGCAGGCAACACCCTGGAGACATCCGTACAGGATTGAACGGTCAGAGCCGTGGGGACGGTAAGCGCCCAGCCCCCGCCAGCCGCCACCGCCTCGGCGTCGGCTACCAGACCAGCGCCGCCGGTAGGGTCATGACCCGCCAGTACCAGCACCACCGGAAGATGGGGTTCGTGTGTCACGTTGCCTACCATCAGAACGGCTTGAGCACGGCCAGGAAGATGATGATCAGCAGGGCGATCACCGGCAGCTCGTTGAACCAGCGAAAGAAGACATGACCACGTCGGCAGCGTGCCTCGGCAAACTGCTTCAAATAGATCAAACAGACATGGTGATAGCCGACCAGCAGTGCCACCAGCAGCAGCTTGGCATGGATCCACCCCTGAGTCAGCCAGCCGGGGTTGAGCACCAGCATGATGCCGCCGAACAGCAGCACGGCAATCATGGAGGGGGTCATGATGCCGCGATAGAGCTTGCGCTCCATGACCAGGAAGTGATCGATTGCCTGCTGCTCCCCCCGGTCACGCGCCATGGCGTGATACACATAGAGCCGGGGCAGATAGAACATGGCGGCAAACCAGGTCACCATGGCGATGAGATGCAGGGCCTTGAACCACAGATACATGGGAGTTCCTTGCGAGACCGATGAGGTGATGGGTGGCGTCAGCTACCGACGCGATAGAAGCGTTCGATGGCGCCACGGGTGATGATACCGGAAATGCGCTTCTGCTTCGGCCGATGACCATGCTCGACATAGAGCGCATCGAGCATCGAGTCGTTGAGCTTGTTGAACGCCTCGGAGAGCGTGGCCTGCAACCCGATCGGGGCAAGCTCCAGGCGCTCGCCGGGTATCTCCAGCAGGTCCACCAGGGGTGGTTCACTCTTGGCCCTGCTTCTTTCTTTCGGTGTTTCCTTACTGCGACCCTGTCGCTCTTTGACCTCCTCGACCTCGAGGAGTGATTCTTCATTCTCCTTCTCTTCCAGGGCGGTCTCTTCCTGGGCAGTGAGCCAGCGAGCCAGATCCGCTGCCTTGAGCGCCAGTATCGGCTTTTCGTCGCTGGAACGCTCGATCAGGATCCACACCGGTTCAGACGTCAGCAGCGCTCGCGCCTTCTCCTGGGTCACCATGCGCTGGGTACGCTCCAGCCGACGATCCATCACCGCCGGTACCGAGACCCGCGAGAGCGCCTGCATCAGGGGTTGCTGCAGGGGATGCAGACCCTGACGCTTAACGCTGAGAAAGAAGCCACCACAGCGGCATAGCTGTCGCGAGGTCAGGCAGGAGATCACCACCGCCAGCATGCCGGGAAGGATGATATTGGGGTTATGAGTCAGCTCGAGCAGCGCCATCAGTGCCGCCAGTGGCGCCTGCAGTACCGCCCCCATCATCGCCGCCATGCCCAGCATGGCGAATAGCGCCGGGTCGGATGCCTCGATGGGCAGAAGCCAGTGACCCGCCATGCCACACAGCGCACCGGCTGCCCCACCGATCACCAGTACCGGCCCGATGATGCTGACCGGGATTCCGCAGGCCACGGTGCCGGCGGTAAGCAACAGCTTGCCGATCGCCACGGCGATCAACACATCCACCGCCACCGAACCGCTGAGAGTAGCCTGCAGGGTGTCGTAGCCCATGCCCTGTACCTGGGGATACCACCAGGCCACGACGGCCACGGCACCGCCTGCCATCAGGAAGCGCAGCGCCATGGGCAGAGGCTCCAGGCGATCACCCAGCCGCGAGACTCTCACGAACAGGCCGGCGAGCAGGCCAATGACAAGGGCACTGACGATGATCCACGGCAGGTCGAGCAGCGAGTTGAGATGCAGGTCGGGCACGAAGATCGCAGGGTCGGGGCCATAGACCATCTGAGCCACCACAGCACCCATGGTGGAGGCCAGGATAACCGGCATGAAGCCGATGATGGTGTACTCCATCATCACCACTTCCATGGCGAAGATGACACCGGCAATCGGAGTATTGAAGGAGGCGGCGATACCGGCCGCCGTACCACAGGCGACCAGCACACGCAGACTGTTATGGGGCAGTCGCAGGCGCTGGCCCAGGCCGCTGGAAGCGGCAGCCCCGAGGTGAATGGCCGGTCCCTCGCGACCGGCGGAGAGCCCCCCCAGCACCGAGATCAGGCCTACCACCCATTGGGTCAGCCAGTTACGCAGCGGAAAGCGTCCCTGATGGTAGGTCAGACGGTCGATCACGTGAACGACCCCCACCTGACGGCCAGCCGGGGGAATCGACCACATCCACAGCCCGATCAGCAGCGCCGCCCCCAGCGGCATCAGGCTGCGCAGCACCGGTGGAATGGGCTCGAAAGCCTCGGGACTGTCGGCGGGGAAGAGCCACAGTCCACCCAGCTCCAGCAGACTGCGAAACCCCACCATCAGGACGCCAGTCAGCACTCCCGCCACAACACCCAGGACGCAGAGTTGCGGCAGGGCATCCACATTGGCAAGCTGGTGGCGAAAGCGCTCCAGTCCTTGGCCGACATTGAAGCGTGGCAAACGCGGCACGTCGTGGTTTCCTTTACGACTGAGTGACAACCTTCCGGTCTTTCACCTGTGTATCATACCCCAGCGGGGCGTTGACAGCCCGGCACTCATCAATCCAAGGAGGCTTACGTGATCAAGGTCGGAATCGTCGGCGGCACCGGGTATACCGGCGTCGAACTGCTCAGGCTGCTGGCCCAGCATCCCCAGGTGGAGATCGAGGCCATTACCTCACGCTCCGAGGCGGGCCAGTGCGTCACCGATCTCTATCCCAATCTGCGTGGTCACTATGACGACCTGACCTTCAGCGAACCCGATGCGAAGCGTCTCGGCGCCTGCGATGCCGTGTTCTTCGCCACACCCCACGGCGTGGCCCACGCCTTGGCCGGTGAGCTGCTCGAGCAGGGCACTCGCGTCATCGATCTTTCCGCCGACTTCCGCCTGCGTGATGCCACGGAGTGGGCCGAGTGGTATGGCCAGCCCCATGGAGCACCGGCACTGCTCGACGAGGCGGTGTATGGCCTACCCGAAGTCAATCGTGACAGGATTCGTGAGGCACGCCTGATCGCCGTACCCGGCTGCTATCCCACCGCCGTCCAGCTCGGCCTGCTGCCGTTGCTCGAGGCCGGCCTGATCGATGTCGAACGTATCATTGCCGACTGCAAGTCCGGTGTCACCGGTGCTGGCCGCGGCGCCAAGGTGCCCTCGCTGCTGGCCGAGGCCAGCGAATCCATGAAGGCCTATGGCGCCAGCGGCCATCGCCACCTGCCGGAAATCCGCCAGGGCCTGGGCGATGCCGCGGGCCGGGCGGTAGGATTGACCTTCGTGCCCCATCTGACGCCAATGATTCGCGGTATCCATGCCACCCTCTACGGCCGCCTCACCGGCAGTCACGACGACCTACAGGGGCTGTTCGAACAACGCTTTGCAAACGAGCCCTTCGTCGATGTGATGCCGCCGGGTAGCCACCCGGAAACCCGCAGCGTCAAGGGTGCCAACCTTTGTCGACTCGCCGTGCACCGCCCCGGCGACGGCGATACCGTGGTCGTGCTCTCGGTGATCGATAACCTCGTCAAGGGCGCCTCAGGCCAGGCGATCCACAACCTCAACCTGATGTTTGGCTTCGACGAGAACGCCGGGCTCGCCGCCCCCGCGCTGATGCCCTGATCCCTTCCCGCCTTCCCGGCAGAGGTTGACCAGAGCTATCGCAGATAACTTGACAGCTCGGTAGCTCGGGGCTGATTTGGCGACAAGCCCCGGAGCCCCGGAGCGCCGGACCGACGAGGAGGCGCTGTGAACCCCTCCCTGGGCGCTACCGACGCCTTCCCTGGCGTAGGACCTCCTCTTCGGCTTGTCCCCAGCGCCCTTGACTCCGGTAACTGCGATAGTCCTGAGAAGTTGACCCTTTTGCTGGGGTTTGCGGATAATGACCGGTCACACTTCCATCCCCTGGAGTCCACCATGAGCGAAGCCGAATCCTTCGTCCCCACGCCTCTGATGCTATCCGACAGCGCACGGGCCCGGCTGCGCGCGCTGATCGCGGAACAGGGCAACAGCGAGCTGAAGCTGCGCGTCTATGTTACCGGTGGCGGCTGCTCGGGCTTCCAGTATGGCTTCGACTTCGCCGACGACATCACCGAGGACGATACCGTCATTGCGTTCGGTGACGTGGCGCTGGTGGTCGACCCTCTCTCCTACCAGTATCTGGTGGGCTCCACCGTCGACTACGAGGAGGGGCTGGCCGGCGCTCGCTTCCTGGTTCAGAACCCCAACGCCAGCACCACCTGTGGCTGTGGAGCCTCCTTCATGGTGTAACACCGCTCCGCTGGTGTGGAGCGTGAGATTCCCCAACTTGACGCTCTGTAGGAATCTCGCCAAGGTTGACACGGCGAGTCCCACAGAAAAGTCCCAAGAACAGGGGAACCCCATGAAGAAAAGCACTAAGGCTTCACCCTTCCTGAAACAGACCCTTATGGCAAGCGCCCTGGCGCTGGGCAGTGGTCTGGCCGGCTCCGCCCTGGCCCAGGACACCACTGTCAACGTGGTCACCGACCCCAGTTTCGTCCCCTTCGAGATGCTGGATACCGAGACCGGCGAGATGGTCGGCTTCGATATGGACATCATCCATGAAGTGGCCGACCGTGCCGGCTTCGAGGTCAACCTGACCACCATGGAGTTCAATGGCATCATCCCGGCGATCCAGACCGGCAGCCAGGAGATCGCCATCGCCGGTGTGACCATCACCGAAGAGCGCGCGGAGATCGTCGACTTCTCCGATCCTTACTACGACTCCGGCCTGCGCATCATGGTGCGTGCGGATAACGACGAGGTGGAGAGCCTAGAGGATCTCGAAGGCCTGACCGTGGCCACCAAGATCGGCTCCACCAGCTACGATTTCCTCCAGGAAAAGCTGGGCGACAGCGCCGAGATCACACCCTATCCAGGCACTTCCGACATGTACATGGCACTGCTCGGCCGCAATGTCGATGCCACCTTCTACGATGCGCCCAACGTTGGCTACTTCGCCCAGACCCGCGGTGAGGGACGTACCAAGGTGGTCGGCCCCCTCTACGAGGGGCAGCAGTATGGCATCGTCTTCCACAAGGGCAGCGAGTGGGTAGAGCCGGTCAACGAGGCACTGGCCGCGATGCAGGAAGATGGCACCTACGAAGAGATCTACACCAAGTGGTTCGGCGAGGCGCCCAGCGACGACTGAGGCAGCTCCCCCTCCCGATATCGTCGCCCCCAGGGCGACGCGAGTATTCGCGGGGCCGGGCGGCATGACCACCCGGCCCCGTGTCGTTTAACACTCCCGGAGAACTTCTCGTGGACGTGACCTTTCAATTCGACTGGGCGGCCGCCTTCAGCTCGATACCACACCTGTTGCCGGGCGTTCCCTGGACGCTGTTGATCTCATTCGGCGGTCTCGCCATCGGCTTCGTGATCGGCATCGTCTTCGGCCTTATGCGCATCAGCCCGGTCTTCTGGCTGCGCCTGCCCGCCATCTTCTATATCGAAGTGTTTCGGGGCACCCCGATCCTGGTGCAGGTACTGTTCATCTTCTACGGCCTGCCGCAGATTCTCGGTGAACCGATCAATGCCCTGACCGCCGGCATTGCCGCCATCGCCGTCAACTCCGGTGCCTACATCTCCGAGGTCGTTCGGGGTGGCGTGCAGTCCATCGAACGTGGCCAGCGCGAAGCCTCACTCTCTCTTGGGCTGTCGCGTACCCAGGCATTCCGTTACGTGATCTGGCCTCAGGCCCTGCGTCGCATGATCCCGCCACTAGGCAACCAGGCGATCATCAGCATCAAGGATACCTCGCTGTTCTCCGTGATCGGGGTCGGCGAGCTGGTGCGACAGGGCCAGATCTATATCGCCACCACCTTCACCGCCATGGAGGTCTACCTGATGGTGGCAATGCTCTATCTGGCCATCACCTGGACCCTGTCGATCCTGCTGCGCCAGCTCGAGCGTCGCGGCCTGGTCGGCCAGTGACGGGTTTAACAAAGAGCAAGTGAGGCCCAACACATGACCCAGAAAGAGAAGACGACCTCCGCCATCGTACGCATGGAGAAGGTCAACAAGCACTTCGGCAATCTGCACGTTCTGAAGGACATCGACCTGGAGGTCATGCCCGGTGAGGTGGTGGTGATCATCGGCGCCAGTGGCTCTGGAAAGTCGACCCTGATTCGCTGCATCAATGGCCTGGAGGAGTTTCAGGACGGCCATATCGATGTGGACGGCAACGAGCTCACTCCCCACGGCAAGAGCGGCCGCGCGCTGCAGAGGATCCGCACGGAGGTGGGCATGGTGTTCCAGCAATTCAACCTCTTTCCCCATCTGAGCGTGCGCGACAACGTCACCCTGGCCCCCATGAAGGTGCGTGGCTGGAGCGAGGAGGATGCGGTGGAAACCGCCGAACGTCTGCTTCAGCGCGTCGGGATCGCCGATCAGTCCGAGAAGTATCCGACCCAGCTCTCCGGTGGCCAGCAACAGCGTGTTGCCCTGGCCAGGGCACTGGCCATGGAACCACGGCTGATGCTGTTCGACGAGCCGACTTCCGCACTCGACCCCGAGATGATCGGCGAGGTGCTCGACGCCATGCGTGAGTTGGCCCGGGAAGGCATGACCATGATCATCGTCACCCATGAGATGGGGTTCGCTCGGGAGGTCGCCGATCGGGTCATCTATGTCCATAAGGGTGAGATCGCCGAGGTGGCGCCCCCCGAGAAGATCTTCGATAACCCGAACGATGAGCGTACCCGCAGCTTCCTCTCGCGGGTGCTCAAGCACTGAGACTGTCCTGTCTATAAGACCTGTTCATGAGCCCTGCTCGTGAGGAAAAAATGGCCCAGCCGCATCGCGGCTGGGCCATTTTTTTGACTGTGGACAGAATTTCTTCTGATGCCCTGAATTTCGGCTACAGGGCCCGCGCCTGAGGGGCTCGTGGATAACTGCGACGGTTGTTCACAGGCGCGGGCACAAGCCAGGTAGCTGACGGTGGAAAAGCGGTGAAGGGTTACCGTTGTGGACAAGCCGGCACTTCACCCACAGGCTTTCGGCCGCTCATCCGCAGGTTGTGAGCCTCTTCTCCTCGCCGTGGTCAACAATGCAAGTCACTAAGCAGCAAGGAGAGGAAACGGTTATCCACAGAAATTGTCCACACCAGTAGTTACAACCATTACAGAACTTCTTTATTTATATACTGATATTAATTAATAGGGGTGTGAGGGGAAGACCACGCTGGCGGCCAGGGTGTGGAAAACCCTGACGATTACCCACAGGAGGTTTATACTGGCGGGCTGATTTCATCCCTAGTTCGCAAGACAGGCGCCGTGGCGCCAATGAGGTGCACCTTGGATTACCCCGACCGCTTCGACGTCATCGTCATCGGCGGCGGCCATGCGGGAACCGAAGCCGCCCTGGCCGCTGCTCGCATGGGCTCTCGAACCCTGCTGCTGACCCACAACATCGAGACCCTCGGGCAGATGTCCTGCAATCCGGCCATCGGGGGTATCGGCAAGAGCCATCTGGTCAAGGAGATCGATGCCCTGGGCGGAGCCATGGCACTGGCCACCGACCTGGGAGGCATCCAGTTCCGCGTGCTGAATGCCCGCAAGGGGCCTGCCGTGCGGGCCACCCGTGCCCAGGCCGACCGGGTGCGCTACAAGGCGGCCATTCGTAGCTTGCTGGAAAATCAGCCGAACCTGACGCTGTTCCAGCAGGCCGCCGGTGACCTGATCGTGGATAATGACCAGGTACGCGGGGTGGTCACCGAGACCGGTATTCGTTTTCACGGCGAAACCGTGGTGCTGTGCACCGGTACCTTCCTCGGTGGCGTCATCCATATCGGACTCGACAGCACCCTCGGAGGCCGTGCCGGTGATCCGCCCTCTAACCGCCTGGCCGATCGTCTGCGTGCCCTGCCATTCCGGGTTGATCGCCTCAAGACCGGCACCCCCCCGCGCCTCGATGCGCGCAGCCTGGACTTCTCCCAGCTGGAGGAGCAGCCGGGTGATTCGCCCACCCCGGTAATGTCGTTCATGGGCAGCCGTGAGCAGCACCCCCGGCAGGTAAGCTGTCACATCGCCCATACCAACGAGCGTAGCCACGAGATCATCCATGCCAACCTCGATCGTTCGCCGATGTACTCCGGCACGATCGAGGGGGTCGGTCCACGCTACTGCCCCTCCATCGAGGACAAGGTCCACCGTTTCGCCGATAAGGCAAGCCATCAGGTCTTCATCGAGCCCGAGGGGCTCGATACCCATGAGCTCTACCCCAATGGCATCTCGACTTCACTGCCCTTCGATGTGCAGCTGCAGGTCGTCCGCTCCATGAAGGGCCTCGAGAATGCTCATATCACCCGGCCCGGCTACGCCATCGAGTACGACTTCTTCGACCCGCGCGACCTCAGGCATTCACTGGAGACCCGGTTCATCTCCAACCTGTTCTTCGCCGGGCAGATCAATGGCACCACCGGCTACGAGGAGGCCGGTGCCCAGGGACTGCTGGCGGGCCTCAATGCCGCCCGCCGTGCACAGGGGCTCGATACCTGGTGCCCCGGACGCGATGAGGCCTATCTCGGCGTGCTGGTGGATGACCTGATTACGCTCGGCACCCGGGAGCCTTACCGGATGTTCACCTCCCGCGCCGAGTACCGCCTGCTGCTTCGCGAAGACAACGCCGACCTTCGTCTCACCGAGATGGGCCGCAAGCTCGGGCTGGTGGATGACGTACGCTGGGCGGCCTTCAGCGAGAAGCGCGAGGCCATCGAGCGTGAGAGCGCTCGGCTCAAGGCTAGCTGGGTCCAGCCCGACAGTATCGCGGCGGGTATCATCACCGAGAAGACCGGCAAGGCGCTGACTCGGGAGTACAGCCTGATGGACCTGCTCAAACGTCCCGAACTCGGCTATGGCGATGTGGCGGGGCTTCCGGGCATCGACGGTCAGTCGGTAAGCGACGAGGCAGTGGCCGAGCAGGTGCAGATCCAGGCCAAGTACCAGGGGTATATCGACCGCCAGCGCGATGAGATCGCCAAGCTGAAGCGCCATGAGGCGACACCGTTGCCTGCTGATCTCGACTACACCCGGGTCGATGGGCTGTCGCATGAGATTCGTCAGAAGCTGGAGGAGGCGCGTCCCGAGACGCTTGCCCAGGCCTCGCGAATCTCCGGTATCACACCGGCAGCGATATCGATCCTGCTGATTCACCTCAAGAAGCGTAGACTCCTCGAGGATAACAAGGCGGCCAATGCATGACGGAGTCACAGGGCATGGTGGAGACGAGACTCGACGAGGGGCTCAAGCAGCTGGAGATCAGCGTCGACCCCGAGCAGCGTCGCCAGCTGCTCGCGCTGGTGGGGTTGTTGCACAAGTGGAACCGCGCCTATAACCTCACCGCGATACGCTCGGCCGAGGAGATGGTCTCGCGCCACCTGCTGGACAGCGCCGCAGTGCTGCCCTACGTGAACGGGCGAACACTGCTGGACGTGGGCGCCGGGCCGGGCTTTCCCGGGCTGGTGCTGGCGATCCTCAGGACTGATCTCCAGGTGACTCTGCTCGACAGCAACGGCAAGAAGGTTCGCTTCCAGCGTCAGGCGGCGATGGAGCTGGGGCTCACTAATGTAACGCCGGAACAGGCGCGGATAGAGGCCTTCGAGGAGCGCTATGATCAGGTGATCTCCCGAGCGTTCGCCAGTCTTGGCGATTTCGTCGCGCTGACCCGTGAGCGAGTGGTGGCCGGTGGCCAATGGCTGGCCATGAAGGGCCCCGCCGTGGACGAGGAGCTGGCCGAGCTGCCGGCGGAGATCATCCCGGTGGCCCGTCACCGCCTCGAGGTGCCCTACGAGGTCGGCACTCGCCTGCTGGTGGTACTAGAGCGCCGGACCCAAGCCCCGGCACCCTGACAACCCGCGTTTCCCCGCAACGGAGCTGCCCGTGACCAAGATCATCGCCCTGACCAACCAGAAAGGTGGCGTCGGCAAGACCACCACCGCGGTCAATCTCGCCGCCAGCCTGGCGGCCCTGGATCGCCGCGTGCTGCTGGTCGATCTCGACCCTCAGGGCCATGCGACCATGGGCAGTGGCATCGACAAGCATGACCTGGATGGCAGCGTGCTGGAGGTGTTGCTCGGCGAGCGTGATGCCACCGGGGTGATCCTCGACTGTCCCGAGGCGGGCTATGCCCTGCTGCCGGGCAACGGTGACCTGACCGCTGCCGAGGTCGCCTTGCTGGACAGAGAGGCGGGACGCGAACGCTGCCTGGAGAACGCCCTGTCGGCAGTGGCAGACGAGTATGACGTGGTGCTGATCGACTGCCCCCCGTCGCTCAACATGCTGACCGTCAATGGCCTGACCGCGGCCCATGGGGTGCTGATTCCGCTGCAGTGCGAGTTCTACGCCCTGGAGGGGCTCTCCGCGCTGCTCGACACCGTGGAGCAGATCAAGGACAGCGTGAACCCCGGACTCGAGATATTCGGCATCCTGCGTACCATGTTCGATGCCCGTAACAGCCTGACCCGCGACATCACCAAGCAGCTGCGCGACTACTTCGGCGAGACCCTGCTCAAGGCCACCATTCCCCGTAACGTGCGGGTCGCCGAGGCGCCCAGCCATGGGCTGCCGGTAACCAAGTATGCGCGCTTCTCGCGGGGGAGCCAGGCCCACCGGGTGCTGGCCAAGGAACTGATTCGGCGCCTGTCGCTGTAACTCCTGTTGTGCAACATCAGTGATGAGGGAAAGTCGATGACGCGTAAACGCGCCCTGGGACGCGGCCTGGATGCCCTGATCGGTGGTAATGCCCGCCGCCGCGAGAGCCTCGATCTGCCCGAGGTGGAACTTGTTGACGATGAAGTGACGAGCAATCCAGCCACCGAGCCGGAGCCGGCCGAGCGTCTCGAGCGTCTGCCGCTGGGCCAGCTTTCCCGCGGGAAGTATCAACCACGCCGCGATATTCAGCCCGAGGCGCTGGAAGAGCTGGCCGACTCGATTCGAGCCCAGGGGGTCATGCAGCCCATCGTGGTGCGTCCGGTGGCCAAGGACCGCTACGAGATCATCGCCGGGGAGCGCCGCTGGCGTGCCGCCCAACTGGCCGAACTCGATGTCATTCCCGCGGTGGTCCGCGAGGTAAGCGATGAGGTCGCGCTGGCCCTGGCGCTGATCGAGAACATACAACGCGAGAACCTCAATCCGGTCGAGGAGGCGCTGGCGCTCAAGCGGCTGCTGGAGGAGTTCGAGCTTACCCAGCAGCAGGTGGCCGACGCGGTGGGCAAGTCCCGCACCCAGGTCACCAACCTGCTGCGGCTGCTGGCCCTCGACCCCGAGGTGCAGACCCTGCTGGAGCGTGGCGACCTCGACATGGGGCATGCACGTGCCCTGCTGGTCCTGCCGGCTGCCAAGCAGCGCAAGGCCGCCCATGAGGTAGTCAATCAGGATCTGACCGTGCGTGCTACCGAGGCACTGGCGAAGCGGCTTGCCGAGGGGCAGCCCGGCAAGGCCGAGCCGACACCGCCCAGCCCGGATGTCACCCGGCTGGAAACTCGACTGGGCGAACTTCTCGGCGCCCCGGTGAAGATCCAGCATGGCCGTGGCGGCAAGGGGCGAGTGACCATCCGCTACTCGAGCCTCGATGAACTGGACGGCATTCTGGAACATATTCGGTAGTCGAGCCGGCATGACGTGCATCATGTTGTCGACAATTTCTGCGCCTTTGGTCGGAATGTGGCCGGAAAACACGCGAAAAGCCTGCCGATCCAGTTGAAGCCCCGAAGGGGGTTCCCTATAATCCGCGGTGATTTTGGCCTTGTGCCAGGCTCGACCCAAGGATCCGGCGAGAAAACGATGAGACATCCCGTGACTCGCCGGCACAATCTGGGCTGGCGTCTACTGCGACTTGAAGCCCTGGTGATGTTCGCCCTGGTCGCCGCAGCGACCCTGCTGGGAGGTGTCGAGGTGGGGCTTTCGGCCCTCTCGGGGGCTCTGGTCGGCCTGCTGCCCCAGGCGTTCTTCGTCTGGCGGAGCAGTCTGGCGCGAGGCGGGAGACAGGCACATCGGTTCGTGATGAACCTTTATCGTGCGGAAGCGGGCAAGTTCGGTTTGACGGTGGCACTGCTGGCTATGGTCTTCGTGGCAGTGCCCCCCTCAAACCCGATTTCTTTCTTCAGCGCATACGTGGCGACCCATCTCATGCCCTGGCTGGCAGCATGGCTAAGGCGCGAGCGGTCGACCCCTTAACCGAGGTGATCTTCGCATGGCAGCAGGCAGTGATAACACGGCGGCTAACTATATACAGCACCACCTCCAGAACCTGACCTTCGGCCACCACCCCGAGAACGGCTGGTCCCTGGCACACAGTGCCCAGGAGGCCAGCGAGATGGGGTTCTGGGCCATCCACCTGGATACCATGGGCTGGTCCATCGCCATGGGGGTGCTGTTCATCTGGCTGTTCCGCAAGGCCGGCAAGGCGGCGACGACCGGTGTTCCCGGGCCGCTGCAGAACCTGGTGGAAGTGGTCTTCGAGTTTATCGAACTCACCGTGCGTGGCGCTTTCCATGGCCGCAACCCGGTGATCGCACCCCTGGCACTGACGCTGTTCGTCTGGATCTTCCTGATGAACGCCCTTAAGCTGGTCCCGATCGACTTTGCGCCCGGGGTGTTCGCCCGCCTCGGCATCGATTACATGAAGCTCGTGCCGACCACCGACCCCAATGCCACTCTGGGCATGGCCATCGGTGTCTTCGCCCTGATTATCTTCTACAGCATCAAGGTCAAGGGTGCTGGCGGTTTCGCCAAGGAGCTGTCGCTGACCCCCTTCAACCACTGGTCGCTGATTCCCTTCAACCTGGTGATGGAAATCATCGGTCTGCTGGTCAAGCCGCTGAGCCTTGGCCTGCGTCTGTTCGGCAACATGTTTGCCGGTGAGGTGATCTTCATCCTGATCGCGCTGCTGCCATTCTGGGTGTCCTGGACCCTGAGTGTGCCCTGGGCCATCTTCCATATCCTGATCATCACCCTGCAGGCCTTTATCTTTACCGTGCTGACTGTCGTCTACCTGAGCCAGGCACACGAGCACCACTGAAGTCGAACCCCTTGCAACACCCTTAACCTTCAACCCTAAACCCTTAACCCTAAACTACTCTCAATCAGGAGCATTACCATGGAACTCGTCTATATCGCTGCCTCCCTCATGATCGGCCTGGGCGCTCTGGGTACCGGCATCGGCTTCGCCATCCTGGGCGGCAAGCTGCTCGAGTCTACCGCTCGTCAGCCGGAGCTGGGCGACCAGCTGCAGACCAAGACCTTCCTGATGGCGGGCCTGCTCGACGCCGTGCCGATGATCGGCGTGGGTATCGCGATGTACCTGATCTTCGTCGTTGCCGGTTAATGCATGACAGCACCGAGCGCACGGCGCTCGGTTTGCTTGTTTCCGGACAACACGAACCTGTCAGAGGTACCGCCCCGTGAATATCAACATGACGCTGATCGGGCAGACGATCGCCTTCGCGATCTTTGTCTGGTTCTGCATAAAGTACGTGTGGCCACCGATCAGCAATGCGCTTCATGAGCGCCAGAAGAAGATTGCTGACGGCCTGGATGCGGCCAGCCGTGCATCGCGCGACCTGGAACTCGCCCAGGAGCGCGCCGAGCAGACGCTGCGTGAAAGCAAGGAACAGGCTTCACAGATTCTTGATCAGGCCAACAAGCGTTCCTCCCAGATGGTCGAGGAGGCCCGTGAGCAGGCCCGCGTCGAAGGCGAGCGTATCGTCGCCTCCGCTCGTGCCGAGATCGAGCAGGAAGTCAATCGCGCCAAGGACGAGCTGCGTGCCCAGGTGTCCAGCCTGGCGGTCACCGGTGCCGAGCGTGTCCTGGAAGTCTCCATCGACGAAAAGGCCCATCGCAAGCTGCTCGACAAGCTTGCTGCCGAACTGTGAGGAGGTGATCCATGGCGGAACTGTCTACCGTCGCCAGGCCCTATGCCAAGGCGGCGTTCGAGTACGCACGCGATCACCAGACGCTGGATACCTGGTCCGACTGGCTGAGCAAGCTGGCCATGGTGGTAACGAGCCGTGAGGCACTCAAACTTCTCGCCAGCCCCAAGCTCGACGTAGAGCGCAAGGTGGCCCTGGTGGTCGAGCTGGCGGAGGTCGACCTCGATGAGGCGGCTAGCCGCTTCCTCAACACCCTGGGTGAGAAGGGGCGCCTGCCGGCCCTGGCCGCTATCCGCGAACAGTTCGAGACGCTGCTCGCCGATCACGAGAAGCGCGTCGACGTTACCGTGGTGTCGGCCTACAAGCTCACCAAGGCCCAGCAGGACAAGCTCTCCGGCGCGCTCAAGAAGCGCCTGAATCGCGAAATCTCCATTACCACTCAGGTGGATCCCGAGCTTCTCGGTGGTGTCATCCTGCGTGCCGGCGATACCGTCATCGACGGGTCGGTGCGTGGTCGATTGAGCCGCCTTTCCGAAGCCCTTACCGCCTGAGTCTGAGGGACATGGCATGCAGCAACTGAATCCTTCCGAGATCAGCGACATCATCAAGCAGCGTATCGAAAAGCTGGATGTCGCATCCGAAGCCCGTAATCAGGGCACCATCGTCAGCGTTTCCGACGGCATCGTGAAAGTACACGGCCTCGAAGACGCGATGTTCGGTGAAATGATCGAGTTCCCCGGCAGCATCTACGGCATGGTGCTCAACCTCGAGCGTGACTCCGTGGGCGCCGTGGTGCTTGGCGACTACCTGCAGCTCGAAGAGGGCATGACCGCCCAGTGTACCGGACGCATCCTCGAGGTGCCGGTGGGCCCCGAGCTGCGCGGGCGCGTGGTCGATGCGCTGGGCAACCCCATCGATGGCAAGGGCGAGATCAACGCCAAGCTGACCGACGCGGTGGAAAAGGTCGCCCCCGGCGTCATCACCCGTCAGTCCGTTGACGAGCCGATCCAGACCGGCTTCAAGTCCATCGACGCCATGGTGCCGATCGGCCGCGGCCAGCGTGAGCTGATCATCGGTGACCGTCAGATCGGCAAGACCGCGATCGCCATCGACGCCATCATCAACCAGAAAGGCACCGGGGTCACCTGTGTCTACGTGGCCATCGGTCAGAAGCAGTCGACCATCGCCAACGTGGTGCGCAAGCTCGAAGAGCATGGCGCGATGGAGCACACCATCGTGGTCGCCGCCGGCGCCGCCGATCCGGCCCCGATGCAGTTCCTCGCGGCCTACTCCGGTTGTACCATGGGCGAGTACTTCCGCGATCGCGGTGAAGACGCCCTGATCGTCTACGACGACCTCTCCAAGCAGGCCGTGGCCTATCGTCAGGTCTCCCTGCTGCTGCGTCGTCCGCCGGGCCGTGAAGCCTATCCCGGTGATGTCTTCTACCTCCACTCCCGCCTGCTGGAGCGCGCGGCACGCGTGAACGCCGACTACGTCGAGAAGTTCACCAACGGTGAGGTGAAGGGCAAGACCGGCTCGCTGACGGCGCTGCCGATCATTGAGACCCAGGGTGGCGACGTCTCGGCCTTCGTTCCGACCAACGTGATCTCCATCACCGACGGTCAGATCTTCCTCGAGACCGACCTGTTCAACTCGGGCATCCGTCCGGCCATCAACGCTGGTCTCTCGGTCTCCCGTGTCGGTGGTTCCGCCCAGACCAAGATCATCAAGAAGCTCGGCGGCAGCGTGCGTCTGGCCCTGGCCCAGTACCGTGAGCTGGCGGCCTTCGCCCAGTTCGCTTCCGATCTGGATGAGGCGACCCGCAAGCAGCTGGAGCACGGTCAGCGTGTCACCGAGCTGATGAAGCAGAGCCAGTACGCGCCGATGTCCGTGGCCGAGATGGCACTCTCCCTGTATGCCGCCAACGAAGGCCATCTGGAGGAGGTCGAGGTCAACAAGATTCTGGACTTCGAGCGTGCCCTGCGCGACTTCATGAAGGCCGAATACGCCGAGCTGCTCGACAAGATCAACCAGACCGGCGACTACAACAGCGAGATCCAGGACGGACTGAAAGAGGGTCTCGAGAAGTTCAAGGCCACTCAGAGCTGGTAATCCCGTTGGCTCATCCCGCTTGCGGGATGGGCCCTGGAGCTTACTGAGTGCCACGAACGGAGTAGATCGCTATGGCAGCTGCAAAAGAGATACGCACCCAGATCGGGAGCATCAAGAACACGCAGAAGATCACCAGCGCCATGGAAATGGTCGCGGCGTCGAAGATGCGCAAGGCCCAGGACCTGATGAAGTCCAGCCAGCCCTATGCGCGTCAGATTCGCAACGTGGTCGCGCATGTCGCCGATGCCAACCCCGAGTACCGCCACCCCTGGATGGTCGAGCGTGAGGTCAAGCGCGTCGGCTATATCGTGGTGTCCACCGACCGCGGCCTGTGTGGCGGCTTGAACATCAATCTGTTCAAGGCCGTGACCAAGGACGCCAAGGCGTGGCATGACCAGGGGGCCGAGCTCGATTTCTGTGCCCTGGGCAGCAAGGCCGGCAGTTTCTTCAGAAGCTACGGGGGCAACCTCGTCGCGGCGAAGAGCGGCCTGGGCGAAGCGCCCGAGGTCGAGGATCTGATCGGCAGTGTGAAGGTGATGCTGGATGCCTATGACGAGGGTCGGCTGGACCGCCTGTGCGTGGTGTACAACGAGTTCGTCAACACCATGACCCAGAAGCCGGTGGTCCGTCAGCTGTTGCCCCTGTCACCCGATATGGGCTCGGATTCGAACGACGAAGAAGACAAGCGTCCCGGTAGCTGGGACTACCTGTATGAGCCGGATGCCAAGGCGCTGCTGGATAGCCTGCTGGTGCGATTCGTCGAATCGCAGGTCTACCAGGCGGTGGTCGAGAACGGAGCCTGTGAGCAGGCCGCCCGAATGATCGCCATGAAGAGTGCCACCGATAACGCAGGCAATCTCATCGACGACCTGGAGCTGGTGTACAACAAGGCCCGTCAGGCGGCCATTACCCAGGAAATCTCCGAGATCGTCGGTGGTGCCGCGGCCGTATAAGCGCCAGGGAGGCCATGGCCCTCCCGGCATGCAGGTTTCATTTTCAGGTATTTGAGAGGAACCAAGATGAGCGGACGTATCGTACAAATCATCGGCGCGGTGATTGACGTAGAGTTTCCGCGGGACAATGTTCCCAAGGTCTACGACGCGCTGAAGGTCTCGAATGTCGAGACCGTGCTCGAGACCCAGCAGCAGCTGGGTGATGGCGTGGTGCGCACCATCGCCATGGGCTCCACCGAGGGGCTCAAGCGGGGCATGGACGTCACCAACACCGGTGCGGCCATCTCCGTGCCGGTGGGCAAGGAGACGCTGGGGCGCATCATGAACGTGCTCGGCGAGCCCATCGACGAGGCGGGCGAGATCGGTGAGCAGGAGCGCATGCCGATTCACCGCAGTGCGCCGGGCTATGCCGACCAGGCGGCTTCCAGCGAGCTGCTCGAGACCGGCATCAAGGTCATCGACCTGGTCTGCCCGTTCGCCAAGGGCGGCAAGGTCGGCCTGTTCGGCGGCGCCGGTGTGGGCAAGACCGTCAACATGATGGAGCTGATCCGCAACATCGCCACCGAGCACAGCGGTTACTCGGTCTTTGCCGGTGTCGGTGAGCGTACCCGTGAGGGTAACGACTTCTATCACGAGATGACCGAATCCAACGTTATCGACAAGGTATCGCTGGTCTACGGTCAGATGAACGAGCCGCCCGGGAACCGCCTGCGCGTGGCCCTGACCGGCCTGACCATCGCCGAGAAGTTCCGCGATGAAGGCCGTGACGTGCTGCTGTTCGTCGACAACATCTACCGCTATACCCTGGCCGGTACCGAGGTTTCCGCCCTGCTGGGCCGGATGCCCTCCGCGGTGGGTTACCAGCCGACCCTGGCCGAGGAGATGGGTGTGCTCCAGGAGCGCATCACCTCCACCAAGACCGGCTCGATCACCTCCGTACAGGCCGTCTACGTGCCCGCGGATGACCTGACCGACCCGTCGCCGGCGACCACCTTCTCGCACCTGGACGCCACCGTGGTACTGGCGCGTTCAATCGCCGAGCTGGGTATCTACCCGGCCATCGACCCGCTGGACTCCACCTCCCGTCAGCTCGACCCGCTGGTGGTGGGCGAGGAGCACTACGGCGTCGCTCGCGGCGTGCAGAACGTGCTGCAGCGCTACAAGGAGCTCAAGGACATCATCGCGATCCTGGGCATGGACGAGCTTTCCGACGAGGACAAGCTGGCCGTGTCTCGCGCGCGTAAGATTCAGCGCTTCCTGTCGCAGCCGTTCTTCGTCGCCGAGGTGTTCACCGGTTCGCCCGGCAAGTACGTGTCCCTCAAGGACACCATCCGCGGCTTCCAGGGCATCCTCGACGGTGAGTACGACGAGTTGCCGGAGCAGGCCTTCTATATGGTCGGCACCATCGACGAGGCCGTCGAGAAAGCCAACCAGATGAAGTAATCCCGTCTACCTGGGAGACGTCGTCATGACGAAAAGCTTCAAGTGCGAGATCGTCAGCGCCGAGGAAGGAGTCTTCTCCGGCCAGATCGAGCGGATCATCGCCAACGGGCGCATGGGCGAGCTGGGCATCCTGCCTGGCCACGCCCCGCTGCTGACCGAGCTCAAGCCGGGACCGGTGCGCGTGCTTCATGATGGCGGCCAGGAGGAGAGCTACTACGTTTCGGGAGGCTTCCTGGAAGTCCAGCCGGACGTGGTGACCATCCTGGCCGACTCGGCCACCCGTGCCCATGACCTCGACGAGGCGGCGGCGGAAGAGGCTCGCCAGCAGGCGCTGAAGAACCTCAACGACAAGTCCGCCGAGCTGGACTACACCCGGGCATCGGCCGAACTGGCCGAGGCCGTGGCCCAGCTGCGTACGATCCAGCAGCTACGCAAGAAGGCCGGCAAGGGCTGATCTTTGCCCCAGCGTGAAGTCTCGCGCCCCCGGCTCGACGGTAATGTCGAGCCGGGGGCGTTCTTGTCTCTATCATCCCGGTGACCTGACCCTGGGGCGCCGAGGAGCATGCCATGTCCCTCACCGATATTCTCAACACCCATCGGGCCACACTCTGCCAGGCGCTTGCCGAAGAGGAGAGTGAGCGCGCCACTGCGCTGCTGTCCGAGCTGCGCTCGGCGGATATCGCCGAGATCCTCGGGGCCGTCCTGTCCGAGGACGAGGAGCCGTCCCGCACCCTTGCCCTGATGGAGTACCTGCCCCTGGAGCGGCGTGCCAGTGTGCTCGGGCATCTGCCCGGTGATACCCAGCGGGTGCTCGCCGAGGCGATGAGCGATGAGCGCCTGCTGTTGACCCTCGAGGAGATGGGCTCCGACGAGCGTGCCGACCTCTTCAACCTGCTCGACGAGGATCGCCGCCAGAGACTGCTGCGGCGCATGGCCCGACGCGAGCGGCAGGAGCTCAAGCGTCTGGCCAGCTACGAGGAGGGGACCGCCGGGGCGATCATGACCACGGACTACGTGGCCATCCCCAGCGGCATGACGGTCTCCCAGGCGATGATGCGGGTTCGCCAGACGGCGCCCGATGCCGAAACGGTCTATCAGCTCTATATCATCGATGGCCATGGACGATTGGCCGGCACCCTGTCGCTGCGTCAACTGATGGTGGCGCCACCCGGAGAGCAGATCGACGAGCTGATGATCCGCGATGTTATCCACACTTCGGTCGATGAGCTTCAGGAGGAAGTGGCACGCATCGTCGCTCGTTACGACCTGCTGGCGCTGCCGGTGGTGGATGGCGATGAGCGGCTGGTGGGGATCGTCACCCACGACGATGCCATGGATGTGGTCGAGTCCGAGGCCACCGAGGATTTTCACAAGGGGATGTCGATCGGCACCCTGGAGGGTGGCGTCAGCCGCGTACCGCTGTGGAGCCTGTATCGCAAGCGAGTTACCTGGCTGGTGCTGCTGGTATTCGCCAACCTCTTCTCGGGGGCGGGGATCGCCTACTTCGAGGAGACCATCGCCGCCCAGGTGGCACTGGTGTTCTTCCTGCCCCTGCTGATCGGCAGTGGCGGCAACGCCGGCGCACAGGCCGCCACCCTGATGGTGCGTGGCATGGCGACCGGCGATGTGGGCATCAAGGACTGGGGAAAGCTGATGGGACGTGAGATGCTGGTGGCGGGCTCGCTGGGGCTGACCATGGCCCTGGCGGTGGCGCCCATCGGGGTCATGCGCGGCGGTGAGGCGCTGGCCCTGGTGGTGGCGATGAGCATGGTCACCATCGTGCTGTTCGGCAGCCTGCTGGGCATGTGCCTGCCCTTCCTGCTCGACCATCTGGGCTGGGATCCGGCCACTGCCTCGGCACCGTTGGTGACCACCCTGATCGATGCCTCCGGCGTGCTGATCTACTTCGGTATCGCCACGACGATCCTTGGCACATGAGCCTTGACCCGATGGCAAGCGGGGCGGACAGCTCGGTCGCGCGGGTGTATCCTCTGCACGGCGTGGCGCCTACGGGTGCGGGCTTCATCTGACAGGAAACTACCATGGATTGGCTTCAGGTCGTCATACTCGCGATCGTACAGGGACTCACCGAATTTCTGCCGGTCTCCAGCTCCGCTCACTTGATCCTGGTCCCGGTCCTCACCGACTGGAGCGATCAGGGGCTGGCCTTCGATGTGGCGCTGCATATCGGCAGCCTGGCGGCGGTGGTGTTCTACTTTCGTCAGGAGCTCGTGAAGATGACGTTGAGTTGGTCGGGTTCGCTGGTGGGGCGCGGCGTGGATGCCGATGCCCGCCTGGCCTGGTGGGTGGTGCTGGCGACGATACCCGTGGGGCTGGCGGGGTTGATCTTTCATGATGATATCGCGGAGGGGATGCGTTCGCCGCTGATCATCGCCTTCGGCCTGATCGCCTTCGGCCTGCTGCTGGCCTATGCGGACCTGCGCCATCGTGGCAGTCGCGACGAGTATCAGCTGACCCTGCGCGATGCCCTGCTGATCGGTCTGGCCCAGGCGCTGGCGTTGATTCCCGGAACCTCGCGCTCGGGCATCACCATCACCGCGGCGCTGTTGATGGGCATGAACCGTGAGGCCGCGGCGCGCTTCTCATTCCTGATGTCGATCCCGGTGATCGTGATGGCCGGCGGGATGGAGGTCGTGGCACTTGTTCGTGATGCCGCGGAGGTGGAGTGGGTTACCCTGGTGGTGGGGGGGCTGCTCTCGGCTATCAGCGCCTACCTCTGCATTCACTACTTCCTGGCCTTTATCAAGCGGGTCGGCATGCAGCCCTTCGTGATCTACCGGCTGCTGCTTGGCGCCTGGCTGCTGTGGCTATTCTGGTAACACCCTCTGTGAGGAGTCCGGCGTGATTCGACCCCTGCTGTTGCTGCCCACGTTACTGCTGTTGCTTGCGCTATCGGCCTGCTCCGAGCGCGACCGGCCGCTCGACGCGCCGGTACGCCTCGAGGGCGCCATCTTCGGCAGCTTCTACCAGGTGACCATTGTCGATCCCCTGACCCGCGGTGAGGCCAGCGCCCTGGAAGAGGGGATTCTTGGCGAGCTCGAGGCGGTGGATGCCAGCATGTCGCTCTACCGCGATGACTCCGAACTGATGGCCTTCAACCAGGCACCGACCGGGGAGTGGCAGCCACTATCCGATGCGCTATACGAGGTCCTGGCCATCGGCCGGACCGTGGCCGTGGAGAGCGGCGGAGCCTTCGACATGACCATCGGCGGGCTGGTCAACCTGTGGAGTTTCGGTGCCGAGGCTCGTCCCCGGGAGGTTCCCGCCGACGCCGAGCTGGCCAGGCGCCTGGCACAGGTCGGCACTGACGCGCTGGAGCTCGACGCCCAGCAGCGTGAGGCAAGGCGTACGCGCGAGGTGACCGTCGACCTGGGTGGGGTCGCCAAGGGCCACGCCACCGATCGGGTAGCCGCCTTTCTCGACGCCGAGGGGGTCGAGCACTATCTGGTGAACCTCGGTGGTGACCTGCTTGCCAGCGGCTACCGAGACGGCGAGAAGGAGCCCTGGCGCATCGGTATCGAGGCGCCCCTGGAGGATCGGCAGGAGGCGCAGTATATGCTGTCGCTGCACGATATCTCGGTGGCGACTTCCGGCGACTACCGCAACTATTTCGAGGAGGAGGGGCGGCGCTACTCCCACACCCTGGACCCACGCAACGGACGGCCAATCACCCATCGCCTGGCGTCGGTCAGCGTCTTCCATACCTCCAATGCCTGGGCGGATGCCTGGGCCACGGCACTGACGGTACTCGGCGAGGAGGCGGGCATGGTGCTGGCCCGTGAGCACCAGCTGAGTGCGCTGATGATATTACGCGAGGAGGATGGCTGGACGAGCCGGGTCACTCCCGCCTTCGTCGAGCAGTTCGGCAAGGCGCGGGTCGAGGAGCTTGGTCTCGAGGTCGCGGACAGCAACGCCTCCCGGCAAAATGAACAACAGGATCAGGAGTGAAGGATGACGCTTGATGTCGTGATACTGGCCGCCGGGCAGGGTACCCGGATGCGCTCGACCCTGCCCAAGGTGCTGCACCGTCTGGCCGGCAAGCCCATGGTACGCCACGTGATCGATACCGCCGCGGGACTCAGCGCCGAGCGCACCCACGTCGTGGTGGGCCATGGCGCCGAGAAGGTGCGTGAGGCCCTGGCCGACTGTCGTGTGCACTTCGCCCTGCAGGCCGAACAGAAGGGCACCGGCCATGCCGTGGCCCAGGCGCTCGACGGGCTCGGCAATGGCAAGGTACTGGTGCTCTACGGTGATGTTCCCCTCATTCACCGCACGACCCTCGAACGACTGCTGGAGGGTGTCGACGACGATCACCTGGGCCTGCTCACCGTGACCCTCGATGATCCCAGCGGCTATGGGCGCATCCTGCGCAATGCCGAGGGGCAGGCGGTGGCCATCGTCGAACACAAGGACGCCAGCGAAAGCGAGCGTGCGGTGCGAGAGTGCAATACCGGCATCATGGCGATGACCGCCAGCCAGCTGCGCCGCTGGCTGCCGCGACTCTCCGCCGACAATGCCCAGGGCGAGTACTACCTCACCGACATCATCGCCATGGCCGCCGCCGAGGGCGTCAGGGTGGTCACCGCTCAACCGGGCGACCCGGTCGAGGTGGAGGGGGTCAACAATCGCCTGCAGATGTCGCGTCTCGAGCGGGCCCACCAGCGGGCCATCGCCGAAAAACTGATGACCGAGGGCGTGGCGCTCGCCGACCCGTCGCGTCTCGATGTGCGTGGTACCCTGCGCTGTGGTCATGACGTGGAGATCGACGTCGGCTGTGTCTTCGAGGGCGAGGTGGAGCTGGGCGAGGGCGTTCGCATCGGGCCCCACTGCGTGATTCGCGACAGCCATATCGGCGCCGAAAGCGTGATCGAGCCCCATAGCGTCATCGAAGGGGCGGTGATTGCCGGACATGCCACCATCGGCCCCTTCGCGCGCCTGCGGCCCGGCTCGCGCCTGGCGGTAGGGACCAAGGTCGGAAACTTCGTCGAGACCAAGAACGTCGAGGTGGGTGAGGGCAGCAAGATCAACCATCTGAGCTATGTGGGCGATGCCCGCCTGGGGCGCGGTGTCAACGTCGGTGCGGGCACCATCACCTGCAACTATGATGGTGCCAACAAGCACCATACCGAGATCGATGACGAGGCCTTCATCGGCTCCAACAGTGCTCTGGTAGCGCCGGTAAGTATCGGGCGGGGAGCCACCGTGGGGGCCGGCTCCACCGTGGCCAAGGATGTGCCCGACAACTCCCTGGCGGTGACCCGTGCCCGCCAGATGACCAAGGCGGACTGGCCCCGGCCCCGCAAGCAGGACGACTAAGGAGAGAGAGCGATGTGTGGAATCGTCGGAGCCGTTGCCGAGCGTAACGTGGAAGGGATTCTTCTGGAGGGCCTCAAGCGCCTGGAATATCGTGGCTATGACTCTGCGGGCATGGCGGTGCTTGATCCCGACGGCAGACTGCAGCGGTGCCGGGCGATGGGCAAGGTGGCGGCCCTGGAGGAGCGTCTGCACGCTGAGCCGTTGGCCGGTCGCAGCGGGATCGCCCATACCCGCTGGGCGACCCATGGTCGACCCAGCGAGGTGAATGCCCACCCCCACCAGTCCGGCGAGCGCCTGGCGGTGGTGCACAATGGCATCATCGAGAACCACGAAGCCTTGCGTCGTGAGCTCGAGGCCGAGGGCTACCATTTCACCTCCGAGACCGACACCGAGGTGGTGGCGCATCTGCTGGAGCGCGAGAGCCGCCAGGCGGGTGATCTACTCACCGCGGTACGCGGCATTCTCGCTCGACTGGATGGGGCCTATGCGTTGGGAGTGATCCACGCCGATGAGCCCGGCGTGATCATCGGGGCCCGCAAGGGCAGCCCGCTGGTGGTCGGGGTGGGCATCGGCGAGGCCTTTCTTGGCTCCGATCCGCTGGCCCTGCTGCAGGTCACCGACCGTTTCATCTACCTGGAGGAGGGAGATGCGGTTCGCCTCTCCGCCGGTGGCCGCATCGAGATCTTCGATGCCGACGGCGCGGCGGTGGAGCGTGAGGTAACAACCTTCGAGCATGGCGATGGCGCGGCCAGCAAGGGCGAGTACCGTCACTTCATGCTCAAGGAGATCCACGAGCAGACGGCGGTGATCGGCGCGACCCTGGAGGGGCGTCTCGGGGAACGTTCGGCGCTGGTGGAGAGTTTCGGTCCCGAGGCCGAGGCGCTCTTCGGGCAGGTCAGGCAGATCCATATCGTTGCCTGTGGCACCAGCTATCATGCGGGCATGGTGGCGCGCTACTGGCTGGAGCGCTATGCCGGCGTTCCGGTGCAGGTGGAGGTCGCCTCGGAGTATCGCTATCGCCGGGTCGTGGTTCCCGAAGGGACCCTGTTCGTGACCCTGTCCCAGTCCGGCGAGACCGCCGATACCCTGGCGGCGCTGCGCTTCGCCAAGGCGGGCGATTATCTGGCCAGCCTGGCGATCTGCAACGTGCCGGGCAGCTCCCTGGTGCGCGAGTCGGATCTTTCCCTGATGACCCATGCCGGGCCCGAGATTGGCGTGGCTTCCACCAAGGCCTTCACAACGCAGCTTACCGCCCTGCTGTTGTTGACTCTGGCGTTGGGGCGCGTCAAGGGCCTCGACGAGACCGTGCAGGCCGAGATGGTCACGGCGCTGCGCGGCTTGCCGCGGCTGGTGGAGCGTGTGCTGGCGCTGGATCCGGCCATCGAGGAACTCTCCATGGCCTTCGCCGAGAAGCAGCACGCCCTCTTCCTGGGGCGTGGGGCTCACTTCCCGATCGCCCTGGAGGGCGCGCTCAAGCTCAAGGAGATCTCCTATATCCACGCCGAGGCCTACCCGGCGGGCGAGCTCAAGCATGGCCCGCTGGCACTGGTCGACAGCGAGATGCCTGTGATCTCGGTGGCGCCCAATGATGAGCTGCTCGACAAGCTCAAGTCCAACCTGCAGGAGGTGCGCGCGCGCGGCGGTGAACTGTTCGTGTTCGCCGACGAAGGGGTGGGTCTCGAGGCCTCCGAGGGCATTCGGGTGCTGCGCCTGCCCCGGGTGCATGAGGCGCTGGCACCGATCGTCTATACCTTGCCGCTGCAGTTGCTCAGCTACCATGTGGCGGTCCTCAAGGGCACCGATGTGGATCAGCCGCGCAACCTGGCCAAGAGCGTGACGGTGGAGTGACGGCCCCGCGTGCCGAACCGCCGCTCCATCTGGGGCTGCCCATGTGGGCCAATCCCGACTGGCGCGGCGGACTCTATCCTCCTCATGGCGGTGGACTCGAGGAGTATGCCCGGGTCTT
The DNA here is from genome assembly GCF_947501415.1 of uncultured Halomonas sp. Classification (GTDB taxonomy): domain Bacteria; phylum Pseudomonadota; class Gammaproteobacteria; order Pseudomonadales; family Halomonadaceae; genus Halomonas. Next base: position 131,912 of record NZ_CANMVL010000011.1, on the reverse strand, counting down.
CACCTGTGTGGAGGGCAACACCACCTTCTACAGCGGCGCGCCACGCGCCGACATCGTGGCGTCCTGGGCCCGTCAGGCACCCCCGGGCTTTCGTTTCTGCTTCAAGTTGCCCGCTGCCCTGACCCATGAGCGTCGTCTGGTGGGTATCGAAGCCGAACTCGATGCCTTCCTCACGGCACTCGAACCGCTGCACGGCCGCCTGGGCCCGTTGATGGTCCAGCTTCCTCGAGATTTCGGTGGCGATGAACTGCCTCGTCTCGAGGCGCTGCTAGCACGCTGGCCGGCCGGCACTCCCTGTGCGGTAGAGGTGCGTCACACTGATTTTTTCCACAAGGGGAGCGTCGAGCGCCATTTCAACAGGATGTTGATAACTCGCGGCGTGGATCGGGTGATGCTCGATGTGCGACCCCTCTTCGCCACCCCGGCCGGTGAGCATCCCGGCCTGCAACAGGCGCAGCGCGAGAAGCCGAAACGCCCATTACACGTGCTTTCCACGGGAGCCCGACCCCTGGTGCGCTATATCGGTCATCACGACTCGACCATCAATGAACATTACTTCGCCGCCTGGATCGATCGCCTTGCCCTGTGGATAAAACAGGGGAAAACCCCTTATCTGATGGTGCATACACCGGACAACCGGCAGGCACCCCAGCTGGCGCGGCGCCTCCACGACCGCCTGGCAGAGCGACTGGCCCTGCCTCCCTTGCCGGCCTTCCCCGGCGAGGCCCAGACCAGCCTGTTCGGGAGTTGATGCCTGCTTCCACCTGCTCCTAAAGAGCAAGTGCCAAACCACAGAAGACGCTGGCCATCGAGTGTTTGATCGGATAGTTTTATGGTCCGGAGCGCTCATACCCCCGGATTCTGACTGGATTTGGCGCCGAACCTGCGTCGATCTTGCGATGGTCCTGCGCTCCTGCGCTCTTCGGTCAATGGCCACCCGCCGACGATCGTGAAGCGCAACGGCAGTGATCCTGCCCGGATCCTGTCATGCTCTGGACGGTGTCATGTAATCCATGACGCTCTGGACGTGGCAATGACAAGCACAAGCCGCCAACGCACCGGATCGGTCGCTGGCGACACGTACATACAGGGTGAAACATGTCCAAACTCTCCCATGCACAGTGGTCATCGAAGATGGCCTTTATCCTGGCAGCCACCGGTTCGGCGGTGGGGCTGGGCAATATCTGGCGCTTCTCCTATATGGTAGGGGACAGCGGGGGCGCGGCCTTCGTGCTCATCTATCTGGCCTGTGTGGCCCTGGTCGGCTTGCCGATCCTGGTCGCCGAATGGCTGATCGGCCGCCGTGGCCAGAAGAACCCGATCAACTCGATGCTCGACCTGGCTCGTCAGAGCGGTCGTCTGCCGGCCTGGGCACTGGTCGGGGTCAGTGGCGTTCTGGGTGCCTTCCTGATTCTTTCCTTCTACAGCGTGATCGGTGGCTGGTCGCTCTTCTATACCCTGGGCTCGGTCACCGGCAAGTTCACGGGCATGGACTCCGATGGTGTCGGCGCCATCTTCAGTGGCCTGCTGGGTAATGCCACCGCCTTGACCCTGTGGCATACCGCCTTCATGGCGCTGGTGATCTTTATCGTGGCTCGCGGCGTGACCAAGGGCCTGGAGGGTGCCGTCAAGACCCTGATGCCGGCACTGGTCATCCTGATGGTGGTGCTGGTGATCTATGGCATGACCACCGGTCACTTCGGTGAGGCCATGGCCTTCATGTTCAGCCCCGACTGGAGCGCCATCAACGGTGAGGTAGTGCTGGCCGCCATGGGGCAGGCCTTCTTCACCCTGTCGCTGGGCATGGGCATCATGCTGGCCTACGGCTCCTATCTGGGTGAGGACGTCAGCCTGATCAGCACGGCACGCACGGTGATCATTCTGGATACCGCCATCGCGCTGCTGGCCGGCATGGCGATCTTCCCCATCGTCTTCGCCAATGGCCTGAGCCCGGGCGAGGGGCCGGGGCTGATCTTCGTTACCCTGCCGCTGGCCTTCGGCAACATGGCATGGGGTACCATCCTCGGCCTGGCGTTCTTCCTGCTGCTGACCTTCGCCGCCCTGACCTCGGCGATCTCGCTGCTGGAGCCGACGGTGGAGCTGCTCGAGGAGCGTACGCCGCTATCTCGCGTCGCGGCTACCCTGGTGGCCGGTGTGGCGGTCTGGGTACTGGGTATTGCGGCGCTGATGTCGTTCAACGTCTGGGACGAGTTCCTGATCCTGGGGCTGAACGTCTTCGACTTCCTGGATACCCTTACCAGCAAGTTCATGTTGCCGCTGACCGGCCTGGGCGCGATCCTGTTCGTGGCCTGGCGTCTCGACCGCGACAGCGTGATCAACGAGCTGGGGCTCTCGGCCGGTCAGGCCCAGGTGTGGCAGGTGGTGTCTCGTGTGGTGGCACCGATCGGGGTGGTCGTGGTGTTCGTCTACGGCCTGGTCTAGGCTCGCCGACCATCACGGCACTGGCTTCAAGCCCTGACGAGCCCCGCCTTGGCGGGGCTCGTTGCATATCGTGGTGTGACGTCAGTGCATGGCGTCTTCGGTGAGCTCGGCTTCTGGCAACTCGGCGATCTCCCGAGCCAGCTGCTTGAACTCGCTGTGGAGCTCGATGCCACGCCGGGCGCGCAGGTGACGCTGGGCGGCGGTGCGGGTGCGCTCTTCGTGCTCATGGACTTCCATGCTCATGAAGATGTCGAGAAGTTCACTCTTCAGGGAGGTTAACCGTTCGGTCTTGTGCATGATTGACTCTCTCCTTGGACGCTACGCGACACTGCATTTGTTACTATACATCACTTGACAGAATGATGACGGCGTGAGTCTTTTTCTCATGACGCTGCCTCAACGCTCTCCGGGCGGAGGCGCACTGCCCATATGGCCCCGCCTTCGGGCATACTGTAGTTGGATACCATGAGTCAGATACCATGATCGTTCGTCATCGCATTGCGGTGGCCAGCCAAGGAGTTCCGTGTGAGTCGTGCCCTGTTCGATGAGATGAGACACCGCATGGAGCACTTCCGCCGCTCCGAGCAGAAGGTGGCGCGCTTTGTGTTGCGCAACCCCGAGGAAGTGATCCATATGCGAATCGTCGACCTGGCGACCGAAGCCAAGGTCAGCGAACCGACGGTGGTGCGCTTCTGCCGGGCGTTGGGCTGCAACGGCTTCCAGGACTTCAAGCTCAAGTTGGCGCAGATGCTGGCGACCGGCAGCCAGTTCGCCCAGTTCTCGATGAACGACAGTGATTCGGTGGCGGAGTTTTCCCACAGCATCTTCGACTCCACCGTGGGCACCCTGCTGTCGGTGCGTGACCGTCTCGACAACGAGGCGCTGAGCAAGGCGATCAATGCCCTGGCCATGGCCAATCGGGTCGAGTTCTACGGCTTCGGGGCCTCCGGCGCGGTGGCCTTCGATGCCCAGCACAAGTTCTTCCGCCTGCAGATCTCCACCGCCGCCTATGCCGACCCGCATATGCAGAACATGTCGGCGGTGACCCTCAAGGAGGGGGACGTGGTGGTGGCAATCTCCCAGACCGGCCGCACCCGGGCGCTGGTGGCCAGCGTGCGCCTGGCACGGGAGGCTGGTGCCACGGTGATCGGGCTGTGCCCCGACGGTTCTCCACTGGCCGAGGAGGTGACCCTGCCGCTCTATATCGACGTTCATGAGGACACCGAGATCTACACGCCCATGAGCTCGCGCATCGCCCATCTGGTGCTGGTCGATGTGCTGGCCGTGGGCGTGGCCAAGACCCGCGGTCCCAAGCTTGCCGAGCAGCTACGTGAAGTGAAGAAGAGTCTGACACCGCTGCGTTTTCCGGAGCAGGACGGCAAGCCCTGAGCCGGCTGCGCCGGCACAGGAGCTTTAAGCTGTAAGCCTCCCTTGCCGCTAGGCTTGGCGTTGATATCCTGGCTTACGGCTTACGGCTTACGGCTTACGGCTTACGGCTTACGGCTTACGGCTTACGGCTTACGGCTTACGGCTTACGGCTTTCGGCTTGCCCTTGCCCTTGCCCTTGCCCTTGCCCCTTGCCCCTTGCCCCTTGTCCCTTGCCCCTTGCGGCTATGCTAAGCTGTTCGCCCATTTTCCGAGCAGCGATGCCTTCCCATGGACGACGTCACGGCGATCCTCGACCACCTGAATGCCGCCCAGCGCGAGGCAGTCAGCGCCCCCCAGGGCAATATGCTGGTGCTGGCCGGGGCCGGCTCCGGCAAGACCCGGGTGCTGGTGCAACGCATCGCCTGGCTGATGCAGGCCGAGGGGCTCTCTCCCTATGCGGTGCTGGCCGTGACCTTTACCAACAAGGCGGCCCGCGAGATGCGCACGCGCCTGGAGGCGTTGGTAGGCACGTCACTGCGCCATGTCTGGGTCGGCACCTTCCACTCCATCGCCCATCGCCTGCTGCGCACCCACTGGCAGGACGCTCGCCTGCCCCAGCATTTCCAGATCATCGACAGCGATGACCAGCTGCGTCTGATCAAGCGACTGATCAAGGAAAACGACATCGATGACGAGCGCTTCCCGCCTCGTCAGGTGCAGTCGTTCATCTCCGGCTGCAAGGAGGAGGGGCTTCGCCCCCATCAGGTCAATGTGCATGGCGATGCCTACCTGGGCCAGATGGTCGAGCTCTTTGATCGCTATCAGCTGACCTGCGAGCGTGGCGGCCTGGTCGACTTCGGCGAGCTGCTGCTGCGTAGCCTTGAGCTGCTGCGTGACAACCCGGCGCTGCTGGCCCACTACCAGCAGCGCTTCGCCCATGTGCTGGTGGACGAGTTCCAGGACACCAATACCCTGCAGTACGCCTGGCTCAAGCTGCTGACCGGCATGACCACCCCGATGACCGTGGTGGGTGACGATGATCAGTCGATCTATGGCTGGCGTGGCGCTCGTGTGGAGAACATCCGCCGCTTCGAGCGCGAGTTCCCGCAGACGAAGACGGTGCGCCTGGAGCAGAACTACCGTTCCACCAGTGCCATCCTTGAGGCCGCCAACGCACTGATCAGCCACAATGCCGAGCGCATGGGCAAGACGCTATGGACCGCCGGCGAGCGCGGCGAACCGATCTCGGTCTACAGCGGCTTCAATGACCTCGATGAGGCGCGCTTTATCGTCGATACGTTGCGCGAACGGGTCGAGGAGGGTGTCAATCGCCGCGAGATCGCCATTCTCTATCGCTCCAATGCCCAGTCGCGGGTGATTGAGGAGACCCTGATCCGCCAGGGCGTGCCCTATCGTATCTATGGCGGTCATCGTTTCTACGAGCGCCTGGAGATCAAGAACGCCCTGGCCTACCTGCGACTGCTGCTCAATCGCGATGATGATGCCTCCCTGGAGCGGGTGATCAATGTGCCGGCCCGGGGCATCGGCACGCGAACCGTGGAACTGCTGCGCCAGCGTGCCCGCGAGGGGAGCGTCTCGCTATGGCAGGCGCTCCATGATGGTCTGGCCGACGGCGCCCTCAAGGGGCGTGCCGGCACTGCCCTGCAGGCCTTCGCCGATCTGATCGATACTCTGGACAACGATGGCGCCGGCCTCGCGCTCCACGAGATCATCGACCATGTGATTGCGCGTACCGGGCTACTCGAGCACCATCGCAATGAAAGGGGAGAGAAGGGGCAGGCGCGGGTCGAGAACCTCGAGGAGCTGGTCACCGCGGCCAGGGCCTTCACCCAGGGTGACGCCTTCGATACACCGGAGGCTGGCGAGGGTGCCACGGCGCTGGAGGCCTTCCTCTCCGAGGCGGCGCTCAACGCCGGCGAGCATGAGGCCGACGAGTTCGAGGATAGCGTTCAGCTCATGACCCTGCACTCTGCCAAGGGTCTCGAGTTCCCGGTGGTGTTTATCGCCGGGGTGGAGGAGGGGCTCTTTCCCCACCGCATGTCGGCGGAGGACCCGGGCCGCCTGGAGGAGGAGCGTCGCCTCTGTTATGTGGGCCTGACCCGCGCCATGCGCAAGCTCTATCTGACCCATGCCGAGATTCGCCGGCTGCACGGGAAGGAGACCTTCCAGCGCGCCTCGCGCTTTCTGCGTGAGATTCCCGAGGAGTATCTCGAGGAGGTGCGGCTGCGCGGCCAGGTATCGCGACCCGTCACCACGTCGCGCCCCACCGGGCTGCGCCAGAGCGAGGTCAACGGTGGTGATGACCTGCCCTCGCTCTCCCTCGGGCAGCGGGTCAGTCATCCGGTATTCGGTGAGGGGGTGATCCTCAATGCCGAGGGCGAGGGTCCCCGGGCGCGGGTGCAGGTCAGCTTCGCGGGGGAGGGGGACAAGTGGCTGGTGCTGGGCTTCGCCAAGCTGACACCACTGTGACATTCAGGGTGCCTGAGTTTCCGTTGACGTTCACGGCAGCTGGTGGCTTGTGGGTCTGTTCACGTCTGGAGCATACTGCCAGGCGGACACAGCCGCGCGACAGGCGCGGCACTCGCATAATAATCCGTACGGAGTGATGCCTGAATGCAACGTCGCAAGTTCTTGACCACCCTGGGTGCCGGCGCCGCCGGTGTGGTCGCTGCCCCCTTCGTCTCCACCGCCAAGGCCCAGGAGACCATCACCTGGAACATGGTCACCTCCTGGCCCAAGAACTTCCCGGCCCTGGGTACCGGTGCCAGCGAGTTCGCCAAGCGCATCGAGACACTCTCCGGCGGTCGCATGCGTATTCGCGTGCATGGTGCCGGTGAGCTGGTACCGGCACTTGAAGTGTTCGATGCCGTGGCCGCCGGTACTGCTGAGATGGGCCACTCCGCCTCCTACTACTGGCGTGGCAAGGTAGCGGCGTCACAGTTCTTTACCGCCGTGCCTTTCGGCATGACGACTCAGGAAACCAACGCCTGGCTCTATTATGGCGGCGGTCAGGAGCTGTGGGACGAGATCTATGCCAAGCACAATCTCAAGCCCTTCCCGGTGGGCAATACCACCACCCAGCCCGGAGGCTGGTTCAAGAAGGAGATCAACTCCCTGGAGGACCTGCAGGGGCTCAAGCTGCGTCTGCCCGGCCTGGCCGGTGAGGCGATGAACCGTATCGGTGTCACCACCGTCACCATGCCGGGCTCGGAGATCTTCACCTCCATGCAGACCGGGGTGCTGGATGCCGCCGACTGGGTCAGCCCCTACAACGACCTGGCCTTCGGTCTTCACCAGGTGGCCGACTACTACTACACCTCGGCCTGGAACGAGCCCAGTGCGATCCTCGAGGGAACCGTCAACCTGGAGGCCTGGAATGCCCTGCCCGATGACCTCAAGGCGGTGGTGACCGAGGCGGCTCGGGCGGCCAACCTGGCGATGGTCAGCGAGTTTACCTTCCGCAACGCCCAGGCCCTGGATACTCTGGTCAACGAGCATGGTGTCAAGCTGCGCATCTTCCCCGAGGATGTGATGAAGGCGCTCTACGACTCCTCCCAGGAGGTGATCGCCGAGCAGGTCGAGAGCGATCCGGACTCGAAGAAGGTCCATGACTCCTACGTCGCCTTCCAGAAGCTGGTGCGGGCGTCCAACGATGCCGGCGAATTTGCCTACCTCAAGGCGCGTGAGGCGGTGCAGTCCTGAGGGCATGATGCCTCGCGAGGCAGATAGGCCACGGCTCCCGCCGTATGCCACTGAACCGGCATGAAACGGCGGCTATCGGCCGGGGGTGTTTGAAAAGCAGAGCGGGGGCGCCGAGTAGCGCCCCCGCTCTGCTTTGGTAGAAGCGATCAGCGATCAGGTCTCGCGACGTACTGCGCGGATGCGCCCATTGTCATCCATGGCCACCATCACGAAGCGAGCCTCGGTCACCTTGTGGAGCTCATCGGGATTGCGTTCATGGGGTTGGCGGATCCACACCTCGACGTCGATGCGGATGGAGCTATGGCCGATCTCCACCAGGCGGGTGAAGATATTGACCGTGGAGCCGACCCGCACCGGACACAGGAAGTCCATTGCCTCGATAGCCACGGTGGCGGTGCGACCGTTGGCCTCCCGGTCGGCCGCCAGCTCGGCGGCCTGATCCATATGAGCAACCAGCCAGCCCCCGGCGATATCGCCGTGGAGATTGGTATCCTGGCGACTGGCCAGCAGCTTGAGAGTCAGCTCTCCCCGTGGGCGCGGGCTGTCATCGAGTTCTGTCATGAAGGTGTCATCATCCTGGCTTGTTATTGGGGGCGAGACCGGACCCATGGTAAACCCGGGCTTGCTCACCCTCCAGCCCCGTGTGAAGTGTGGCAGGGTAGAGGATAGCGAGAAGCTGTTGCCCAAACTATCAGTCGACAGGCCGCGGGCGCGGCTCCGCAGTCGGCCGTGGGGTAGCATGGGTAGAGGACGGCAGGGCGAGGGGAGGCCACATGGCCAGAGTCGATGAGCGCAGATGGTTACGCTGGATGTCACCGCTGCTTGGCGTGCTGCTGCTTCTGCTGACGGTACGGGTGCCGGCGGATGATGTCATCGGACCGCTGAGTGCAGTGGGATCGGACACCCTTGCGGGCCCCATGCTGCGCTGGGGGGAGCGGCTGGCCGAGCGCCACCCGGGGGTGCGCCTGCAGCTTCAGGCCAGTGGCTCGGCCAGCGCCCCGGCCGCGCTGACCGCTGGCACCGCGCGCCTGGGCGCGATGTCGCGGCCCATGAATGATCACGAACGCGAGGCCTTCATCGCCCGCCATGGCTACTCCCCCGTCGAACTGAAGGTCGCCCGCGATGCCCTGGTGGTTATCGTGCATCGCCACAATCCGCTGGAGAGCCTCGGCCGTCGGGAGCTGGATGCCATCTTTTCGGAGTCGCGTCGCTGCGGTGCCGACCAGGGGATCGAACGCTGGTCTCAGCTGGGGGGCATGCTGCCGGCGGACCGTATCGTGCTGCATGGACGCAACGTCGCCTCGGGAACCCATGATCTGTTTCGCAGGCGGGCCCTGTGTGGTGGTGGTTTCCGGGTACGTCTCAACGAGCACCCCGGCTCGGCGGCAGTGGCAGCGGCGGTGGCCGCCGAGCCATCGTCCATCGGCTTCGTGGGCCTCAATCACCTGACCGCCGGCGTCAGGGCGCTTCAGCTCCATGACGCCCAGGGCCGGGTCGTCTCACCCACGCCTCGGGCCGTACGCCGCGGCGACTACCCCCTGTGGCGTTACCTCTATCTCTACGTGAACCTGCCCCCCGGCAGTGCGCTGACGGGGCCGGAGCATGCCTTCCTCGAGCTGGTGCTCTCCCCGCAGGGCCAGGCGGTGGTCGAGGAGCTGGGCTTCGTCACCCTGACCGAGGAGCGGCTGATGCAGCAGCGCGACTGGCTGGCTTCACTGCCGATGGCCGAGTAGCGCTGTCACGCGACTGTCATCGTTCTGTCGTAAAGTAGTGTTCCTGCTTCTATCATCCGCGCCTGATGAGTGGCCATGATCGACTCTCGCCCACCTCCCTCGCTGCACCTGCGTCGTCGCCGCCTTCGCGACCGCCTGGCGACCCTGCTGATCACCGCGGGGGGCATCGGCGTGCTGGTATCGGTACTGGCCATCGGGGTGTTTCTGGCGCTGGAGGTGATACCGCTCTTTCTGGGGGCGGATGCTATTGATACCGATGCGCTGTGGCGCCCTCAGCCGGTGGAGGGGGCCGCCGAGCCCCGGCATCGCTGGCGGCCCGAGTCCCTTGGGGAGGCCAGTCCGGCGCATTACGGCATGCTGCCGCTTGCCTGGGGCACGCTCAAGGCCGCGCTGTGGGCACTGCTGTTTGCGGTGCCCCTGGCGCTGGGCGCCGCGGTGCATTCGGCGCTCTACATGCCGCGTCGCCTGCGGGCCCGGCTGAAGCCTACCCTGGAGCTGATGGAGGCCATGCCCGGGGTGGTGGTCGGTTTCATTGCCGGCCTGCTGCTGGCGCCCTGGGTAGAGCTGCATTTAACCGCTACCTTGCTGCTGGTGGTCACCTTGCCCCTCGGGGTCGTGCTGGCTGTAGGAGTCAGGGGGCTGTTGCCGTCGCCACTGGGGAGGCGGCTGCCCCTTGGCTGGGCGGGAGTGTGGCTGATGCCCTGGCTGCTGATGGTGGGGGCCATCACCCTGTGGCTGGCGCCCTGGCTCGAGGCCGCGCTGGTGGGGGGAGATCTGCGTGGCTGGCTCGCCGCCACCCTGGGCCTCGACTATGCGGCGCGCAATGCCATGATCGTCGGTGTGGCCATGGGCTTTGCCGTGATCCCCGGCATCTATGCGCTGGCCGAGGATGCCCTGAATGGGGTGCCCGACAGCCTCGCCGAGGGTGCCCAGGCACTGGGTGCCACCCGCTGGCAGACGCTCTGGCGGGTGGTGCTGCCCGCGGCCTCACCGGGCATCCTGAGCGCGGTGATGATCGGCGCCGGCCGGGCGGTGGGCGAAACCATGATCGTGCTGATGGCCAGCGGCAACACCGCCCTGATGACCCTGAGTCCCCTGGAGGGGCTGCGCTCGCTGTCGGCGACCATTGCCATCGAGCTGCCTGAGGCCGCCGTCGGCGGTACCCACTATCGGTTGCTGTTCCTGGCGGCGCTGGTGTTGTTTCTCTTCACCTTCCTGGTCAATACCCTGGCCGAGGTGATGCGTACTCGCCTGCGGCGCCGCTATCAGCGCCGGGAGGGGGGAGCATGAGAGGCTCGTGGCGACGCTACGGTGAAGGCCCCTGGCCCTGGCTGGCCGCCGGCAGTGTGGCGCTGTCGCTGCTGATGTTGCTGGCTCTGCTGTTGCTGCTGGCCACGCGTGGGCTGGGCCATTTCTGGCCCGCCGAGGTGGCCGTGGTGACGCCTCACGCCGGCTCGCCTTTCGCCGGCATCGCGGTGCGTGAGGAGGCGAGCCCCGGCGACACGAGGCGTGAGCGCCTCTACTTCACCGCCAACCGGGATCTGGAGGGTGGCCGCTGGCGCTGGATCGAGCTTGGGGAGATCGCCAGGATCGACTACCCAGCCGAGCTGGTGATGATGGAGCGCAGTCGCTGGGGCGATCTTGTCGGCCGGTTGGTGGCGCTCGAAGGGGAGGGAGAGAGCCATGTCGGCGAGGCTGCCTGGCCCGCCCTGCAGGCGCGACTGAAGGCGCTGGAGAGGCTGCGCGACGAGCGAAACCGCCTGCGCGACGAGGTGGTGATGCCCCTGGTTCGTCGCCTCGAGGCCGTCGACAGCGACGAGGCTCGCGCGGCGCTGGTCGCGGCCAATGGGCGAATCCGTGAGCTTCAGGCGGCCATGGGCGGCGCTACCCTGATAGTGGAGAGCGCCGACGGGCGGCGTGTCGAGCAGCCTCTGGAGGAGGTACTACGTGCCTGGCGGCCCAACGCCATGACGCTGTCCGACAGAGTGGTTGCCTGGGGAGAGGGCGTGTGGCGCTTTCTCTCCGAGGGGCCACGCGCCGCCAACAGCGCCGGAGGGGTGTGGCCGGCGATCTTCGGCACCATGTTGATGGTGCTGCTGATGTCGCTGGTGGTGACCCCCTTCGGTGTGCTGGCCGCCATTTATCTCAATGAGGTGGCCCATCAGGGAGTGCTGACTCGCATCGTGCGCATCGGTGTGCGTAACCTGGCGGGGGTTCCCTCCATCGTCTTCGGGGTGTTCGGGCTGGGACTGTTCGTCCATGGCATCGGCGGGAGCCTGGACGAGTGGTTCTTCAGCGAACGACTGCCATCCCCTACCTTCGGCACCGGCGGCCTGCTGTGGTCCTCCCTGACCCTGGCCCTGCTGACCCTGCCGGTGGTGATCGTGGCCACCGAGGAGGGGCTGACGCGGGTGCCGGACCATCAGCGGGAGGGAGCCCTGGCGCTGGGCGCCACCCGCATGGAGATGCTGACCCGGGTGGTGCTGCCGATGACGCTGCCCGCCATGCTGACCGGCATGATCCTGGCCGTGGCCAGGGCCGCCGGTGAGGTGGCGCCCCTGATGCTGGTGGGGGTCGCCAAGCTGGCCTCCCGGGTGCCGGTGGACGGCGACTTCCCCTACCTACATCTTGAACGCAAGTTCATGCATCTTGGCTACCATGTCTACGATACGGCCTTCCATGGCGATGACGTCCAGGCCGCCATGCCGCTGGCCTTCGCCACGGCACTGCTGCTGGTGCTGGTGATCCTGATGCTTAACCTGACTGCAATATTTCTGCGTCATCATCTGAGGCTGCGTCATGAGGTGCCGTCGCGCGTCTAGCGGTGGCCCAGAGGAGAATCTGTCTGGTGTCCGTTTTCACGTCGTCATCCGCCGCGAGAGGGCCGATCATCGACTTCGCCGCCTCCGAAAGCTGCCTGGAGATCACCGGGTTGAGCCTTGCGTATGGCGACAAGCCGGCGCTGCGCGATCTGACCCTGCGCGTGCCCCGCCACCGGGTGACGGCCTTTATCGGCCCCTCCGGGTGCGGCAAGTCGACCCTGCTGCGTGCCCTCAACCGACTCCACGATCTCAACGAGGAGGTGGTGCGGTGCGGCGAGATTCGCCTCGAAGGGCAGGATATTCATGCCCCCGAGGTGGAGGTGGCGGAGTTGCGGCGCCGGGTTGGCATGGTCTTCCAGGCGCCCAATCCCTTCCCCATGTCGATCTATGACAACGTGGCCTTCGGTCTGCGCCTGCAGGGGGGGCTGCGCAGGCGCCAGATGGACGATAGCGTCGAATGGGCGCTGCGCTCCGCGGCACTCTGGGAGGAGGTGAAGGATCGCTTGCGGACCTCGGCCTGGGCGCTTTCGGGGGGCCAGCAGCAGCGCCTGGTGATCGCCCGTACCCTGGCGGTTCAGCCCGAGGTGCTGCTGCTCGACGAACCGGCCTCTGCCCTGGATCCCATCTCGACGCTGAAGATCGAGGAGCTGATCGGCAACCTGAAGTCGCGCCTCAGCCTGGTGCTGGTCACCCACAACATGCAGCAGGCGGCACGGGTTTCCGATTTTACCGCCTTCCTCGAGCAAGGCGAGCTGGTGGAGTACGGCCCCACCCAGACGCTGTTCACCCATCCGCGCCTCGCGCGCACCGAGAACTACATCACCGGGCGCATGACCTGAAGCGTCCGGCCCCAAGGAGAGTCCCATGGACATCAGCAGCGATATCCACAGCCAGCACATTTCCCGTCAGTTCAATCAGGAGCTCGAGGAGCTAAAGACCCAGCTGATGGCGATGGGGGGGCTGGTCGAGAAACAGGTCCAGGATGCCGTGGCGGCCCTGCTCGAGGGGGATTCCGCACTGGGCCGTCAGGTAGTCGAAAATGATCGCATGGTCAACGATATGCAGATCAGGATCGATGCGGAGTGCACTCAGGTCCTGGCGCGACGACAGCCTACCGCGTCCGACCTGCGTCTGGTGCTGGCGGTGATCCGCGCCGCCTCCGATCTGGAGCGCATCGGTGACGAGGCAAGCAAGATCGCCCGCAACTCCTGTGAGTTGATCGAGGGCGATAATGGCAGCCGCGGCTTCGTGGAGGTACGCATGATCAGCGACCATGTGCGGCGCATGGTGCGCGATGCATTGACCTCCTTCGCCAGGCTCGATACCGAGCTGGCGCTCAAGCTGGTCCACGAGGATGAACAGGTCGACAGCGAGTATCAGAGCGCCATGCGCTCGCTGATGACCTTCATGATGGAGGATGCACGCTCGATCTCGCCGGTGCTCAGCCTGATGTGGATCCTGCGTGCCCTGGAGCGCATCGGTGACCATGCCAACAACCTTGCCGAATATGTGGTCTATCTGGTCAACGGCATGGATATCCGCCATACCGCGCCAGATGACCTGAATGCCGAGGCCATTGCTCGCAGGGGTTGACCATCGCCGGTGTTTCGTCGTCAATAACGCAGCCCCTTGATCTCGACCGCTGCAAGAGACGCTGAAATGCTTGATGCCTTCACGGCCCTGGCCCGTGGTACCCGCCTGGTCTACGGCGCCGGCCTGCGCCGCTATGTGTTTGCCCCCATCGCCGTGAACCTGCTGGTCTACGTCGCCATGCTGTGGTTCGTGCTGGCCAATTTCGGCAGCTGGCTGGACCACTGGATGAGCATGGTACCGGGCTGGCTCGCCTGGCTGGAGTGGCTGATCTGGCCAATGTTCGTGGTCAGCCTGGTGCTGGTGGTGTTCTTCACCTTTACCCTGGTGACGCACCTTGTCGCCGCGCCCTTCTACGGTTTTCTTGCCGAAAGGGTGGAGATCGAGGCCACCGGGCGGCAGCCGCTGGATGACCGAGGCCTGACGAGAACCGCACTGGATGCCCTGGGCCGCGAGCTGGTCAAGCTGGTCTATATTCTGCCGCGCATGGCGGCGCTGTTCGTGCTCAGCTGGATTCCCGTGGTCAATCTGGTGGCCCCGCTGCTCTGGGCGTTGTTCTCGGCGTGGATGATGGCGATCACCTATCTCGACTACCCCATGGACAACAACAAGGTCAGCTTCGCCGAGATGCGACGCCGTCTCAGGACGCGCTGGTGGCCCACCATGACCTATGGGGGCGGGGTGACCCTGATCACCTGGATCCCGCTGGCCAACCTCTTCCTGCTGCCCGGGGCAGTGGCCGCCGCGGTGCTGATGTGGGACGGCCACTATCGTGACCTGCCCGCCGACCTGCCAACTCGTCGTTGAGACGGCGTCAGGTCGCGAGGGTCTCCCCTTCCAGTCGGGTAGCGGGGAAGAGACAGCGAAAGGTGGTGCCCTGGCGCGGCCGGGAGTCGATCTCCAGGCGGGCGTCGTGGCGCAGCAGCACGTGCTTGACGATGGCCAGGCCGAGGCCGGTTCCGCCGGTCGCCGTGCTGCGCCCCTTGTCGACCCGATAGAAGCGCTCGGTAAGGCGCGGTACATGCACCGGGTCGATGCCTTCGCCGTCGTCGACCACCTCCAGGTAGGCGCCATGGTTGGGCCCGGGGCGCCAGCTCAGGGTGATATGACTGCCTTCGGCGGTGTAGCGCACGGCGTTGAAGGCCAGGTTGGAGAGGGCGCTGCGAACCTCCTGTTCACTGCCCACCAGGGCGCGAGGCTCCTTGAGCTCTACCCGGATGGTGTGGCGACCGCCGGATAGCGCCTCGGCATCCCGCTTTACGCCCTCCAGCAATCTGACCATGTCCAGCGGGGCATGGTCGCCTCCGCTGCGGTCGATCTCCAGCCGCGAGAGCAGCAGCAGGTCCTGGACCAGGTTCTGCATGCGGGTGGTCTGCTCCTGCATCTGGCCGAGTCCCCTGGCGAACCGTGGGGGCAGCTGGTCGGTGAAGCTGGCGTAGGTCTCCAGGTAGCCGGCCAGCACGGTGAGAGGGGTGCGCAGCTCATGGGAGACATTGGCCACGAAGTCGCGGCGCATCTCCTCGAGGCGATGCAGGCGGGTGATGTCGCGGGCCATCAGCAGCCGCTCGTCGTCGCCATAGAGGGTGATCTGAAACTCCAGGATGGTCCGCTCGTCGATGGGGGAGGGCAGGGTCAGGGAGTCGCGGTAGTCGCGTGCATGGAAGTACTCGATGAAGCGCGGGTCGCGCAGCAGGTTGGTGATATGGTGGCCGCGATCATGGGGCGCTTCCAGCCCCAGCAGCCGGGCCGCCGCGCTGTTCCACCACTCCATGTCGCCGTGTCGATCGAGCATGACCACGCTGTCGCGCATGGCCTCGGAGGACTCCTGAATCCGCCCCAGGGTGCTGCGCAGCCGCTCCTGGGCGATACGCTGGACCTTCTGGTAGCGGTAGAGGCGGTCCATCAGCTCACCCCATAGCCCGGCGGCCGAGGGCGGCTCGGCCTGGCTGTCATGGGTCAGCCAGTGGTGAAGGCGGTGCAGTTGATAGAGATGGTAGACAAGGTTCAGCGCAAGCCCCAGGGCCAGTCCGGCCCCCGGCGCGCCCAGCGGCCAGCCGACCGCCAGGCCGAGGCCAGCGAGCAGAAGCAGGCGCCATAGCTCATGCCTCCAGTGCCTCACGTCAGCCCTTGGTGGAAAACCGGTAGCCGGTGCCACGCACCGTCTGTACCAGGTGCTGATGGCGCTCACCCAGCGCCTTGCGCAGGCGGCGGATATGCACGTCGACGGTGCGCTCCTCCACGTAGACATTGCCGCCCCACACCTGATCGAGCAGCTGGCTGCGGGTGTAGGCGCGTTCCTGATGGGTCATGAAGAACTGCAGCAGGCGATACTCGGTAGGGCCCACACCCAGCTCCCGACCGTCGGCGCTGACCCGGTGGCTGACCGGATCGAGCCGCAGGCCATCCACCTCCACCGCCTCCTCGACACCATGGGGCGTTGCCCGGCGCAGCACGGCCTTGAGACGCGCCACCAGCTCCCGGGGGGAGAAGGGCTTGGTGATATAGTCATCGGCGCCGGCCTCGAGCCCCTGGATCTTGTTGTCCTCTTCGCCCTTGGCGGTGAGCATGATGATCGGCAGTTCGGCGGTAGTTTCGTCGCGCTTGAGGCGCCGCGCCAGCTCGATGCCGCTGGTGCCGGGCATCATCCAGTCGAGCAGCAGGAGGTCAGGCTGGTGGTCGACCACCATGGCATGGGCGGTCTGGGCGTTGTCCGCCTCGAGCACGCGATAGTCGGCCATCTCCAGCGCCATGGCGATCATCTCGCGGATGGGCGCTTCATCATCGACGATCAGTACGGTCTTGGCGGTCATCCTGAAGCCTCGGGTCAATGACGGGTCGATGTCGAGTAGATCACGACATTATGACACTGACGTGACAGGCCGGCCCGCACCGGAGGCCCGGCTACTGGATGCCTGGCCACAGGCTCAGGGCGATGCCCGCGAACACCAGCAGACCCGACCAGTAGTTGTTGAGAAAGGCCCGGAAGCAGGGCTCTCGCTTGCGCTCGCGGATCAGCCAGTGCTGCCAGACGAAGGTGGCCGCCATGGCCACCAGCCCCAGCCAGAAGAAACCGCCCAGGGCGAGTCGTGTGCCGGCCCAGGCCAGCAGCAGCAGCGTCACGATCTGCAGCAGGCCGATCATGAAGCGGTCGGCGCTGCCGAACAGCACCGCGGTGGACTTGATGCCGACCTTCAGATCGTCGTCGCGATCGACCATGGCGTACTGGGTGTCGTAGGCGATGGTCCACATCACATTGGCCGCGAACAGCAGCCACGCCTCGAAGGGCACATGGCCCAGCACCGCACCGTATGCCATGGGGATCGCCCAGGAGAATGCCGCTCCCAGAAACAGCTGTGGCAGATGGGTGTAGCGCTTCATGAAGGGGTAGATGAAGGCCAGTATTACCCCGCCGATGGAGAGCAGCACCGTGAACAGGTTGGTGAACAGCACCAGCACGAAGGCGCCCGCCACCAGCATCATAAACAGCGCCTGGGCCTCGCCCTCGCTGATGCGCCCGGTGGCCAGGGGGCGGTCGAGAGTGCGCTTGACGTAGCCGTCCACGTGGCGGTCGGCGTAGTCATTGATCACGCAGCCGGCGGCACGCATCAGATAGACGCCGGCGATGAAGATCAGCAGCAGGCGACGGCTGGGCAGCCCCTCGGCGGCGGTCCACAGCGCCCAGAGGGTGGGCCACATCAGCAGCCAGGTACCGATGGGACGGTCGAGGCGTGTCAGGCGCAGGAAGTCGGGGAGTCGGGCCAGGCCCGTGGGGCGCATCAAAGAGCGGTCCATCTCTACCTCGTGGCGGGTGGGAACACCAAAGCCTAGCGCGAAGGCAGGCCGAGGTCATCCGCCATGGCGTCGAGGAACCACTCCTGCACCAGCACGCGGAAGCCCCCATGGTGAAATACCGAACGGCGCCCCCAGGGCCCCCGTGCCTCATGGAAGCCTGCCGGGTCACGGGTGACCTCGATCTCACCGCGCTCGAGGTCGGGCTGACGGAACAGCCAGCTGCCCAGGGAGCGCTCGCCGAGATGCGTCAGCTCGTGGGCGGGCAGTCCCTCGAGCGGAGCCACAGAGCGTGCCACCACCCAGGGCGTCTCGCCCAGGCATAGCGCGACCTCGCGCTGCCAGGCCTGGCGGCCCGGAGGGAGGTTCAGCGCCTGGGCCTCGTCGCGCCGCAGCGCACCGGTGCGCTGGTCGATCAGGTGGACCCGGAAGGGGCGCGGGCGCCCCGCATCGGTGAGGCGCAGGGTCAAGGAGTCCCGCGAGCCTACCCATTGGCGCCAGGCCGGGCTCATGGTGGGGCGGACGGCGGCCAGGGGTAACCAGCGCGCGGGGCCATGCTGGGCGTGGGATCGGGAATCGGACACCGCGGACTCTCTGTCCATCCATGGGGGCGGGTAGTGTACCATGCGCAACCACCACCCATCCTCGACGAGGAGACCCATGAGTGCCCCCCTGACCATTCTCGGTAGCGGCATGGCGGGCCTTGGCCTGCTGCGCCAGCTGCGTGCCTTGGACAAGGAGCGGTCGGTGACCCTGATCACCTCCGACAGCGGTGACGACTACTCCAAGCCGCTGCTCTCCACCGGCTTCACCAAGGGACTGCCGCCCGAGCGGCTGGCGGCCCGTGATGCCCTGGCGGTGGCAGAGTCGCTGAATGCAGTGGTGCGTACCCACACTCGCGTCGACGCCATCGATACCGACTCCCGTACCCTGCATATCGGAGAGGAGCGGCTGACCTACGGGGAGCTGGTGCTGGCGACCGGAGCGGCGCCCACCATGCCCTTCGATATTCCAGCGTCCCTGGCCGGTCGAGTGATGGCGATCAACGATCTGGATGACTATCGGGTCTTTCACGCCGCGATAGGCGCCCTGGGCCGCCCCGCCCGAGTGGCGATCATCGGTGCCGGCCTGGTGGGCTGCGAGTTCGCCAACGACCTGCTGGCGGGCGGCCATCGGGTGACCCTGATCGCACCGGAAACGGCACCGCTGCCACGGTTGCTCCCCGAGCCGCTGGGCTGGGCGCTGGGGGAGGCGTTCCATGCGGCGGGCATGGCCCTGTGCATGGGGAGCGGTGTCGCCGGGCTGGCTGCCGAGGGCAGCGAGGCCGTTGTCGATCTCGATGGTGGTGGATCGGTGGTGGCCGATCTGGTGCTGCTGGCGACGGGGCTGCGGCCCCGCACGGCACTGGCCGAGGCGGCGGGGCTCGAGGTCAGTGCCGCGGGGATCCATACCGATCGCCTGATGGCCACCTCGGCGCCGGGGGTGCATGCCCTGGGCGATGTGGCTTGCGTCGATGGCGTCAATGCCATGTATGTGCAGCCGCTGCAGGCCGGCGCCAGGTCCCTGGCGCACACCCTTGCCGGCACGCCGACGCCGGTGCGTTATGGCCCCTGGCCGGTGCTGGTCAAGACGCCGTTGCTGCCGGTAGTATCGCTGCCGCCCACCCATCCCCCGGCGCGTTGGCGCATCGAGGGCGAGGCGGGGGACCTGACCGCCCTGGCCGAGGCCGAGGACGGACGTTTGATCGGATTTGCGTTGACAGGAAGCTGTGTGCGTCGGAAAGTCGAACTGGCGCGCGCTGCGCCGGCGTTGCTAGGCTAGGTCGGCGATGGTGGCCCAAGGGTCGCCCTATGTTGTAGTAGATCGTTAGTATCTCTTTCGACGTCGCTCGCCCGTCGCCCGGTGAGACAACCGAGTGAACGGCGAGCGTCGTCTGCCAAGACAACTATCATGACAGCTATCTCCCGACGAAGGTGTCGGGACCCAGTGTCAATACCAGGAGGGTTGTATGCGTAAGCCAGAACTCGCGGCGGCGATTGCCGAACGTGCCGATCTGTCCAAGGACAAGGCGAGCCAGGTGCTCAATGTCATTCTCGACGAGATCACCGGGAGTGTCTCCCAGGGGCAGGATGTCACCCTGATCGGCTTCGGTACCTTTGCCGTGCGCGAGCGTGCCGCGCGCACCGGCAAGAACCCCCAGACCGGTCAGCCGATGAACATTCCGGCCAGCAAGACCGTGGCCTTCAAGCCGGGCAAGGGCCTCAAGGACGCCGTGGCCAAGTAACTCCGGGGAAAGTGATTCCGGGGAACGTCACTCCGGGAAGTGCCCCCCGAACGCCTGGCCCCTTTCCGGTGCCAGGCGTCTTTCTCCCCTATTCTCCAGGGATCCGGTGGTGATGACATGAAGCTGAAACTGATGCTCTGGGTGCTGGGTTGGCTACTCAAGCGCGCCTTGCGTCGCAAGGCACGCTTCCGCGAGCTCCTCAATGAGATGGGCCATCTCGACTGGGGGGTGGCCACCGAAGATCTCTCCATCGCCCGGCACTACCGCATGTCGCCTCGTGGCATCGAGCATGGCCGCGGCCTGCCGGTGGATCTCGACCTGGAGCTGCGCTTCGAGGATGCGGCGACCGCGCTCGAGGTGCTGCGCAAGCCAAGCCAGCAGGTCTTCCTCGACGGCATGATGGAGGGCTGTGTGCGCCTGGTGGGCGATGCCAACGACCTGCAGCGCCTGCAGAAGTTGCTGCGCCACCTCTGACACCTCTCACCATGTCTCCGTCACTGGTCCTGCGGCGCTTCTGGACCCTAGAGCCTGCCGCCTACAGCCTGCGGGTGTTTATTGCCCTGGGTGGCATCACCCTGCTGTGCTGGTGGCGGGGTGATATGGCCAGCCTGATTCCGCTGTTCCTGGGGGCCATCGCCTGTGCCCTGGCCGAGACCGATGACGACTGGCCCGGGCGGCTGGCCGCCCTGCTGGTCACCCTGGTCTGCTTCGCGCTGGCCTCGCTGGCGATGGAGCTGCTCTTCGTCCATCCCTGGCTCCTCGTCGTGAGCCTGGGTGTGGCCGCCTTCGGCATGACCATGTTCGGCGCCGTCGGTCAGCGCTACGCCACCATCGCCAACGCCACCCTGATCCTGGCCATCTACACCCTGATCAGCCTCGAGCAACGCGACAGCCCGGTGCTGGATGAACTGTGGCGGGAACCGTCATTACTGGTGGCCGGTGCCGCCTGGTATGGAGTGATCTCGGTCGTTTGGTGTGCGTTCTTCTCGCGTCAGCCGCTGCAGCTTGCCCTGGCACGGGTCTACCGTGAGCTGGCCCGTTACCTCGGCCTCAAGGCGGCGCTGTTCGAGCCCTTGCGCGAACTGGATGTGGAGAGCAGGCGCCTGGCCCTGGCGCATCAGAATGGCGTTGTGGTGGAGGCCCTCAACGACGCCAAGGAGCGTCTCTTCCGTCGCCTGGAGGGGCAGCGCGAATCGCCGCGCCTGGCCCGTTATCTGGGGCTCTACATGATCGCCCAGGACATCCATGAGCGGGCCAGCTCTTCCCACTCCCCCTATGCCGAGCTGGCCGAGGCATTCTTTCATCACGATGTGCTGTTTCGGATGCAGCGGGTACTCTCCCGACAGGGCGAGGCGTGCCGCACCCTGGCCCGGGGGCTGCTGCTTAAGCGCAGCTTCGACCTGGCCCCGAGCGAGCAGGCGCTGGTCGATCTCGACGCCTCCCTGGCACATCTGCGCGGGGAGCTGACCGACGAGCGCAAGGCGCTGCTGCCCGCCCTGGAGGCCGTAGCCGATAACCTGGCGACCCTGGCACGAGCCCTGGCCAGGGCTCGCCACCCGGAGCTCGGGGAGCGCGGTGACAGGGTGCTCCACGACCGCACCCCCCAGGGTCTGGGGGAGGTCATCGAGCGCCTGCAGGCGCAGCTGACCCCAGGCTCGCCGGTCTTTCGTCACGCCGTACGGCTCGCTACCACCCTGGTGGCCGGCTTCGGTCTGCTGCATCTGATCCATCCCACCCAGGGCTACTGGATACTGCTGACCAGCCTGTTTGTCTGTCGCCCCAGCTTCGGGGCCACCCGGCGCTTCCTGTGGCAGCGCATCCTAGGAACGGTGCTGGGGCTGGTGGCAGGCTGGGCGCTGATCACCCTGTTCCCGGCGCCGGCGCTCCAGGCGGGAATCGCGGTGGTCGCCGGGGTCGCCTTCTTTGCCCTGCGCGGGCGTCACTACACCCTTGCCACGGCGGCCATCACCCTGATGGTGCTGAGCTGTTTCAATCAGGTGGGCGACGGCTTCGGGCTGATCTGGCCCCGTCTGGTGGATACCCTGCTGGGCGCGGGTATTGCCGGGCTGGCGGTTCTGACCATACTGCCCGACTGGCAGGGCAGACGACTGCATCGCCAGGCCGCCGCCGCCGTGGCCTCGGAACGGGACTACCTGGCGGCACTGGTGGCGCAGTACGCCGAGGGCAAGCGTGACGACTTGACCTATCGACTGGCGCGCCGTAATGCGCATAACGCCGATGCGGAGCTCGCCGCCATGTTGGCCAATATGCAGCAGGAGCCGGGCCCCTTTCGACGTGATGCCGAGCGGGGAGTGCCTTTCCAGCTGCATGCCCATACCCTGCTCAACTACCTGTCCGCCCTGGGTGCCCATCGCGGCGCGAGCCAGGGAGTCACACCGGCGGAGTGTGCCTTGGCCGAGGCGATTATCGCCGAGCTGGATGATCTGGCCCTGGCGCTGGAGCAGCGCGAGGCGATCTCCCCGGGGGAGGCACTCGAGGTAGCCGAGGGAGAGTCGGACTCGCTGCTGGGGGCGCAGCTGATGCTGATCGCTCGGCAGCTGACACCGTTGCGGGAAGCGGGAGCCGCGCTTTTAGCGGAGCGGTAAGAGCTCGGCTTCGTCGAGAGCGGTAAGCTATGTGTTTCAAGAAATCTCCTTGCCGCTGGGCTTGGCGTCGACATGCTGGCTTACGGCGTCACACCTGGCCGTAGCGCCCCGCCTCCTCACCCAGCCAGCGCCGGATCAGCGGCTGGCTGGCCTCGGGGTGGCTGGCCATCAGCGCCTCGGCCAGCGGCGCGACTCGGTCGAGGAGGTCGGCGTCGCGCTCCAGGTCGGCGATCTTCATCTGGGCCAGCCCCGTCTGGCGGGTGCCCAGCACCTCGCCGGGACCGCGCAGCTCCAGATCCTTCTCGGCGATGCGAAAGCCGTCGCTGGTCTCGCGCATTACCGCCAGGCGCTCCTTGGAGTGGGCCGACAGCGGTGGATGATAGAGGAGCACGCAGAAGCTCTGGGTGGCACCGCGGCCGACTCGGCCACGCAGCTGGTGCAGCTGGGAGAGGCCCAGGCGCTCGGGGTTCTCGATGATCATCAGGCTGGCGTTGGGTACATCGACTCCCACTTCGATCACCGTGGTGGCGACCAGCAGATCCAGCTCCCCGGCCTTGAAGGCTTCCATCACCGTAGCCTTCTCGGCGGCCTTCATGCGGCCGTGTACCAGGCCGATGGCGAGTTCCGGCAGCGCCTCCACCAGCTCGTCCCGGGTCGCCTCGGCGGCCTGGCACTCCAGTACCTCCGACTCCTCGATCAGGGTGCAGACCCAGTAGGCTTGACGCCCCTCGGCGCAGGCATGGCGGATGCGCTCGACCACCTCGGGACGCCGCTCATCGGGCATCGCCACGGTCCTGACCGGGGTGCGGCCCGGGGGCAGCTCGTCTATCACCGAGACATCCAGGTCGGCGTAGGCACTCATCGCCAGGGTGCGCGGGATAGGGGTGGCGGTCATGACCAGCTGATGCGGGGTAAGGCCCCCGGCCTCACCCTTCTCACGTAACGCCAGGCGCTGATGGACACCGAAGCGGTGCTGCTCGTCGACGATCGCCAGGCCCAGGCGCTGGAAGTGTACATCGCCCTGGAACAGCGCATGGGTGCCCACGACCATCTGGGCGCGGCCATCCTGGATCGCCGCCTTGGTGTCGAGGCGTGCCTTGCCCTTGAGCTTGCCGGCCAGCCAGGCGACGTCGATGCCCAGCGGGGCAAACCAGGCCCGGAAGGCGCGATAGTGCTGCTCGGCCAGGATCTCGGTGGGGGCCATCATCGCCGCCTGGCACCCCCCGGCGATGCTGGCCAGGGCCGCCATGGCGGCCACCACGGTCTTGCCGGAACCCACATCGCCCTGCACCAGCCGCAGCATGGGCACTTCCCGGGCCAGGTCGGCGCCGATCTCGTCGAGCACGCGGCGCTGGGCGGCGGTCAGGGAAAAGGGCAGCTGCGTCAGGAAGCGGGCCTGCAGCCCACGGCCCGAGGGCAGAGGGGGCGCACCATCCTCCTGGATGCGCAGGCGCACCGTCTGCAGGCTGAGGCGGTGAGCGAGCAGCTCCTCCAGTGCCAGCCGACGAGTCGCCGGGTGGTGGCCCCCGGCCAGCTGCTCGGGGTCGACCTCCGGCGGTGGCTGGTGAAGCACATGAAGACAGCGATGGAGTCCGGGCAGCCGGAAGCGGCTTCGCAGATCCGCGGTGATCCAGTCGGGCAGCGCCTCGGGTGCGTCATCGAGCCGCTCCAGGGCCTGCTCAATCAAGGCGCGCAGGCGGGTCTGGTGCAACCCCTCGGTAGTGGGGTAGATCGGGGTGAGGTGGTCTTCCACCGGCGGCGCATCGGCCTTGAGCAGGCGATACTCGGGGTGGTAGAGCTCGAGTCCGGTGGCACCGGTACGCGCCTCACCGAAGCCGCGCACCCGGCTACCAGGCTGGAACTGATGCTGCTGCGCCGGCGAGAAGTGGAAGAAGCGCAGGCTGAGCAGGCCGCTGCCGTCGCGCAGGCGCACCAGCAGGCTGCGGCGCCGGCCCCGTACGACCTCGGCGGCAATCACCTCGCCTTCGACCACCGCTTCATGGCCGGCGCGCAGGGTGCCGATGGGGGTAATGCGGGTGCGGTCCTGATAGCGCAGCGGCAGGTGGAAGAGAAGGTCGGCCACGCTGTCGATGCGCAGCCGGGACAGCTTCAGGGAGAGCGCTTCGCCGACCCCCTTGAGCGAGGTGACCGGGGCGTCGAGGGGTGTGTTCTCGGCGCTCATGTCTTGACGTTATCGGCCTGGCGGCAGCGAGCAACGGCCTCGGTGATGGCGTCGATCGCTTTGGGCCTCGGGAAGCTGGCGCGCCAGGCGATGGCGACGGTTCGCCCCGGTGCAGGGTCCGCGAACGGTATGCTCTCGAGCAGGCCGCTCTCATAGTGGACGGTACCAATGGCCGAGTGGGGCAGCACCGTGATGCCGAGCTTGGAGGCAACCATATGGCGAATGGTTTCCAGCGATCCCCCCTCGGCGGTCAGCGTATTGCTGGGGCTTGCGAGCTTCTGGCTGATGGCCGGGCAGGCCTCGAGAATCTGGTCACGGAAGCAGTGACCCTCGCCGAGCAGCAGCAGGCGTTCCTTGAGCAGCTCCTCCTTGTGCACGCTGTCGCGGCTGGCCCAGGCGTGGTCCGCCGGGACCAGCACCTCGAACTCCTCTTCATAGAGTGCCTTGGTCAGTACATCGGTCTCGGTGAAGGGCAGCGCCACGATGATGGCGTCCAGCTCGCCGCTGCGCAGCTTGCGGCGCAGGCTGCCGGTGAAGCCCTCCTCGATATACAGCGGCATCTGGGGAGCGCTGCGTGCAAGCTCAGGTACCAGATGAGGAAGGAGATAGGGGCCGATGGTGTAGATGGCGCCGATACGCAGCGGGCTTGCCAGCTGGTCGCGGCCTGCGGAAGCGAGCTCCTTGATCACGCTGGTCTGTTCCAGCACCCGCTGGGCCTGCTCGACGACCTTCTCGCCGAGCGGAGTGACCTGCACCGTGGACTTGGAGCGCTCGAAGAGCGGGACGCCGAGCTCCTCTTCGAGCTTCTTCACCGCCACCGACAGGGTCGGCTGGGAGACGAAGCAGCGCTCGGCGGCACGACCAAAGTGGCGCTCCTGGGCCAGTGTCACGATATAGCGGAGTTCTGTTAGAGTCATGAGGGTTGCCTAGCGGGCATCCTTGTGGATTTCCAATAGGACCTTTCTATCAGGGGGCGAGGCAAAGGTGAAGACAACGACATTGATTCTGGGCTGCGGGGACATCGGCACGACACTGGGCCAGCGCCTGCAGGCGCAAGGTCTGCACGCGATTGGCGTACGCCGCCGTGTCGAATCGCTCAAGGAGGCGGGCCTGGAGGCGGCTACCGCCGACCTCGCCGATCCCGCCAGCCTGGCTGGCCTGCCGGACGCGGATATCCTGGTTTATGTGGCCAGCGCCGACCGCTTCGAGGAGGCCGCCTATCGTGCCGCCTACCCCGAGGGGCTGCGGGCCACCCTGGCGGAATTCGGCGCACGCGAGAAGCCACCGCGCCACGTCTTCTTCATCTCCTCCACCAGCGTCTACGCGCAGCGCGATGGCGAAAGCGTGGATGAAACCAGCCCCACCGAACCCACCGGTTTTTCCGGCCAGCTGATGTGCGAGGCCGAGCGGGCACTCCTCGAGCACGACCTGCCCGGCACGGTGGTGCGTTTCTCGGGGATCTATGGGCCTGGCCGCGACCGTCTGATACGCCAGGTCAGCGAAGGCCGCATCGCCCCGGCGAGCCCCGCCATGCATACCAATCGTATTCATCGCGATGACTGTGCCGGTGTGCTGGCACACCTGATTGGTCGGGTACTCGCTGGTGAGGCCGTCGATGAGCTCTATCTGGCGACCGACAGTGAGCCGGCTCCCCTCCATGACGTCATGGCCTGGCTGGCGAAACAGCTCAAGGTGGAGGCTACCGAGACCATCCAGTCTCCGCTGCGTCGCCGTGCCAGCAAGCGCTGCAGCAACACCCGGCTACTGGAGAGTGGCTATACGTTTCAGTATCCCAGCTTCCGCGAAGGCTATGCTCAGGTGCTCAGGGAGGGAGGTTTCCTGCCCGAGAAGGCCTGAGGGCGGGCAGTCCTTCCGGCTCTCTCAGGCCGAGTGGGCCAGGGCCTTGTAGCGGGCCCCATCCTGCTCGGTGTAGGAGCGCAGCAGTGTCAGGCGTTGCCACCGCCAGTCGAGCGCGACCGGGGCCTGTGCCTCGAGGGGCCCGATGGCCATCCGCTCGGCTCGCCGCAGCAGGGTTACGTGGGGGACGAAGCGCGTCGGGCGTACGCCTAGCCCCAGGGCTTCCAGGCCGTTCCACAGGCCCGCCTGCAGCGCATCGAGCGCCGGGTCGTGCGTCCTGCCCCCGACCCATACGTTGCCCGGCCGCCGGAAGCTGCCCCAGCGATCCAGCCGCCAGATGCCCCCAGTCGGTGCCTGGCAACCCACCCACTCGACAAGTGCCGAAAGACGGCCTTCGTCGACCTCGCCGAGAAATGCCAGCGTCAGATGCAGGCTCGCGTCCGGCATCCGCCGACCACCGCAGCGGGCCTGGGCCAGGTCGGCAAGCGTAGCGAGCCGCTCGCGCAGATCGTCGGGCGGCTCAAGAGCCAGAAATAGGCGCAAATGGACCCTCCTGAAAAGGGATCAGTCGCCGAGGATCATCACACCTTCCGCCTCGAACTGCGCGCCCTTGGGCAGCGCCTTGACGCCGATGGCGGCACGCGCCGGGTAGGGCTTCTCGAAGAACTCCTCCATCATGGCGTTGACGACCGCAAACTGCCCCAGGTCGACCAGATAGAGGTTGAGCTTGACGATGTCCTGCAGGGAGCCGGCGGCCTCCTCGCAGACGGCGCGCAGATTGGTGAAGACCTGGCGGGCCTGGGCCTCGAAGTCATCGGAGACCAGCTCCATGGTGGCCGGATCGAGGGGGATCTGGCCGGAGAGGTAGACGGTGTTGCCGGCCTTGATGGCCTGCGAGTAGGGGCCGATGGCGGCGGGAGCTTTCTCGGTGTTGATCACGGCCTTGTTGCTCATGGTGTACTCCATCATGTGGTTGATTCACGTTGATCAAAAACGGCCCGCTCGCCCCATCGGGCGCTGACGGGCCGGTCGGGGAAGGCTCAGTTGCCGAGGCGGCTGATGCGCTCGACGTGTGAGAGGTTGCGTAGACGCTTGATGATGCGCGCCAGATGGACGCGATCACGCACCGCCAGGGTCAGGTTGAGCGTGGCCAGGCGGGCGTCGCGCTCCTCGATGCCGATGCGCTCGACGTTGGCGTCCGCATCGGTGACCACCCCGGCCAGTTCGGCGACCAGGCCGCGATGGCTCTGCACCTCGAGGCGCAGTGCCACCGGGAAGTCCTCGTCGATGGTCTCCGCCCACTCCAGGGGGAATAGCTTCTCGGGGTCGGTCTTGAGTTCGGCCAGGTTACGGCACTCGGCACGGTGCACCACGATGCCTTTGCCTACCGAGAGGTGGCCCACCACCGGATCGCCGGGCAGTGGATGACAGCAGCGAGCGAACTTGATGATCATGCCCTCGGCGCCGCTAATCAGGATCGGACCATGGCGGCGAGTGTCCGGGGCGTTGTCCTGGCCGGTGGCCGCACCATGCTGAAGGTCCATCAGGCGACGTGCGATGACGTGGGCCACACGTGAGCCAAGGCCGATCGACTCCAGCAGGGCATCCTCGTTCTTCAGGCTCAGCTCCGCGAGCAGATCGGGCAGCAGGTCTTCGGGCTGCTCCTCCAGGCTGGTCTCGAATTCGCCGAGGGCCTTGTTGAGCAGGCGGCGACCGAGCTGCACCGCCTCGGTGTGCTGCTGGTGCTTCAGGGCATGACGGATCGCCGAACGCGCCTTGGCGGTGATCACGAAGTTGAGCCAGTTGAGATTGGGGCGCGCCCCGGGGGCCGTGATGATCTCCAGGGTCTGGCCGCTCTCCAGACGGGTCGAGAGCGGGGCCAGGTGACGATCGATGCGACAGGCGATCGTGCTGTTGCCGATATCGGTGTGCACACTGTAGGCGAAGTCGATCACCGTGGCGCCCTGTGGGAGCTCCATGATATCGCCCTTGGGTGTGAACACGTAGATATCGTCTGGGAACAGGTCGTTCTTGACGTGCTCGATAAACTCCAGCGAATCCCCGGCGTGGCGCTGCATCTCGAGCAGCCCCTTGATCCAGGAACGAGCCCGGGCGTGGCTCCCCTCGGCGATGGGGTGGTCGGTCTGGCCCGCCTTGTAGAGCCAGTGGGCGGCGACGCCGTTGTTGGCCATGGCCTCCATCTCGCGGGTGCGGATCTGCACCTCGATGGGCATGCCGCCGGCGCCGAACAGGGTGGTATGCAGGCTCTGGTAGCCGTTTGCCTTGGGGATGGCGATATAGTCCTTGAAACGCCCGGGCACCGGCTTGTAGAGGTTATGCACCACGCCGAGGATGCGGTAGCAGCTGTCGACATCCTCGGTGAGAATCCGGAAGCCGAAGACGTCCATGATCTCGTTGAACGACTTGCGCTGATCGCGCATCTTGCGATAGATCGACAGCAGGTGCTTCTGGCGTCCGACCACCGTGCTTGGCAGCCCCCCGTCGTCGAGGCTCTGCTGAAGGGTGTTCTGGATCTGGCGAATCGCCGACCGGCGGTGGCCCCGAGCGCTGGAGACGGCGCGCTTGATACGCTCGGCGCGCATCGGGTGCAGGGCGTGAAAGGAGAGATCCTCGAGTTCCACGCGGATGGTATTGATGCCCAGCCGGCTGGCGATGCGGGCGTAGATCTCCAGGGTCTCGCGGGCGATGCGCCGTTTCTTCTCGGGGCGCAGGGCACCGAGGGTGCGCATGTTGTGCAGGCGGTCGGCGAGCTTGACGATGATCACCCGGATATCCCGGGACATCGCCAGTACCATCTTCTGGAAGTTCTCCGCCTGAGCCACCGCCTTGTCCTCGAAGGCGATCTGGGTCAGCTTGGAGACGCCATCCACCAGTTCGGCAACTGGGGCTCCGAACTGCTGGGCCAGGGCCTCCTTGTCGACACCGGTATCCTCGATCACGTCATGCAGCATGGCCGCCATCAGGCTCTGATGGTCCATATGCATGTTGGCGAGGATGTTGGCGACCGCCAGAGGGTGGGTAACATAGGCTTCGCCGGAGCGCCGACGCTGGCCGTCGTGGGCCTGCTCGGCATAGTAGAAGGCGCGCTTGACCTGCTGGATCTCGCTCTGGGGTAGATAGCCGCCGAGACGATCGGCCAGGTCATCGATGGTGAACATGCGGCGCGCCTGACTCCTGGGTGAGTGTCCGAAAGGGGAGGACGGCGCCGTGGCGCCGTCGGGGATCACTCCTCGGTGAAGCTACCGTACTGTGGCTGGGGCGGACGCACCAGGGCCTCGATGGGCTCGTCGAGCACACTGGAGTCGACCAGGCCGGCGGCGATCTCGCGCAGGGCCATGACGGTGGGCTTGTCGTTGTCCCACGGCAGCTGGGCGTCGCGGGAGCCGCGGGCCAGCTGGCGAGCGCGGTGGGTGGAGATCATCACCAGCTTGAAGCGGTTTTCGACGTTTTCCAGACAATCTTCGACTGTGACTCGCGCCATGGGTGCCTTCCTGAAGAGCTGACGGGACCCCCGACATCAAACACGCGGTGGGCGCGTGGACGGGTGTCCGCTATGGGTAGACCCAATAGGTTACTCGACGCCCGGCAGCGCTGACAAGCGCCACAGACGCGGCCTTCAGGCAAGAAGCGCCTGCAGCAGGGGGGCATGGGTGGCGCCGGCGCGCTGGCGGGTCAGGCGATGAGATACCACCAGGGCGCGCAGTTCGGCCAGGGCAGTGGTGAAGTCGTCATTGATCACCAGGTAGTCATACTCGTCATGGTGGGACATCTCGCTCACCGCGTCACGCATGCGCCGTTCGATCACCGCGTGTTCATCGGTACCCCGTCCGGAGAGTCGACGCTCCAGCTCTTCCCGTGAGGGAGGCAGGATAAATATCGATACCGCCTCGGGGAGCTGCTGCCGGACCTGGCGGGCACCCTGCCAGTCGATCTCCAGGATTACGTCCTGGCCGGCGGCCAGCGCCGCCTGTACCGCGGGCCGCGAGGTGCCGTAGTAATTGTCGAACACCCGGGCGTATTCGAAGAACTCGCCACGCTCGACCATCGCCTCGAACTCGGTCACCTCGACGAAGTGGTAGTTGACCCCGTCCACCTCGCCTTCGCGCCGGGGCCGCGTGGTGTGTGAGACCGATACCTGGATGCCGTCGAGACTCTCGACCAGTTCGCGCACCAGGCTGGTCTTGCCAGCGCCGGAAGGAGCGGAAACAACGAACAGCGTACCTTGCGACATGCGCATCTCCGGGTTGGGTGGTCCGGGGACCGGGATGAGGCCGATAGTGGAAGGGGGCGAAGTATCGCATACCCATGTGAGGCCTGCATCCGGCTAGCCGGAGGGGGCGGGACGCCGCCGCTCGAGCTGGCGCCCCAGGACGAAGATCATCAGACCACCCAACGCCAGGCCGGCACCCACCAGCCCGGTGGCCGACCAGGCGGCGCCGGTCTTGACGGTGATACCGCCCAGCCAGGCGCCGAGGGCGTTGGCGCCGTTGAAGGCGGCATGATTCATGGAGGCGGCCATGGTCTGCGCTTCACCGGCCACATCCATTAGCCTCGACTGCAGCGCCGGCCCCAGGGCGATGCCGGTCCCCACCAGGCCAACGAACAGCAGCCCCGTCACCAGGTGATTGGCGGCGACATAGAATCCCAGTTGTATCGTCAGGCTCCACAGCAGGATGCAGGGGATTGCACCGACGGGGTGACGGTCGGCAAGCCTGGCACCGACCAGGTTGCCGATGATGCCGCCAATGCCGAAGATGGCCAGCACCCAGGGGCCCAGGGCCTCGGGCATGCCCGCCTGATCGCGCAGGGTCGGCACCACGTAGCTGAATACCGCGAACATCCCGCCGAAGCCGATGGCGGCGACGGCCAGGGTGGCGAGGACCCGCTGACTGACCAGGGCGCCGAGCTCGCGGCGTGGACTCGCGTTGCGATCGCCGGGCTGGACCGGAACGAACAGCCGAATCATCAGCATGGTGGCCAGGGCCACACCGCCCACGGCGTGGAAGGCGAAGCGCCACCCCAGCCACTGGCCGGCCCAAGTGGCCAGGGGGGCGCCAATCACGATGGCGACGCTCAGCCCCAGCATCACCCGGCCGATGGCGCGAGCGCGTTGATCCACGGGTACCGCCGCCGCCGCGACCAGTGCGGCCACGCCAAAGAAGGCGCCGTGGGGCAGTCCGGCGATAAAGCGCAGGGCGACGAAGGGCCAGAAGGTGGTGGTCAGGGCGCTGGCCACGTTGCCCAGGGCGAACACCAGCATCAGGGTGATCAGCAGCGCACGACGAGGCACGCGCGCGGCCAGTGCCGAGATCAGCGGCGCCCCCACCACCACGCCCAGGGCGTAGGCGGAGATGGCGTAGCCGACGTCGGCGGTGGCCACCTCGAGGTTGGCGGCGACTCGCTCCATCAGGCCCATGATCACGAATTCGCTGGTGCCGATGCCAAAGCCCCCCAGCGCCAGGGCGAGTTCCGCCAGGCGCGGATGGCGAGCCGCGGCGGGTGAAGATGCGGACATGATGTCTCCATGACAGGTAGGGCGCCCCCCCACTGGGTGGCAGGGAGGGCAGGTCTTGCTATTCGATGTTCTGCACCTGCTCGCGGATCTGCTCGATCAGCACCTTGAGCTCCACGGCGCAGCGGGTGGTACTGGCCACCACCGATTTCGACGACAGGGTATTGGCCTCGCGGTTTAGCTCCTGCATCAGGAAGTCGAGGCGGCGGCCCACCGGGCCCTTCTGGTCGAGCTGGCGCTTCACCTCGGCGACATGGGTCGCCAGACGATCGAGCTCCTCGTCGACGTCGGCCTTCTGGGCCAGCAGGGTAAGCTCCGCCTCCAGGCGCTGGGGGTCGAGCTCGGCCATTACCGTCTCCAGGCGCTCGAGCAGCTGGGCACGCTGGCGCTCGAGGATCCGTGGCATCAGGCCACGCACCTCGGCTACCTGAGACTCGATGCCGATGAGCCGTTCGCGGATCAGCTCGGCGAGTTTCTCCCCCTCCCGGGCGCGGCCGGCGAGCAGGTCGTCGAGGGCGCGCTCGAACAGTGCCAGGGCGGCACTCTTTACCGTTTCGGGATCGGGGCCGCGGCTCTCCAGCACCCCCGGGTACTCGAGCAGGGCCAGGGCGTCGGGCGGGGTGGCCTCCGTCACTACTTGGCGCACCTCGCCCAGGGCGCGGCCGAGCTCGGCGAGCCGTGTCGGGTTGACGGCGAGCTCGGTGCCCTCACCGGCGGCCTCGAAGCGCAGGCTGACCTCGACCTTGCCCCGCGCCAGGCGAGCACGCAGCGCATCGCGGAAGGCGGGCTCCAGATCGCGAAGGCTCTCCGGCAGGCGGAAGTGGGGTTCGAGATAGCGCTGGTTCACCGAACGCAATTCGAGCTGCAGGTTGCCCCAGGCGGCGGTGTGCTCCTGACGGGCGAAGGCGGTCATGCTGTGCACCATGGTGGGCTCCCGGGGTGACTGGTGTGAGATGAAGGGTGAGAAGAGCGGATCATGCCTCGTGAACAGGCCGCAGTGTAACCGATTCGCCGGCAGCGTCGGGCCAAGCGTGTAGAATGTCGGCCAGCCGAAACAACTCAACGTCTTCTCAACCCCTATCGATCACGAGGTATCATGGCCAACGACTTTCGACGCCCCAGCGGGCGCGCGCCCGAGCAGCCCCGCGAGATCCGCCTGACCCGCGACTACACCCGTCATGCCGAGGGCTCGGTGCTGGTGGAGTTCGGCGATACCAAGGTGCTGTGCAACGCCAGCGTCGAGCCCGGCGTGCCGCGCTGGCTGCGCGGCAAGGGCCAGGGCTGGGTCACCGCCGAGTACGGCATGCTGCCCCGGGCCACCCATACCCGCGGTGGACGCGAGGCGACCCGCGGCAAGCAGGGCGGCCGCACCCTGGAGATCCAGCGGCTGATCGGTCGTTCACTGCGTGCGGCGGTCAACCTCAAGAAGCTGGGTGAATTCACCATCACCGTGGACTGCGACGTGATCCAGGCCGATGGCGGCACGCGAACCGCTTCCATCACCGGCGGCTGCGTGGCGCTGGTGGACGCGATTCGTTACCTGCAACGCAACAAGCTGATCAAGGGAGACCCCTTCAAGCAGCTGGTCAGCTCGGTGTCGGTGGGCATCTTCAAGGGCGTGCCGGTGGTGGACCTGGACTACCCCGAGGATAGCGGTGCCGATACCGACATGAATGTGGTGATGACCGAAGGGGGCAGCCTGATCGAGGTACAGGGCACCGCCGAGAAGGACAGCTTCAGTCGCGCCGAGCTCAATGCCATGCTCGAGCTGGCCGAGAATGCCGGCGTGCAGCTGTTCGACCACCAGCGTGAGTCGCTGGGTATACCGCGCTGATCCTGCAGGCCTCATGCTAATGCAGAGTGCCGGCCATCACTGGCCGGCACTCTGCGTTCCGACTGACCGGAACGGCGACGGAGGGAGGTGCCTAGAGCGGCAGGTCGTACTCGACGATCAGCGGCGCGTACTCCGAGAAGGTAGCGTCGTAGTCGATCCAGGCATCCACCACATGGCGGCGGAAGTTGGGCCCCACCACCTGATAGTCGATACGCCAGCCCTCCTGACGAGATCGCGGCACCTCCTGGTCGGGCTTGGGCCACCAGGTGTACTCACCGGCGTCACGGTTGATCTCACGGAAGGTGTCGATAAAGCCGGTGGGGCCGAACACCTGATCCATCCAGGCACGCTCCTCGGGGGTAAAGCCGGGCGTGCTCTGGTTATCGGCCCAGTTCTCCAGGTCGATGGTCTTGTGGGCGATGTGCCAGGTGCCACAGATGATGTACTCGCGGCGCTTGCGAGCCATCTTGCTGAGGTACTCCTGATACTGTGCCATGAAGGCCTGCTTGGCGGCCGGGTCGTTGCCGTCGGGCATCAAAAAACTGGCGATGCTGAAACGGTCATAGTCGGCCTGCAGGAAGCGTGCCTCATGGTCGCACTGGGGAAAGCCCAGTCCGTACATGATCGCCTTGGGAATCTTGCGGCAATAGAGTCCGACCCCGGAGAAGCCGTCCTGCTCGGCGTCGAGGAAGTAGCCCTCGTAGCCTTCCGGATAGAGGATGCTGTCATCCAGCTCGAAGCTCTTGGCCTTGAGGTTCTGAACGCAGACGACATCGGCGTCCTGGTTGGCCAGCCAGTCGAGAAACCCGCGACCGACCGCTTCGCGGATGCCGTTGACGTTGATGGTTGCTATTTTCATACGTGGTCCCTTTTCCGTCGCGCGTGTATGATACCCGACGTTTCGACGTATGGGTAAATGGCCAAGGCCAATAAATGTGATAGGAGGCCCCGTGGCGGATCAGCACCTGCAGCCCTACCAGCGTGAGTTCATCGAATTTGCCATCGAGCAGGGCGTGTTGCGCTTCGGCGAGTTCACCCTCAAGTCCGGCCGCGTCAGTCCCTACTTCTTCAACGCCGGCCTCTTCCGCAGCGGCGCCGCCCTGGCCCGCCTGGGTCGCTTCTACGCCCACGCGATCGCCGAGCGTGCCCCGCGGTTCGATGTGCTCTTCGGTCCCGCCTACAAGGGCATCCCCCTGGCCGCCGCCACCGCGGTGGCGCTGGCCGACCATCATGACCGCGACCTGCCCTACGCCTTCAATCGCAAGGAGGCCAAGGCCCACGGCGAAGGAGGCACCATCGTCGGTGCCGAACTGGCCGGTGATATCCTGATCATCGACGACGTGATCACCGCCGGCACTGCCATCCGTGAGGTCATGACGCTGATCGAGGCCGCCGGGGCGCGTGCCGCCGGGGTGGTGATCGCCCTGGACCGCCAGGAGCGCGGTAGTGATGAGGTCGAAGGCGAGGGGCTGAGCGCCATCCAGGAAGTGGAGGCACGCTACGCCATGCCGGTGGTCAGTATCGTGACGCTGGATATGGTGCTGACCTATCTCGAGGAGCATGCCGGCGACTCACTGCGTGGTCATGCCGAGGCCATTCGCGACTATCGTGCGCGCTATGGTGTTTCCTCTGTGGCGTGACGGTCGATTGGGCTAAGCTCTACAGGAGCCAAACAGGATATGCCGACGGCAGAGAACGGGAAGAGCATGATGAGAACGAGACAGACGCTGTTGGCGTGCCTGCTGCTGATGGTGGGTGCAGGCACTGCCCAGGCCGCCAGCCTGGACCTCAATCTGGGCGAGGATGCCGTGCAGTTCGAGGCGGCCGGCGAAGTCGTGGAGGGCATTCAGCTCGGCGGTGGCGTGCTCGACAGCGACTACCGCAAGGATGCTACCGTCTATCATGCCCAGCTGATGGGCAGCCAGCACACCTCGCGGCGTGAAGTGGGCATCGGTGCCCGTTGGACGCACTATGATGCCAGGGGCGGAGAGGGTGGCGGTTTGGGTCTCGGTGGCTACGGCTACGTCTATCTGCCCAACCTGCCGGCGGTCTCGCTGGGCGGTTACGGCTTCTATACCCCCGGTGTGGTGACGACCAGCGAGCTGGACAAGGGCTATGAGGTCGGTCTGCGTGCCCGCTACGCCTTCACTCCCAATGTGGATGGCTACCTCGGGCTGCGTCAGCTGGATGCCGACTTCGACGACGACCGCGGCAGTCAGACCCTGGACCGCGGCGCTCAGGTCGGCGTGCGCCTGCGCTTCTGACGGCCTCCCTGCGGCGAGGATTGCGGGCCCCATCATGGGGCCCGCCTGCGTTCCAACGGGTCCACGGCGGATAAATCATGCTCGATGTCGTTCTGTTCCAGCCCGAGATACCCCCCAATACCGGGAATCTGATTCGGCTGTGCGCCAATACCGGCTTTCGCCTGCACCTGATCGAACCGCTGGGATTCGAACTCGATGACAGGCGCCTGCGCCGTGCCGGTCTCGATTATCATGAGTGGGCAGCGGTAGGCGTGCACCCTGACTGGCAGGCCTACCTCGAGGCCGCCAGGCCGATGCGGGTCTTTGCGGTATCGACGCGCGGGCGGCGTGGCTACCATGAGCCCGATTACCGGGTCGGTGATTCCCTGGTGTTTGGCCCCGAGACCCGTGGCCTGCCCCAGGGGATGCTCGATGCCCTGCCGGAGTCGCAGCGGCTGCGCATCCCCATGCGGCCCGACAGCCGTAGTCTCAATCTCTCCAATGCCTGTGCGGTGCTGGTCTATGAAGCCTGGCGGCAGCTGGACTTCGCCGGCGCGGCAGGGGAAGACAGCGTGAGGCCCCTCCCTTGAGTGCTTCCAAGACCATCCAGCAGCGTCTCGCCGGTCTCAATCCCAGGCAACAGGAGGCGGTGCGCTATATCGACGGTCCCTGCCTGGTGCTGGCGGGGGCCGGTTCCGGCAAGACCAGCGTGATCACCACCAAGATCGCCTACCTGATTCAGGTTTGTGGCATGAGTGCCCGACGCATTGCTGCGGTGACCTTCACCAACAAGGCCGCCCGGGAGATGAAGGAGCGGGTGGGAGGAATGCTCAAGGGCAAGGAGGGGCACGGGTTGACCGTCTCCACCTTCCATACCCTGGGGCTCAATATCATCCGCCGCGAGCTCAAGGCGCTGGGCTATCGCCCCGGCTTCTCGCTGTTCGACCCCGAGGATGCCAAGGCACTGCTGCGTGACCTGATGCACAAGGATGCCCAGGTCGACGCCGACCAGATCAATGCCGTGCAGCACCGCATCTCCGAGTGGAAGAACGACCTGATACTGCCGGGCCAGGCGCTCTCACATGCCGCCGATGAGGATGAGCTGTTCGCCGCGCGGGTCTATGAGGCCTACAACCGCCACCTCAAGGCCTACAACGCGGTGGACTTCGACGACCTGATCCTGTTGCCGGTGGTGTTGCTGCGCGACGACCCCGAGGCCCTGGCACGCTGGCGCAAGCGCATTCACTACATGTTGGTGGATGAGTATCAGGACACCAACGTCAGCCAGTACCAGCTGGTCAAGCTGCTGATGGCCGAGCGGGCCACCTTCACCGTGGTGGGCGACGATGATCAGTCGATCTACGCCTGGCGTGGGGCACGCCCCGAAAACCTGGTGACCCTGGGCGAGGACTTTCCGCGCCTGGATGTCATCAAGCTCGAGCAGAACTATCGCTCCACCGGCACCATTCTGCGCGCCGCCAACACCCTGATCAGCAACAACCCCCATGTCTACGAGAAGACCCTGTGGTCGGACATGGGCGAGGGCGCGCCGATCCGCGTGGTGGTCAACCGCCACGAGGAGGCCGAGGCGGATCGCGTGGCCAGCGAGATCCTCACCCGGCGCATCAAGGAGCGCGCCGAGTGGCGCGATTTCGCCGTGCTCTACCGAGGCAACTTCCAGGCCCGGCTACTGGAGCTCAAGCTGCAGCACTACCAGATTCCCTACAAGCTCTCCGGGGGCACTTCCTTCTTCTCGCGCAACGAGATCAAGGATGCCATGGCCTACCTGCGGCTGCTGATCAATCCGGCCGATGACAACGCCTTCCTGCGCATCGTCAATGTGCCGCGCCGCGAGATCGGCCCCGGTACCCTGGAGAAGCTGGCCAACTACGCTAACGGGCAGGCCAATGGGCGGAGCATCTCGCTGTTCGCCGCTTGCCATGAGCTGGGCCTGGCCGAGCAGCTGCCGGTCAGGGCGGTCGAGCGTCTGGGGCGGTTTACCCACTTTATCGACGGCGTGCGGCGACGCATGGATGGAGGCGATGCCATCGCCGCCATTCGCGACATGCTGCACGAGATGGATTACGAGGCCTGGCTCTATCAGAACGCCAGCGCCCCGACCATCGCCGAACGGCGCATGGCCAATGTCTGGATCCTGATCGACCAGCTGGAGAAGTCGATGGAGGCCGACCCGGAGGAGAGTACGGCCTCCGAGGAGACCGAGACCGACAGCGTG
This sequence comes from uncultured Halomonas sp., assembly GCF_947501415.1. Lineage (GTDB taxonomy): Bacteria > Pseudomonadota > Gammaproteobacteria > Pseudomonadales > Halomonadaceae > Halomonas. The sequence continues at coordinate 93,670 of NZ_CANMVL010000011.1, read as the reverse complement.
GAGGCGGCTATCTCGCGGCTGGTGCTGCGGGATATTCTCGAGCAGCAGGCCGAGGAGGATGATTCCGACCGTGTTCAGCTGCTGACCATGCACGCCTCCAAGGGTCTCGAGTTCCCGCATGTCTATCTGATGGGGCTGGAGGAGGAGCTGCTGCCCCACCGCAATGCCATCGAGGCGGGCACGGTGGAGGAGGAGCGGCGCCTGGCCTATGTGGGCATCACCCGGGCGCGGCGTACCCTGACCCTGACCCTGGCTCGACAGCGCAAGACCTACGGAGAGCTGATGGACTGCGCACCCAGTCGCTTCCTCGACGAGCTGCCCGAGGCGGATCTGGAGTGGGAGGGGCAGCCGGACCGCGAGGATCCGGAGAAGAAGCAGGCGCGGGGCCAGAGTGCCATCGCCGGGCTGCGCTCTCTGTTGGGGTGAGTCGAATGTCTGCTCTGCGGGGCTGGCATCTTCCTGACGATCATACGCAAGCGGGGCGCCCGTAGGCGCCCCGCTTGACCTGCCGTGATCGGGAGCTTATCGCACCGGAGCGATCAGGTAGTCGGTAGCAGCCTTCACCTCATCATCGGAGAGGCTTGGGTTGCCGCCCTTGGCCGGCATGGCGTTGAAGCCGTTGATGGAGTGGTCGTAGAGGGTCTCGATGCCCTGCTCCAGGCGAGGAGCCCACTGGTCGGCTTCACCGCGGACCGGAGCGCCAGCTGCCCCCGTCATGTGACAGGCCATGCAGATCTGATTGAAGATCGCTTCTCCGTCGATACCGGCGTGGGAGGGTTCACCATCCGCGGCTGACTCCTCGGCGCTGGCACTCTCAGCCGAGTCATCGGTAGTATCTTCCTGGCTAGCGGCATCGGCCTGTGCTTTCTCGTCGGCTTCCTCTGCCGGCGCTTCGGCCGCCGCCTCGTCGCCGCCTCCCAGCTCAGGCACATCCATCACCGGCTCAACCATATAGGCGGTGACGGCCTCCATCTCGGCGTCGGAGAGGTTGGGGTTGCCGCCTCGAGCCGGCATGGCATTGAAGCCATTCATGGAGTGATCCAGCAGGGTGGCGAAGCCCTTCTCCACGCGATCGGCCCAGGCCGCTTCGTCGCCGCGAATCGGGGCACCTGCGGCACCGGTCTCATGACAGGCCATGCAGACATTGTTGTAGATGCTGGCGCCATCGATATCGCCGCCGCTGGAGGCACTGCTGCTGGCGCCACCGGCACTGGCACTGGCGGTGCCGCAATCTTCGCCCTCGACACAGAGCTCGCCCACCGGCTTCAGGCGCTCGGCGATGGCTTCGCGTTCGGCGTCGTCCTGCGCCAGGGCGGTGCCGGCGCTGGCGGTCAGGCCCAGGGTGGCCAGGCACCCCATGATCAGCTTGCTGAATTTCACTCTCACCACCTCTTCACGGTCCTTTAGGAAGTTGTTCGTGGCAGCGCCCGGCGGGAACGATATCGGCAACGCAGCCGAGGAGATGCCATCATGCAGTCATTGCCGACAGTATACCGGCAACCCTGTCGCCAGGAAAATGGCAGCGTCCTCCACGCTTAGGTGCCATGAAAGCGTTCGCAACGCCTTGCGCTGGACAGTGGCCTGCCTGGCGGTTAGGATGTCGACCGCTCGATGCCATGTCGAGCAAGGCGCCCGTAGCTCAGTTGGATAGAGTGTTGGCCTCCGAAGCCAAAGGTCGCAGGTTCGAATCCTGCCGGGCGCGCCAAGAATATCGAAGGGCCCGGGGAGAACTCTCTCCCCGGGCCCTTCTGCGTGCCTGAGACTCGTCGAAAGGGGGCGCCCGTTCGTTTCGCTGCCAGTGGTGATGTTGTCAGAGTGGATAAGGGGAGCGATGCCTTGGCGAGGCAGGGGAAACATGATGCCGGTCAAATTTAATTCATTTGGTTATAAATAATACTTGCTTTCATGTCGCTAGGTAATTTGACAGACTCTGCCGCTCACCCCCTCACGATTCAGGAACGATGAAGACCTATCTGGGAAAGATGCGCGGTGAACGCCTGCGACGCGATACGCCTGATCTCGGCGATGCCTTCTGGTCATGGCTGGGTGCCGTGGCCGGCATGGGGGCGATCTGCTGGCTCAGTGCGCACTGGCTCTCCCAGCAGTTGTTGATCGTGGCCTCCTTCGGCGCCACCTCGGTGCTGCTCTACGCCGCACCGGAAAGCCCCTTTGCTCAGCCGCGCAATGTATTGCTGGGCAGCCTGCTCTCGGCGATGGCCGGGGTCGCCTGCTTCCAGCTGCTGGGCGCTACCACGCTGGCGGTGACCCTGGCGGTATCGCTCTCCATCTTGTTGATGCAGCTGACTCACAGTGTGCACCCGCCCGGTGCCGCCGCGGCTCTGATCGCGGTGATCGGCGGGCCCGAGATCACGGGGTTGGGCTGGTGGTATCCACTGATGCCCATCGGCGTCGGTAGCGCCATCATGGTGGTGGTGGCGGTGCTGGTGAACAACCTGGCTCGCCATCGGCGCTATCCGCTGCACTGGTAGGGGGCCAGAGCCAAGGGGCGCAGAAAAAACCGTCATCTCCTTGCCGTAAAACAGGAAGGATCACACCGCTATTCGCTACCTCAAGGACTCGGTTGTGCCGGGGGCTCTCTGCTATTGTGCTGTGGACAATTTCAAGCCGCCGACGCGTTGCCGGTGGCCCCACGAGCATTCCCACCAAGGAGGCAGCAGATGGCGAACCCCACTCCCCATGCAACCGTTCCCGCCACCATGTCGGCCATGCTGCTGACCGGGCATGGCGACATCGACAGGCTGGTCTACCGAGATGACGTGCCGACCCCGCGGCCGGGCCCAGGCGAGGTGCTGGTAGGGGTCACGGCCACCGCCAAGAACAACACCGACCGCAAGGCCCGAGAGGGACTCTACCCGGTGAAGAAGGGCGAGGTGACCTCCTTTGCCATGGGCGGTGAGCCGACCCTGACCTTCCCGCGCATTCAGGGTGCCGATATTGCCGGGCGCGTGGTGGCGGTGGGCGAAGGCGTTGACGCCGCACGGATCGGCGAGCGCGGCCTGCTCGACTTCAACCTCTACCCGGACGCCCGCCGCGACATCAATCTGACCCCGGACTACTACGGCCATGGCGCTGATGGCGGCTTCGCCGAGTATGTGGTCGTTCCCTCGGACCAGTTCCATCATGTGCCCAATCCCGAGCTCGAGGATGCCGAGCTCGCCGCCCTGGGCATGTGTTCCTATCAGACCGCCTACCATATGTTGACCTCGGCCGGCGTGGCTGCCGGTGAGCGGGTTCTGGTCAGCGGCGCCAGCGGTGGCGTGGGCACGGCACTGATCCAGCTTTGCCGCATCCTGGGGGCCACCCCCTATGCGGTGAGCCAGCCGGAGAAGGCGGAGGCGCTCGAGGCCCTGGGTGCCGAGGCGGTAATCGATCGCGGCGAGCTCGAGGGCTTCGCCCAGCGGGTCCTCGAGGCTACCGGCGGGGCGCCTATCGATGCGGTGATGGACCTGGTCGGTGGCGAGATGACCGACTGTTTCATCGACACCATGATTCAGGACATGAAGGCGCGCACCAGCTATCCGCGGCTCTCCATCGCCGGGGCCAGCGGCGGCAATATCTCGGAGATCCTGTGGACGCGCATCTACCTCTATCAGGTCCAGATCTTCGGTGTCTCCCATGGCACCCGTGACGAGGCCGAGCAGCTGATCGCCTGGATCCACTCCGGTAAGCTCAAGCCGGTGCTGCATGCCACCTTCCGGCTCTCGGAACTTCACCAGGCCGAGCGCTACTTCGTCAGTCGCGGCAGCAACTTCCTGGGCAAGGTCGTGATCGTTCCCGACCGCCAGTGGGAGGTGCATGGTGCTCCCTTCGCCCTTGCCGCTCCTTCTTCCCAGCAGGAGTCTCGCCCATGACCCGTCCGCTCAGCTTCAGGATGATGGACACCCACGCCGGCGGTGATGTCAGTCGGATTGTGCTGGGCGGCATCGACGCCCTGCCCGGCGCCACGGTACGCGAGCAGATGCACTACTTGCGCGATGATGCCGATGGCCTGCGCAAGCTGCTGCTGTTCGAACCCTATGGCGTGCCCGAGATGTCGGTGGACCTGATCGTTCCGGCCAGTGACCCCGAGGCGGCCGCCGGCTATATCATCATGGAGGTGATGGGTTATCCCATCTACTCGGGCTCCAACACCATCTGCACCGCCACCGCGGTACTCGAGGCCGGCATCGTGCCCAAGAGGGAGGGCGTGCAGCGCTTCACGCTCGAGGCGCCGGCGGGACCGGTCAGGATCGAGGCGAGAGTGGAGAACGGCGTGGTGGAGGCGATCACCTGCGAGGGGTTGCCCAGCTATATCGATACCTATCGTGCCTCGATCCAGGTGCCGGGGCTGGGCGAGGTGGCCTACAGCGTGGCCTACAGCGGCGGCTTCTATGCCCTGGTGGATGCCGGTGAGCTCGGCTTTCATCTCAACCGCGACGAGGAGCGCGGGCTCGCCGAGTGTGCCCACAGGATCGTCGAGGCGATTCAGGCCGAGCGCGGCTTCTCCCACTACACCCTGGGCGATGTGGGGCCACTGCCCTTCCTGCACTTCATGGGGCCGGTGGAGCAGGTGGCCGATGACTTCTACCGCTCGCGTTCGGCCACCTATGTGCATCCGGGGGTGATCTGCCGCAGCACCACCGGCACCGGTACCTCGGCACGCCTGGCGCTGATGCGCCATGAGGGTACCCTCGAGCCCGGTGATCGGCTGGAGACCATCTCCCTGCGCGAGACCGGCTTTATCGGCACCTTTACCGGCACTCGTCGGGAGGGTTCCCACACGGTGGTGGAGAACACCATCACCGGCAAGGGCCATGTGTTGGGCCACACCGAGGTGGTGGTCAACTGCGACGACCCCCTGGTGGAGTGCAGCGGCCTGCACCATATCCTCAGTGCCCGCCACGGCTGAGTCTTGCTCCCGCCATCTTGACCTGGCCGATTCTTCCGCCTTCCCCTTGAGCGTCGCCTCCAAAGGGGGCAGGCTGGCGCTCACTCTTCTTTTCGATTGCCACTGGAGGCTTCGCATGGCCATCACCAACTTCTCAGATCTGCTCAGCGAGGCGCGCCTGCAGCCCGATGCCCAGCGCCTGCTGTTCGTCTTTACGCGTGCCGAACTGCCGGACAACCCCTCCGCCGAGCAGCGTGCCCGCTTCGAGCAGGGCGAAGGCGGCGTGCTTGCCCCGGTGCTGTGTGTCGACAAGGCCCCCGAGGAGCTGACCGATATGGCCGGCCTGGTGGCGGAGTCGCAGAACACCGGTGTCGAGTGGGACATCGTCTTCGTCGGTGCCCTTTCGGGTCGTGGTAGCGAAGCCCCCGCTTCCGAGCAGGCCGAGGCGCAGCTCGAGCGCATGGTCGAGTCGCTGAAGATGGGTAACGTCGAGGCCTTCCTGGCACTGGACCGCCAGGGGGAGGCGGTGCGCATCGGCTGACCGTGCACCGCCCTGTCATAGGGTTGAATTATCAGGGCGATGCCCCCATTCAATTTATACTATCGGGTAATACGGGCTACCATGCCTGCGTATTCCAGCCATCCCTAGGCAATGACGAAAGGAGCATTAACGAATGTCCCTGCTTAACACCGAAATCAAGCCGTTCAAGGCCACCGCTTACCATAACGGCGAGTTCATCGACGTCAGCGAACAGGACGTGAAGGGCCAGTGGAGCATCTTCTTTTTCTACCCGGCCGACTTCACCTTCGTCTGCCCCACCGAGCTGGGTGACCTGCAGGACAACTACGAAGCGTTCAAGAAGCTGGGCGTCGAGATCTACAGCGTCTCTACCGACACCCACTTCACCCACAAGGCGTGGCACGACAGCTCCGAGACCATCGGCAAGCTGACCTACCCGATGCTGGCCGACCCGACCCACACCATCTCGCGCAACTTCGAGGTGCTGATCGAGGATGCCGGTATCGCCGAGCGTGGCACCTTCGTGGTCGACCCCGATGGCAAGATCCAGATCATCGAGCTGAACGCAGGCAACATCGGCCGCAACGCCGAAGAGCTGCTGCGCAAGGTCAAGGCCGCCCAGTACGTGCGTGCCAACCCCAACGAGGTCTGCCCGGCCAAGTGGGAAGAAGGCGAAGAGACCCTGGCTCCGTCACTGGACCTGGTCGGCAAGATCTAAGCCCCGCCTGCGTGGCGAGGCCCCTCTTCCGGCCTTGCCACACCGCCCCGGGCACCTCCCCCCGCCCGGGGCCCTATTTCGCATCACGAGTCAGATCGATGGCACTGCCAAACCGGCAGGGCATGGCTAGCTCGTGGCCTGACACTCTCGAACATGAAGGAACACGCTGTCATGTTGGACGACAATCTGAAAACTCAGCTCAAGGCCTATCTGGCCAAGGTCACTCAGCCCTTCGAGATCGTTGCGTCCCTCGATGATGGCGCCAAGTCGAAGGAATTGCATGGCCTGCTGGCCGATATCGTCGGCCTGACCGACAAGATTACCCTAAAGCTTGATGGCGAGGAGGCGCGTCGCCCCTCCTTCGCCATCAATCGCCCCGGCGAGGAGACCGGCGTGGTCTTCGCCGGCATCCCCATGGGTCACGAGTTCACCAGCCTGGTGCTGGCGCTGCTGCAGGTAGGCGGCCACCCGCCCAAAGCCAGCGACGAGGTGATCGAGCAGATCAAGGGGCTAGACGGTGAGCTCAACTTCGAGACCTACTTCTCGCTCTCCTGTCAGAACTGCCCGGATGTGGTCCAGGCGCTGAACCTGATGGCAGTCCTCAACCCCAATGTCCATCACGTGGCCATCGACGGGGCCCTGTTCCAGGACGAGGTGGAAGAGCGCCAGGTGATGTCGGTGCCGAGCATCTATCTCAACGGCGAGCCCTTCGATCAGGGTCGCATGAGCATGGAGCAGATCCTGGCCAAAGTGGACACCGGTGCCGCCGAGCGCGAGGCCGCCAAGCTCAGCGAGAAGCCGACCTTCGATACCCTGATGGTCGGTGGTGGCCCCGCCGCTGCCGCGGCGGCGGTCTATGCCGCACGCAAGGGCATTCGCACCGGTGTCGCCGCCGAGCGCTTCGGTGGCCAGGTGCTCGACACCATGTCCATCGAGAACCTTATCTCCGTTCCCCATACCGACGGGCCCAAGTTGGCCGCGGCACTGGAGGAGCATGTCAGGGAGTATGAGGTCGACATCATGAACCTGCAGCGTGCCGTCAAGCTGCTGCCGGGTCAGCCGGGCGAGACGCACGAGGTGCAGTTCGAGTCCGGCGCCAGCCTCAAGAGCAGGACCCTGGTGCTGGCCACCGGTGCCCGCTGGCGTGAGATGGGCGTGCCCGGCGAGGCCGAGTATCGCAACAAGGGGGTGGCCTACTGTCCCCACTGTGATGGCCCGCTGTTCAAGGGCAAGCGGGTGGCGGTCATCGGCGGGGGCAACTCCGGCGTCGAGGCGGCCATCGACCTGGCCGGCATCGTCGGCCATGTGACGCTGTTCGAGTTCATGGACGAGATGCGCGCCGATGAGGTGCTGCAGAAGAAGCTGCGCAGCCTGCCCAACGTGGAGATCATCCTGGGGGCCCGCACCACCGAGGTGAATGGCGATGGCCAGCGCGTCAACGGCCTCACCTACGAGGAGCGCGCCAGCGGCGAGATCCGCCAGGTCGAGCTGGAGGGCGTGTTCGTGCAGATCGGCCTGGTACCCAACACCGAGTGGCTCAAGGATTCACCCATCGAGCTCTCCGAGCGCGGCGAGATCATCGTCGACGAGCGCGGCATGACCTCGGTGCCCGGGATCTTCGCCGCCGGCGACGTGACCACCGTGCCCTACAAGCAGATCGTCATCGCCATGGGCGAGGGCTCCAAGGCCGCGCTGAGCGCCTTCGATCACCTGATCCGCAGCTGATCCAGGAAGTCCTCGGCTTCCACACCATGCAACGCCCCCGTCGGTTTAACCGGCGGGGGCGTTGGCGTATCCAGGCATCAGCTGATCAGGCCCAGGAAGGGCAGCAGGGTAAGGGTCAACACCCCGGCCAATGCCAGTACAATCAACAGCATGCGCACGGGGTGTTGGTGCAGGCGGCGCCACAGGGTGGGTGCCTCACCGCGCTCGGCCAGCGTATCGCGCTCCTCGCGAACCCGTTCGGCGAGCCCCTGCTGATAGCTATCCAGCGCCTCTCTGGCGGCCTCGTAATCGCCCTTGTCGCGCAGCCAAATGGCCGCCACGCCAAGCCCCCAGAAGCCGGCACGGCTCTCGAAGGTGTTGAAGCCGTGCTGCTCGAGCAGGCGGCGTACCTCGTCGGCCTCCTCCTCGGGTACGTTGTCGAGCCGAAACAGCAGTGTCGCCACTCTGGTTACCCTCTTCTATCGATCAATCGCCGAGTACCTCGGCGCGCTCGATGATCACCGGCGTTTTCGGCACGTTCTGAAGGCGGCCGCGATTTCCGGTGGGCACGCGTTTGATGGTGTCCACCACCTCCATGCCGTCGACGACCCGACCGAACACCGCATAGCCCCAGGTCCGCCCCGACTGGGTGCTGACATGGTCGAGGAAGCCGTTATCGGCGACGTTGATAAAGAATTGGGCGGTGGCCGAGTGGGGCGCCCCGGTGCGCGCCATGGCCAGGGTGCCGCGGCGGTTCTTGAGGCCGTTGTCGGCCTCGTTCTCGATCGGCTCGCGGGTCGCCTTCTGGGTGAAGTCGGTGTCGAAGCCGCCGCCCTGGACCATGAAATCGTCGATCACCCGGTGGAAGAGGGTGCCGTCGTAGTGGCCCGACTCGGCGTAGGCGAGGAAGTTCTCGACGCTTTTGGGGGCCTGCTCCTCGTAAAGCTCGATGCCGATGGCACCCTCGCTGGTATGCAGCACCACGTCGGGGGCGGCGTCGGTCTGGGCAAGAGCCAGGGCAGGCAGGGTCGCCGTCAGTAGGGCGAGGGCTAGGCGTCGCATGGGGCACTCCTTGGGGGGTGTCGGTTGATATCGGTACCCAGCATACGGCGCCGGGGCACTGCTGTCAGCGGGGCTCACTCATTGCTTGAGCTCAGGGGCGACAGGCCTGCGCCATGCGATCCATTGCCTCGCCGGCGCCATCGAGGGCGAAGACCATGAACCAGGGGTCGTCGGGGCCGCGCATCATTCGCAGGCGCAGGATCTCGCCCCGGCGCATCTCATCGAGCAGCAGTAGCTGCTCGGGAAGATCGAACCGTACATAGAAGCCGCTGTCGCCACGCTCGGTGCGAAACTCGGCCTGTCCCGAGTGAATGGTCTGCTCATCGACCCTGAGGTCGGCGGGTACCAGGTTGACCACCTGGCTTTCAGGCTGGTGCTCGCCGAGGTCCACGCGCAGCTCCAGCCAGGGTGCCTCGCAGGCGCCCTGGCTGACATTGACGCTGAAGTGGGCGTCGGCGTAGTTATCACCCTCCAGGGCGCGGTAGAGGCGCTCCTCGCCGAGGCTCAGAATCATCGACTGCCAGGCGCCATGGCGCTGGATCTCGGCGACGTTGAACTGCACGGCGGCGGCCGGCCCGGCCAAGATCAGGGCCATCAGGGCGGCAGCGAGACGGGAAAGGCGTGACGACATCCATGGGCTCCTCGGGTGGCGGTGCGCCCGAGGCTAGCATGCCGGCCCCCACCGCGCAGCTCGAGGGCCGTTTCTCGTGCTACCTACTGCGCATGTTGCATGCCGCCCATGCTCCCACCGATATCGCCGCCCAGCTCGCCCCGGCCCAGGCGGCCCAGCAGCTCGAGGTCGATCTCGGCGAAGCTGACCATCTCGCCGCCATGCTCCTCGCGGAATGCCTCGGCGTCGGCCTTGTCGGCGAACGAGGCGAGGGTGTGACCCATGCCGCCGCGCTGGCCGTGACCCACCACGTAGACCGCTTCGCTGGCCAGCACGAAGGCCTCGTCGTCGGGAGTGACCCAGGGGGCAACGGCCACATCGTGCACATAGGCGTGGGAGACCCGGGTCTCGTTCTCGGGCTGCTTGAGGAAGGCGAACAGATCCATGGTGGAGCAGAACTTCAGCGGCTCCTCCTGCTTGTCCATGAAGGCCTCGCCCTTGGGGCCGGGGTGCTCGGTGATCAGCATCCCGCAGACGTGGCAGCTGTCGCCGGCCTCGATGGGCTGGGCGGCGGCCAGCACTTCCGGCTCTGACTCGCCGCAGGCGGAGAGCAGCAGGGTGATGATCAGCAGGAGCGGCAGGGTCAGTTTCTTCATCGATGAATCACTCATCAGCGGGAGATTGAGGGCGGCCTGGTAGGGTCAGGCGGTGCGTCGCCGGCCTCGATGGGCTGGGCGGCGGCCAGCACTTCCGGCTCTGACTCGCCGCAGGCGGAGAGCAGCAGGGTGATGATCAGCAGGAGCGGCAGGGTCAGTTTCTTCATCGATGAATCACTCATCAGCGGGAGATTGAGGGCGGCCTGGTAGGGTCAGGCGGTGCGTCGCCGGAAGCGCAGCAGCGCCAGGCCCAGAGGTGCCGCGATCCAGGCCACCAGGATGGCGGTGACCATGGCGGGACGAAAGACGCCGCTTTCGGCGATGGAGGTCAGGCCACTATAGCTGCGGGCGGCTTCGAAACCGGCCAGGTTGATCAGGCGGAAGCACTCGGCGGGGTTGAGCAGCAGCAGCCAGGGTAGCCAGTCGCCGCCCCGCTCGACACTGACCAGCAGTGCCAGCAGGCCCAGGTCAAAGACCAGCACGAACAGGAACCACACCACCAGTGCCAGGCCGGCGGCCCGGGCTTTCTCGCTGACACAGACGCTGATCAGGTAGGCGAAGGCGATAAATACCCAGCCCAGCAGGATGCTGCTGCCGATCAGCAGGCCCATGCCGTGGGCCAGCTCGCCGAGTGCCACACCCTCGGCACCCACCGCGATCACCGCCCCGGCGACGGAGAAGCCCAGCGCCGTGGCGGCACCCAGGATCAGGCCATGACCGAGGAACTTTCCGAGCAGCAGCTGGGTGCGACTGATGGGGTAGGTGAGCAGCAGCAGCAGGGTGCCTGCCTCCTGCTCGCCCACCACGGCGTCAAAGGCCAGCAGCAGGGCGATCAACGGAATCAGGAATACCGCGAGGGTCGCCAGGCTGACCACGGTGGTGGCCAGTGAGGTGAAGCCCAGACCACCGCTGGCGGCGGCACCGAACCAGGCGATGCCTACGGCGAGGAAGGCCAGCACCAGGGCGATGGCCAGTACCCAGCGGTTGCGCATTCCGTCACGAAACTCCTTGCCGGCAATGGTCAGGATGGCGTTCATTCGCTATCTCCTCGTTGCTGGGGCGAGAGTTCTGCGGAGAAGTGAGTGTAGAGGTGCTCCAGGGTCGGTGGCAGTAGTTCGATATCCTCGACGCCGGCAGTGTCGGTGAGCCGACGCAGCACGGCGAGCTTGGCGTCCGGCGGTACGCTGAGCGATACCTCGTGGCCGTTGAGGGCGGAGATCCCGATACGCGGATCCTCCCAGTCGGCCAGACGCCCGGCGAGATCACCACCAGCGCCGTGGCTGCGGGCGCGTACGGTGATCGGCAGGGCCGCTTCCATGCGCAGCTCCGTCAGGCTACCCAGCGCCAGTCGACGGCCGCCGCCAAGGATCAGGGCTCGGTCGATATAGGGTTCCACCCCGGGCAGCACATGTGAGGAGAGCAACACCGTACAACCGCGATCGCGCAGGCCACGTACCGTGTCATAGAAGTCGCGGGTGGCGGCCGGGTCGAGGCCGGTGGTGGGCTCGTCGAGCAGCAGCAGACGCGGGTCGCCGAGCAGCGCCTGGGCCAGGCCGAGGCGCTGGCGCATGCCCTTGGAGTAGGTCTTCACCCGCCGCTCAGCCGCGTGACCCAGGCCGACCCGGTCCAGCAGTTCGCTCACCTGGCCGCGGTCGACCCGCTTGAGGCGGGCGAAGTAGTCGAGCACCTCCCGGCCGCTCAGCTGCTCGTAGAAGCTGACGTTCTCGGGCAGATAGCCGAGGCGGCGGCGCAGGGTCTCGGCATGAGCCCCGTCGGGGGCACCGCCGAGCACCGCCACGCGTCCCTCGCTGGGCGAGAGCAGGCCGAGGATCAGATGCATGGTGGTGGTCTTGCCGGCACCGTTATGGCCCAGCAGGGCCATGATCTCGCCTTCGTTCACCTGAAGGTCGAGGGCGTCGAGGCGTGCCAGCCCACCGTCGCGACGGGTCACGCCCTGAAAGTCGATCACCGCTGTCATGCGTCGGCGTCTCCGAGATTGGGTTGATTCATGCCGGGTTCATTGAGGTCGGGCCCATCCAGGCCGGGCCCATCCAGGCCGGGCCCATCTAGGCCGGGTTCCTCCATCAGCGGATGGCTGTCCTTGACCCCCTGAGGACGGAATACAGGGAACTGGCGCTGCACCCAACGCAGCGCCAGCACGGCGGGGCTATGCATCAGCAACCGCGCCACCGGGTAGCGCCACAGCACGCGGTCCATGGCATCGTTGGGCTCGTAGGGAGTGTCGCCCACGCCGTCACCATTCAGGTCCCACCCCAGATAGTCGCTCCAGTAGTTGCCATGTCCCGCCTCGGACCACTCCTGGGGGCGAGTGGCCACGTACATCACCTGCTGACGGTTGCCGACGAAGGCATTACCGACCAGCTCGTTGTCCTCGGAGCCGGCGGTGAGGTGGATGCCGATATCGCTGTCGGCCAGTCGGTTGGCCTCGAAGCGGTTGTACTGGGCGTTGTAGACGAACAGCGCCTTGCCTTCGGCGCCGCTGACCAGTCCCTTGCCCTGGGCGTCGCGACGCTGTTGAACCCTGCTGATGTGGTTGTCGCGCAGCAGGGAGTCGGTGATGTTGTTCATCAGGATGCCGTAGTTGCGATCTCCCTCCGAGCGGTTGCCCACCACCCTGAGGCGCTTGGACTGCATCAGCGCGTAGCCGGTACGGGTATCGCGGGTGGTGTTCTCTTCCACCCGGTTATCGTAGGCGTACATGTAGTGAACCCCATAGCGCAGGTCCTGCATATGGTTGCCGCGAAGCAGACACTGGCTGCTCGTGTCGATATAGATGCCGTCGCGGGTGTGGCGGATATCGTTGCCCGCCACGGTGACGTTACGGGAGTTGAACAGGTGGATGCCATTGCCGCGATCCTGGGAGCGCAGTGAGGAGTCGCCGCGGATCATATTGTCGAGGACCTGGACGTCGTGGACGGCGTCGAGCCAGATACCGAAGCCCGGGCCCTGGAGCCGTGAGTCACGGATCACGCTGCCGGTGGCGCTCTGCTCGACGAAGAGGCCGGCATCCATGTCGGTGAGGTTGGCGCCCCAGTTCTCGATGGTCACGCCCTCCAGCACGCTATCCGGAGCATTCAGCACCACGGCATGGCCGTCGCCGCCGCCGTCGATCACGGCACCCGGGTCTCCCGAGAGGGTCAACGTGCGGTCGATGACCAGCGGGCCAGGGTATCGGCCAGCGGGCAGCAGCAGGCGGTCGCCACTTGCGGCACGCTCGACCAGCGGCTGCAGCGGCTCGCCCGGGGTGGCCGTCAGGTCGGCGGCCAGCAGGCCGCCCGGCAGCCATAGGAGCAGCCAGGCAGCGAGAATGAGTCGGGGGACGACGCGAGGTTGTCGTCGGGTCATGCGTCTCTCCGCGAACAAGCGGGGCCGGGCGTCTGCCCGGCCCCTCTGGGTGCTATCAGGCCTTTTCGACCAGCATGCGGCCGGTCATTTCCATGTGCATGGCATGACAGAACCACTGGCAGTAGTACCAGTGCACCCCGGGCCTGTCGGCGGTGAAGGTGACGCTGGCGGTCTGCTGAGGACTGACCTCCATGGCAACGCCATGGTTGGTCATGGTGAAGCCATGGCTGACGTCCTCGACCTGGTCGAGGTTGGTGACCACCACGGTGACCTCGTCGCCCTGCTTGACCTTGAACTCGGTGATGCCGAACTGTGGCGCCACCGAGGTCATGTAGACGCGCACCTTGTTGCCGTCGCGCACGATCTTGTTGTCGGTCTCGAGGGTGACGCCATCCTCCTTGGCCATGGCCACGGTCTCGGCGAAGAAGGGGTCGTCACGGGCCCAGATCTTTCTGGGGTTGATCTGGTCTGCGCGTGCCAGGATGCAGTCGTGGGGCTCCGCGTAGGTGGGGCCGTCATGGACCAGCTTCATCTCTTCCCCGGAGATATCGATCAGCTGGTCGTTCTCGGGGTGCAGCGGGCCCACCGGCAGGAAGCGGTCCTTGGCGAACTTGGAGAGCACCACCAGCCACTTGCCGTCGGCATCCTTGGTCTCGGTGAGGCTGGCGTGGTTGTGCCCGGGCTGGTAGTGGACGTCGAGCTTCTGGCGCAGGTAGTTCACCTCCTCCCCGGCGTAGGCGCGGATGGCGTCCTCGATGTTCCACTTGGCCACCTGGCTGTCGATGAACAGTGTGGTGTAGGCGTTGCCGCGGCCGTCGAAGGTGGTATGCAGCGGTCCGAGACCCAGCTCCGGCTCGCCGACCACGGCGTCACGCGGCTCGATGGCGTCGTCGAACAGCTCGGGGAGCTTGTCGATGGCGATGATCGAACAGGTTGGCGAGAGCTTGCCGTTGGCGATGAAGTACTTGCCGTCGGGCGAGGTGTTGAGGCCGTGGGGGTTCTTGGGCACCGGGATGTAACGGGTCAGCTTCGAGCCCTTGCGGCCGTCGAGCACCGGTACCTCGCTGTCACCCAGGGTCTTGAACTCGCCGGCGGCCACGGCGGCTTCGATTGCCTCGACGTCGAAAACCACCACCCAGTCGCGCTCGGCGCGCATGGTGTCGGCCAGGGTCATGCCCTTCTCGGAGTTGTAGCAGGTCGAGGCCACGAAGCGCCCGGTGTAGTCGGCATCGGTGTTGTCGAGGTTGCCGTCGACGATCACCTGCCAGGCCACATCCATGCTCTCGGCGTCGATGCCGTTGAACATGGTGTAGTAGCCTTCCGGGTTTTCCATGCCGCGGCCATCGTTGACGATGTCATCGTCGTGATGCGGGATGGGGAACTCGGCATTGGCGAACACGTACTGGGTGTGCGGCACCTTCTGCAGGCGCAGGCCGTGTATCGCCTGGACATTGGGAATGCTGGTGATCTTGTCCGTCTTCATGATGTCGAGACGGATGCGGGCCACCCGGGTGTTGGCCTTGTCGTTGATGAACAGGTACTTGCCATCATAGCTGCCGTCGGTCATCGAGATGTGCGGGTGGTGGCAGTCGCCGTTCAGGAAGCGCGCAGAGTCACCTAGCACGCGTCTTGACTCGTTGGTGATCCCCCAGCCGGTGGCGCTGTCGATGTTGAACACCGGGATGCGCATCAGCTCGCGCATGGAGGGGACCCCCAGTACGCGTACTTCGCCGGAGTGGCCGCCGCTCCAGAAGCCGTAGTAGTCGTCGAGCTCGCCCGGGGCGACCTCGATGCTGCCTTCGCTGGCAGCCTGGGCCTTGCCACTGCCGCCGAGCAGGGTGCCGGCGCCAAAGCCGCCGGCGAGGCTCGCTCCGGCCACGCCGGTTACCGCGCTGTTGCGCAGGAAGTGGCGGCGTCCGAGATTCTCGATCTCTTTCTTCTTGTCACTCATGGTCAATCCTCCTGGTAGGTCGGAATCCGCTGCAGCCGAGCGCTGGCGGGATCATGGGTCTCGACGCCTCGCTTGCCCGCGGAGAGTCGCGACGCCTTTTCATAGCGCTTGCGCCGCTTGATCATCGGCGGGCAGCGCTTGTCGTCGTGGTAGGTGATCTGGCAGTCGAGACAGTAGTGGCACTCGTTGGCATTGATGCGACCATCGGGGTGGATGGCGGCCACTTCGCATTCGTTGGCGCAGATCTGGCACGGGGTGCCACAGTCGCCGCGATGCCGCTTCAGCCAGTCGAACAGGCGCAGGCGGGCGGGAATTGCCAGGCCGGCGCCCAGCGGGCAGACATAGCGGCAGTAGAACTTGTGGTTGACGGCGGAGATCGCCACCAGCACCAGGGCGTAGAGCAAGAAGCCCCACTCCCGCTGGAAGCGCAAGGTAATGGCGGTCTTGAAGGGCTCGACCTCGGCGTAGCGCTCGGCGGTGCCCAGCGAATGCAGGGAGACGGCGAACAGCCCCAGCAGAATGATGTACTTCAGAGCCCAGAGACGCTCATGGAGCCCGAAGGGGGGCTCGAACTGCCTGACACCGAGCTTGCGGGCGGCCTTGTTGACCAGGTCCTGAAGGGCACCGAAGGGACATAGCCAGCCACAGAACACGCCGCGTCCCCACAGCAGCAGGCTCACCGCCACGAAGGACCAGAGGATGAACATCATCGGGTCGATCAGGAAGGAGCCCCAGCTGAAGTCGGTGATCAGGGCGTTGGTGAAGGTCAGGATATTGACCACCGAGAGCTGGGCCAGGGAGTACCAGCCGATAAATACCAGGGTATAGACCAGAAAGCCCAGGCGCAGCGGACGCAGGATGCGCGGGTGCTTCACCAGGATATCCTGGAACATCATGATGCCGGTCAGCACGAGCAGGCCGGCGAGGAGCACGGCAATCTGGAAGGCCTTGTCGTGCCACACCTCGACCCAGATCGGCACCTCCTCGGGGGGCTCGGGGCGCTCGATATAGGCCTCGGGAACGCTGTAGTCGGCACTGAAGCGACTGAACTCGGTATCCAGGGGGCCCGAGGCGCGGCGCACCAGCAGCTCGAGCTGCCAGGGCTGGCCGGGATCGAAGTTGGCGGCGTCGCGAATGATGAAGATATCGCGTTCGTCGAAGGCTGGAGCGCCCTCGATGCCGAGGCTGCCCAGTCGCAGATGGTCGCGGTCGTGAAAGCTGATCGGGTTGCCGTTCTGGGCAAGCTCGATGCGATCGAAGATCCCCCCGCGCACATAGCCCGAGCCCTTGAAGGAGTAGTCGCCGCGGCCCATTACCGCGATGGCATGTTCGCCTTCATCGAGCCGCTCCATCAGCTGCGCGTAGCCGGTATCACCGAGCAGGTTGCGCCCGGCGGTGGGCGGATTCAGGTAGGTATAGAAGAGTTCGATAAAGGGGCGATCCGCCGGCCGGGGCGTATGCATGTAGTTCTCGGCGGGGGTGCCCACGAAGGAGTCATCCACCTCGCCGTGAGTCAGGTGCAGACGGCGAATGGTGCCGTCGCCGGTCAGCGTGCCCCAGTCGGCGGGGGAGAATACCTCCTGACGCACCGTTGCGGGAGGAGCGGCCGAAGGGTCGGCGATCAGCCCCTGCTCGGCGGCCACCTTGCGTGCGGCGCGCATCACGGTATCGCTGACCACGATCACGGTCACGGTGGCGCCCGAGATGGCGTCCAGGTTGTCACCCACCTTCATGCGGTCGTTGACGTGGGCGCCGACGTGGTCATCGGCGAAGGCCTCGAGCTTCGATTCGGGAATACCCACCAGCATGATGGGCTCCTCGTGGCTGATGACATCGGCCTGGACGATATTGCCCTCGAGATCGAAGCCCACCAGCATATTGACCGGCTTGCCAGAGTAGGCGGGAATCGGCGCCATCTCGACGCTCTCGAAGGCGTAGCCGAGCAGCGTATCACCTCTCATCACCCGGCTGACCGGCCACTGGGAGTCGGCGGGTTCCAGTCGGTCGGCGGCAGGGAAACCCTCGCGCACCTGGTTGAGCTCCAGGGCCTGGAGCGGCAGGCTGATCAGCAGGCAAAGCAGGGCCAGCAGCAAGCCGACAGCGTCGACTGGCCGATGAGGTGATGCGTGCATGGGAAGGTCCTTGTGGGCGAGAGCCTCGGCGGCGATTGCCGCCACCCATCAGGAAGGGCCGGCCCGGAGCCGGCCCGGACTATTACTCCAGGCTGGAGTAGTAGGCGGCGATATCGGCGATGTCCTCATCGGAGAGGCCCTGGGCCATCGGGGTCATCATGGCGGACATGCCGCCCCCACGCTGGCCATCGCGGTAGGCCTTGAGGCTGCTCACGAGGTAGTCGGCAGACTGACCGGCAAGATTCGGATAGATGGGGGCAAGGCCCATGCCGTCGGTACCATGGCAGGCTACACAGGTGCCGATCTTGCCTTCGCCGGCGGCGGCGTCACCGGCGGCTTGGGCATCCATGGCCAGGAGGGCACCGCCCAGCAGGGCGACAGAAAGCATCAGTTTCATAAGGGGTCTCCGGAATGCATCTTTTCGTGCCTGAAAAAGCCCGGTTACGCCAATCAGCCCACCGGACCACTGTTGCCATCATGCCAGGCAAGCGTATTGCCTGGCTTGACGTAGGTCATCTACAGCCTAGTCACGGGAATCGAAAAGGTAAAGAAAAGCCTAATGCAGTGATGTGCGCAGAAGGTGAAGCGGAATGATGTGGTGACAAGGCATGGAGAATGTCGGCCGGCAGCCGTTGTTCACCGGTCGGTGAAGGGGGCGGTAAGGGGCTCAGGCGGCCGGCGGTTCGTCCAGCTGCAGCAGCTGGATCAGCGGCTGGCGGCGAGGGCCCAGCAGATCCTCCAGGGTATAGCCATCGAGCACCGCCATGAAGGCGTCCAGGGCCTCGGCGAGGATGTGCTTGAGTCGGCAGGCGGGAGTGATCAGGCACTCGTTGTTATCGCCGAAACACTCCACCAGGGTCAGGTCGCGCTCGGTGCGACGTATCAGCTCGCCGAGCACGATGCTGTCCGGCTCGCGTCTGAGCAGCAGGCCGCCATGCTTGCCACGAATCGAGGTGATATAGCCGTGGTGGCTGAGGTCCTGGACCACCTTCATCAGGTGGTTGCGTGAAATCTCGAAGCGCTCGGCGATCTCGGTGATGGTGGAGCGCTCTTCACCCTTGACCGCCAGATAGAGCAGCACGCGCAGGGAGTAGTCGGAGAAGCGGGTCAGGTGCATGGCAGAAAGCGTCGCCTCGTGTCGTGTTCGAATCAGCGTTGGGCCCGTAGGTGGGGCTCGGCGGACAGCGGCGCCGCGTCAGCGGGTCGGCTCAGCACGAAGCCGGCGACCGCAACAAACAGCAGCCCCGATGCCACCAGTCCCGGGAGCGGCGCGCCGCTGGCCCATAGCATCGCCCAGCTCAGGGACAGCAGCAGGGTTGCCAGCGCCTTGGCGCGTCGTGGTATGGCGCGCCGCTCGCGCCAGGCCAGCAGGGTGGGGCCAAACCGCGGGTGAGAATGCAGCCAGCGCGCCAGGCGCGGCGACCCCTTGGGCGCCGACCAGGCGGCCAGCAGCAGGAAGGGGGTGGTCGGCAGAAGTGGCAGCACCATCCCGACGGTACCCAGGCCGATACAGCCGTAGGTAAGGCCGCACCAGGCAAGACGCGAAGCGGATCCCGACATGTCATGACCTCCCCGATCCGGGGGCGTGGTGTATTAAGTGGTAAGATATATACATCTTAGCACTTCGGCCAACGTGGGAGTTGTGCCATGTCAACAAAAGCCGACATCTCACCCCCCAGGACGCCGGCCTGGCGGCTGTTCTTCCCCTTGGCGGCACTGCATGCGGCCGTGATGGTGCCGCTGTCACTGCTGGCATTCTATCATGCGGCCCCTCTGGGACTGATCGACTCCCCCGCGGCACATGGTCGCGAACTGCTGTTCGGTTTCGCCCTGGCGGTGATCGCCGGCTATCTGCTGGGGCCGCTGCCGCGTCACTGGCTACTGGTGCTGGTGGCACTCTGGCTGGTTGCCAGGGGAGCTGGCCTGGTCTGGCCCGAGGCACAGCCCGTGCTGCTGGCCGATGGCCTGTTTGCCCTGCTGCTGGCCTGGCGGCTGGTGCCGCGCTTCCTGGCCGCCAAGAAGTGGCGCAATCGACTGCTCTCGCCGTTGTTGGGGCTGCTCTGCCTGCTTGCCGTGGCAACTCTGGTGGAGCGGCTGACGCGGCAGGGCGTGCCGGCCTCCGCGCTGGTGCAACACGCCGTGCTGTGGCTGGTGCTGTTGATGGCCTTCATGGGCGGTCGTGTGCTGGCGCCGGCGGTCAATGGCCACCTGATGGCCAGCCGGCGCCAGGCCGGTGCCGGGGTTCAGCCGCGCCTGGAGGCGGCACTGATCGTGCTGCTGGGGATGACCCCGCTGCTGGCACCCTGGTCGATCACTTCGCGCCTTGCAGCCCCCCTGACAGCGTTGGCGGGGTTGCTGGTGCTTTGGCGGCTATGGCGCTGGCGCCCCTGGGCCTGTCGACGGCGCCCCGACCTTATCGGCCTGCTGCTGGGTTATGCCTGGCTGGGGGGCGGGTTGCTGCTACTGGCCCGTTCGCTTTGGCTGGGCCAACCCATCGGCGGTGTGCTGCACGTCTTTACCGTGGGGGCACTGGGCACCCTGGCCAGCGGCATCATGTTGCGCCAGGCCATTCTCAGGGCCAAGGGGCGGCCCGAGAGGGAGCCGATATTGCTGCTGCTGGCGCTGCTGTTCAGTGTGGCCGCCTTGCTGCGCCTGGTGGCCTTTCCCGCGGGCGCGGCCTGGCTGTCGCTGCTGTGGGCCTCTGCCCTGGCCTGGAGCTTGGCGTGGCTGCTCGCCGCCTGGCGGTTGGTCGTATGGTCGCGGCATGGGCCGATTCGGCCAAGGAGTTGACGGGGGTCAACTACCTCCACAAGGGTACCGACGCGCCGGTTTCAGGCTGGCATACTGCGCACCATCGGGCATCGCCGCGACGATGCCAAGGCATTCAACGAGGCCGTTTGACCATGCAAGACCATCAGCTCTTCAATCGCCCCCTGGTCGAGAAATACGATCGTCCCGGCCCGCGCTATACCTCCTATCCCACGGCGCCGCAGTTTCACGCGGCCTTCGCCGAGGATGACTATCGTGCCGCCGCCGAGCGCAGCAATGGTGCCGCCGCGCCCAAGCCGCTGTCGGTCTATGTGCATATTCCGTTCTGCAAGAGCCTCTGCTACTACTGCGCCTGCAACAAGATCATCACCCATAACACCGAGCGTGCGGCGGAATATCTGGCCTGGCTGCAGCAGGAGATCCGGGTGCAGGGGGCGCTGTTCGACGAGACCCGACGCATGACCCAGCTGCATCTGGGGGGCGGCACGCCGACCTACCTGAGCAATGACCAGCTCGGCGAGCTGATGGCAAGCCTGGATGCCGCCTTCCACTTCGCGCCGCCCGAGGAGCGCGAGTTCTCGCTGGAAGTGGATCCACGCACGGTAACCCCCGAGCAGATTCACGAGCTCCATGCGCTGGGTTTCAACCGCCTGAGCTTCGGGGTACAGGACTTCGATCCCGATGTGCAGAAGGCGGTCAATCGGGTGCAGAGCGAGGAGGATGTCGTCTCCCTGGTTCATGCCGCTCGCCAGGCAGGCTTCCAGTCGATCAGCGTTGATCTGATCTATGGTCTGCCGCTGCAGACGGTGGCCAGCTTCGATACCACCCTGGACAAGATCATCGCGCTGCGCCCGGACCGGATCGCCACCTACAGCTACGCGCATCTGCCGGAGCTGTTCAAGGCGCAGCGGCTGATACGCCCCGAGGACATGCCGCCTCCGGAGCGCAAGCTGGAATTGCTGGAGCTGACCATTCGACGGCTTACCGAGGCCGGCTACGTCTATATCGGCATGGATCACTTCGCCCTGCCCGATGACGAGCTGACCCTGGCCCGGGAGAACGGCACCCTGCAGCGCAATTTCCAGGGCTACTCCACCCATGCCGACTGCGACATGATCGGTCTGGGCATCACCTCCATCGGCAAGGTAGGCGATACCTACAGCCAGAACGTCAAGGAGACCGCCCAGTATCAGTACCGTCTGCAGGAGGGGCGTCTCGCGGTGTTCCGGGGCTATCGGCTCAGCGACGATGATCGCCTGCGTCGCGACGTGATCAATGCCCTGATGTGCCATAACCGCATCGACTTCGCTGCCATCGAGGCCAAGCACGGCATCGTCTTCCGTGACTATTTCGCCGACGCCCTGAGCGAGCTTCAGGAGATGGCCGATGATGGCCTGCTGGCGATTCGCGATAACGAGATCGAGCTGCTCCCTGCCGGTCGGTTGATGATGCGCAATGCCGCCATGGCCTTCGATGCCTACCTGGCCCATAGCACGGGACGCTACTCGCGCACGGTGTGAACAAAAAAAGCCACCCTCGAGGAGGGTGGCGCAAGACCGTGTCTAGCAATGAGAGGGAGAAACCAGGCCAGGAGACTGGCGGGCCCTGCCTGGTGGCGACGCCTCATCAACGCCGCCAATCAAAGAGTAATCGTTCTCGTTTGTGTCGTCAACACAAATGCGAACGTTTTTTATTAATGGCTCCTCTCAGGCTCCCGCCAAACGTAGCCACAGCGGCAGGGTCGCCATGGCCAGCAGCGTCTGGCCGGTGATCAAGGCGGCCATCATCTCGGCATCCCCGCCCAGCTGGCGGGCCAGGATATAGGCCGAGGTGGCGGTGGGTAGCGCGGCGAACAGCAGCACCACATCGCGACTCACCGGGTCGAGGCCCAGCAGCAGTGCCAGTACCAGTGCCAGGGCCGGCATCAGCGCCAGCTTCACCAGGTGACTTGCCCAGATCCCGCGATCGAGGCGTACCAGGGCGGCGGGACGCAGGGCCACGCCCACCGCCACCAGTCCCAAAGGCAGGGCGGCACGCCCCAGCAGCTCCACCGTCGCTTCGCTCCACCCCGGCAGGCCGATGCCGCCGATATTGAGCCCGATGCCGACCAGGCAGGCCAGGATAAGAGGGTTGCGGCCCAGGGCCGCCAGGCTCTTGGCGAGGCTGCCGCGCCCCAGGGTGCCGGCGGCGATAAAGCTGGAGACACAGAGAACATTGACCACCGGGACCATCAGCGCCACGGCCACCGCAGCTACCGTGGCTCCCGGAAGGCCGTGCAGTGCCGCGGCGCCGGCCACCCCCACATAGGTGTTGAAGCGCAGTGCTCCCTGGAAGGCCGAGGTGAAGGCCGGGGCCTGCATGCCCAGCCAGCCACGCAGCCGCCATAGCACGATGGCGAAGGCACCCATGGGACCCAGCAGGGCGATCGCCACTCGGGTCACCGGCACCTGGCTGACATCCGCGGTGGCCAGGGTCGCCACCAGCATGGCGGGGAACAGCAGGAAGTAGATCAGCCGCTCAAGCTGTGGCCAGAACTCGGCCCCTGGCTGGCGCAGCCAGCCCAGCAGGGTCCCCAGCAGAATCAACAGGAACAGGGGCCCCAGGGCACCCGCTATGTCCGCCATGTCGGCCTCCTTGGCCTCGTTACCTGCGACATCGTTCCGCAGTCTGCCACAAACGAATGCTGATAAGCTTGCCGCTATCGGTTCTCTGAGCGACGACCCCGTCCCCTATGCCTGACTCTCCCACGACTGCTTCACGCCCGCCGCTGCTGCGCCTGCTGGTGTTGTTGACCCTGGGCACGGTGGCCATCGCCCTCTGGTTCCTGGTCAGTCACCTGCTGCGTGACATGGGGCAGGTGCGCTGGTATCCCGAGTCGCCGGAATGTCAGCTGAGTACCGGGCCCTGTCTGGCCAGGCTGGGCGAAGAGCGCCAGCTGACACTCGATCTCGGTGTGCGTGGCGAGATACGCGCGCTGCAGCGCCTGCCGCTGGAGGTGTCCCTGCAGGGGGTGAAGGCCGAGCGCGTGATGGTGGATTTCGTCGGACGCGACATGGACATGGGACTGCATCGCTACCCCCTGAGCCTCGGGGCGGATGGCCACTATCGGGGCGAGGGACAGATACCCATCTGTACCGAGGCGGTGATGCCCTGGCGGGCACGGGTGGTTATCGAGACGGCCGATGGTAAGCTCGGGAGCGGGTTTGATTTCGAGGTCAGGGGAGACGCACCATGAAACGCAAGGGAGTCTGGGCCGGGGTGGCATTGATCGTGATGATGGCGGTGGGCGGTGTCGGCTGGTATCAGCAGCAGCTGACGGCGGGAGTCGATGGTGGCCCCGTCGGCGGGCCGATAGAGCTGCCCTCGACTCGAGGGGAATTCAGCCTCGAACACCTGGACGATGACCAGCTGGCGGTCCTGTTCTTCGGTTATACCCACTGCCCCGATGTCTGCCCCATGAGCCTGGCAGTGGTGCGTCAGGCTTTGACCGAGCTCGAACCCACCCAGCGTGAGCGGCTCGTGCCGCTGATGGTCTCGCTGGATCCCGAGCGTGATAGCCTCGCGCGGCTGGAGGAGTATCTGGCGTTCTTCGGCGAGCGCTTCATCGGTGCCACCGGCAGCACGGCCCAGCTCGAGGAGCTGGCCGGACGCTACGGGGTGGTATGGCGCAAGGTCGACGCGCCGGACTCCGCCATGAATTACACGATCGACCACAGCTCGTCGCTCTATCTGGTCGACCGTGAGGGGGAGATCCAGCGCCGGGTGCTCTATTCTCCCTCCCATCGCGGGCTGCTCGCCGCGCTGCACGAAACTCTCTAGTCCAGAACCGTTAGTCCAGCTCTTCTGGCCCGGTTCCGCTAGTCCAGCTCCTCTACCCAGCCTGACCCAGCCTGTGCAACGCCCAAGCCTAGCGCGTCGGAAGCGCTTCCTGAAGCCGCTCCAGCATCGCCATCAGCGCGCGAGTCTGGGTGCCCTGGCGGCTGTCATGCATGGGGTCAAGCTGCCAGGTGCTCTCCGCATAGCCCCACCAATCCCAGCATGCCTGCGGGTTGCCCAGGCGCGTCTCGGTCTGTGGGTAGATCACGATACGCCGGTTTTCCGCCGCCCAGGCATTGAGCCCGGTATGGCTAACGAAGGTGTCGCCGATCTGTTCGGCGGCCATGCCGCAGCCGTGCAGGGCCATGCTGACCTCACAGCCGCCCTCCTCGCAGCCTTCCGGCACGAACAGGTAGCCGGTATCGGCCAGCCCCCTGGCGTCATAATCGCCCTGGTCGAAGCGCCGTAGCTCGCCGGCGGCCTCTGCGTCGGCGGGAGGCGTCAGGTCACCATGCAGCCAGTTCAGGGCATCGCCGGCGATATCGCTGTCACAGGCCAGCAGGTGGGGAGGGCCCGCGTCATGGCAGTCGGCCAGCGCGCTCTCATCGGCGTGGCCAAGCGTGACGTCGACGGGCCAGCCGTGACCCACATCGGTGTCCTGGCGCCACTGCAGTTGCGAGGGGTCGCTTAGCCAGCCCTGAAACTGCTCGACCAGCGCCTCTCCCAGTCGTGGCTCGACCACTTCGTCGGCTGCGCCGTGCCAGACATAGACCCTGAGTGACTCAAGCGCCCCGGCCTCGCCGACCAGGTCGCGTTCACGGTAGCCGGCAAGGCGTTGCTCCAGGGCCTGCATATCGGGCATGCCGCGTCGGGTGGTCATGCACTGACCCAGGGCCAGACCTAGCGAGCCCTGGGCGCAGGACCAGGGACCCGCGGCGAGCACCCCGAGACCGGCGAAGCGCTCCGGCCAGGCCACGGCCAGCTGGGTCGCCATGTAGCCACCCGAGGAGACGCCGATGACGCTGGCATTCTCGGAGCTGGCGGCCAGGGCCGGGAGCTGCCGGGGAGAAGGGGGCGTATCGGCGAGCAGTGCAGACGTGGGCAGCGTGGCAAGGATCGCACCGGCCGCCCAGGTGGCCGGGCGAGACTTACTCACTGGCCTGGCTATCGTCGACGGCATCCTCGGCACCGTCGTCAACGCTCTCTTCTGCGGAGGCTTCGTCGGCGCTGTCGCCGGATGATGCCTGCGTGTCGTTGATGCCGAGCAGCTCGACCTTGAAGGTCAGGGTCTCGTAGGGGCCGATGGGGCCCTGGCCCTGGGCGCCGTAGGCGAGCTCATGGGGGATGACGATCTCCCAGGTATCGCCCACGCTCATCAGCTGCAGGGCTTCCTGCCAGCCCTCGATCACCTGGTCGACGCGAAAGCTGACCGAGTTGCCGCGCGCGTAGGAGCTGTCGAAGACCGTGCCGTCGATCAGGGTGCCCTCGTAATGCACCTCGACGCTGTCCTGGGCGCCGGGGGTGGCGCCGTCACCGGAGGCCAACTCGCGATACTGCAGGCCGGAGTCGGTGGTCTCGACACCTTCGCGCTCGGCGTTCTCGGCCAGGTAGGCCTCGCCCTCGGCGCGGTTGGCCTCGGCGGCGGCTTCGGCCTCCGCCTGGCGGGCCGCGGCGGCCTGCTGCTGGAAGGCCATCAGCGCCTCGGCCATCTCCTCGTCGCTCATCTCGAGGTCGTCGCCGGCGAAAACATCCTGGATGGCCTGGGTGAAGGCATCGACATCGAGGTTCTCGACATCCTGCTGGATGCTCTGGCCCAGGGTCACGCCCAGGCTGTAGCCCAGCTTCTCTTCATCGCTTTCCGGGGCACCCATTGCCAGGGGCGCGGCACCCAGCAGGGCGGCGAGTGAGGCGGTGGTCAGCAGTCGTTTCATGTGACTCTCTTGTGATTCCGGCTTGTGGTTCCGGCGCCGGTGGCGCCTGGGGTGAATGCGAATCATGGGACTCTAACAGGGCCGTCCCGGTTCCGCATCCGAGCGAAACCGGGACGAAGAGGGGAAGGCTTAGACCACCAGGGTGGGGCAGTGGGCAGAGCCTGCCACGCGCTGGGAGACACTCCCCAGCAGCAGGCTCTTGTCACCGCCGGTGCCCTGGGCACCGATCACGATCAGGTCGCACTCGCGTTTGCGGGCGAAGCGCACGATGGTGCGCGAGGGGCGGCCGGCCTTGACGAAGGCGCGCAGCTTGTCGGCAGGCACCCCCATCTCGATGGCCTGATTCTTGGCGTGCACGGCAATCTCGGTGGCGTACTCCTTGAGCATGTCGTGGGGGATCTCCAGCTTGTCGGGCACCATGGAGAGCGATGCCTCGAGCAGGCTATGGTGCTTGAAGACACACAGCAGATAGAGCTCCGCTCCGGTGAGCAGCTGTAGCCCCACGCCCTTCTCGAGCGCCTTGATTGCACCCTTGGAGCCATCCACCGGGACCAGGATCCGATTGAACATGGTTCTCTCTCCTTGGCTCAGTTGAAGGCCACGTCGCGCAGGAACAGGGCGATCTGCGGGAACATGATCAGCAGTGCCGCGGCCAGTATCAGCATGAAGATAAAGGGCGGTGTCCCCTTGATCACATCCAGGTAGGGGCGCTTGAAGATCGCGATGGCGGTGAAGATGTCACAGCCGAAGGGGGGTGTGGCCGAGCCGATGGCTACCTGCAGGGTGATCAGTATGCCCACCAGTACCGGATCGAGGCCGGTGGCGGCGATCGCCGGGGCGAAGATCGGGGTCAGTACCAGGATGACCACGATGGGGTCGACGAACATGCAGGCCACGAAGAAGGAGATGCAGATCGCGATCAGCACGCCGGTGGGGCCTGCCTCGTTGATGCCCACGGCCTCCAGGATCGACTGGGGAATCTGCGCGAAGGAGATGATCCATGAGAAGCCGTTGCCCGCGGCCACCAGCACGAACACCACCGCGGTGATCAGGCCGGTGGACTTGGCGATCGCATAGATGTGCTGCATCTTCAGCGAGCGGAAGACGATGAACTCCAGGAATACCGCGTAGAGCACACAGGCGGCGGCCGCCTCGGTGGGGCTGAAGATGCCACCATAGATGCCGCCGACGATGATCACCGGGAAACCCAAGGGCCACAGTGCCTGACGAACGGCAGTGAATCGCTCGCTCCAGGTCGCTTTGGGCTCGGTGGGGACACCGCGGATCACCGCATAGGCGACGCAGTAGGCCGAGAACATCGCCAGTATCATCAGCCCGGGTCCGATACCGGCGATAAACAGCTCGGCGATGGAGGTCTCGGAGATGACCCCGTAGATGATCATGCCGATGCTCGGCGGAATCAGGAAGGCGATATCACTGGCATTGATGATCAATGCCAGGGTAAAGGCGTCGGAGTAGCCGGCCTTGAGCATCTTGGGGCGCAGCGGTGAGCCTACCGCCACCACGGTGGCCTGGGTGGAGCCCGAGACGGCGCCGAACAGGGTGCATGAGGTGGCGGTCGAAACCGCCAGACCGCCCTTTATATGGCCGATGAAGGACATCACCATGGCGATCAGGCGGTCTGCCGACTGGCCGCGGGTCATGATGTCGGCGGCAAGGATGAACATCGGTACCGCGATCAGCGAGGCGGGGCGGATACCGGCCATCATCTGCTGGATCAGGGTATCCATCTGCCCCAGGCCATTGAACATCATGAAGAAGCCGATCACCGCAGCGGTGATCAGCGGGATCATCATCGGAAAGCCCAGCAGCAGCAGGGCGATCATGGTGCAAACCATTATGGTGGTCATTGTGCGTTCCCCTCGGGCCTTCGCCCTGCGTCAGACTTCCGTTTCCGTATCCTTGTAGCCATCCAGCACACTGGTCGACAGGTAGACGTCCCTGGAGGTCATGTTCTTGATGGCGGTCAGCAGGTACTGGATCCCGGTGATCAGAAACCCCAGCGGCGCCCAGACGTAGATCAGCCAGATCGGAAAGCCCAGTGCCGGCAGCACCCTGCCCTTGGACTGCAGGTCGATGATGTAGACAAGCGAGTAGTAGAGCAGGAAGAACATCACCAGCGAGGTGAACAGGGAGATGATGATCATGAGGGCGCGGCGCCCACCTACCGGCAGGGCATCGTAGATGGCCGACATGCGGATATGCCGGCCATGGCGTGCCGCATAGCCGATACCGGCGAAGGTGATCATGATGATCAGGATGCGGTTGATCTCGCCGGTAAAGAAGATGCTGTCACCGATCACGAAGCGAGCGATCACGTTGGCGATGGTGTTGACGGCCATCAGCAGCACGCCCATGGCCAGCAGCACCGCCTCCAGCTTGCTTATTAGGGTATCGATCACCCCCAGCGGCCCGGGGAGGCCGGAGCGATAGGCCTTTTCGGCTTCTTCATCTGTCATGGCTGCACTCCCTTCAGCATGCAGTGTGGTAAGACGCGTCTCGACAGTCAGGATACGCCCTGCAGAGCCGCGGCGTGGCTAGAGGGTCAACGCTGGGTGCACGCAGCGCGTCTCCGCAGGCTGCTGTCGTCGTTATAACGAACAGGGGGTGGCCCGAGATGGGCCACCCCCTGAGCATGGCGGTGGGAGGCAGTTACTCCTCGTCGGAGGTCACTGCCTCGAGATCGGCCTTGAACTGCTCGAGCAGCTCGGCACCGTCTTCGCCGGCCATCTCGACGTAGGCCTCCTCGACCTGCGGCGCGCGCTCGCGCAGCGACTGCATCTGCTCCTCGTCCAGGCGAGTGTAGGTGCAGTTGTCGCAGTCCTCCTTGATCTTGTTCAGGGCTTCCTCGGCGAGGCCCTGGATGTGTTCGATGGTGTGGTCATAGGCCGCTTCCGAAGCGTCACGTACCAGCTGCTGATCCTCCTCGGAGAGGCCATCGAAGAAGTCCTGATTGGCCATCATGGCGGTGGTGAACCAGCCGTGACCGGTGAACACAAGGTTCGGAGATACCTCGTAGAGGCCGCCGGACTGAATCCAGAAGATCGGGTTCTCCTGGCCGTCGAGGATGCCGGTCTGCAGGGCGCCGTAGACCTCGCCCCAGGGCAGCGGCGTGGGGGTCGCACCGAAGGCGTTGTAGGTCTCGGAGAGCAGCGGGTTGGTCATCACGCGGATCTTCTTGTTCTCGAAGTCATCCACGGATTCGATGGGTTCGTCGGTGGTGACCACCATCTCGCCTTCGGGGTACATCTGGAGCAGTTCCAGCCCCTGCTCGGCGTAGAGCTCGGGGAACATCTCGTTGATGGCCTTGCTCTTGTCGAAGAACTCGATGACGGTCGCTTCGTCGGTGGGCAGCAGATAGGGGACGAAGAAGATCTGAGCCTCGGGGATCAGCGAGCCGGTAAAGCCGGGAGACTGATTGACGAACTGCAGGATGCCGTTCTGGGTCTGCTCCATGATGTCATCGGACTCACCGAGCTCACCGAAGCGGTAGATCTGCACGCTGTGGTCGGAGTTTTCCTCAACATACTCCTTGAAGGCCACGGCGAAGACGTCCTGAACATCGCCCTCGTACTCCTCGTGGGCATAGCGCCAGTTGTCTGCCATGGCGGCAGAGGTCATGCCGAACATCAGTGCGCCGATACCGGCGGTGGTCAACAGCTTGTGTGACTTCATTCTTGTAGCCCCTTCTGCAGGTTTTGCCCGGGCTCGCAGGAGCTTGCCACAAGGCATCGAGGGAATATTAGATTCACGCGGCTTTTTCAGGCTAGCGTGGGCTCCGAGGAGGGTCAAGACGCGTCACCAGGCGATTTAGCGTTGAAAGATGGGCTTTTTTCTGCAGTTGCAGGGCATCTTGCAGGGTTTTTTCCGCCGGATGGTCGGCGGGGGAAAGCGACCTCAGTGGGCGGGTCATGGCCAGTGCTTCCAGCCGCGCAAGCGTTTCTCGTTCGGCCTGGAGTTCCGCCTGCTTGAGGGTGTCGCGCAGCCTGGCTACGTTCTCGAGTGATACGGCGGCGGTCTTGAGCTCGCGGCGCAGGCGCCGCAGCGGCTGGGTGACGTCGCGTTGCCAGCGGCGTACCTCGACAAGCGCCGATTCGCACTCTGGCTGCGGCACGGCGCCATGCTGTAGCAGCCAGCAGCGCCACAGCAGTTCACAGACATCGACTCCGGCGTCGTCCTGCAGCCGCAGGCAGGCAGCCTCGACCCCCTCCCGGGCGTAAAGCGTCAGGGCAAAGGGCCACAGCGGATCTTCGGCGAGTCGAGCCCGCAGAATGGTCAACATTTCGGTAGAATCGTCGATCATTGTCCTTTCGCCGCCGCCTCGAGCGGCGGCCGCACTCTTGTGGAGCCCGCATGATCGCACTGCGCCAAGTTTCTCTGCAACGCGGCACCCAGGCCCTGCTCGAAGGCGCCGACCTGACCCTGCATGCCGGTCACAAGGCGGGCATCGTCGGCGCCAACGGGGCCGGCAAGTCAAGCCTGTTCAAGTTGCTGCTCGGCGAACTGACGCCGGACCGCGGCGAGGTCGAGATGAGTGGCGGCCAGCGCATCGCGCATATGGCCCAGGAGGTGGAGGCGCTGTCGCGTTCGCTGCTTGATCATGTTCTCGATGGCCACACCGAGATGCGTCGGGCCGAGGCGGCCCTGGCAGAGGCCAGGGAGGCCGGCGACGTCCATCGTGAGGCGGAGCTGCACGGTGTCATCGAGGCGCTGGACGGTTACAGCGCCCCGGCCAGGGCCGCCCAGCTGCTGGTAGGCCTCGGCTTCGCCCAGCAGGATCTGGAGCGCCCTCTAGCGTCCTTCTCGGGGGGCTGGCGGATGCGCGTCAACCTGGCGCGCACCCTGTTTATGCCCTCCGATCTGATGCTGCTCGACGAGCCCACCAACCACCTCGATCTGGATGCCCTGCTGTGGCTCGAGCAGTGGTTGACACGCTATCCCGGCACTCTGCTGCTGATTTCTCACGACCGCGATTTCCTGGATGCGGTGTGCGACAGCATCGTGCACTTCGATCGCCGCTCCCTGGTGCTCTACCGCGGCAACTACACCACCTTCGAGCGCACCCGGGCCGAGAAGCTGGCGCTGCAGCAGGCCGAGGCCGCCAAGCAGCAGGCGCGGCGCGAGGAGATCGAGCGCTTCGTGGCTCGTTTCCGCGCCAAGGCCACCAAGGCCCGCGCGGCCCAGAGCCGTCTGAAGATGCTCGAGCGCATGGGCGATATCGCGGTAGCGCATGCCGACTCTCCCTTTCATTTCAGCCTGCCCGCCGCGGACAAAACCTCCCACCCACTGCTGGTGCTGGACGAGGCACGACTGGGTTATCGCCCCAAAGGCGAGGCGTCGGGCACGGAAAAGGTCCAGCTCGACAACGTCAGGCTGACGCTGCTGCCCGGACAGCGCATCGGCCTGCTGGGCCCCAATGGCGCCGGCAAGTCGACCCTGATCAAGACGCTTACCGGTGAGCTTCCGCTGCTCGCCGGCAAGCGTATCGCCGGGGAGCATCTCAAGGTCGGCTATTTCGCCCAGCACCAGCTGGAGGGGCTGGATCTCGCCTCCACTCCCTTCATGCATGTGCAGCGCCTCTCGCCCACCGCCAGCGATCAGGAGATCCGCAACTTTCTGGGTGGCTTCGGCTTCCCGGGTGATGATGTCTTCGGTGAGGTGGGGCGCTTCTCGGGGGGCGAGAAGGCGCGCCTGGCGCTGGCCCTGGTGGCCTGGCAGAAACCCAATCTGCTGCTGCTCGATGAGCCCACCAACCACCTGGATCTCGAAATGCGCGAGGCGCTCACCGAGGCGCTGGCGGGTTTCGAAGGCACGGTGATCATCGTCTCCCACGACCGCCATCTGTTGCGTGCCAGCGTGGATGAGTTCTGGCGGGTGGCCGATCACCGGGTGGAGCCCTTCGACGGCGACCTGGAGGACTATCGGCTATGGCTCAAGGCCCGCCTGGAGGGCGAGCGCCGCGAGGCCCGCGGAGATAGGGAGGAACGCCAGCTCGACGGGGGCGCCCCCCGGGAGGATCGCAAGGCGTCGCGTCGCGCCGCCGCCGAGCTGCGCGAGAAGCTGCGCCCGCTGAAGAAACAGCGCGATCGCGCCGAGCACGCCATGGAGAAGGTTCAGGAGGAGCTTGCCGGAGTGGAGGAGGGGCTCGGGGATGCCGAGCTCTATACCGACCCCGCCCGCAAGGAGGAGCTTACCGCGACCCTGGCCCGCCAAGGTGAGCTCAAGTCCCGCCTCGAGGATCTGGAGGCGGAGTGGCTCTCCGCCGAGGAGGCGCTGGAAACCATGGAGGCTGAACTCGGTGGCTGAGGTGTCTGTGTCTGGGAGAGCCGGGCAAGCACGAAAAGCGACATATACCCCGGGTTGCTGGCGCAAGCGAAGCGACGTCCGGCGATCGTCAGGGATGGCGAGCGAGGGTCACCCGTGAGGGATTATGTTGTGACCCGACGGACAGGTCGCGAGCGCAGCGGCAGGGTTTCAAACCGGGGGGCGCGACTCGTGTTTGCACGGTGTGAACAGGCTTGCAGCAGGCTCAGCTTTCGAGCAGAAAGGTCACCGGGCCGTCATTGACCAGTGCGACCTGCATATTGGCGGCGAACTCGCCGCTGGCGACCCTGGGCCAGGCGGCCTCGGCGCGCTCCAGCAGTCGGTGGAAGAGGCGGTCGCCATCGGCGGGCGGGGCCGCGCTGGAGAAGCTGGGGCGCAGGCCCTTGCGGGTGTCGGCGGCCAGAGTGAACTGGGAAACCAGCAGCAGGCCGCCGTCCACCTGCTGCAGATTGAGATTCATCTTGCCCTCGGCATCGCTGAAAACCCGATAGTGCAGCAGCTTGTGAAGAAGCCGCTCCACGGTGGCCTCGTCGTCTCCCTTCTCCACGCCCACCAGGGCCAGC
The DNA here is from genome assembly GCF_947501415.1 of uncultured Halomonas sp. Taxonomy (GTDB): domain Bacteria; phylum Pseudomonadota; class Gammaproteobacteria; order Pseudomonadales; family Halomonadaceae; genus Halomonas. The sequence goes on along the minus strand of NZ_CANMVL010000011.1, from coordinate 60,639 downwards.
AGGCCGTGGTCGATGGCCCCGACCACGCTTCCCTCCACCTCAACACTGGCGCGGGTCACGCGCTGAATCAACGCCTTCATCCCTGTCTCCCTGCAATCACGAACGCCGCGCAGGGTATCACATGCCGGTCGAGCCCTCCGCTACCAGGCACGGCATAGCATGATGTCGCAGTGGGGCTCGGCCAGCAGCGACTCGGTGATCAGGCTATGGCGGCCCAGCTGGCCGCGGCTACCCAGTGCCAGCAGGTCCGGCGGCTGGTGACGCAGCCGGTTCATCAGCACCTCCAGAGGAGCCCCCTGTTCCAGCACCAGCGCCACCTCGGGCACGTCGTCGAGTTCGGCCATCAGGCGCTCGACCTCGGCTTCCAGCTGGGCCTTCAGGCGCGCCACCTCTCGGTCGCGCCAGCGGGCGAAGTCGCTGCGCGAGCCCAGCTCGCGCTCGCCGGGGATGTCCCAGGCGTGCAGCAGGGTCAGGCGCGACTCGGGGAAGCGCCGCAGGGTCTCGCGCAGGGTGTGCCGGGAGGTGAGCGAGAAGTCCATGGGTAGCAGGACCTCTTGCCAGTCCTGGTTGGCGGTATGGCTCACCGAGAGCACCGGGCAGGGGGCGCTGCGCAGCACCCGGGCCAGGGTGGTCCCGGCAACAAGATCGGGCTGGCCGCGCTTGCGGTGGGCACCCAGCACGATCATGTCCACCTCGCGCTCGTGGGCTTCGCGGATGATCTCGGCGAAGGGGGTGCCGGTGACCGTCTGCATCAGCACCTGCGGCTCGGGAAGGGCGTACTCCTCGCGGATATCGGTGAGGGTGGCCTGCATGTCGGCTACCACGGCCTCCTCCAAGTCGTGAAGCACGCGGCGAGGCAGGTAGGGGTCGAGCACGTGGAGAACATCGAGGCGTGAGCCCTGCTCGGTGGCCAGGCGAACCGCCCTGGCGAAGGCGGCACGGTTTTCGGCCGAGAGGTCGCAGGCGAACAGCAGGGTCGGGTTCATGACGGCTCCTGGGCGTGGCGCCACGGCGGTGTAGACCTTCAGCATGGGAGGCCCCGGCCATTGCTGCAAGGAGTGCGGCAAGGCCGAGGCACCGTAGGGGGGGTTACCACCAGGCGTGTAAGTGGTGCACCGGTCCATGGCCGTGGCCCACCTCCAGGCGTCGACTGGCAGCCAGCGCCTCGCCCAGCCAGTGCTTGGCCGAGGCCACCGCTTCCTGGAGGGTGTCGCCCCGCGCCAAGTGCGCGGTGATCGCCGAGGAGAGCGTGCAGCCGGTACCGTGGAGGTTGGTGGTATCGACCCGGGCCCCCTCGATCCAGGTGGCCGCCTCGTCGGTGACCAGCAGGTCGGGGCACTCTTCGCCGCGCAGGTGCCCTCCCTTGAGCAGGGTGACGCCGGCCCCCAGCTCGCGAAGGGCGGGTGCCATGGCCAGCATGCCGGTGCGGTCGATTGGAGCGGGGAGGCCCAGCAGCACCGCGGCCTCGGGCAGATTGGGGGTGATCAGGTCGGCCTGGGGCACCAGGACCTCGCGTACCGCGCGGATGCCGGCGTCGTCCACCAGGATATCGCCGCTCTTGGCCACCATCACCGGATCGAGCACCACCCAGCGAGGACGACGTTGCGCCAGGGTGTCGCGGATCACCTCGGCGACCTCGAGGCTGGCCACCATGCCGATCTTCGCCGCATCGATGCTCACGTCGTCGAGCAGGGTCGCGAGCTGAGCGGCGATAAAGTCGGCGGGCACCGGGTGAACCCCGCTGACGCCGCGTGTGTTCTGTGCGGTCAGGGCGGTAATGACGCTGGTAGCATAGGCGCCCAGCGCCGAGAAGGTCTTGAGGTCGGCCTGGATGCCGGCGCCGCCGCTGGGGTCGGAACCGGCGATGGTCAGGGCGTTGGGAATCCGGTCTGAGAGGGTCATCGTCATCATGTCATCACAGGGTCATTGGAACCTTGCCAGCCTACTGCAAGGGCAGAGGGGGAGGCCATGCTGAGTCTCTTCCTGGTGGCCCTGGCCAGCGCCACCCTGTTTCCCGGCGGCTCCGAGGTATGGTTGGCCCGGTTGTGGTGTCTGGAGCAGCCGGCCCTGACGCTATGGGCGGTGGCCACCCTCGGCAACACCCTGGGCAGCCTGGTCAATGTCGCGCTGGGTCGCTACGCGCGCCACTTCCAGGGGCGTCGCTGGTTTCCCGCCTCGCCGGCGAGCCTGATGCGCGCCGAACAGTGGTACCGACGCTTCGGCGAGTGGAGCCTGCTGGCCTCCTGGGCACCGGTGGTAGGTGACCCGCTCACCGTGCTGGCCGGACTCTTCCGGCTGCCCTGGTGGCGGGCCATCCTGCTGATCGGGCTGGCCAAGGCGGGGCGCTATGCGCTGGTGCTGTGGCTCGCCGAGGCCTGGCTGGCCCCGCTCTGTCGGTAGTGAGCCTATATCACCGAGGGCAGCCAGGTCGCCAGCCGGGGAAATACTGCCAGGGTCAGCAGCATGCCGAGCTGGATAAGGATAAAGGGGATCACACCACGGTAGATCGCCGAGGTGGGCACCGACTCGGGAGTGACGCCGCGCAGATAGAAGAGCGCGAAGCCGAAGGGTGGCGTCAGGAAGGAGGTCTGCAGGTTGATGGCGATCATGATGCCCAGCCAGATAGGGTCGAGTCCCATGGCCAGCAGCACCGGCCCGACGATGGGCACCACAACAAAGGTGATCTCGATGAAGTCGAGGATGAAGCCGAGCAGGAAGATCACCAGCATGACCACCAGGGTGGCTCCCACCACACCGCCGGGCAGCGACTCGAACAGTTCGACGACCAACTCCTCGCCGCCGAAGGCGCGGAAGACCAGCGAGAACAGCGCAGCACCGATCAGGATCAGGAACACCATGCTGGTGACCTGAGCGGTGGAGTGGACCACCTCGCGCAGCATGGTGGGATTCAGGCGGCGGTTGGTCAGCGCCAGCAGGAAGGCGCCGAAGGCGCCCACCGCCGAGGCCTCGGTGGGGGTGGCGAAGCCGCCGAGAATCGAGCCCAGTACCGCCACGATCAGCAGTACCGGCGGCAGCAGTCCCTTGAGCAGCAGCGGCCAGAGACTGCCGTTGTGACCGAGCTCCTCCATCAGTGCCTGGCGGTCCACCGGGGGGGCGAGGCTGGGCCTCAGCCAGGCGGTCAGGGTCACGTAGAGGATATAGGCCACGACCAGCAGCAGCCCCGGGATAAGGGCGCCGACAAAGAGGTCGCCCACCGAGAGGGTCTTGGGGCTCCAGACGCCCATCGCCAGCTGGGCCTGCTGGTAGGCGTTGGAGAGCACGTCGCCGAGCAGTACCAGGGCGATGGAGGGCGGGATGATCTGACCCAGGGTGCCGGTGGCGCAGATGGTGCCGGTGGCGAGCGAGGCCGAATAGCCGCGCTTGAGCATGGTGGGCAGCGACAGCAGGCCCATGGTCACCACGGTGGCGCCGACGATGCCGGTGGAGGCGGCCAGCAGCATGCCGACCAGCACCACGGCGATGCCCAGCCCGCCGCGCAGGGCGCCGAAGGCCAGGGCCATGGCGTCGAGCAGCGTCTCGGCGACCCGTGACTTCTCCAGCAGCACCCCCATCAGCACGAACAGGGGCACCGCCAGCAGTGTCTGGTTGGTCATGATGCCGAACAGGCGGTTGGGCATGGCGCTCAGGTAGCCCGGCTCGAAGGGGACGGGGACTCCCAGGTGGGTCAGTGCGAAGCCGAGACCGGCAAAGAACAGGGCGGTGCCTGCCAGCGACAGAGCGACCGGATAGCCGAGCATCAGCACGCCGCAGATGGTGACAAACAGCAGCAGGGGGATCAGTTCAAGCAGCGTCGTCAGCATTACAGCTGTTCCTCGTGGCGCGGGGTGTCGGAAGAGAGTCGGCCGCTACGGATCAGCGTCTGACGAATCAGCTGGGCAATACCCTGCACCAGCAGCAGTGCCGCCATTGCCAGGATAAGGCTCTTGAGCAGAAAGACGCCGGGAATGCCGCCGTCGGGGGAGCGCTCGAGGATCGCCCAGCTGCTGCTCACATAGCCCAGGCTGCCGAGCAGGATATAGAGCGTCACCGGCAACAGCAGGAAGAGGGTACCGAACAGGTCGACGCTCGCCCGGCTGCGTGGCGAGCGCTTGCGATAGAAGATATCGACACGCACATGGCCGTCATGCTGCAGGGTCCAGGCGGCCCCGAGCATGAATACCATGGCATGCATGTACATCACCGACTCCTGCAGGGCGATGCTGTGGATGCCGAAGACGTAGCGCATCACCACGATGGCGAACTGTACCGCCATCATCACCAGCACCAGCCAGGCGGTGGTACGGCCGACCAGGTCGGTCACGGCGTCAAGCCCCCTGAGCAGGGCCGGTGGGCGAGTGTCTGGCATGTCTCCTCCTGCAGGTTGGTCAGGAGGCGCATCTTCGCCGATTCGCCGTCAAACGTCACCCGTTGCCGACCCGTGGCCTAGTTGGCGCCGTCCTGTGGGTGGGTGACAAGCGCCTGTAGACAGGCCGGCGGCAGACGAACGTCTACCGCGATCGGCAGGTGGTCCGAAAACAGATGGTCGAGCACGCGGACCTCGTCGGCCTCCAAGGAGTTGGAGAGCAGGATATGATCCAGGGCACGACGCGGCTGCCACGAGGGGTAGCTCAAGGGAGGGCGTACCGGGTGAAGCGGCAACGAGGCGGAGAAGCGCTGGTGGCCATGGAGCTGCTCGGGGGTACAGTTGAGGTCGCCCATCACCACCACATGGCGCAGCGGCTGGATGATCTCGGAGAGATAGTCGAGCTGGCGGACACGGCCGCGGTGGCTGAGGGCCAGGTGAGCGACAAACAGGTGCAGGGCGTCGGGGCCATCCCCGAAGCGGGCATGAATGGCACCACGCCCGGGCAGCGTGCCGGGGAGCTGGTGCTCCTCGATATGGGCCGGGGGTAGCCGCGACAGCAGGCCGTTGCTGTGCTGGGCGATACGGCCCAGGTTGCGATTGAGCTGCTGATAGTGGTGGGGAAAGCCGCCACGGGTGGCCAGGTACTCCACCTGGTTGACGTGGCTGGAGCGGAAGCTGCCGCCGTCGGCCTCCTGAAGGCCGACGATATCGAAGCGGCCCAGCACCTCGCTGACCATGGCCAGTCGGCGTAGCCGCCGGGGGTGAGGCAGCAGGTGCTGCCAGCTGCGGGTCAGGTAGTGGTGGTAGGCCGAGGTCTGGATGCCGACCTGCAGGTTGAAGGTCAGCAGCTTGAGGTGGCCGCCCTTCAGGGGCGGCACTCTTGCCTCCGCGAGGTGAGACATCTACTCCTCACGCTCCTCGCGAACCTTGTCGACCAGAGCCTCGGCGATCTGCGGCATGTTGGCCAGGCTGCCGGCGCTGCTCGGCGTCACCAGGTAGCGGCCGTCGACCATCAGGGCGGGTACTCCCATCAGGCGCATGGTGCGCATGCGGGTGTTGGCCTGGTTGACTCGACTCTTTACCGCGAAGGAGTCGAGGGCCTGCAGCGCCTCTTCCTCGCTGACACCGTAGTCACTAAAGAAGTCGGCAATGTCGCCGCTGTCGGTCAGTCTCTGCCCCTCTTCATGAATGGCATGGAAGAAGTCGTCATGGATGGCGTCGAGAATGCCCAGCGCCTCGGCGGCGTAGAAGGCCCGGGCGTGCTTGTTCCAGTCACCGCCCATGGTGGCCGGCATGCGCTGGAAACTGATGTCCTCGGGAGTCTCCGCCAGCCAGGCGTTGAGTGGCTCCTCGAGGTTGTAGCAGTGGGGGCAGCCGTACCAGAAGGCCTCGGTGACCTCGATCTGCCCCTCATCCACGTGGGTCTCAATGGCCTCGGGCAACACCTCGTAGTGTTCACCCTCCACCAGGCTCTGGGCATTGGCGAGGCCGGGCAGGGCGAGACCGGCGAGTACCAGCATCAGGGGTTTCAACATGGGCATCTCTCTCCTTGTGAGGAATCGCGTCCGGGCGTGCCCGGATGTCGCTGCCTTTGAGCGCATCCTCGGGCCGGGGTTCCCGAGAAGCGAAGGCGGATATGACAGGGGCGACCCGAAGGTCGCCCCGATGGTCTACAGAGTCGCCGAGCGAGGCTGGCTCAGTGCAGGTCCAGCACCTCAGTGCAGGCCCAGTACATAGTTGGCCACGGCCTCCATGTCGCGGTCGCTCATCTTGGAAGCGATATCGCGCATGATATTGGCCGGGTCATTGGCACGGTTGCCGGCGGCGAAGTCCTGCAGGGTGGACACGGTGTAATCGGCATGCTGGCCGGAGAGTGCCGGATAGACGGCGGTACCGATGCCCTGGCCGGTCGGAGTGTGGCAGGCGGCACAGGCCGGAATGCCCTTGGCCATGTCACCGGCACGGTAGAGCTCACGGCCGCGCTCGACCAGCAGCTCGTCGGCATCCGCCTGGCCCAGAGCAGGGCTCTTGTCGGAGAAGAACTTGGCCACGTCCCAGGCATCCTGGTCGGAGAAGTTGTCGACCTGGCCGGCCATCTGCGGCACCACGCGGTTGCCGTCGCGGATATCCATGATCTGCTTGGCCAGGTAGGAAGTCTGCTGACCCGCCAGATTGGGGAAGGCGCCCGAGGGACTGATACCCTCCTGGCCATGACAGGCGGCGCAAGCCACTGCCTTTTCCTTGCCCGCTGCCGCATCGGCATCGGCCTCGAGGTCCGCGTGGGCGGCGCCGACGGCGCCTATGGTGATTGCCAGGCTTGCCAGTAACTTTCTCATCGCTAATCCACTATGCCGTTACGTTGTTGACCGGTACGTACCCTGGGTCTCGCCCGATCGCGACATTGGCCAGCCTCCGGGTTATCGAGCGGGCCAATCGCGGACGTCGTGGGCGCGGTGGTACACTAGCGTGCCCCGGGTCGCAGACAAAAGACACTGTATTATACCGAATCACCCCGTCGGCGGGAATGCAAGCCGACGGGCCCTTGATCAATGTCAGGAATTCTTGCCCATGGCGCGACTCAACCCTTGTCTCAACTATCAGACTGCCCGTTTTCTCATCAGCGCGCCAACCCTGGCTCACTGCCCCGGCGGCGGTGGCGCAGAGGTGGCATTTGCGGGTCGCTCGAATGCGGGAAAATCCAGCGCAATCAATGCGTTGACACGGCAGAACGGGCTGGCCCGTATCTCCAAGACGCCCGGACGTACCCAGCTGATCAACTTCTTCTCGCTGGGTGACGACAGTGACCGGCGCCTGGTGGACCTGCCCGGTTACGGTTATGCCAAGGTGCCGGAGGCGGTCAAGCTGGAGTGGCAGCGTCATCTTTCCGAGTATCTGCGGCACCGCGATGCCCTGCGCGGACTGGTGCTGGTGATGGATGTGCGTCATCCGCTATCCGAGTTCGACCAGACCATGCTGGGTTGGGCCGATGAGCAGGAGATGCCGGTGCATATCCTGCTGACCAAGGCCGACAAGCTCAAACGCGGTGCGGCGGCAAATGCCCTGCAGCAGGTACGCTCACGACTGCGCGAGTGGGAAGATCTGGTAACCATCCAGCTGTTCTCGTCGCTCAAGCGTCAGGGCATCGAGGAGCTCGAGGCGCGCCTCGATGGCTGGCTGTTGGGTGGCGTGGAAGAGTAATCGCAAGGACGGAGCCTCTCCTTTGAAAAGGACGGAGCCTCCCTGGAACAAGCGCCGAGGGTGCCGGGCCGCCGAGGAGGCACTGTCCATACATCTCCTCCAGCTTATCCTGTGCGCTTACGGGTCTTTTCCATCCACTGGATCAGCGCCGGCAGCTCGCGGACATGATCCAGGCGGTGGATGCCGTGGGGCATCGGGCGGTCGTCGGGGCCGATCCAGGCCGCCTGCATGCCCAGGCGGCGGGCGGGCAGGGCATCCTCCTCCCAGGAGTCTCCCACGTGAAGCGCTCCCTCGGGATGTGTGCCGAGGTGGGACAGGGCCAGCAGGAAGGGGCGCGGGTCGGGCTTGGGGGCGAGCAGTTCGCCGGCGGTAACGGTCACCGGGAAGTGGCGCCCCAGCGGCAGGCGAGTCACCTCGACATTGCCGTTGGTAATGCTGGCCAGGCGGTAGTGCTTGCCCAGCTGCTCGAGCATAGGCTCCACTTCCGGGTGAGGCTCCACCTCATGGCGAAGCTCCATGAAACGCTCCATGGCTCTTCGGGCCCAATGCTCGGCATGTTCCTGCGCCAGCCCGTACTCCCCCAGCAGCTCGCTCAGTGCTCGCTGGCGAAGCCAGGTGAAGTCGCCCCGTCGTGGCGGGTGGGCCGTGGCCAGGGCCAGGCGCCGTGCCAACAAGGCATCAAGCGGGAAACGGGTGGCGAAGCGGCCGGCGGGCTCAACGGCTTGCCACTCGGCGAGTGCCGCATCGAGCCAGCTGTAGTGTCCCTGCTCGGTCCGACGCATCACGCCGCCGTTGTCCCACAGGGTGTCATCCAGATCGAAGGTGATCGCCTCTAGGTTCATGTCGGAGTCTCATCGCTGGGTCGGCGCCGTGCTCGCGGGTGAGCGGCGTCATAGCTGGCCGCCAGATGCTGCCAGTCGAGGTGGGTGTAGACCTGGGTGGTGGAGAGGTTGGTGTGGCCGAGCAGCTCCTGAACGGCCCGCAGGTCCTGGCTCGACTCCAGCAGGTGACTGGCGAAGGAGTGGCGCAGGCGATGCGGATGTAGATGTTCGTCGAGCCCGCGGTGCCGGGCCACCATCGCCAGGCGCTGCTGGATGGCGCGGTGGCCAAGCCGCCCGCCACGCTGGCTGACGAACAGCGCGCTCTCGCCAGGCGCCGCCATGTTCATGCGTATCTTGAGCCAAGCTTCCAGGGCCTGGCGGGCGCGCGACCCCACCGGGGCCTGGCGCGGCTTGCTGCCCTTGCCCAGCACCCGCACACGTTCGCCGTGCAGGTCGTCCAGATCCAGCCCGGCAAGCTCGGCCAGGCGCAGGCCGCTGGAGTAGAAGAGCTCGAGCATCGCCTGATCGCGTATCGCCAGGGGCGAGCCGTCGTGGGGGGTGTCCAGAAAGCTCGTCAGGCGGTCCACATCGACCGGGCGTGGCAGATGTCGCGGCTGACGCGGGCTGCGCACCAGCGCCACCGGGTTGTGGTCGAGGTGGCCCGCCGCAAGCAGATGCTCCGCGAGCTTCGAGCAGGCCGAACGGCGACGAGCCAGGCTACGTGGCCCCAGGCCACGAGCGCGCTCACCGCCCAGGAAGCGGCGCATCAGCGCGGCGTCCAGCTGCTGCCATGCCGTGATCGCCTGCTCGTCCATGAAGGCGAGCAGGCTGGCCAGGTCGCGCCGATAGGCGTCCAGGGTCGCGGGGCTGGCGGTGCGCGACAGCCCCTCGAGAAAGACCTCGACCTCGTCGGCAAGAGGCCCGTGCTCAGGCATGGTCGGGGCCGAGGCGTATCAGCAGTCGTGCCACCACATCACCGACATACTCGGTGAACAGGGTATCCATGCTGGCGCGGAAGTAGTCCGGATCATGGCTGGCCAGTATCAGGTAGCCGAGGGGCTCACCCAGGCTCAGCCGAGTGATGGCACAGGAGCCCGAGCGGCGCGGCGCGCTGGTGTGGGGCAGCAGGCGTTTCCAGTCGGTGGGTGTCAGGCGAACGCAGCGGCTGGTACGGCCATCGAGGAGACCCGCGAGGCGTGAGCCGACATGCTCGTCGATCACCTGGCGTGGCGCCTGTGGGGGGCGTGGCTCGGCATCGGATAGGCTGGCCGGGCACCACAGCGCCACCGCGGGGGTGGCGAAGTGCTCGCTGAACTGGGTGGAGAGCGCCTGCCCCAGGGCGTCACGATCCTGGGCGGCTACCAGCGCCAGGACCAGCTCCCGGGTGCGCCGATACTGGGCCTCGTTGTGGCGCGCCGATTCCAGCAGCTGTTCCAGGCGGTCTTCGGCCTTCTCGGCGCGGGCCCGAAGGTCGTGAACCAAACGCTCCAGCAGTGAGGTGGCACCGCCCGCTTCGGGATGGGGAACCTTGAGCTGCTGGAGCAGGCCCTCACGCCCGACGAAGAAGTCGGGATGGGTGGCCAACCATTCGGCGACCCGGTCCGGGTCGAGCGTCTTGCGCGGTTCTGGTGCGGCTTGTGACATGCCATCTCCTTCGGTTGGCGCGGGATCGGGATGGTTCGCGGTCAATACAGCAGCAGGCGGCCATCGAAGACGCGCTCGGCGGGACCGGTCATCGTTAGCGGCGTGCCGGGGCCGTGCCACTCGATGGTCAGTTCACCCCCCGGCAGATGCACGCTCACCGGGCTCTCCAGCAGGCCCTGGCGGATGCCGCTGGCCACCGCGGCGCAGGCACCGGTGCCGCAGGCCAGTGTCTCCCCGCTGCCTCGCTCGTAGACCCGCAGGCGGATCTCATGGGGGGACACCACCTGCATGAAGCCGACATTGACTCGCCTGGGAAAGCGCGGATGAGCCTCGATGGCCGGGCCGAGGCGCTCGACGGGCGCCTCGTCGACGGCATCGACTCGCATGACCGCATGTGGATTGCCCATGGAGACCACCCCCAGCTCGACGGACTCACCGTTCACCTCGAGGCGGTGCAGCACCCGGTCCGTGTCGCCCTCGAAGGGCTCAGGCGTAAAGGGCAGTGTCGCCGGGGCGAAGCGGGGCTCCCCCATGTCGACGCGAATGCGGCCATCCTCCTCCACCTTCAGCACCAGAGGGCCGCCGGCGGTCTCCACATGGATCTCGCGCTTGTGGGTGAGGCGCTGGTCGCGCACGAAGCGGGCGAAGCAGCGCGCGCCGTTGCCACAGTTCTCCACCTCGCTGCCGTCGGCGTTGTAGATGCGGTAGCGGAAATCCATGTCGGGATCCCGGGGTGGCTCGACCACCAGCAGCTGGTCGAAGCCGACACCGAAGCGGCGGTCGGCCAGGCGGCGGACCTGGTCGTCGGTGAAGCGGGCACGCTGGGTCACCAGGTCGACCATCATGAAGTCGTTGCCGAGGCCATGCATCTTGGTGAAGTGCAGCAGCATCAGTGCCCGCCCTCCGACCCGGCGTCGTCCGGTAGCATGGCCTCACCCGACCACAGCTCATCGAGTCGCTCGCGGCGGCGCACCAGATGGCTCCGGTCGCCGTCCACCATCACCTCGGCGGGGCGCGGGCGGCTGTTGTAGTTCGAGGCCATCACGAAGCCGTAGGCGCCGGCCGAGCGCACCGCCAGCAGGTCGCCAGGGGCGATGGCAAGTGTGCGCTCCTTGCCCAGGAAGTCGCCCGTCTCGCACACCGGGCCGACCACATCGTAAGTGTCGCTGGGCCGCGGATGGCGCGTGTCCACCGGCAGAATGGCCTGCCACGCCTGATAGAGTGCGGGGCGGATCAGGTCGTTCATGGCGGCGTCGACGATGGCGAAGTTCTTGGTCTCGCCGGGCTTGAGAAACTCCACTCGAGTCAGCAGCACCCCGGCATTGGCCGCGATGGAGCGCCCCGGCTCGAACAGCAGGGTCAGCCCCTCGCTGCCCTCCCAGCCGGAGAGGCGCTCGAGCAGGGCCGTGGCGTAGTCGAAGGGCGCAGGCGGCTGTTCGTCGCGGTAGGGCACACCGAGACCGCCGCCGAGGTCCAGGTGCTCCACCTCGATGCCGCGGTGGCGCAGGGTCTCGAGCAGCAACAGCAGCCGGTCCAGGGCATCGAGGAAGGGAGCGAGCTCGGTGAGCTGGGAGCCGATATGGCAGTCCAGGCCTGTGACGCGCACGTTGGGGAGCCTGGCAGCCAGCTCGTAGACCTCCAGCGCCTCGTCGACCGGGATGCCGAACTTGTTGTCCTTGAGCCCGGTGGAGATATAGGGGTGGGTGCCGGCATCCACGTCCGGATTGACGCGCAGCGATACCGGGGCCACCTTGCCGAGCCGGCCCGCGACGGCGTCGAGGCGCTCGAGCTCGGGGCGTGACTCGACGTTGAAGCACTTGATACCGACCTCCAGCGCTCGGGCCATCTCGCCCTCCTGCTTGGCCACGCCGGAGAAGACCACCTTGGCCGGGTCGCCGCCCGCGGCCAGCACCCGCTCGAGTTCGCCCACCGAGACGATATCGAAGCCGGCGCCCAGGCGGGCGAGCAGACCCAGTACCGCCAGGTTGGAGTTGGCCTTGACCGCATAGCAGATCAGGTGAGGATGGCTGCCCAGCGCCTCGGTATAGGCACGAAAGTGGCGGGTCAGAGTGGCCTTGGAGTAGACATAGCAGGGCGTCCCGAATGTCTCGGCGATGGTGCTCAGCGGCACCTCTTCGCCGTAGAGCACACCGTCGCGATAGTTGAAGTGGTCCATGGCTATTCCTCCGTCTCCTGTGGCGCGTCCTGGTCGCGCTCGGTGCTCTCTTGCTGGGCATCGCTGGCCTGTTGGGTCTCGCGGGGACCGTACTGCTCGGCGGCCTGCTCGTCACCGGGCAGATAGAGCGGCCCCTTCTGGCCACAGCCGGCCAGACCCAGGGCCAGGACCAAGACCAGGGCAGAGAAAGCCAGGCGGCCCATCAGGCGCCTCCTGCAAGGGCCGATAGTGCATCACGGGCCCGCTGGGCGGCGGCACGCACCTGATCGGGGGCGGTGCCGCCGATATGGTTGCGAGCCGCCACCGAGCCCTCCAGGGTCAACACCTCGAAGACATCCTGCTCGATGGTGTCGGAGAACTGCCTGAGTTCGTCGAGGGTCATCTCCGAGAGGTCCTTGCCCTCGGCCAGGCCGAAGGCCACCGACTGGCCGACGATCTCGTGGGCGTCGCGGAAGGCGACCCCCTTGCGTACCAGGTAGTCGGCCAGGTCGGTGGCGGTGGAGAAACCGCGCCGGGCCGCCTCGGCCATGCTGGCCTTCTTCGGCTCGATGGCGGGCACCATGTCGGCGAATGCCTTGAGGCAGTCCTTGACGGTGTCCACGGCGTCGAACAGCGGCTCCTTGTCCTCCTGGTTGTCCTTGTTGTAGGCCAGTGGCTGGGACTTCATCAGGGTCAGCAGGCCCATCAAATGGCCGTAGACACGGCCGGTCTTGCCGCGCACCAGCTCCGGAACGTCGGGGTTCTTCTTCTGGGGCATGATCGAGGAGCCAGTGCAGAAGCGGTCGGGCAGGTCGATGAAGTCGAACTGGGCGCTGGTCCACAGCACCAGCTCCTCGCTCATGCGCGACAGGTGCATCAGCAGCAGGCTGGCGAAGCCGGTGAACTCGATGGCGAAGTCGCGATCGCTGACCGCATCGAGGCTGTTCTCGGCGGGGCGCTCGAAACCTAGCAGCTCGGCGCTGACATGGCGGTCGATGGGATAGGTGGTGCCGGCCAGCGCCGCGGCACCCAGGGGCAGCACGTTGACCCGCTTGCGGCAGTCGAGCAGCCGCTCATGGTCGCGGGCCAGCATCTCCTGCCAGGCCAGCAGATGGTGGCCGAAGGTCACCGGCTGGGCGGTCTGCAGATGGGTAAACCCCGGCATGATGGTATCGGCCTCGCGGTCGGCCAGCTCGATCAGCCCCGTCCGCAGGCGGGCAAGCTCCATGGCGATCTGATCGATCTCGTCACGCAGGAAGAGGCGGATATCGGTGGCGACCTGATCGTTGCGCGAGCGACCGGTATGCAGTTTCTTGCCGGTGATGCCGATCTTCGCGGTCAGCCGCGCCTCGATGTTCATGTGCACATCTTCCAGCTCGACGGACCACGGGAACTCGCCGCGCTCGATCTCGCCGCGGACCTCGTCCAGACCGCTGATGATGGCATCGCGCTCGTCTTCGCTGAGTACGCCGACCCGGGCCAGCATGGTGGCGTGGGCGATGGAGCCCTGAATGTCGTGAAAGGCCAGGCGGCGGTCGAACGCCTCCGAGGCGGTGAAGCGGGCGACGAAGGCGTCGGTGGGCTCGCTGAAGCGGCCTCCCCAGGACTGGTTGGTGCCGGAGTTGGAAGAGTTCGAGGTCATCGGTTCGGAATCCTGCATGACGGGTTGCGGTTGGCTGGGGGCTGGGCCCCCCGCGGCCGCCGGTCTCGCGGCGGCAGGCGCGACATGGCAGGAGTGTACCAGAGTCGCCGAGGCAGGCGAGGGTGCGCCCTTCGCCGACAGGGCAGCGAGCCGCACGGGCCGTGGATTTTTCCTCTCCGGCTGGGGGCTTGTTATGATGAGGGTTATCGTGCGTCATGCATGTCAACTTCGCCGGAAACCTGAGCTGGCTCGCTGCCAGCCAGGTCGTCGGCACAGGGAGAACTTCGTGCAATCCATCACCAAGCTGCGCATCGCCACGCGCAAGAGTCAACTGGCCATGTGGCAGGCCGAATACGTCCGCGACCGGCTACTGGCCCTTCATCCTGGCCTCGAGGTGGAACTGGTCGCCATGTCCACCCGCGGCGACAAGATCCTCGATACCCCGCTGGCCAAGGTGGGGGGCAAGGGGCTCTTCGTGAAGGAGCTCGAGGAGGCGATGCTCGACGGGCGTGCCGATATTGCGGTGCACTCCATGAAGGATGTGCCCATGAACTTCCCCGAGGGGCTGGGCCTTTCGGTGATTCTGGCCGGTGCGGAGGCAACCGACGCCTTCGTCTCCAACCACTACGCCAGCTTCGACGAGCTGCCGGAAGGCGCGCGCGTGGGCACCTCCAGCCTCCGCCGCGGCCTGCAGGTCAGGGAGGCGCGTCCCGACCTCGAGATCCTTAGCCTGCGTGGCAACGTCCAGACTCGCCTGGGCAAGCTCGATGCTGGCGATTTCGATGCCATCATCCTGGCCACCTCCGGACTGCGTCGCCTGAATCTGGGCGAGCGTATCGCACAGGAGCTGCCCCCCGAGGTCTGCCTGCCGGCCTGTGGCCAGGGCGCGCTGGGCATCGAGTGCCGCCTTCATGATCCAGAGCTGATCAGCCTGCTGGCGCCGCTGGATGATCCCGATACCGCCACTCGGGTACGCGCCGAGCGGGCCATGAACACTCGCCTCGAAGGAGGGTGCCAGGTGCCGATCGGTGGTCATGCGGTGTTCGAGAACGACGGCCAGACCCTGTGGTTGCGCGCCCTGGTCGGAACCCCGGATGGGGCTCGCGTGCTGCGTACCGAGGGGCGCGGTTCGATTCATGAACCCGAGGCGCTGGGCATCCGGGTTGCCGAGGAGCTGCTGGAGATGGGCGCCGGAGAGATCCTCGCCGAGGTCTACGGCGCCGGCTGATGGAGACTCAGCCGCGGGTGGTAATCACGCGTCCCGGAGAGCGCGGAGCCGTGCTGGCCGCCGCGATCGCCGACTATGGCCTGCCGGTCGCGCGTTTCGAGGCGATGAGCGTCGAGGCGCTGCCCGAGACTCCTGAGCAGCGTGCGGCCTGGCTCGATTTCGATCAGTTCCGGCGCGTGATGGTGGTCAGCCCCTTCGCCGCCGAATGCCTCGCCGAGGCGCTGGACCGCTTCTGGCCCCAGCTACCGGTGGGCATCGACTACTATGCCGTGGGAGCGGCGACCGCCGCCGTGCTGCATGAGCGACTCGGCGTGCGGGTCCATGTCCCCCCGGCGATCGCTGGCGAGGATACCAGCGAGGCGTTGCTCACCCTGGGCTCCCTGCGCGCGCTCGATAATGAGAAAGTGCTGCTGGTGGCCGGTGAGGGCGGGCGTACCCTGTTTGCAGAAACCCTCGCTGCACGGGGGGCTCGGGTGACGCGTCTGGCCGTCTATCGGCGCACCCTCCAGCCCCCCGAGCCGGCCATGGCAGAGTGTCTTGCCACGGGCCATTTCCGCGCACTGGTGGTCAGCAGCGGAGAAATCCTCGATTATCTGGCAAGATGGTGTGCAGGCGCCGCCTTGAACCAACCGCTAATCGTTTCCAGCGCCCGGTTGGCTACACTGGCTGGCAAGCTGGGGTTTCGTGACCCCGTCGTGGCGCGTGGCGCCACCCCGACGGCACTGGCGGCGGCCGTGTCCAACGCCTGTGACTCGCAGGAAGCCGATGTCGATCAAGACGATCTCGAAAAGGGCTAGCGACAAGATGAGCAAGCAACCACACGAGCAGGAAGAACAGAAGGCGTCCGACGGCGCACAGTCGGCGACCTCGAGTGACGAGGCCAGCAGGAGCAATGGCTCCGGCAAGCGCCGCTCCCGCCGGCATGACAAGTCGAATCAGGCTGGCGGTGCCAGGGGCGAGGCCGCCAAGCCCACCGCAAGTCAGGCGTCCGTCGAGTCGCCCACTTCCGGTCAGGCCTCGGAAGGCGCGTCGGGCAGCAAGCCGGCCGATCGCAAGCCTGCCGCCGGCAAGAATGAGACACCCTCCACCAGGACCGGCAAGCCTCAGTCCGGCGGAGGCGGCGCCAAGGGCGGTACGCCCAACGCTACTGGCAGTGGTGACGGCAAGGGCAAGGGGGGTAAGGCCGGCGTGGTAGCGATCGTGCTGGTGATCCTGCTGGCCATCGCCGCCGTGCTGTTCGGCTGGCAGGCCTGGCAGAAGCTGGATGCCCAGCAGGCGCGCCTCGCCGAGCTGGAGTCCCGGACCAGCCAGGCCGCTACCACCGGTGACCTGAACCAGCTGCAGTCGCGCTTCGAAGAGGCCGAAAGCGAGCGCCAGGCCAGCCTCGAGGAGGCCGTATCGTCGCTCGAGGGCAAGTTCTCAGACTACCAAGGCGAGGTCAACGAGACCCTCGACCGCGTGTTGGCCGAGCTCTCCAGCGAGCAGCAGACCGACGAGCGTGACTGGCTGCATGCCGAGGCGGCCTATCTGCTGCGTCTGGCCAATCAGCGCCTCCAGCTGGAGCGTGATGTTCAGGGTGCAGCTGCGCTGCTGCGCACCGCCGACGCGCGCCTCAAAGAGGCCGACAACCCGGCGCTGGTGCCGGTGCGTCGCGAGATCGCCAATGAGCTCTCCGGCCTGGAGGCTGTACCCCAGGTGGACCGCACCGGGCTGTGGCTGACGCTCAATGCCCAGCAGGAGCAGATTGCCGGGCGTCCGCTCTCCCAGGACATCGATGAGATCACCGCCAGCTCCAGCATGGAGGAGGCGCCGACGGGCTCCTGGCAGCAGCAGCTGTCGAGCTTTGGTCAGGAGCTGAAGAGCCTGGTCACCGTGCGCAAGCATGATGAGGCCCTGGAGGCGCTGATCTCGCCGGAGCAGGAGTCCTACCTGCGTCAGAGCGTACGCCTGGTGATCGAGCAGGCCCAGCTGGCCCTGCTCAAGGAAGACGAGACGCTTTTCGAGGCCAGCCTGGACAAGGCCATCACCCTGATCGAAGGCTACTACGATACCGACGACAGCGGTGTGCAGTCGGTGCTCGCGCGTCTGCGTGAGTTGAAGGGCAAGGCGGTTCGTCCCGAGCTGCCCGACATCAGCGGTTCCCAGCAGGCTCTGGCCACCTTCATCGAGCGCCGCTTCGAGTCGCGCCAGGGAGATGAGGCATGAGAAAGCTGATACTGATCATCGTCATAGGCCTGGCCATTGGTGCACTATTCGGACAATTGATGATGTCGGTGCCCGGCTACTGGCTGGTCCGGGTGGGGGATACCTCCTTCCAGACCTCATTCTGGTTCGGGCTGGTGCTCCTGCTGGCGGCTTTCCTGGTGCTCCACTTCGCGCTACGCCTGCTGATGCGCCTGTCGCGCCCGGTTTCACGTTTCAAGGTCTGGAACAGCCGTTCGCGCCATCGTTCCGCCATGAAGCGCACCGTGCGCGGTCTTGTGGCGCTGGCCGAGGGCCGCTGGAAGAAGGCCGAGAAGTCGCTGGTCAAGTCGGCGGACGACTCCAGCACGCCGCTGGTGAACTATCTCTCCGCGGCACTGGCGGCCCATTATCAGGGACGCTTCGAGCAGGCCGATACCCTGCTCAAGCGCGCTCATCTCAGCACCGAGGGCGCCGACACTGCCGTGGGGCTGGTGCAGGCCCAACTGCTGCTCGACCGTCAGCAGTATGAGGAGGCGCTGGCCATCCTTACCCGGCTCGACCGTCAGCTACCCAACCACCCTCAGGTGCTCAAGCAGCTCAAGCAGGCGTATCTCAGCGTCAGTGACTGGGATGGGGTGCGTCGCCTGATGCCGCGCCTGGGTGCTCAGCGGCTGATCTCTCCCGAGGAGCGCGACCAGCTCGAACGGCGTGCCTATCGTGAGCTGATCGTGCGTGAAGCCCGCGAGGGTAGCGACATCGAGACGGTGCGCAGCCTGTGGGCGGATATGCCCGACCATCTGCGTGGTGACGTCGAGCTGATCGTGCTCTATACCGAGGCGCTGGTGCACGGCGGCCAGGAGCCCATCGCCGAGCGCCTGCTGCGTCACTCTCTCAAGGAGAACTGGGACAGCCGTCTGGTTCTTCGCTATGGCCTGCTCGATGTGGATGCGTCCCGCCAGCTGGTCACCGCCGAGCAGTGGTTGAAGGCGCGGCCCAACGATCCCGACCTGCTGCTGACCCTGGGGCGGCTGGCGTTGCGCAACGCCTACTGGGGCAAGGCTCAGGAGTATTTCGAGGCGAGTCAGCGCCAGCGGCCGAGCGGTGTGGTGTGTGCCGAACTGGCACGGCTCTTCGCCAACCTGGGCGAGCACCAGAAGAGCCAGCTCTACTATCGCCAGAGCGTCGAGCTGCTCGACAAGTCGCTTCCCTCGCTGCCCCAGCCCAGCGAGGACAAGGATGTGCTCGACGAGAAGCAGAAGAAGAAGGCCTCCTGACGGCTGGTCTTCTGCATGATGGAAGGGGGCGCTTAGGCGCCCCCTTCGTGTATCTGGGGCTGTCGACAGGCACCGAAAGGGCTATTCGCCAACAGTGTGACGCTGCCTTGCAGAGGGCCTAGGCCACGAGTGAGTGGTGCCGATCGGGACCTGGGTGACGTTGTCTGATCCCGAGCGATTGCCGCGAGGGGCTGCGGCCATCAGTTGTGATGCAGAGTCGAACGCCCTCACCCAGTGAAAGCGCTTTACGTCAGTCTGCCCAAGAGTCGAAAAAAGCGGGGCCGCCCGAAGGCGGCCCCGCTGCCGTGCTACATGTGGACTATCGTATCGAGTTCAGGGCTCATCGACATCGCCGCCGCTGGGTTTCCTGTTCTCGGGGTCCACCTGTTCATGACGCGGATTGATGCGCTCGCTCGCCGAGGTGGCGCTTTTCCGGTCAGGGATGAATCGGTCGTCGGTGGCCGTGTCATCGGCCCTGGGCTGCCCGGCCGGACTCCCGTCGATGGTGAAGTCCTGCTGCATGACGCGCACGTTGGCGGGCGGTGCGGAGCCGGTCTTGTCCTGCCCGAAGTAGAGCGTGGTATGCGGGAAGGGAATCTCGATACCGGCTTCGTCGAAACGCAGCTTGACTAGACGGTTGTAGGCGCGGCCCACGGCCCACTGATCGCCGGGGGTGGTCTTGATGATCACCCGGATATTCACCGAGCTGTCGGCCAGAGCGATGACGCCGGCGACATCGAGGGGAGCCAGCAGCTTGCGGCCGTGCTCGTCGCTGGCCTTGAGGTCCTCGAAGGCGAGCTGCAGCTGCTCGATGGCGGTGTCGATATTCTCACGATAGGCGATGCCGTATTCGCCGACGTGGTTGCCGAAGCCACGCATGTAGTTGGAGACGGTATCCACGCTCGAGAAGGGCACCAGATGGTAGGTGCCAGAGAGGTCGCGGATGCCCACCGAGCGGATGTTGAGCTTCTCGGCGGTACCGGTGATGCCGCCCACCGTGACCACGTCACCGGTGTTCATGGCGTTTTCCACCTGGATGAAGATGCCGGTGATGATGTCCTGCACCAGCTTCTGGGCACCGAAACCGATGGCCAGGCCCAGTACCCCGGCACCGGCGATCAGCGGGCCGATATTGATACCGATCTCGGCCAGCACGATCATCGCGGTCATGGTCACCAGGGCGATGGCCAGGGCGTTGCGGAACAGCGAAAGCAGCGTTTGGGCGCGCGCCGAGGGCATGCCGCCACCGGCATCGGGGTTGAGCTTGTGCTCGATCAGGCTCGCCAGAGCCAGCCACACCATGATCGCGATGATCAGGATCGTCGCCACGCTGACCAGTTTGCCGACCAGGTTGCGGCCCATCTCAGAGGCATACCAGGCGGCAAGGTCGAAGGCACCCCAGGCATTGAGCACCACCATGATGACAAGCACCACGATGATGGTGCGGATCACCCGCAGGGCATTGGGCACATAGCTGTTGAGGCGTGGCTCGAGCAGCGGCAGCTTGCGACGCAGGTCATCGGAGAGGCGGATGCGACGACCGATGGTCTGGGTCAGGAAGCTGGAGAGCAGCAGGCCCACCACCACGGCGCCGATGGTCTTCAGAGTGGCGAAGAGCACAAAGGGCAGGGCATCTTCGGGGCGTGTCAGGGTCAGCACCAGCACCATGACGAAGTAGGCCAGGGCAAAGAGGTGCCAGGTGCGCGCGAACAGCTGCAGCGATACACGGCTGGCGGCCATGGTGGTCTGGTGGGCCTTGGCATTGAGGGCATTACGCAGGCGCTTGCGATTCTTGAGCACCACCACCACGGCATACAGAAAGGCACCGACCATGATCAGGGTGCCCAGGCCCTTGCCTACCGCCGGTGCCAGATAGGCAGTAACCAGCGGTACCACGACCATCAGACCGTAGCCGACCAGGCCGATCAGACGAGCGATCCAGCGATTCCAGTAGGAAGCCTCCTCGGAGGAGATGGGCAGCAGACGCAGGCCGTCGTAGCGCGAGGCAAACAGCATGCGCACCCCGGCCTTGAGCAGCTCGATCACCAGGAAGGCGTTGAGGAACAGCGATGCTTGGGTGGTGAGCTCGCCGGACTGGCCGATGGCGAAGGTGGCGATCAGGTTGCCGCCCAGATACGCGAGAGACACGATCAGCACATCGACCACGGCGGCCAGTGCCACGCAGATGATCAGGCGCAGGATCGGGGTTAGGCCGCGGCCGTTCAGCGACCACTGGCTGATTCCGGTGAATAGCGGCCTGGCCAGGCGTCGGACGACGGTGAACAGCACGAAGGTCGCCAGGATCACCAGACCCAGGTTGATGGCGGCACTGGTAAAGGCCCCCATGTCGAAGGTGCTCTCCAGGTCGCTCGCGAACATGCCGCCAATGGCCGAGGCGATGGCCTCGAGCTGAGTGCCGATATCAGTGGCGACACGGCTGGTCAGCTCTGCCAGCTGGCGTGGCAACGAGGGGGCGGCGCTGGCGGCTTCACCGGGGTCCGATTTGGCCACGTCACCGGCCATGCCGCGTAGTTGGTCGATCAGCTCCTGTCGGGTCTCCTGGTTTTCAAGCAGGTCGGCCAGGGTCGAGTAGGCGGGTGGCTCACTGCTACCGCTCGCCTGCTGTGCCAGGGCGGGAGTTGCCAGCACCAGCAGTGCCAGTAACAGCCAGCCGAGCATCAGGGGTAGGGCTCGCTTGGGGTTCACGCTGTGACCTCCATCTCTTGGCGTGTGGGCGGTAAATTGTCTCAGGATAGCCATGATACGGACTTTCGCGTAAGGCCACGAGTCCGGCGCCGTGCATGGCTTTCATGTACAGCTGTTGTACGTATGAGTTGATGTGTGCCACATTTGTCGAGACGGCAGTTCTGCTGTCGGTACCGCAGCATGCGATACTCGTTCGCCACCTTCGGGTGGCATTTTTTGTTCTTCGGAGATAGCCAGGCATGCTGGAAGCGATGTCGGTGCTGGTCGGTGGGGCCCTGGGTGGCATGCTGCGGCTCGCCATCGGCGATGCCGCGGGGAGGTGGCTGGGCCTGGGCTTTCCCTGGGGTACCCTGGTGGTGAACGTTAGCGGTGCCCTGGCCATGGGACTGCTGGCCGGCTGGCTTGGCTTCCCTGCCGAGGGGGCGCCCTCCGGGGCCTGGGCACTGCTGGGTACGGGGCTGCTGGGCGGCTATACCACGGTGTCATCTCTCAGCCTGCAGACGCTGTCGTTATGGCAGCAGGAGCGCAACATCGCGGCCATGGGCTACATGATGGCGACCCTGGCCGCGGGGCTTGCCGCCCTGGCGCTGGGTGCCTGGCTTGCGGGAGGTCTGGCATGAGCGCCTGGCGTGCCTATGCGGCCGTCGGCCTGGGCAGTGGGCTGGGTAGCCTGGCGCGCTTTCAGCTCGGCGTATGGCTGGCAGCCCCCGGCTTTCCCTGGGTGACACTGCTTGTGAACCTGGCGGGCTCCGGCATGATCGCCTTGCTTGCCGCCTACGCCGCGGCCCGCCCTTATGGATGGGTGGCACGCTGGCAGCCCTTTCTAATCGCCGGCTTCTGCGGTGGCTTTACCACCTTCTCGCTGTTCGGCCTGGAGACCCTGACCATGCTGAGCCAGGGACATCTGATGATGGCTCTGACTTATATAGCGCTGAGTCTCGTGGGGTGGCTGGGGGCTGCCTGGATCGGCCATCTTGGTGGAGGCCGACTGGTAACGCTGCTGGAGTAGCGGGATTCGACAGCCCTTCAGTGTGGGGGCTTCACTGATCGTCCTGAGGGGGCATCCGGCCCGAGACCCAGGCGCCGGCGTCGGGAATGTTCATCGTGTAGTCCTGGTCGAGCCATGGCGAGCTGATCATAAAGTCGGCGCTGGCGGCGTTGCAGGCCACCGGGACGTTCCATAGCGCGGCCAGGCGCAGCAGTGCCTTGACGTCGGGGTCGTGGGGCTGGGGCGAGAAGGGGTCCCAGAAGAAGACCAGCAGATCGAGCTTCTGTTCGGTGATCAGTGCACCGATCTGCTGGTCACCGCCAAGTGGGCCACTCATCAGCCCCCGAATCGACAGCTCGAGCGCCTTCGATACCCGGCTGGCCGTGGTGCCGGTACCGATCAGTTCATGGTCAGCCAATGTCTCACGCCAGCGCTCGGCCCACTCCAGCAGCTCGGCCTTCTTGCCGTCGTGGGCGATCAGGGCGATACGCTTGCGTGCCGGCAGGGTGCGCTTGACGTTGCGATTGGGGCGTGGATGGTTCATGGCCTATACCCCCAGAATCTTCAGCGTATTGGTGCCGCCGTGGGCATTCATCTCATCGCCCCGCATCAGCATCACATGATCCCCCGGCTCGGCGATGCCCTTCTCCACCAGCAGCGCCAGGGCGCGGTCGTTGAGCTCCTCGGCCGTCATCTCGCTGGTGTCGAAGGGCAGCGACACCACGCCGCGATAGAGCGCCATGCGCCGCTGGGCGATGGCGCTGTGGGCCAGGCCGATGATCGGCAGCCCGGAGCGGATGCGCGAGGCGATCAGCGGCGTATAGCCGGTCGAGGTCATGCAGGCGATGGCGGCCACCCCGGAGAGGTGGTTGGCGGCGTACATGGCGGAGAGCGCGATGGTCTCGTCGACCCGGGAGAAGCCCTCGTGGATGCGGTGGCCCGACTCCTGGGCGATTCGCTCGCGCTCGGCGCCCAGGCAGACCCGGTCCATCGCCTCGATGGTCTCCACCGGGAAGTCGCCTGCGGCGGTCTCGGCGGAGAGCATCACCGCATCGGTGCCATCGAGCACGGCGTTGGCGACGTCGAATACCTCGGCGCGGGTGGGCAGGGGCGACTCGATCATCGACTCCATCATCTGGGTGGCAGTGATCACCGCCCGGTTCAGGCTGCGGGCTCGCTTGATGATGCGCTTCTGGGTGCCGATCAGCTTCTCGTCACCGATCTCCACGCCGAGATCGCCACGCGCCACCATCACCGCCTCGCAGGCCTGGATGATGCCGTCCAGCGTCGCCTCGTCGGTCACCGCCTCGGCGCGCTCGAGCTTGGCCACCAGGCCGATCTCCTTGCCGGCCTCGCCCAGCAGGTCGCGGGCCTCGGCCATGTCGGCGGCATGCCGCGGAAACGAGACCGCCAGGTAGTCCACGCCGATGTCGACGGCGGTGGCGAGGTCCGCCCTGTCCTTGTCGGTCAGCGCCGGCGCCGAGAGTCCGCCGCCCAGCTTGTTGATGCCCTTGTTGTTGGAGAGCCTGCCGCCCACCGTCACCGTGGTATGGATCTCCTGGCCCGCCACGGCGGTGACGTCCAGCACCAGCCGGCCATCATCGAGCAGCAGGCGGTCGCCCGCCACCACATCCTCGATCAGCTGCTTGTAGTCGCAGCCCACGCGATCCTCATTCCCCGCATCGCCGTCCAGGGCCATGTCGAGCACGAAAGGCGCCCCTTCGGCGAGCTCCACCGCGCCATCACGGAAGCGGGCGATGCGGATCTTCGGTCCCTGCAGATCGCCCAGGGCGGCGACGCTTCTGCCCAGGCGAGCGGCGATCTCGCGGACTCGCTCCAGGCGGCGGCGGTGATCGGCGGCAGTGCCATGGGAGAAGTTGAGGCGCACCACGTCGACACCGGCCGCGATCATGGCCTCGAGCACGCCCTCGCGGTCGCTGGCGGGACCCAGGGTGGCGACGATCTTGGTGCGGCGAATGGGGTGGTGGATGGGCTGTGTCGACATTGGACGGGCCTCCAGTGGCATGGCTGGTAGTCAGACTACAAGGTTAGCCGCTTATCAGTATCTTTACTACACCTGGGGGAAGCTCGGGAATGGCCGCATTCTTTGGTGTTTAAATTTTATTTTCAGCAAGTTGGAGGGATTTTTGGCTTTTTTTGATAAGGGTTGAGCGATCTCAAATTTTACAAATGTTGTAAACTTACTTAATTTCTATTGAGTCCCTGATCAGTTTGCGTCACATTGAGAGGCATGACGCGAGCCGCAGGGCATAGCCTCGTTTGCTTACAACACGGGACTCTCGCCAGCAGGTTCGACCATATCCCCCCGCAAGATGCCACTGGAGAGGAGAGAGGAAATGATGCTCAAGATTGCCATCAACGGGTTCGGCCGTATCGGCCGCAATGTGCTGCGCGCTCTCTACGAGAACGGCTATCGCGACCACATTCAGGTGGTGGCCATCAACGATCTGGGCGACCCCTCCCTCAATGCCCATCTGTTGCGCCATGACACCGTGCATGGCCACTTCCCCTTCAAGGTCGAGCATGACGAGCAGAGCATGAGCGTCGACGGCGACCGGGTCGCGATCCTCTCGGAACGTGATCCTGCACGCTTGCCCTGGAAGAACCTGGAGGTGGACCTGGTGATGGAGTGCACCGGCCTGTTCACCAAGCGCGCCGACGCCGCCAGACATCTCGAGGCCGGCGCCGAGCGGGTATTGATCTCTGCGCCGAGTCCCGACGCCGATGCCACCGTGGTCTATGGGGTCAACGAGGCGGTACTCAGCGCCGAGCATCGCGTGGTCTCCAATGCCTCCTGCACTACCAACTGCCTGGCCCCGGTGGCCAAGGCGCTCAACGATGCGGTGGGTATCGAGAACGGCCTGATGACCACGGTGCACGCCTACACCAACGACCAGAACCTCTCCGACGTCTATCACAGTGACCCCTACCGGGCGCGAAGCGCGACCCACTCCATGATTCCCACCAAGACGGGCGCCGCCGCTGCGGTCGGCTTGGTACTGCCGGAGCTCGCCGGCAAGTTCGATGGCCTGGCCGTGCGCGTGCCGGTGATCAACGTCTCGCTGGTGGACCTGACCTTCACCGCCGGGCGCGAAACTACCAAGGAAGAGATCAACGAGATCGTGGCCAGTGCGGCCGAGGCCTCACCGGTGCTGGCGGTCAATGCCCAGCCGCTGGTCTCCATCGACTTCAACCACGACGCCCACTCCTCGACCTTCGACGCCAATCACACCCGGGTGAATGGTCGCCTGGTCAAGGTGATGGCCTGGTATGACAACGAGTGGGGCTTCTCCAACCGCATGCTGGATACCGCCCTGGCGATGCACGCCGCCGATTGAGCGGCGTGAGTCGGCACCCGGCAGGCGGAGGAAACGCAAGACGCCCCCAGAAGGGGGCGTCTCTCGAAGGTGGGCGTCTCTCGAAGGAAGGCGCCTCTCGCTGGGGGCGGGCTCGGTGGATGATCAGCTCAATCGCTGCATGTAGTCCACGTAGCCGAAGGTCCTCACCGTGCGTACCTCGCGACTGGTTTCATCGATCCGACAGATCGAGGGCAGGCGAATGCCATTGAAGGTGGTGGTCTTGACCATGGTGTAGTGCGCCATGTCGGTGAACACCAGGCGGTCGCCGATGGCGAGTGGCGCATCGAAGCTGTACTCGCCGACGATATCGCCGGCCAGGCAGGTCTGGCCACCCAGGCGGTAGGTGTGGGCCTTCTCGCCCGGCTTGCCGCCGCCGATGATCTCGGGGCGGTAGGGCATCTCCAGCACATCGGGCATATGCGCGGTGGCGGAGGTGTCGAGGATGGCGATGGGGCCATCGTTGTCGACGATATCCAGCACCGTGCAGATCAGGTAACCGGTGTTCAGCGCGATGGCCTCGCCCGGCTCCAGGTAGACCGTCAGGTGCGGGTGGCGCTCACGGAAGCCGCGAACCACCCGCACCAGTCGCTCGATGTCGTAGTCGTCGCGGGTAATATGATGGCCCCCACCGAAGTTGACCCACTCTAGGTCACCGAGATACTGGCCGAATCGCGCCTCGAAGGCCGCCAGGGTCGTCTCCAGGTCGTCACTGTTCTGTTCACACAGGGTGTGAAAGTGCAGCCCCTCGAGGCCCTCGAGGTCCGCCGGGGTCAGGTCCCCCGCTCGGGTACCGAGCCGTGAGCCCGGCGCGCAGGGGTCGTAGAGCGGGACATCGCCGGTGGAGTGCTCGGGGTTGACCCGCATCCCACAGGAGACCCGGCGTGGCGCCGCCGCGACCATCTCGCGGAAGCGCCGCCACTGGCCCGGAGAGTTGAAGCTGAGGTGGTCGGCATAGCGCAGCACCACCCGCAACTCCTCCTCGGTGAAGGCCGGCGAGTAGCAGTGCACCTCGCCACCGAAGGTCTCGGCGCCCAGGCGAGCCTCATCCTGACCGCTGGAGGTGGTACCCACCAGGTACTGGCGTACCAGCGGGAAGGTGTCCCACATGGCGAAGCCCTTCAGCGCCAGCAGAATCTTCGCACCGCTCGCCGCCTGGACTTCGCCGAGGCGCTCCAGGTTGCGGCGCAGCAGGGCATCGTCCACCACATAGGCCGGGGAGGGGCAGGCCCGGATGCTGAAGTCCAGGCCCTGCTCGCGTGCGTTCACCATGGCTCAGGCCAGCGGGTCGTGGTCGGGGTCGAGCTCGACCACCTGCCACGGCAGCCCCATCTCGCCGATGCGGGCCATGAAGGGGTCCGGGTCGAGCTGCTCGACGTTGAACACACCGTCACCCTTCCAGATGCCCTCCAGCATCAGCATGGCGCCGGTCACCGCCGGCACGCCGGTGGTGTAGGAGATGGCCTGGGACTTGACCTCCGCGTAGCACTGCTCGTGATCGCAGATGTTGTAGATATGCACCTTACGGCGCTTGCCGTCCTTGATGCCGTCGGCAATGATGCCGATGTTGGTCTTGCCCTTGGTGCGCGGGCCCAGTGATGCCGGGTCGGGCAGCACCGCCTTGAGGAACTCCAGGGGAGCGATCTCGGTGCCGTTCACCTCGATCGGCTCGATGCTGGTCATGCCGACGTTCTCGAGCACCTTGAGGTGGGTGATGTACTTGTCGGAGAAGGTCATCCAGAAGCGGATGCGCTCCAGTCCCTTGATGTTCTGGCACAGGGATTCCATCTCCTCGTGATAGAGGAGGTAGATATCCTTCTCGCCGATGCCGTCGAAGTCGAAGGTGCGCTTCTCGGCCAGCGGAGCGGTCTCCTTCCACTCGCCCTTCTCCCAGTAGCGACCCTTCGCGGTGATTTCGCGAATATTGATCTCCGGGTTGAAGTTGGTGGCGAAGGGATAGCCATGGTCGCCGCCATTGGCATCGAGGATATCGATGCGATGGATCTCGTCGAACAGGTTCTTCTGAGCGTAGGCGCAGTAGATATTGGTCATGCCCGGGTCGAAGCCGCAGCCCAGGGTGGCCATGTTACCGGCCTTGGCGTAGCGCTCCTGGAAGGCCCACTGCTCCTTGTACTCGAACTTCGCCTCGTCGGGGTGCTCGTAGTTGGCGGTATCCAGATAGGGCACGCCGGTGCGCAGGCAGGCCTCCATGATGGTCAGGTCCTGATAGGGCAGGGCCACGTGGATCAGCACATCGGGCTTGAATGACTCGATCAGCGCG
Organism: uncultured Halomonas sp.; assembly: GCF_947501415.1. Taxonomy (GTDB): domain Bacteria; phylum Pseudomonadota; class Gammaproteobacteria; order Pseudomonadales; family Halomonadaceae; genus Halomonas. Next base: position 32,775 of record NZ_CANMVL010000011.1, on the reverse strand, counting down.
ACCAGTGCCTCGACATCGTCCGCATCCACCTGAGCGGTCTGAATCGGGCGATCCAGCTGCTCGGCGATGGCCTGGCACTTCGCCTCGTTGCGGCTGGCCAGCATGATCTCGCTGAAGACTTCGGGGTGCTGCGCGCACTTGTGGGTCACGACGCCGCCGACGCCGCCGGCGCCGATAATCAGGACTTTGCTCATGGGTTCGAATCCAGATCGGGAAAGTTCAACAGTGGTAGGGTCTTATCGGTAGTGAAGCGCCGCGGCGCCTCCGACCCGATGCCACCCCGGTCTTGGCCTCGCCCGGCTCCCCGGCAGGGGATGACGAGAGGGCGCAGATAATGGCGCCCTATGAGGCTGGTATCAAGTGGTTTTGGCGTCAAGCTCAGGCCGGGGCGCGGAGCACCGGACGGGAAGTCGGCTTGGAACGCAAGGGTGGTTAGGGCGAGAGCAATGAAGCGGGTGTGTGCCGGCCCCATTTGATCCCATGCACCAGTTTGTTGTGTCCTTCTCTGCAGTATTTTCTCACGGGAACAATATGAAACCCCGACTTCTTGATGAGGATCATGGCAAATTTAAGACAGTCTGCTACCTTGATGTGCTAATTAAACCAATAACGTATGCATGCGTGATGACGCATGCTGAAATCATGCCGGCTGACCTGTGAGGGGGCGTTATGGCAGAGGTCAAGAGCGAGAGCGAGTCAGGCTCTATCGGCAAGCGGCGAGAGTGGCTTGCCTTTCTTTTCGTGGTGGCGATCGTCGTGCCGCTGCTTACCATCGCGGTGGTGGGAGGTTATGGCTTCGTGGTGTGGATGCTGCAGGTCTTCGTGCTGGGGCCGCCCGGACATGGTGGTTGACGCCCTACTGACTGAGAGAGACGAGACATGAAGATCATCGCAACCCTGTGGAATACCCTGAAGAAGCCCCCGGTGCATATCAGCCTGGGGGTGATCATCATCGTCAGCTTCTTCGCCGGCATCGTGTTCTGGGGCGGTTTCAACACGGCCATGGAGTACACCAACACCGAGGAGTTCTGCATCAGCTGCCACGAGATGGAGGACAACGTCTATCAGGAGCTGCAGAGCACCGTGCACTGGTCGAACCGCACCGGGGTGAGGGCCATCTGCTCCGATTGCCACGTGCCCCATGACTGGACCGCCAAGATTGCCCGCAAGATGCAGGCGAGCAAGGAGGTGTGGGGCGCCATTTTCGGCACCATCGATACCCCCGAGAAGTTCGAGGCCAAGCGTCTTGAGCTGGCCCAACATGAGTGGGCTCGTTTCAAGGCCAACGGCTCCCTGGAGTGCCGCAGCTGTCACGACTACAACAGCATGGACTGGGACAGGATGTCCGACGAGGCGCGTCGCTTTATGAAGCCCGCCGCCGAGCGTGATCAGAGCTGCGTGGACTGCCACAAGGGCATCGCGCACAAGCTGCCCGAGCAGATGGGCAGCGAGGATCCCATGCTGGCGCGCCTGGTGCGTGAAGCCACCTCGGTCAGCCTGGACGAGGGCCAGCAGTATTACAGCGCCAAGTCGGTGGACCTGTATACCGACCCGGAGCTCACCGAGCGTGCCGGTGTTCTGCAGGTGGCCACCGAGGTCAACATCGTCGAGACCCGGGGCGACAGCGTGAAGCTGGAGATTCCGGCATGGCGCAAGGAGAAGGGCTTCGGTCGCGTGCTCTATGCTGACTTTGGTCAGAACATCAGCAGTGCCGTTCTCGACAAGGAGGTTGCCCAGAATGACTCGCTTATCGAGGTTCAGGAGACCAATGTCGTCGATGAAATGACTGGCCTGCCCTGGGGCAACGTGAACGTGGCGCTATGGGCCGAAAAGGGGGTGTATCTCGAAAACCGCGAGGCCCTCTGGGAGACCGCGGGGCAGACCTATCGTGATGCCTGCAGCGTCTGCCACACCGAGCCCGCGCCCGAACATTTCGATGCCAACACCTGGCCGGCGATGTTCTCCGGCATGGTCGGCTTCACCAACATGAGCGCAGGCACCCAGGAGCTGGTGCTCAAGTACCTGCAAATGCACTCTTCCGACTATGTCGAAGGCGCTCACTGATACGCCCAAGGAGCTCTCATGACTATCAGCCGTAGAAGTTTTCTCAAGGGGGCCATGGCGGGCTCCGCAGCTTCGCTGATCGGCCCTGGGCTACTCACCAGCACTGCCGCTGCCGGGGTGACCGAGCAGGGTGTCTGGAAGACCGCCGGCTCCCACTGGGGCGCAATGAACGCCTTGGTGAAAGGGGGCAAGGTGGCCGAGGTGAAGCCTTTCGGTGCCGACCAGTACCCCACCGAGATGCTCAAAGGCATCAAGGGGCTGATCTACAGCCCCTCGCGCATTCGCTACCCGATGGTGCGTCTGGAGTGGCTTAAGAATCGCCACAACGGTGACCGCACCACGCGCGGTGACAACCGTTTCGTGCGCTTGACCTGGGATGCGGCGCTCGACCTCTTCCACGAGGAGCTGGAGCGCATCCAGACCGAGTATGGTCCCTGGGCGCTCTATGCAGGGGCCACCGGCTGGCGCCAGACCGGTCAGGTGCACAGCTGCGGTAACCATATGCAGCGGGCAGTGGCGATGCATGGTCACTTCGTCAAGAAGGTGGGCGACTACTCCACCGGGGCTGGTCAGGTCATTCTTCCCTACGTGCTGGGTTCCACCGAGGTCTACAGCCAGGGCACCTCCTGGCCGCTGATCCTCGAGAACAGCAAGACGGTGGTGCTGTGGGGCAACGACCCCTACAAGAACCTGCAGGTGGGGTGGAACTGCGAGACCCATGAGTCCTACGCCTATCTGGAGCAGCTCAAGGCCAAAGTGGAGGAGGGCAGCATCCGGGTCATCAGCGTGGATCCGGTGCGCACCAAGACACAGAACTATCTCGGCTGCGAGCAGCTCTATATCAACCCGATGACCGACGTCGCCTTTATGCTCGGCATGGCGCATACCCTCTACAACGAGGCGCTCCACAATCAGGAGTTTATCGACGCCTATGCACTTGGCTTCGATGACTTTATCGCCTATGTCCAGGGTGACGCCGATGACGGCGTGGCCAAGACACCGGAATGGGCCGAGGAAATCTGTGGTGTGCCGGCCGAGCGTATCCGTGAGTTTGCTCGCTTGCTGGCGGCCGACCGCACCCAGCTGCTGTTCGGCTGGGCCATACAGCGCCAGCAGCATGGTGAGCAGCCCTACTGGATGGGGGCCGTGCTGGCCACCATGCTGGGGCAGATCGGTCTTCCTGGCGGTGGCATCAGCTATGGCCACCACTACAGCTCCATCGGTGTGCCGTCATCCGGAGCGAGTGCGCCGGGCGCCTTTCCGCGCAATGTGGACGCCGGCAAGACCCCCGAACACGACAACACCGACTTCCAGGGCGCCGCCTCGACCATTCCGGTGGCACGCTGGATCGACTGTCTGCTCAATCCGGGAGAGACCATTCAGTACAACGGTGCCGAGGTCACCTTCCCGGATATCCGCATGTGCGTCTTCAGCGGCTGCAACCCCTGGCATCACCACCAGGATCGCAACCGAATGAAGAAGGCGTTTCAGAAGCTCGAGACGGTGGTCACCATCGACTACTCATGGAACGCTACCTGTCGTTTCTCCGACCTGGTGCTGCCGGCCTGTACGCAGTTCGAGCGCAACGATATCGATATCTACGGCTCCTACTCCAACCGCGGCGTGCTGGCCATGCACAAGCTGGTGGACCCACTTTTCCACTCGCGCAGCGACTTCGACATCTTCACCGATCTGTGTCGTCGCTTCGGGCGTGATGAGGAGTATCGCCAGGGCCTGGACGAGATGGGCTGGGTCAAGAAGCTCTACGATGAGTGTCGCGAGGCAAACAAGTCCTTCAGCCCGGCGCCGGGAGGCGACCAGTCGACCTCGTCCATGCCGGAGTTCACGCAGTTCTGGAAGGAGGGGTATGTCGACTTCGGCCCGGGGGAGAATTGGGTGCGTCATGCCGATTTCCGCCAGGCTCCCGAGGTCAATGCGCTGGGCACCCCCTCCGGCTTTATCGAGGTCTCAAGCCGCAAGATCGCCCGCTATGGTTATGACGACTGTCGTGGCTATCCGACCTGGATGGAGAAGGCCGAGCGTTCTCACGGGGGACCGAACTCCGACCGCTACCCCTTGTGGTTGCAGTCGGTTCACCCCGACAAGCGGCTCCATTCCCAGCTGTGCGAGTCCGAGGAGTTGCGGGCCACCTATGCGGTGCAGGGGCGCGAGCCCATCTACATGAGCCCGCAGGATGCCTCGGAGCGCGGGATCCAGGATGGTGACCTGGTGCGTGTCTTCAACGATCGCGGGCAGCTGCTGGCGGGAGCGGTGGTTTCCGGTGATTTCCCGCCAGGCGTGGTACGCATCCAGGAGGGGGCCTGGTATGGGCCGGTGGGGCCGGAAATCGGAGCCTTGGATACCTACGGCGATCCCAATACCCTGACTCTCGACCTGGGTACCTCCAAGCTGGCTCAGGCACCGAGCGCCAACACCTGTATCGTGGAGATGGAGCGCTTCGAGGGTGAGGTGCCCGAGGTCACTGCCTTCGGTGGACCGACCATGGTGGAGATATGAGAGAGTCAACATCGCCGCTGACTGCCGCCCGCCAGGGGACTGACGGCGGCTCGCCAGTCGACTGGGAGTCGGAGAGCCTGTTGTGCCGCTGGCTGGCGACCGTTCTGGGCACCGAGCTGGATGACGCCTCGCTGGAGCGCTACCGCAACGGAGAGGCGGCCCCATTCTTTGACTATCTTCGTGACGCCCATGGCATGACGCATGAGGTCGCGCGCCTCGATGAGGCGCTGTCACGGTTGGTGATGCTCAGGGCTCCCCGCCTGGAGCTGGCGGCCGATTTCACCGAGTTGTTTCTGGTGGATGCGCGGAGCGGTGCGCCCCCTTATGCCTCATTGTACGCAGGCGGCGAAGGTGGCTTTCATGGTGAGGCGGCGGAGCGAATGGAGGCCCGGCTCGCTGAGGCGGGGTATGCGGTCAGGAGAGAGGTAGCCGAGCCTGCCGACCACCTGGCCGTGATGCTCGACTATCTGGCGAGCCGCCTGCAGATGCTGGCCGAGGCGGAGGGCCTCGCACGAGAGGAGATTCGTCAGGATGTTGGGGCGTTTCTGGAGCATGAGCTGTGTAGTTGGCTGCCGCAGCTGGTGTCGAGAAGCGCCGCCGTAAAGACCGTCAGTGACTTCTATCCGGGGCTGCTGGCCCTGACCGATGCCTACTGTCATCGCCTGGCGGAGGGAGCAGCCACTCCAGAGGCCGAGCAGGATTTGATTAGTTAACGGCTCAATCCTAATCTGCTGATATGCCGGTGCTGCCGGGGCTTCACCAGCCGTCTTCACCCGCACTCTTTATCAACAACAAGCCACTGGAGATCAGCATGAGCCCGTTCCTTCGTAACCCCCTCGCCCCTCGCTCCCTGACGGCGGCGTCGCTGCTGGCCGCGGGCCTTGGCATTGCCTTCGCCGGCAGCGTGCAGGCCGCCACCACCGTGAACATCGGCTACAACGGCGCCCCGGACCCCGACAAGAACGCCGTCCATGTCTTCGCTACCAACCTCAAGGAACTGGTCGAAGAGAAGACCGGTGGCGAGCTCGAACTGAAGCTCTACCCCAACAGCATGCTGGGCGAGGAGGAAGAGCGCATGGAGCAGGTGATGAACACCCCCAGCCTCAATATCGCCTCCTTCGCCGGCATGTCGCCCGTGGTTCCCGAGGTCTTCGTCAGTGCCATCCCGTTCCTGTTCGATGACTTCGAGGCGGCACGCACTTTCTTCGACGAGGGGGAGTACTGGCAGGCGGTGGAAGAGGCGCTGCGTGAGCGCACCGGTCTGGAGTTGCTGGCCGTGGTCGAGGAGGGAGGCTTTTTGGCCTTCACCAACGATGAGCGGCCCATCTCGTCACCCAGCGATTTCGAGGGGCTGCGCTTCCGCGCCATGGACCCCAGCCAGGTGGCCCTCTATGAGGCCTTCGGCGCCTCGGGTACCCCAATCCCCTGGACCGAGGTCTACATGGCGCTGCGCACGGGGGTCGCCGATGGCCAGATGAACCCGCCGATGTATATCATCCTCGGCAGCCTCTACGAGGTGCAGGACTACCTGACCCTGGCCAACATTCAGTACTCGGACCAGTTTCTGGTCGGCAACGGTGCGATGATCGATGGCTGGGACGAGGAGATGCGAGAGGCCTTCCTGGAGGCGGTCGCCGAGGCCAATCAGCTGGCACGTGACGACAACGAGGCCAGGGTGGACGAGCGCATCGCCTATCTCGAGGAGCAGGGCATGGAGGTCATTCGGCCGTCCGAGGAGGAACTCGCCGAGTTTCGTGAGCTGGGGCAGCCGGCCTACATGGAGTGGCTCAAGGAGCGTGATATCGACTCCCGGTTCATCGACATGGCCCTGGAAGATGCCGGCATGACTCACCTGACCGAGTAGCCGGCCCCATGGCGCAGGGCAGCCGCCAGGGCCTGCCCTGCGCACGGCCCCATTGATCATGGCGGAACCTTTCATGCCATCCTTGAGTGCTCGCGTGCTGGATATCAGCCGCCGTGTGTCGCTAACGGTGGCCGGCACGTTGTTGTTGCTGGACCTGGCCATCATTCTGTTCGGCGTCTTCATGCGCTACCTGGCCGGTGGCGCCCCCATCTGGACGGATGAGCTGGCCCGCTACCTGATCATCGGCAGCGTCCTGCTCGCGGCAGGTGCCGTCTGGATCGAAGGCGGCCATATGCGGGTCGCCCTGATCGAGCGTCTGCTGCCGATGCCGCTCCGTCGACTGCTGAACCTCTATCAGTGGCTGCTGACGCTGGGCATCGCGATTGCCGCGGCCCTCTTCAGCTACCGTTACGCGCTGTCGGTCTCGATGTTCACCAGTCAGGGACTCGGAGTCAGCCGAACGGTGCCGATGATGGCGCTTCCGGTGGGCTTCGCCCTGCTGGCCTGGCAGGCCCTCTGGTATGGGCCGGCGCCACTCAGGGAGCCCACGGAGGAGGCGACATGACCCTCACCATGCTGGCCGTCTTCCTGGTGCATGTGCTGCTGGGTCTGCCGCTTTTCGTGTCGCTGCTGGCCACCTCGCTGGTCGGGTTCCTGTTCGTCGATACGAGCATGATTCCGCGCATGCTCCCCCAGCAGTTCTTCGGCGGCATCAACGCCTTCTCGCTGATGGCAATTCCGCTGTTTATCCTGGCCGGCAACCTGATGAACGTGACCCGCCTCACCGACCGCCTGATGGCCTTCGCCAAGCTGCTGGTCGGCCATCTGAGAGGGGGCATGGGGCACGTCAACGTGGTGTCGAGCGTGTTCTTTGCCGGGGTCAACGGGTCGGCCGTGGCCGACACCTCGGCGCTGGGGTCGCTGCTGGTGCCTCCCATGCGCAAGGAGGGGTACTCCACGGCCTTCGCGGCCGGGTTGACGGCAGGCAGTTCATTGATCGGGCCGATCATCCCACCGAGCATCTTCATGATCCTCTACGCCTCGCTGACCAACACCTCGGTGGGTGACCTGTTCCTTGCCGGCGTGATTCCCGGTCTGCTGCTGGGGGTCGCGTTCATGGGCATGAATGCCCTGTATGCCTGGCGCGTGGGCCTGCAGAAGCGTGGTGGCCTGCCCGGCGCAGGTGAGCTGATGGTAACGGCGGTGGGGGCGCTCCCGGCTCTGGTCGCTCCCTTTATCATCGTGGCGGGGATCGTCCTGGGCTTCGTCACCCCCACGGAGTCCGCGGCGCTGACCGTCCTCTATGTCGCGCTATGTGGCGCGCTGCTGGGGAAGCTCCGCCTGGCCGATCTGTGGAAGGCCATCGTCGATACCACCCGCCTGACCTCGGCCATCTTCATGATCATGGCCGCCTCGGCCACCATCAGCTGGTTGCTCTCCTATGCCCAGGTGCCCAATCAGTTCGTCGCGCTGCTTGACCCCTATATCGACCGGCCGATGGTGATCCTGCTGATGCTCAGCGCGATCACCTTCGTGACCGGCATGTTCATGGAAGAGGTGTCGGCGCTGATGCTGCTGACGCCGATCTTCTCCCCCGTGGCGATGATGGCCGGGATCGACCCCGTGCATCTGGGCATCATCATCACCCTCAATATCACCATCGCCCTGATCACCCCGCCCATGGGGGCCTGCGTGTTCGTCGCGGCCGCGGTCAGCCGTCTGGAGATCGTGTCGCTGTTTCGCACCATCTGGCCGTTCGTGATCACGGCGGTGCTGGTGTTGCTGTTGCTGATCCTCTTCCCCGGGCTCACGCTCTGGCTTCCCTCGCTGCTTGGATAGTCCCATGACCGACTCCCTCTCACGGCTGACCGCTGTACCGATCCCCGAGGCGCCCGGCCCCGACTGGCCGGTGCTGAGCCGGATACCCATCGAAGGGAGCGACGAGCCGTTGATCCCGCTCAGCCTGGCACCGGCACCGATCAAGGTCTTCCCGGTGTACGCCAAGCAGGGCCTGCCGGGCGCGATCAATGAGTGCTACGTACGGGAAGGGGTGTATCGGCGCCTGCTCGAAGTGGCGCGAGCCCTGCCGGAGGACATGGGGCTGATCATCCTGGATGGCTGGCGGCCATGGAGGGTTCAGCAGTATCTCTTCGATACTCTGCAGGAAGCGATTCGTGGGCGTCATCCCGAGCTCGCAGAAGAGGAGCTTCTCACCCGCACCCGGGAGTTCGTCTCGGTGCCCAGCGATGACCCTGCAGCGCCCAGCCCTCATCTGACCGGAGGGGCGGTGGATGTCACCCTGAGCGATGGCGATGGACTGCCCCTCGATATGGGCACGCTCTTCGATGAGGCCGTACCGGCCTCGCATACCGCCTACTACGAGACCCTGGAAAAACCGACGGAGCTGCAGCGTCGGGTGCGCGCCAATCGTCGGCTGCTATACACGATGATGCGCAAGGCCGGTTTCACCAACCTGCCCAGCGAGTGGTGGCACTTCGATGCCGGCGACCAGCTCTGGGCCCATTACGGTCAGCACGACAAGGCGATCTACGGGCCCGCCGAGCTGGATACCGTCGAGAGTCGCTGGCGCAAGCAGCTGTAAGGCGAGTGGAGAAGAGGTTATCTTGCCTGGAACCCCCCCCCCCCGCGAACCTCTGTCTTTCGAATCAGTGATTCTTGACGCGTTGAATTCTCCACGCCAGAAAGCCGATGATCCCCAGCCCCAGGGGCCCCAGGATGGCGGCGGCGACGCCAGGTGCTATGACCACGCCAAGGGCATTCAGGCTCTGCAGCCCCAGCTTGAACAGGCTGAAGAGGTAGTAGCTGATGACGATGATCGACAGCCCCTCGACAGCCTTCTGTATCTTCAGCTGACTGTTGGTGCGTTCGTTGAGGCTCTGCAGGATCTCGGAGTTCTGCTCTTCTATCTCCACCTGGGCACGGGTTCTGATCAGGTCATTGAGCCGTGCAACACTCTCCGCGAGACTCTCCTGGCGCCGATTGATAGCGGCACAGTAGTGAACCGTTGGCCGAAAGCGTCGCAGGATGAAGGTCCCCAGTCGGGGGCGGTCGTCGAGGCGCTCCTCGCGTAGCTCTTCGATGCGGTTGAAGACGATCCGCGCATAGGCCTCGGTGGCGCTGAAGCGCTGGCGCGATCGGGCACCCGAGCGCTCAAGTCTGGCCGAAAGCTCGGAGATGGCCGCCAGAAGCGGACGGGAGCTTGCTTCGGCGTCCTCGGTGTTACGCTCCGAGAGCTTGCCGAGCTCGAGCTCGTGGTCGCGTAGCTCGAGGCTCATCTTCTTGGCCATTGGTAGCGCCAGCGAAGCCATCATGCGGTATGTCTCGATCTCCAGGAGGCGCCGGGTCGTGCGCCCCAGGCGAAAGGCGTTGAGGCCGCGGTTGACCAGCATCAGCCGGTTGACTCCGTCCGCCGTGAGCCGGAAATCGCTCCATACGGTGGCGTCTCCATCCCCCACGCTGGAACCGGCAGGGTCGCGAAAGCCGTAGGCCCTGGGGTCGCCACCCCAGTCAGCCTCCGCCTCCACCAGGACCAGGCTGGCATTGATGAGCTTACGGCTGTGTGCGGCGGTGATCTCCGCCAGCAGCGGCGGGGGCGACGGCCAGGGCTCGCCTCGCGCGGACTTGGGGACCAATAGGGTGAGGGTGAAGAACTCGGTGTGGCGCTCCCATTTCAGCGTCTGGTCACCGAAATTCAGGATCTCCTGAGCCGCTTCGGAGTCGGGGGTCCTGCCGACCGCCTCTGCGATCCGGTCGAGGATGTCAGTGGCAATGCCGTCGCCATCGAGGAAGGCGTAGTGGTGAATGTGCGCTGGCTCCTCGAAGTAGATCGAGGGCCGAGCGTGAAGCTCGTTATGCAGTCGGGCGCGTTGTGGGTGCATGTGGGAACCAGGCAAGGAGGGAAATGCTTCGAGCCTAGAGGCTGGCCTCCCCCGGGCCAAGTGTGCTGCATCAACGCGCCTCTCTTGTTCAGGATGGAAGACGGTGTTCAGGATGGAGGTCGGCCAGCTCGACAGGGGGCCTGCAACAAGCCCTGGGTCGAAGGGAGACGGGCCCGCCTATTCGCAACCAACAGAGGGGTATAAGAAAAATGCATGGCGGTGAATAAGGCTTCGCCTCTACTCGGCTGTCGTCGGGTTCTGCAGCATGCATGCCGGTTAACTGCCCGCAACCGGAGCCTGACGATGCAGCCCATTTCCCGCCGTTACACCTTTCTCATTCATGAACAGCCGCCCGCCGTTGTCATCGAGGATGGTGGGCAGTCCCATGAACTCAGTCCGCTGTGGCTACGTGAGCGCACTCAGGCCCCTGACCAGTTGGAGGGCATGACCCAGCAGCGGCTGTTCGACTCTCACGCCATCGACGCCGACCTGACGCTTGTCCGGGCTGTACGGGTGGGCGAGCAACGGGTGGATCTCACCTTCAGCGATGGCCATCGCGAGACCTACGACCTGAGCACCCTGGGCGATGAGCTGGGCGAGACCGATCTCTTTCCGGTCGCCGAGCCCTGGGATGCCACGCTGGCGCCGCAACAGATGCGTTTCGACTGGAACCGAGTGCTCAACGACCCCGCCTATTTTCAGGCTTCCCTAGATGCCTATCTGCGGCGGGGGTATATCGTGCTGTATGGCGTGCCCACCGACCCTGAACGCATCCTGCAGGTCGGCAGTCACTTCGGCTACGTCAAGGAAACCAATTTTGGCCGCTATTTCGAGGTCTACTCCCGCCCCAGCGGCAATGACCTCGCCTACCGCAGCGTGGCGCTGGGCCCCCATACCGACAATCCCTATCGCGATCCGGTACCCGGCATCCAGCTGCTACACTGCCTGGTCAACGAGACCACCGGTGGCCTCTCCACCCTGGCCGACAGCCTCAAGGTCCTCGAGCAGCTGCGCCAGGAAATGCCGGACGGCTATGAACTGCTCAAGCAGATACCGGTGCGCTTTCGCTTCGTCGACGCCGGCACCCGGCTGGTCACCCAGCGCACCATGATCCAGACCGACGATGACGGCCATCCGACCGGTGTCCATTACAGCCCGCGTCTGGATGCTCTGCCGCTGTTGTCCGACGCCCAGACCCGGCTGTTCCACCGTGCCCGCCAGCGGCTCGGCGAACTGCTGGCCGACCCGGCCTATGAGGTGCGCTTTGCCCTCGGTGCCGGCGAGTTGATGCTGTTCGACAACAGCCGCGTGCTGCACGGTCGCACCAGCTATGACAGTAACGAGGGGCACCGCCACCTGCAGGGCTGCTATCTGGATGCCGATGGCCCGCGGGAACGATTTGCCAGCCTCTTGAAGACCCACGCATCCATCGAGGAGGTTGCCTGAATGGAACAGGTCACATTTCGCCAGATGAAAGACGGCACCCGGGAGGAGTATGTCTTCCTGGAGCAGCTGGAAGACACCTTCAACCAGGGGTTGGTCGACCGTCTGCTCAACGCCCTGCGCCAGCTGGAGAACACCCTGAGCGGCTATCAGGTCACTCGGCTGGAGCATTCATTGCAGTCGGCGGCACGCGCCGAGGCCGATGGTGCCGATGAGGACATGATCGTGGCGGCCCTGCTGCACGATCTGGGCGATGAGCTGGCCCCCTACAATCACTCTCAGCTGGCGGCCGCCATCATTCGTCCCTATGTGCGTGCCGAGGTCACCTGGGTCATTCATCACCATGGCCTCTTCCAGAAAGTCTATTACGCGCACCACTTCGGCGAAGATCCCCACGAGCGCGACCGTTACAAGGACCACCCCTGGTACCAGACCTGCGTCGACTTCTGTGAGCGCTACGACCAGGCCGCGTTCGATCCGGACTATCCGACGCCTCCGCTCGAACACTTCGAGCCCATGCTGAGGCGTGTGTTCTCTCGTCAGCCCTTCGATCCGGCGGTGATCGGCGAGGAGTATCCGCTGGAAGTATGAGGCCATGGTCTTGTGCGGATGCTCGAGGCGAGCATCCGCAACGCCTCACGGCTCAATATCTCGGTCCCGCACCCTCCGTCGGCAGTCCTTCCTCCCGATCCACGGCGTCCAGCAGCCAGTCACGGATCGGCTCGATCACCGCACTCCGGTGATGCTTGACACTCAGCCAATAGCCATAGCTTTCGCGCGTGATCTGCGGCCCCAGCGCCACCAGCTGGCCGGTAACCAGGTACTCCTCGACCAGGTTCGACCAACCCAGCGCCACCCCACGATGGGCAAGCGCGGCATTCAGCAGCAGCGCATAGTTGTGATAGGTAAAGATGCCCTCGTCGGGCGCCAGCGTCAGGCCCGCGTGCTGGCACCACTGCGTCCAGTCGAGCCAACGCGGATTGCGAATATCCTGATGCAGCAGCGAAAGCTCAGCTAGCTTCGATGAGGTCAGGGGGCCCGAGATATCGTGCCGTTGGGCATATTCGTGACTGCAAACGGGAAAGACCACCTCGCGCGCCACCAGCCGCTCCTCCTCCTGAGGGGCGTGTGGGCCAAAGCGAATCGTGATGTCTGCAGCCAACCGTTCGGGGTCATCCGCACGATCGATGGGCATCAGCCTGACATTGAAACCCGGGAAGGCCCGCTTCAGCGCCGGTAGGCGCGGGAGCAGCCAGAGATGCGCGAACCCTGCGTCGGCGGCGATGACGACCGACGGCGCGGGACCCTGGCCATAGCGTCTGAAGCGATCACAGGCATCGCGCAGGGTGTCGAGGCTCGGTGCGATCTCCCGGTAGAAGTGCTCCCCTTGGGTGGTCAGGCTCAGTCGCCCCCCGCGACGGTCGAACAGCGGTAGGCCGAGATGCTCCTCCAGTACCCGAATCCGTTGGGAAATGGTGGGTTGGGTGGTGCGTTCGGCATCAGCCGCCGCAGTCATCGAGCCCAGCCTGGCGGTGGTCACGAAGGCAATCAATGACTTCATGGAAGCAGACTCAGGGGTTACTGATGGTTGCATCTAGGTACTGCCGAATGTCGGGTGATGATCAATGCCCATCGTCGGGGGGGGGCGAAGAGGTGGTCCATAAACGAAAAAAGCACCCGTAGGTGCTTGATTCGCTTGCTGATTGGTGGAGGCGGCGGGAATTGAACCCGCGTCCGCCAGCACTCGCCCATTGGCTCTACATGCTTAGATTCCGTCATCTGATTTAACGCGACTGGCTCCGACGGTCAGGATCCAGCCTCGCGATTCCTCTAAAGTTTAACGACCGGCAAGAGGACGCTACCGATCGCGATCCCATCATTCTTGGCTCGTATCCCCTCCGTGATGAATGGGCACATCACTTCGGGGCCGGACTAGAAGCTAGCGGCTATTAAGCTGCCAGCGCGCCCTGAGCGTAGTTGTCGTCGTTTGCGACTATTTAGTCGTGATGTTGGATTTACGAGATACATCACGCTCTCGGCATGCACCGCAGGGGTTGTCACCGGCGTCGAAACCATGTCGCCCCCTTAACGTCCATCCTAACAGGATGTTGCTTGATATGACAGGTCAGCCCCGGTTTTGTTCCCGCATGATGCGTCCCTTCTGACGCTGCCAGTCGCGATCCTTCTCGGTGGCGCGCTTGTCATGCAGCTTTTTGCCGGTCACCAGCGCCAGCTCGCACTTCACCCGGTTGCCCTTCCAGTAGAGCTTGAGCGGCACACAGGTGTGCCCCTTGTCCTGGGTGCGCGAGAAGATCTTGGCGATCTCCTTCTTGTGCAGCAGCAGCTTGCGGGTGCGCGTGGGATCGGCCACCTCGTGGGTGCTCGCGGTGTTGAGCGGCACAATATGGCTGCCCAGCAGCCAGGCCTCGCCGTTCTTGACCAGGATGTAGGTGTCGGTGAGCTGGGCCTTGCCCGCCCGCAGACTCTTAACCTCCCAGCCCGCCAGCACCAGGCCGGCCTCGAAGCTCTCCTCGATGTGGTATTCGAAGCGCGCCTTCTTGTTCAAGGCGATGACGTTGCTGCCGGGGCCCTTGCCCTTGCCTTTCTTGTTGGCCATGAAACCTCGTATCGTATCGTGTCTTGTCCGTGGCGGCTTCCTCCGAGATGTGGGGAAGCGTGGTACCATTCAAGGCCTGAAATGACGGCCCATGATACGCCCTGGGCACCGTGAAGTCAGCGAGGAGCGCAATGCCAACGGTTAACCGAACCGCCATGGTGCGGCATACCCCCCAGGAAATGTTCGATCTGGTCAATGACTTTGAACGCTACCCGGAGTTCCTGCCGGGCTGCCGCCGCGCCCGCCTGGTGGAGCGTGACGAGTCACACCTGATCGGCGAGATGACGCTGGGTCGGGCCGGCATCGAGCAGAGCATCATGACCCGCAACGACCTGATCGAACCCGAGCGCATCGAGATGTCGCTCGTCAGCGGCCCCTTCAAGCGCCTGCGCGGCCGCTGGCTGTTCACCCCCATGGGCGAGAACACCTGCAAGGTGAGCCTGGAGATGGAGTTCGAATTCGCCAATCGCCTGCTCGGCATGGCCTTCGGCAAGCTCTTCCAGCAGGTGGCGGGGCAGCTGGTCGACTCCTTCACGCGCCGTGCCAACGACCTTTACGGGCGCTGAAGCATGGCCGAGATCGATGTCGAGGTTGCCTTCGCCCTCCCGGAGAAGCAGCGCATCATCGCTCTGCGGGTGCCGCTCGGCACCACGGCAAGCGAAGCCGTGGCACTGGCCGACCTGCCGTCACACTTTCCCGAACTGCCCGCCGAGGCCTTCAGTGCTCCCGACCTGGGGCTGTTCGGCAAGCGCCTTCGCGAGCCCGAATCCCATCGGTTACGCGCCGGTGACCGGGTCGAGGTCTATCGTGCACTGATCATCGACCCCAAGGCCGCCCGCCAGGCCCGCGCCAACACCAGACGCTGACGCCCCGCCGGGCGGATACTCGGCGGGGCGTCGCTTGGCCAGGCTGGCGGCTATCAGCGCTGGTCGGCGGGAACGGCGTTGGGCGTCGCCAGTGGCGTGCCGGTGCCGGCGTCCGGTGATGGACCACCCTCGTCCTGGCGCATCTCGATCGCGCCGTCGAGATCGCCTTCACGCTGGATATCCACCAGGCGGTTGCCATCGAAGGTCAGGGTGACGCGACGGCGCTCGGTACCCTCGTAGGCCTTGTCCAGGTAGAAGAGGTAGTCCCATTGGCTGGCATCGAAGGGCGCCTCCAGCAGAGGGCTGCCCATCACATAGATGACGTCGTCACGCGTCATGCCGGTGCGCAGCTGTCCCACCATCTCGGCGGTCACCAGGTTGCCCTGGGGAATGTCGCGCTTGTAGACCCCGAAGTAGCTGCAGCCGCTGGCCAGCAGCAGGGCGGCGGTAAGGGTGACGATTTTGGTCAACTTTTGCATTTGCGCCTGTTCTTCACTATCGTGGTTTCGGTCGATCATACCCGACCCTACCCGTTACTGCGAAGAGCTACCATGGCCGACCAGAACCATGAATTACGCAAGGCCGGTCTCAAGGTGACCCTGCCGCGCGTCAAGATTCTGCAGATCCTGGAAAATGCCCAGGGCGAGCATCACCTGAGCGCCGAGGATGTCTACAAGACTCTGTTGGATGCCGGTGAAGACGTTGGCCTCGCCACCGTCTATCGTGTGCTGACCCAATTCGAGGCGGCGGGCCTGGTGGTCCGTCACAACTTCGATGGGGGGCACGCCGTGTTCGAGATCTCTCAGGAGGAGCACCATGATCATATGGTGTGCCTCGAGAGCGGCGAGATCGTTGAGTTCTTCGACGAGGTGATCGAGCGCCGCCAGCAGGAGATCGCCGAGGAGCATGGCTATGAGCTTGTCGATCACGACCTGGTGCTCTACGTCCGTCCTCGTGGCTCCAATGCGACCCGCCTGGATGGCCCGCCGCGCAAGTAGTCGTGCTCAGATGCCGGCGACGCCAGTCTGAGGCAGCGGCAGTCTGAAACAGTGCCAGTCTAAAACACCACGGCCCCGATCAGTGATCGGGGCCGTGGTGTTTCTGGGCCTATTATCCTCGGCCGGCACTCACTGTTCGAGCGATCAGTGGTGGGGGTGCTGGCTGGCATCGAGCATCTCCCGGGCATGAGCCAGGGTGCGGTCGGAGAGGTTGACCCCGCCCAGCATGCGCGCCAGCTCGCCGACCCGGCCGGCCTCATCGAGCAGTGCCATGCGGGTCAGGGTGGTGTCGCCCTCGGCCTGCTTCTCGATATGTAGATGGCGATGGGCCTGAGCCGCCACCTGGGGCAGGTGGGTCACCGTCATCACCTGCCCCTGCTCGCCGAGCCGGCGCAGCAGCTGGCCGACGATCTCGGCGGTGGCGCCGGAGATACCCACATCCACCTCGTCGAACACCAGGCTGGGGATGGTGGAGTGGCGTGCCGCCACCACCTGGATCGCCAGGCTGATGCGCGACAGCTCGCCCCCCGAGGCGACCTTGGCCAGTGGCCGTGCCGGCTGGCCGGGGTTGGCGGCAATCAGGAAGCGCACGCTGTCCAGCCCTTCGGCGGCGGGCGTCTCACGCTCGCTCACCTCGACCTCGAAGCATGCCTTGCCCATGGCCAGGAAGGCGAGCTGCTCCTGCACGGCCTCGCCGAAGCGTGCGGCCGC
Source organism: uncultured Halomonas sp. (assembly GCF_947501415.1). GTDB lineage: Bacteria > Pseudomonadota > Gammaproteobacteria > Pseudomonadales > Halomonadaceae > Halomonas. The sequence continues at coordinate 15,796 of NZ_CANMVL010000011.1, read as the reverse complement.
CTGGCGGCGCGCCTCGCCTACCTCCCGGGCCAGGCGCTTCCACTCCTCGCGCAGGGCCTCGACCTCAGCGGAGAGGCTGTCCAGGTCCTGGTCACCCTCCTCGAGGGTCGCCAGCTCGGCCCGCAGGTCCTGATGCAGCGCCAGCAGCTCCTCGGGCATCACATGGTGCTTGCGCGCCAGGCGGTGCACGGCCCCCAGGCGCTCATCCACCCAGGCCAGGCGCTCAGGGTCGAGCTCGGTATCCGCCGCGAGGTGGGTCAGTTCGCGGGCCGCCTCCTCGACCTGGATGCGCGCCTCCCCGAGCATGGCCAGCGTCTCCGCCAGGCGGCCGCGGTCGCAGCCAGGCAGCGTTTCGAGCCGAGTAATCGCCTGGGTGAGGCAGCTGATGGCGCCGCCCTCGTCATTGTCGCAGCACTCGCTGGCGAACTGCGCCTCGCGCAGGCGCTCCTCGGCGTGGGCCAGCTCCTCCTGCTCCTCCTCCAGGGCCTTCAGTTCGCCCTCGGCGAGGCCCAGCTGGTCGAGCTCCTCGACCTGGTAGCGCACCAGCTGGCGGCGGGCGCTCAGCTCGTCGCCATCCTCGGCCAGGCGCTTGAGCCGTCGCCGGGCGGCCTGCCAGGCGCGAAAGCGCTCGACCATGCTGGCGACGGTGTCGCGATGTCCGGCGAAGTCGTCGAGCAGGCGCAGATGGGTCTCTTCGCGCAACAGCTGCTGATGGGCATGCTGTCCATGCACCTCGATCAAGTGCTCACCCAGGCCGCGCAGATCGGCGATCGTCACCGGCTGGCCGTTGATCCATGCCTTGGAGCGGCCGTTGGCACTGACCACTCGCCGCAGCAGGCAGTCGTCGCCGGGGATCTCCCGGGCGGCCAGCCAGGCGCGGGCCTGGGGCAGGTCGGTGATATCAAAGCGGGCGGAGAGGTCGGCGCGCTCCCGGCCGTGGCGCACGCTGGCGGCATCGGCGCGCTCGCCCAGGCAGAGGCCAAGGGCCCCGAGCAGGATCGATTTGCCGGCGCCGGTCTCGCCGGTGATGGCGGTCATGCCGCCGGCGAGCTCCAGCTCGAGATGGTCGACGATGGCGAAGTCGCGAATGGCAAGTTCCGTCAGCATGGTGTCTCCCCGGGCGGGCCTGTCTGCTGGCTACTGTTCATGCATACAAGAATTGAGTTTTTATACAGTAGTTCAGGACTCCCGACAATGCACAGTCGGTTGATAGTCGGTTGTTGAAACCTGGTTAAAAAAACGAGTTGAATCGCGAGTTGAGACTCGATGCCTTGAGTTCCGACGAGGCGTCCCCATATAGCGGGCATAACCGTTTCACGTAGCCATACATGCAGCATCGGCGCCCTCGCGACGCCGTTTTCGCACCCTAGACAAGCGCTTCAGGAGAGACCCATGGCCAAAGACCCCCAGACCCCGCTGGACGAGGAACTCAAGCGCCACGAGGAGGAGGCAGAGCCCCAGGCCCAGCCTGAACTCGTGGAAGGCGAGCTGGAGGACGCGGCCGAGGCCGCTGATCAGGCCGACCAGGCAGCAGCCGAGAGTGACAACCCCGAGGCCGAGGTGCTGGCGGCCCGCGTCGAGGAGCTCGAGCAGAGCGTGGCGGAGGCCAAGGACCAGGCGCTGCGCGCCGCCGCCGAGGCCCAGAACGTACGCCGCCGCGCCGAGCAGGACGCCGAGAAGGCACGCAAGTTCGCCCTGGAGAAGTTCGTAAAGGAGCTGCTGCCGGTGGTCGACAGCCTCGAGAAGGCGCTGGAGGCCATGGCCGACGGAGCGAGCGAGAGCCATCGCGAAGGTGTCTCCATGACCCTCAAGCTGCAGCTCGACGTGCTCGGCAAGTTCGGCGTCGAGGTGGTGGACCCCGCCGGTGAGCCCTTCGACCCGCAGTATCACGAGGCCATGGCCATGGTGCCCAACCCCGAGCTCGACCCCAACAGCGTGATGGAGGTGGTCCAGAAGGGCTATCTGCTCAACGGTCGCCTGGTGCGTCCGGCCATGGTGGTGGTCAGCCAGGCTGCCGGCTGAACGGCAACAAATCCGGGTCGCAGGGCTTGAAAAGTTCTCCGCGGCCCCCAGATAGAAAGCAACTCCGCGGCGCAGGCCGCTGAATACCACTCCTGAATACATCACACGACTTTCGAGGACTTCCTATGGGACGCATCATCGGAATTGACCTGGGTACCACCAACTCCTGTCTCGCCGTGCTCGACGGTGACAGCGCCAAGGTGATCGAGAACGCCGAGGGTACCCGCACCACACCCTCCGTCATCGCCTACACCGACGACGGTGAGACGCTGGTGGGCCAGTCGGCCAAGCGCCAGGCGGTCACCAACCCCGAGAATACCCTGTACGCCATCAAGCGTCTGATCGGTCGTCGCTATAAGGACGACGTGGTCCAGAAGGACATCAAGATGGTGCCCTACAAGATCGCCGAGGCCGACAATGGCGACGCCTGGGTCGAGGTGAAGGGCAAGAAGCTGGCACCGCCCCAGGTCAGCGCTGAAGTGCTGAAGAAGATGAAGAAGACCGCGGAAGACTACCTGGGTGAGGAAGTCACCGAGGCGGTCATCACCGTGCCGGCCTACTTCAACGACAGCCAGCGCCAGGCCACCAAGGACGCGGGCCGCATCGCTGGCCTCGAGGTCAAGCGCATCATCAACGAGCCGACCGCGGCGGCGCTGGCCTACGGCATGGACAAGTCGCGTGGCGACAAGACCATCGCTGTCTACGACCTGGGCGGCGGCACCTTCGATATCTCCATCATCGAGGTGGCGGATGTCGACGGCGAGACTCAGTTCGAGGTGCTGGCCACCAACGGTGACACCTTCCTGGGTGGTGAGGACTTCGACCTGGCGCTGATCAACTACCTGGTCGACCAGTTCAAGAGCGACAGCGGCATCGACCTGTCCGGCGACAACCTGGCCATGCAGCGCCTCAAGGAAGCCGCCGAGAAGGCCAAGATCGAGCTCTCCAGCGCCCAGCAGACCGACGTCAACCTGCCGTACATTACGGCCGACAACACCGGTCCCAAGCACCTCAACGTCAAGGTGACCCGTGCCAAGCTCGAGTCGCTGGTCGAGGACCTGGTCAAGCGCTCTCTCGAGCCCTGCAAGACCGCGCTCAAGGATGCCGGCCTGTCCGCCTCCGAGATCGATGACGTCATCCTGGTCGGTGGTCAGACCCGCATGCCCATGGTCCAGCAGTCCGTTGCTGACTTCTTCGGCAAGGACGCCCGCAAGGACGTCAACCCGGACGAGGCCGTGGCCGTGGGTGCTGCCATCCAGGGCGGCGTGCTGGGCGGCGACGTCAAGGACGTGCTGCTGCTCGACGTCACTCCGCTGACCCTGGGCATCGAGACCCTGGGTGGCGTGATGACGCCGCTGATCGAGAAGAACACCACCATCCCGACCAAGAAGACCCAGACCTTCTCAACCGCGGATGACAACCAGACCGCCGTGACCATTCACGTGCTGCAGGGTGAGCGCAAGCAGGCGGGCGGCAACAAGTCACTGGGTCGCTTCGACCTGGCCGACATTCCGCCGGCACCGCGCGGCGTGCCGCAGATCGAGGTCGCCTTCGACCTGGACGCCAACGGCATCCTCAACGTGTCCGCCAAGGACAAGGCCACCGGCAAGGAGCAGTCGATCGTCATCAAGGCCTCCAGCGGTCTCTCCGACGACGAGATCGAGCAGATGGTCCAGGACGCCGAGGCCCACGCCGACGAGGACAAGAAGTTCGAGGAGCTGGTTCAGCTGCGCAACCAGGCCGATGGCATGGTCCACGCTGCACGCAAGACCGTGGAAGAAGCCGGTGAGCACGCCACCGACGAAGAGAAGGAAGCCATCGAAAGCGCCGCCAAGGAGCTGGAAGAGGCCATCAAGGGTGACGACAAGGACGACATCCAGGCCAAGCTCGACAAGCTGACCGAGGCCTCCGGCAACCTGGCGCAGAAGATGTACGCCGCCCAGGCCGAAGCCGGCCAGCAGGAAGGTGCCGAGGCGGGCGACGCCGGTGCCAAGCCGGAAGATGACGTGGTCGACGCCGAGTACGAAGAAGTCAACGACGACCAGAAGAAGCAGTAAACGACGCATCTGAACGACGCATCTAAGCCATGGATGACACCAGCGCGGGGGCCTGACTCCCGCGTTGGTGTTTCCGAGGGACCGCGACGGAGGCGGACAGACCCATGTCCAAACGCGACTATTACGAGGTGCTGGGCGTAGAGCGCGGTGCCGATACCAAAGAGATCAAGAAGGCCTACCGCCGGCTCGCCCAGAAATTCCATCCCGACCGCAATCCGGATGATGACGGCGCGGCGGAGAAGTTTCGCGAGGTCTCCGAGGCCTACGAGGTACTCAGCGACAGCGAGAAGCGTGCCGCCTATGACCAGTTCGGTCATGCCGGCGTAGATGGCCAGGGTGGTGGCTTCGGCGGAGGCGGCTTCGGTGGCGCCGGCGCCGGTGGCTTCAGCGATATCTTCGGCGATGTGTTCGGCGATATCTTCGGCGGCGGCGGAGGCCGGCGTCATCCCAATGCCCCGGCCCGCGGCAGCGACCTGCGCTACAACCTCGAGCTCGACCTCGAGGATGCCGTGTCCGGCACCAGCGTGGATATCCGTGTGCCGCGCCATATCGAGTGTGAGCGCTGTGACGGCGAGGGTGCCGAGCCGGGCTCCAGCAAGGAGACCTGCCCGACCTGTTCCGGCCACGGTCAGGTGCGCATGCAGCAGGGCTTCTTCGCCGTGCAGCAGACCTGCCCGACCTGTCATGGCTCCGGTCAGCACATCAAGGTGCCGTGTCACAAGTGTCATGGCGAGGGACGTGTGCGCGAGACCCGCACCCTGTCGGTGAAGATTCCCGCCGGGGTGGATACCGGCGACCGCATTCGCCTCAACGGCGAGGGCGAAGCCGGCATCAACGGCGGCCCGCCCGGGGATCTCTATGTGCAGGTGAATCTCAAGCCGCACCCGATCTTCCAGCGCGACGGCCGCAACCTGCAGTGTGAGGTGCCGATCAACTTCGTCGATGCGGCGCTGGGTGGCGAGCTCGAGGTGCCCACCCTGGCGGGGCGGGTCAAGTTGAAGATCCCGGCCGAGACCCAGACCGGCAAGCTCTTCCGCCTGCGGGGCAAGGGCGTCAAGCCGGTGCGCGGTGGCGCGCCTGGCGACCTGATCTGCAAGGTGGTGATCGAGACGCCGGTGAAGCTCAATGAAGAACAGAAGGAGCTGCTGCGTCAGTTCCAGGACAGCCTGGGTGGCTCCAGCAGTGCCCACCACTCGCCCAAGAAGGACGGCTTCTTCGACGGCGTGAAGAAGTTCTTCGAGGATATGAAGCCGTAACGGCTTTCTTCCTGGCAAGCGCGCCTGGCAGGGCCCCGTCATCGAGAGGTGACGGGGCCCTGCTGTATTTCAAGGCATGACTCATCAAGGCATGTTTCAGCGCCGCAGGTGGTCCAGGCGCCAGGCCAGGGCCTCAGAGGCGGGCCGCCAGCGTTCATCCCTGGGCAGCACCAGCGGCTGGCGATCGAGGAGGCACAGCCAGTCGTTGTCCGCTACCAGATGATCCACCGCGGGGCTGACATGCCAGTGGTGATCCGGCCCCGGCGCGATCAGGTGGTTATCCATGGCCCAGTGCAGGTTGGGAGTCAGCGCCAGCCCGTTGCTCGGCCGGTCGTCCTGGGTAACGCTGAAGGGAATCAGGTGGGCCGCCTCGACCAGGTAGCGATAGTCGGGAGTGATATAGCGCAGCCGGCTGGCCGCGCAGCGATAGTCGTAGGCTTCCAGTACCAGCGATCGAAAGGCGGCTGAGCGGGCGGGGACCGGGGCGGCCTCCTTGATCCCGTCGGCGAGTCGTTCCGGGTGCCGCTGGTAATCGCCACTGGCCAGTTCGGTGTCGAGGTGGCTCATCAGGCGCTCAAGCGTCGCCTTGTCATCGCCAAGGTAGCGATGGGCCAGCAAGGAGCAGGCCTCGCGGGCGAGGTCGCTCTTCTGCAGGGCGGCGAACAGCTCGTCATCGAGCCGGGCGGAGCTGAAGCGCTCGAGCAGCTGATTCATCGACCTTGGCTGGCCCAGCTGGTCGGCCACGGGGGCCAGGCTATCGGCGTAATCGGGTGACCAGATTGGGCCCGCAGGCCCCCGGTCATTGCGAAGATGCCACAGCGGTAGCCAGGGGTTGGCCCTGTGGCGCTCACCGCTGACCAGTTCGTAAAGATCGTGATAGCGGGACAGAAGCCGAGGGTTGATCTGTACCCGGTGGGTGGTGATATGACCGCATTGAATCTCGCAGATCACCGCCAGCAGCAGGCAGGGCTTGTTGTAGGGGCTACCCGTGCGGAGATGATTGAGACAGGTCAGGCGTTCATCCATGTGCCCACTCCATGGGTTCTTCTCCATCGGTTTCACTACAGTTGATAAGCTATTACGTTAGGACATCCGCACAGACAGCGCTACAGCCACCCGGCGCGGCGGAAGCGTCGATAGAGGCCGCCGCAGGCGCCACCCATGACCAGCAGGGCCAGGGGGTAGCCGGTCCGCCAGTCGAGCTCGGGCATATGGGTGAAGTTCATTCCCCAGATGCCGGCGAAGATGGTGGCCACGCCGAAGATCGCCGCCCAGGCGGCGAGGCGCTTGTTCACCTCGCCCTCGTCGATGGCCACCATCGAGAGGTTCACCTGGATGGCGGTGATGATCATCTCGCGGATGGTGTCCACCGCCGACTCGATGCGGTGAAGATGGTCGTAGACGTCGCGGAAGTACTCCCGGGTCTCGCGGCAGAGTGCCGGCACCCGGCCGCCGAACAGATGACTGACCGCCTCGCCCAGCGGCATGGCGGCGTGCTTCAGCTGCATGGTCTGGCGCTTGAGCTGGTAGAGCCGCTCGAGGCTGGTGCGAGCGGACCCTTGGACGAAGATCTGGTCCTCGATGCTCTCCAGCTCCGCCTCCAGTGCCTGCACCATCGGGAAGTAGTGGTCGACCACCGCATCCAGCAGCGCGTACAGCACGAAGGCCGGCCCCTGGCTGAGCAGCTTGGGGTCGCTCTCGCAGCGCCTGCGCACCTCGGCGAAGCCCTGGCCCGGATGCAGTCGCACCGAGAGCACGTAGCCGGGGCCGGCGAATACCGCCACCTGCCCAGACTGCAGTTCGCCCTCGGTCATGGAGACCATGTGCATGATCATGAACAGCGCCGAGTCATACTCCTCGAGCTTGGGGCGCTGATCACCCTTCAGGGTGTCCTCCACGGCCAGCTCATGAAGGCCGAACGCCTCCTGATAGTGTGCCATCTCCTGTGCGCTGGGGTCGTGCAGGGCCACCCAGACAAAGCGGTCGGGCTGCCCCAGGTAGTCGCCGATCTGATCGGGCTGGATATCGTGCAGGCGGTGGCCCTTGTCGTAGACCACACAGTTGATGAGCATTGGCTAACTCTCTCCGGTCAAGTCTGGTGTCCTGGATAGCCCCAGTGTGCCAGGAAGTCGCCCGATGTGACTCCCGTTGGCGCCGGTGGCATGGAGGGCTGCGTAGGCGGGGAGGGGGTGGCGTTCCACGAGGCGGCATCATAGTCTGAAGTCTCGACATTTCTGCAGAGGATAAGCGTTATGCCTATTTCACGCGCCGAGTTGCACGCCGAGGATGCGGCGGCCCTGATCGACCAGCTCTGCAAGCGTTGGGCCGGTGCCAAGGAGATAGATCGTGCCAGCGATCCGGTGCAGGTAACCTTCGAGGAGGGCAGTTGCTACCTGCAGGCCCAGCCGGACAAGCTGCTGGTGGTGGTGGAGGCCCTGGATGATGAGAGCCACGACGAACTCGAGCGCCAGGTGGACAATGCCCTGGATGAGCTCCGGGGCGTCGAGCTGGATATCGTCTGGGAGGCGTGAGCCAGACCGTCACCCTCCGCGGCGCCCATCTCGGCATGCTGGTGTGGGCCATTCTGGTAGGGCTCTCCTTTCCCGTGGTGGGGCTGATGAGCGAGCTGCCGCCGCTGCTGCTGACCGCCCTGCGCTTCGCCATCGCCTGCGCCGGCCTCTATCCGCTGGCCAGGCGTTCGGCGAACTTCGTGCCGCGTAGGCAAAGCCTGTTGCTCTATGCGCTGATGGGGGCATGCCTGGCCGGCTTCTTCGCAGCCATGTTCTGGGCCGCCCATCACGCCACGGCACTCTCCATGGCGACCCTGTATGTCACGGTACCGCTGCTGGCCTTCCTGCTGGGGCGAGGGTTGCGAGTGGAGGCCCAGGGCTGGCGATTGCCGGTGATCCTCGCCCTGGGGGCCCTCGGTGCCCTGGGGCTGGCTGTTGCCGAGGGGTGGCAACAGGGCGGCGAGCTGCGTTTCGGCCTCGGCGAGGCGGTGTTCTTCGCGGGCTGCCTCTCCTCGGCGCTCTATCCGGTACTTAGCCGCTGGGGGTTGGCCAGAGAGCATCTGCCGGAGTCGGCAGCAGTTCGCACCTTCTGGAGCCTGGGGCTGGGGAGCTTGCTGGTCGGCGCGCTGGGACTCGCCACCGAGCCACTGAGGCATCTGGCGAACATGACCGCCCTGGACCTGGCGCTGCTGGTCTATCTGGGACTCTGCTCCAGTGCCCTGACCTTCTGGCTGATGCAGCGAGCCACTGCGGCGCTGACCCCGGGAGTGGTCACCGCTTACGGCTATCTGGTGCCCTTCGTCTCCATGCTGCTGCTATTCATACGCTCGCCGCAGCAGATCGGCTGGGTGTGGCTGCCCGGCAGCCTCACGGTACTGCTAGCCATGGTGCTGCTGATGCGGCACGAGCGGTCCTCGCCACGGCTGGGATAGCCTTCGCTCTGATATACTCCGGTCATTCGCCAACCTACCGCTTACGCAGGAGTTCCTATGACCCGTATCGCCATCGTCGGTGTCGCCGGCCGCATGGGCCGCACCCTGGTCAACGCCGTTCAGCAGGATGATGGCGCCACCCTGGCGGGGGGCATCGTCGAGCCGGGCAGTACGCTGGCGGGAGCCGATATCGGCGAGCTGGCGGGAGTCGGCAGGCTGGGCGTGGCCGCCGTGGAGTCGCTGGAGGCCATCGTCGACGACTTCGATGTGCTGATCGACTTCACCGCCCCCCAGGTCACGCTGGCCAACCTGGCGTTCTGTGCCGAGCATGGCAAGCGCATGGTGATCGGGACCACCGGGCTTGCCGATGAGGAGCTGGCCACGCTGGAGAGCTACAGCGAGCGGCTGCCCTTCGTCTTCGCGCCCAATATGAGCGTCGGGGTCAATCTGACCCTCAAGCTCCTGGAAACCGCGGCCAAGGCGCTGGGCGACGAGGGCTATGATATCGAGGTGATCGAGGCGCACCATCGCCACAAGGTGGATGCGCCCTCCGGCACGGCGCTCAAGATGGGCGAGGTAATGGCCGATGCCCTGGAGCGTCCGCTCAAGGAGTACGGTGTATACGAGCGTGTCGGTCAGTGTGGCCCGCGCAGCGACAAGGAGATCGGCTTCGCCACCGTGCGCGCCGGGGATATCGTCGGTGAGCATACGGTGATGTTCGCCACCGAGGGTGAGCGCATCGAGATCACTCACAAGGCCTCCAGTCGCATGACCTTTGCCAAGGGCGCGGTGCGCGCGGCACGCTGGGTCGCTGGTCAGGGCAACGGCCGCTATGCGATGCAGGACGTGCTCGGTCTGGAGTGACTCGGTCAGAGTGACCGGGTCAATTGTTACCGGCTCCATGGGTGCAGGGCGAACGCAGATGGCAGCCCGCTCAAGGCTATTCCGGCGACAGGCCTTCGAGGGGGCGCTACGAGTACTTCCCTGTAGGCTACCTCGGCCATCCCTGGTCCTCGGACCCCCTCTCCGACCTGTCCCCGGCGCCTTTCGCTATCACCCAGTTGGTAGCTGCGATATCCCTGCCATGGAGGCGGAGGGGTAGTCGCCGGGCAGCGATTCCTGTAATATCCCCAAAATTTTGGCCGGGCGCATGGGTGAGAGCCCCTTCACAGCGCTTGTTGCTTCGGCCCCCAGAGTTCTGAGCACATCAGTTCCGAGCGAATGACAACAAGCGGGATGAAACCGGTCCATATCAGGTTTCATCCCGCTTTTTTGCGACTGGCGTACGGCGGCGCTGAGAATCCCTTGACGAGCAGGAGGACGTTACCTTGAACAGACCCGCGATACTGGCCCTGGAAGACGGCAGTGTGTTTCATGGCACGGCGATTGGCGCCGATGGACAGACCAGCGGTGAGGTGGTGTTCAATACGGCCATGACCGGCTATCAGGAGATTCTTACCGATCCCTCTTATGCTCGCCAGATCGTCACCCTGACCTACCCTCATATCGGCAATACCGGCGTCAATGCCGAGGACGTGGAGTCCAGTGGCATCGCCGCCGCCGGCCTGGTGATTCGCGACCTGCCGCTGCTGGCCAGCAACTTCCGCTGCGAGCAGACCCTCTCCGACTATCTCAAGAGCCAGAATGTGCTGGGCATCGCCGAGATCGACACCCGTCGCCTGACCCGCCTGCTGCGTGACAAGGGTGCCCAGAACGGCGCGATTCTGGCCGGTACCGAGGCCGAGGGTGAGGACGCCGTCGAGCGTGCACTGGCCGCCGCCCGTGACTTCCCGGGCCTTGCGGGCATGGATCTGGCCAAGGTGGTCTCCTGCAAGGCGCCCTACGAGTGGAACGAGGGCGAGTGGACCCTGGGTCAGGGCTACAACGACGCCAGCCAGGGCGAGCGCCCCTTCCATGTGGTGGCCTACGACTTCGGCGTGAAGTACAACATCCTGCGCATGCTGGCCTCCCGCGGCTGTCGTCTCAGCGTGGTGCCGGCCCAGACTCCGGCTGCCGAAGTGCTGGCGATGAATCCGGACGGAATCTTCCTCTCCAACGGTCCCGGTGACCCCGAGCCCTGCGACTACGCCATCACGGCGATCCAGGAGCTCCTCGAGAGCGGGATTCCGATGTTCGGCATCTGCCTGGGGCATCAGCTGCTGGCGCTGGCCAGCGGTGCCAGCACCATGAAGATGAACCACGGCCACCACGGCGCCAACCACCCGGTGCAGGATCTCGATAGCGGCCGCGTGATGATCACCAGCCAGAACCACGGCTTCGCCGCCGACGAGGCGCAGCTGCCGGCCAATCTGCGTGCCACCCACCGTTCGCTGTTCGACGGCACCCTGCAGGGGGTCGAGCGCACCGACTGCCCGGCCTTCAGCTTCCAGGGCCATCCCGAGGCGAGCCCGGGCCCGTGCGACGTGGCGCCGCTGTTCGAACGATTCGTCGAGATGATGCGAGCTCGCGGGGCCTGAGTTAGCGCTTAGAGCCAGTTAGAGCCAGAGACACGTCACCACTCGTCACCTACTTCTGCGGGAAGCACCATGCCCAAGCGTACCGACATCCAGAGCATCCTGATCATTGGCGCCGGCCCTATCGTCATCGGCCAGGCGTGTGAATTCGACTACTCCGGCGCCCAGGCCTGCAAGGCGCTGCGCGAGGAGGGCTACCGGGTCATCCTGGTCAACTCCAACCCGGCCACCATCATGACCGACCCGGCCATGGCCGATGCCACCTATATCGAGCCGATCACCTGGCAGGCGGTGGAGAAGATCATCGAGGCCGAGAAGCCGGATGCCATTCTGCCCACCATGGGCGGGCAGACCGCGCTCAACTGCGCCCTGGAGCTGGACAAGCATGGCGTGCTGACCAAGCACGGCGTGGAGATGATCGGTGCCAATGCCGATGCCATCAACAAGGCCGAGGACCGTGACCTCTTCGATCAGGCCATGAAGCGCATCGGACTGGAGTGCCCCAAGGCCAAGGTGGCTCACACCATGGCCGAGGCCTGGGAAATCCAGGGCGAGCTCGGCTTCCCGGTGATCATCCGCCCCTCCTACACCATGGGCGGCTCCGGCGGTGGCGTGGCCTACAACAAGGAGGAGTTCGAGGAGATCTGTACCCGCGGCTTCGAGCTCTCCAACAACCACGAGCTGCTGATCGACGAGTCGCTGCTGGGGTGGAAGGAGTACGAGATGGAGGTCGTGCGTGATCGCAACGACAACTGCATCATCGTCTGCGCCATCGAGAACTTCGACCCCATGGGCGTGCACACCGGTGACTCCATCACCGTGGCCCCGGCCCAGACGCTGACCGACAAGGAATACCAGATCATGCGCGACGCCTCGCTGGCGGTGCTGCGCGAGATCGGCGTCGAGACCGGCGGCTCCAACGTGCAGTTCGGCGTCGACCCCAGGACCGGGCGCATGGTGGTCATCGAGATGAACCCGCGGGTGTCGCGCTCCTCGGCGCTGGCCTCCAAGGCCACCGGCTTCCCGATCGCCAAAATCGCCGCCAAGCTGGCCGTGGGCTACACCCTGGACGAGCTGCAGAACGACATCACCGGCGGCCAGACCCCGGCCTCGTTCGAGCCCTCCATCGACTACGTGGTCACCAAGATTCCGCGTTTCACCTTCGAGAAGTTCCCCCAGGCCAATGACCGTTTGACCACCCAGATGAAGTCGGTGGGCGAGGTGATGGCGATCGGCCGCACCTTCCAGGAGTCGCTGCAGAAGGCGCTGCGCGGCCTGGAGACCGGCAACGATGGCCTGGACCCCAAGGTGACCCGCTTCGATGCCGACGGGATGGCCCTTATCAAGGGCGAGCTGCAGGCCGCCGGGGCCGAGCGCATCTTCTTTATCGCCGATGCCATGCGCGCCGGCATGACGCGCGACGAGATCTTCGCGCTGACCAATATCGACCCCTGGTTCCTGGTTCAGCTCGAGGACCTGATCGCCACCGAGGGCGAGGTCGCCAAGCGCTCGCTCTCCGAACTCGACTCCCGCGAGCTGTTCCGCCTCAAGCGCAAGGGCTTCTCCGACGCCCGCCTGGCCTCGCTGCTCGGTGTCTCCGAGAAGGAGTTCCGCAAGACGCGTCAGAAGGCCGGTATCCGTCCGGTCTACAAGCGGGTCGACACCTGTGCCGCCGAGTTTGCCTCGGACACCGCCTACATGTACTCCACCTATGAGGAGGAGTGCGAGGCGGAGGTCTCCGACCGCCAGAAGATCATGGTGCTGGGCGGTGGGCCCAACCGGATCGGCCAGGGCATCGAATTCGATTACTGCTGCGTCCACGCCGCCTTCGCCATGCACGATGACGGCTACGAGACGGTGATGGTCAACTGCAACCCGGAGACCGTCTCCACCGACTACGACACCAGTGACCGCCTCTATTTCGAGCCGGTGACCCTGGAGGACGTGCTGGAGATCGCCGACAAGGAGCAGCCGGTCGGCGTGATCGTGCAGTTCGGCGGTCAGACCCCGCTGAAGCTGGCCCGCGAGCTGGAGGCTGCCGGCGTGCCGATCATCGGCACCACCCCGGATGCCATCGACCGCGCCGAGGACCGTGAGCGCTTCCAGCAGATGATCGACAAGCTGGGTCTCAAGCAGCCGCCCAATGCCACCGCGCGCAGCTTCGAGGAGGCCTTCGCCAAGGCCGAGACCATCGGCTATCCGCTGGTGGTGCGTCCCAGCTATGTGCTGGGCGGGCGCGCCATGGAGATCGTCTATGACGCCTCCGAGCTCGAGAGCTACATGACCCACGCGGTCAAGGTCTCCAATGACTCGCCGGTGCTGCTCGACCACTTCCTCAATGCCGCCGTCGAGATCGATATCGACGCGGTCAGCGACGGCAAGCAGGTCGTGATCGGCGGCATCATGCAGCATATCGAGCAGGCCGGCGTGCACTCCGGTGACTCGGCCTGTTCACTGCCGCCCTACTCGCTGCCTGCCGAGGTGCAGGACGCGATGCGCGAGCAGGTTCGCCAGATGGCGGTGGAGCTGGGCGTCAAGGGGCTGATGAACGTGCAGCTGGCCTGGCAGGACGGCGAGATCTACATCATCGAGGTCAACCCGCGCGCCTCGCGTACCGTGCCCTTCGTCTCCAAGTGCATCGGCACCTCGCTGGCCCAGGTCGCCGCGCGCTGCATGGCCGGCACCACCCTCGAGGAGCAGGGCTTCACCCGCGAGATCGTGCCGCACTTCTTCAGCGTCAAGGAGGCGGTTTTCCCGTTCAACAAGTTCCCGGGGGTCGACCCGATCCTGTCGCCGGAGATGAAGTCCACCGGTGAGGTGATGGGCAGCGGAGACACCTTCGCCGAGGCCTTCTACAAGGCGCAGCTGGGGGCCGGCGAGGCGATTCCGCCGCTTTCCGGGCCGCGCAAGGCGTTCCTCTCGGTGCGTGAGCCGGACAAGGCGGGTGTTATCGGGGTGGCCCGTTCTCTGATAACATTGGGCTTTACACTGTGCGCGACCGGCGGTACCGCGGCGGCCCTGAAGGCCGAGGGTATCGACGTTGAGGTCGTGAACAAGGTCTTTGAAGGCCGCCCGCATATCGTCGATCTGCTCAAGAACGACGAGATCGCCTATATCGTCAATACCACCGAGGGTCGCCAGGCGATCAACGATTCCTCGGTGATCCGTCGCACCGCGCTTGCCCGCAAGGTTCCCTACGCCACCACGCTGGCGGGGGCGAACGCCGTTTGTCTGGCGCTCGAGTATGGCAACGAGATCACGGTGCGGCGGCTACAGGAATTGCATGCAGGAGCTGCGCAATGAACAAGGTCCCGATGACCGTCGCCGGAGAGTCGCGTCTGCGCGAGGAGCTCGAGCACCTCAAGGGCGAGGCGCGTCCCAGGGTGATCGCCGCCATCGCCGAGGCCCGAGAGCATGGTGATCTCAAGGAGAACGCCGAGTACCATGCGGCCCGCGAGCAGCAGGGCTTTATCGAGGGGCGTATCCAGGAGATCGAAGGCAAGCTCTCCAACGCCCAGGTGATCGATGTCACCAAGCTGCCCAGGACGGGCAAGGTGATCTTCGGTGTCACCGTGGAGCTGCTCAACCTCAACAACGACGAGGAGGTGACCTACCGGATCGTCGGCGAGGATGAGGCGGACATCAAGCAGGGCAGGATCTCCGTGACCTCGCCCATCGCCCGTGCCCTGATCGGCAAGGAGGAGGGTGACGTGGTGGTGGTCAAGACCCCGGGTGGCGATGTCGAGTATGAGATCTCGGGCGTCGAGCACCTGTGACTCCAGCTGTAAGCTTTAAGCCGTAAGCTGTAAGTCAAAACCTCAACACCCCCCCAAGGCGTCGCCTGAACTGCACCCCGAAAGTTGGACACCCACATCCAACCTTCGGGGTGTTTTTATGAGTAACCGATACGACGAGTGGTTCAAGCTGCTGGTGGCACAGCAGTGCTTGCACGGTGACACCAGCTTGAGGGAGGTGGCCCGCCAGCATGGCCTGGATCATTCTCTGGTGCGGACATGGCGGGACAACTACCGTCAGCATGGCGTGATGGGGGTGCGCAAGAAATACACGCACCGCAGCGCGGCTTTCAAGCTGCAGGTCCTTGAGACGATGTGGCGAGATGGCTTGTCACGGCGTCAGGCACAAGCCCTGTTTGATATCCGCGAGGGCGGCGCCATTGGCAGATGGGAGCGTCAGTACCATAGTGGTGGTCTGACTGCACTGGAGCCAAAGCGCAAGGGGCGCCGCCCGATGACCAAGAAGCCGCCTTCCTCACCCCCACCGCCTGATGATGAGCGCTCCCACGAGGAGCTGCTCAAGGAGTTGGCGTATCTGCGTGCCGAGAATGCCTACCTAAAAAAGCTCGATGCCTTGATCCGGGAGAAAGGGACGGCGACGCGGGGCAAAAAGCTCAGGCCGTCCAAGGGTTAAGGCATGAACATCCGCTGGCTCTGCTGCTGCGTGCGGCTGGGCTGCCGCGCAGCACGTTCTACTATCAGGTCCAGGCCTTGGGTGCTGACGATCGGTACGCGTCTCTGAAGGCGCGTA
>NZ_CANMVL010000010.1 GCF_947501415.1 uncultured Halomonas sp. | reverse complement strand
GGCGACCCGCGAGCCCTTCACCTTCATGATCATCGTCGCGGCGGTCTACCTGCTGATCGCCAGCGTCTCCGAGTGGGGCTTCGCCCGCCTGCAGAAGCGCTATGACGTCGGCTTCGGGGAGGTCAAGTGATGGACACCCTGATGAGTCGACTCGAGGCCCTGCTGGCCGACAACAGCATCTTCACCCTGCAGACCCTCGGCTACTACGGCGAGGGGCTGGTGACCACCGTGCAGCTGGTGTTCCTGTCGCTGGTGATCGGCCTGGTACTGGCCGTTCCCCTGGCCATCGGCCGTGGTTCACGGCATCGCTGGATCAGCCTTCCGATCTTTCTCTACTGCTACGTGTTCCGCGGCACCCCCCTGCTGGTACAGCTTTATCTCATCTACTATGGGGTGGTGTTCGTCGAGGGCATCCAGGATACCTGGCTATGGGTGCTGCTCGAGAAGCCCTTCGTGCCGGCGCTGGTCGCCTTCACCCTCAACACCGCGGCCTACACCACCGAGATCTTCCGTGGCGCCATCAAGGCCACCCCCCGCGGCGAGATCGAGGCGGCACGCGCCTATGGCATGACCCAGCGCCTCATGCTGCGCCGGATCGTGCTGCCCAGCGCCTTCCGCCGCGCGCTGCCCGCCTACGGCAACGAGGTGATCTTCATGCTCCACGCCAGCGCCATCGCCAGCGTGGTTACCATCATGGACCTGACCGGGGCGGCGCGTTTCGTCTATGCACGCTTCTATGCCCCCTTCGACGCCTTCCTGTTCGTGGCGGCCATCTATCTCTGCCTGACCTTCGCCATCCTCTACCTGTTCCGCTATCTGGAGAAGCGGCTGCTGGCTCATCTCAAGCCCGCCGGCGGCTGAGAATGCGTCAATCGATCGTTGGGAGCTGGCGTTTACCTCCACGCCGGCTCCCCTTTCGACCCTCTGTCGGATCCGCTAAGGTTGGCCTGTCATCACCCCCAAGGTGATTCCATCAACAATGACAGGACCCACCCATGAAGCTACACAAGATTCTGAGCCTCGGCGCCTTCGGTGCCGCCCTGGTGGCCGGCTCCGCCAGTGCCGAGGTGCGTGACCTCCGCATCGCCGTCGACGTCCCCTACGAGCCCATGGAGTACCGTACCCCGGATGGTGAACTCACCGGCTTCGATATCGATCTGGGCAACGCCCTGTGTGCCGAGATCGGTATCGACTGCGAATGGGTCGTGCAGGGGTGGGACGGCATCATCCCCGGCCTGATGGCGCGCAAGTACGACGCCATCATGTCGTCGATGACCATCAACGAGCAGCGTCGCGAGCAGGTACTGTTCTCCGACCCCTACATCACCCCACCCTCGGCCTGGTTCGCCCCTGGCGACATGCAGATCGGCACCCCCTCCAAGGAGACCCTCGAGGGTCTGACCATCGGCGTGCAGCGTGGCACCCTGCAGGACAACTACGCCACCGACATGTATGGCGACGTGGCCGACGTGAAACGCTACGCCACCGCCGACGACATGGTGCTGGACATGGACTCCGGCCGCCTCGACGCGGTCTTCCTCGACTTCCCGATCGGCAAGTCCACCCTGCTCGACAGCGACGCGGGTGACTACAAGGTGGTCGGCGAGATGATCACCGAGCCCAAGGAGTACTTCGGTGAGGGCTTCGGCATCGCCTTCCGCAAGCGTGACCAGGAGCTGGCCGAGACCTTCAACGAGGCACTGGCCGAACTGAAGGCGAATGGCACCTACGACGAGATCCACGCCGAGTACTTCGGCGAGTGACGCCCGACCTGCCCCGGCATTCCCGGGGCAGGCGACTTCGACCAGGGCGTGGGCGTCGCCTTTCGCAAGCGCGACCGCGAGCTAGCCAGAGACTTCAACGAGGCACTGGCCGAGCTGAAGAAAAGTGGCGCCTACGAAGAGATCCAAAGCAAATACTTCGGCGAGGAATGAGCCAACCGCCATAAGCCCCCCACTGTCAGCTGTCACCTCTCACCGACGAGGCCCTCTGGGACCCCGCCAGCACGTTTCAACCGATCATGTCGCCGAGTGGCGACTGGGAACTCCCCTCATCAGTGCTGGTCGGTTGATTCGCATCATCACCAGGGAGATTTCGATGACACGACAAGGGAGCGCGCCCACCTATACCGCAAGCCACGCCGCGGGAGGCAAGGCCCGGCCTTCATCCACCTGGACCGACTGGGGTCAATGGCTTGCCCTGATCACCATGACCGTGGACCACCTGACCCGCTATGTCGCACCGGATAGCTGGGGACTGGGGTGGGCCGGTTCCTCCATCGGCCGTATCGCCTTCCCCCTGTTCGCGGCCATGGTCGCCTGGCATGGGCTCTTCAATACACGCAACCCACTGCGCTATGCCCGGCGCATCCTGATGATCGGCCTCGTGGCCCAGCTACCCTACATGATGATGCCCAGGTCATCCGACGGCCTGATCCTCAATATCTGCTTCACCCTTTCGTTGAGCCTGGCAGGAGGAACCTGGCTGAAGCGCCTGCCGGCACGTATCGCCAACGACGCCCTGAGCAATGCACGGCTGGCCGTCGAGGCCGCCGTTGCCCTGGGCGCATGGCTGATCGCCGGCCAGTGGGTCGAATACAGCCATTTGGGCCTGCTGATGATCCCGCTGTATATGCTGGCCATGCAATACCTCCACTTGGCCAGTCCAGAGTTCACCGAGCGACTCCGAGCCACCGGCATGGCTCTACCTGTGCTGCTGGTGGCCGGCATGATGAACAGCTCCGACATGGCCAAGTCCTTCACCGTCGCCACCTGCCTTGCCGTGCTGCTGCTGGCCTCGGGGGCGCACCGTCTCGTCCACGGGGTACCCTTCCGGATGCCCCGTAGACTATGGCTCGCCTGGTACCCCGGTCACTTCGCGGGCATCGCCCTGTTGCTGTGGCTGACGGGCGAGCTCGCGAGTGGGTCTTCCTGAGGCCCAGTCTCGATGAGAAACACCTTAAACGCCTGCCACAGCGGACTGCGATAACGCTCGGGGTGCCATACCAGGGAGAAGGTCCGACGCAGGTCCAGTCCGCTGTCCAGCGGGACGAGCTCCCCGCGGGCGAGCTCACCGGCCACGCTCAGACGTGACAGGCACCCCAGCCCCAGGCCGGCCAGCACCGCCTGCTTGATCGCCTCATGCTGCCCAAGCTCCATGCGTACCCGGGGCAGCACCCCGCGATCGCGCATCGCCTGCTCGAAGACCTCTCGCGTCCCGGAGCCCGATTCCCTCAGGATCCATGCCGCCTCTCCCAGGGCGGCATCATCCAGCCGCTCATGTCCGGCCAGTGGGTGAGAAGGCGCGCAGACAACCACCAGACGGTCTTCGCACCAGGACTCGCTTTCCAGCCTCGGCTCCCGGCACTCGCCCTCGATCAGGCCCAGGTCCGCCTCCAGGCGCAACACATCGCTGATCACCTCGTGGGTATTGCGCAGCCGCAGGCGCAGGTCCGTCCCGGGGTGGGCCTCGCTGAAGCGCCCAACCAGCCCCGGCAGCAAATAGGTGCCCACGGTGGCACTGGCCGCCACGTCGAGCACGCCATGCAGTTCACCCTCGGGCTCGGTGGCCGCCGCCACGAAGGCCTCCACACCGTCGAGCAGCTGCTCGGCCCGGGGCAGCAGTTGGCGTCCCAGATCATTGAGCCGCAAGCGCCGGCCATGGCGTTCGAACAGCGCCACGGCCAGCTGGCGCTCCAGCTCCGAGAGGGCCTGGCTGGTCGCCGACTGCGACAGGCACAGCTCTCGGGCCGCGGCGCTGACCGAGCCGAGACGCGCCACCGTGGCGAAGACCTGAAGCTGGCGAAAGCTCACCATGGGTGTCATATCGGTTTTTCCGAAAAGCCAGTTCGTTATTAACTGATAACCTGATGTGTTATTAGGGCATAACATACGCCACATAAACAGCACTAGAGAGTAACGACATGTGGCAAGGCTTGCTGGTCTGCACAACCCTGACGATAGCCGGCTTCGGGCTTACGCGGCTCCCACCACTGGCCGATGCCGGGATAAGCCCCCTGGTGGTGGCGCTGCTGCTGGGCATCGTGGCCGGTAACCTGCCCCTGGCCCGGCGCCTTTCCGCCACCGGCCCGGGGTTGAAGTTCGCCACTCGCTGGCTGCTGCGCGGCGGTATCGTCCTGTTCGGTCTCTCCCTGACCCTGCAACAGATCATGGCACTCGGACCCAGGGTGCTGCTGCTCGACACCCTGGTGATCATCAGCGTGCTCACCGCGGGCTACCTGATCGGCACCCGAGTGCTCGGCATGGATCGCGAGACCACCCTGCTGACCAGCGCCGGCAGCGCCATCTGTGGCGCCGCGGCGGTACTCGCCACCGAATCGACCATTCGCTCGCGCCCCGCTGCCACCTCCATGGCCGTGGCCACGGTGGTCCTGTTCGGCTCCCTGGCGATGCTGGTCTACCCGCTGCTCTATCCGCTGCTGAGCATGGATGAGGGGCTGTTCGGTGTCTATATCGGCGCCACCGTGCACGAGGTCGCCCAAGTGGTCGCCGCCGGCGAGGCAGTGGGCCCCGATGCCCTGGCCAATGCGGTCATCGTCAAGCTGGTGCGGGTGATGCTGCTGGTGCCCTTCCTGCTGATCGTCGGACAGTGGTGGCTGCGCCACCAGCCTGCCGAGGCCGGCGCAGAGAGGACCAGCCTGGTGATCCCCTGGTTTGCGTTCGGTTTCCTGGCCATGGTGGTGTTCAACAGCCTGGTCACCCTGCCCGCCCCGCTGCACGATGGGCTGGCCATGGCCGGTCAGCTGGCGCTGACCATGGCCATGGCGGCACTGGGCTATGAGACGCGGGTCGAGAAGCTCAAGGCTCTGGGTATCAAGCCCTTTATCCTGGCCCTGACGCTGTTCGTGCTGTTGCTCGGGGGCGGTCTGCTGGCCAGCACCCTGCTGATGGGCTGAGCCCCTCGCCCGCGTCCAGTTCATACAGCGACCCGGCCATAGCCATACAGAGACCAGGCCATAAAGCGCAGACAGGCCGCCCCAAACGGGGCGGCCTGTCTGCTTACGGGCCGGTCAAGGCCTGGCCGGAACCTGTATCTGGGTGGACCCTGCAGGCCTACTCGAAGCTGAAGCTCGGCGCAGGCGCCTCGGGGAGCAGCGCGGCGCAGGCGCGAACCCGCTCCAGCAGCGCCTCATGAGTCGGCGCAAGCAGATTGACATGGGCCAGCTTGCGACCGGCGCGCTCGCTCTTGTCGTAGCGATGCAGATGGGCGTCCTCGAGCGCCAGGATGGCGGACGAGTCGCCCTCTCGGCCGATCACGTTGACCATGCAGGTGGGCATGCGCGCGGCGGTATCCCCCAGCGGCAGCCCCTGAATGGCACGCAGATGGTTCTCAAACTGGCTGGTCACTGCACCATCCTGGGTCCAGTGACCGGAGTTGTGCACACGAGGCGCCATCTCGTTGGCCAGCAGGCTGCCGTCGGCACACTGGAACAGCTCCAGGGTCAGCACGCCCACATAGTCGAGCTCATCGAGCAGCGCCCGAATATAACCATCGGCTGTCTGCTGCAGGCTGTCGGCCAGGTCCGGCAGCGGGGCGATGGAGTAGCGCAGGATGCCATCCACATGCTGGTTCTCGGCCATGGGGTAGAAGACCACCTCGCCGTCGCGACCACGCACCGCGATGATCGATACCTCACGCACGAAGTCGACGAAGGACTCCACGATCAACCGCGGATGGGCGATGGCACGCCACGCCTCGGCCGCCTCGGCGGGATCACGCAGCACCGCCTGGCCCTTGCCGTCGTAGCCCTCGGTGACCGACTTGGCCACCACCGGCGTTCCCAGCTCACGGGCCGCCGCCTCCAGCTCGTCGGCACTCTCCACCAGGCGGTAGGCCGGGGTAGGAATGCTCAGGCGATCGAAAAGCGCCTTCTCCTCGGCACGATTCTGGCAGACACGGATCGCTTCGCTGGACGGGTAGACCGGTTTCACCTCCTCGATCTCCTGTACCAGCGACACCGGCAGATGCTCGAACTCGTAGGTGACCAGATCCACCTTCTCGAGGAAGGCCGCCAGGTGCCTGCGGTCGGTATCTACCATCACATCGCCGATACCGGCACTGGGATGCCCGGTGGTATCAAGAAAGGTAAAACGGTTGGCCAGCGGGTAGCCAGCCAGGGCCAGCATGCGACCGAGCTGACCGGCACCCAGAACACCGATGTTCATGATGATCTCCTCTATATCTCTCTATCAGGCTATCAGGGCTGGCTATTCAGGGCTCGGTCCGTGAATCAGGCCGGGGGTCAGGATTGTCGAGCACCGTCTGCGTCTGATCGGCGCGAAACGCCTCCACGGCGGCGCGCACCCTGTCATCCTGAAGACCCACGATCTGCGCCGCCAGCAGTCCCGCATTGGTGGCGCCCGCCTTGCCGATGGCCAGGGTGCCCACAGCGATACCACCAGGCATCTGCACGATGGAGAGCAGTGAGTCCAGACCCTTGAGCGCCTTGGACTCCACCGGCACCCCCAGCACGGGCAGTGCGGTCTGGGAGGCCACCATGCCCGGCAGATGGGCGGCGCCGCCGGCGCCGGCGACGATCACCTCGAGGCCGCGCTCGGCCGCTGACTTCGCATAATCGAAGAGCAGGTCAGGCGTACGGTGAGCCGAGACGACTCGAGTCTCGTAAGCCACTCCCAGACGCTCGAGCATCTCGACGGCATGTTCCATTATCGGCCAGTCAGATTTCGACCCCATGATCACGCCGACCTTCGGCGTCTGTGTAGCGGACTGCATGGCCTGCTCCTCGGGACTTCCCCTACAGGAAAAGAGTGAATAAAAGGAAAGCCGATCATTTTAGCGGTGCAGGCCTTCCCAGTCATCTTGACCATGCAGACAGCCCGGGTCTAGCACTGTGGTGTTGCCGAAAGCATACAAAAGCTTGCATGCTGCGTGCTTCATTGGCTGCTACAGTGGCTTCTGTGTGGGCATATTGGACTAGCTCGCCTGAAACTCGATGAAGGAGACTAACCATGAAGCGTTCCCTGATTTTCACCGCGGCATTCGCCGGCTCGCTGCTGCTGGTCGGTTGCGACTCCGATAACGACCAGACGACTCAGCACGAGGAGGCCGCCAAGCAGGAGGCGCAACAGGCAGCCGAGTCCGCCGAACAGGCCGTCGAGGAGTCGGCAGACGCTACCGCCGAAGCCGCAGAGGCCGCGGAAGCTGAGCTCGACGAGGCAACCGACGAGGCCGGTGAGGCCATGGACGAAGCCGCCGCCGAAACCGAACAGGCGCTGGATGAAGCCGGCGCAGAATCCGAACAGGCCGCCGAGGAAGCAGGTCAGGCCATGGAGGAAGCGGGTGACGAGGCTGCCCAGGAGGCCAGCGAGGCCGCCGCAGCCACCGAAGCCGCGGGTGACGAGGTCGCCCAGGAAACCGAAGAGGCCGCCGAGGCCGCCGGCGAGAACCTGGAGGCCGCGGGTGACGAAGCCGCCCAGGAGGCCGGTGAGGCGGCTGCAGCCGCCGAGGCCACGGGTGACGAGATCGCTCAGGAAACCGGAGAAGCCGCCGAGGCCGCCGGCGAGAACCTGGAAGCTGCGGGCGACGAGGCCGCTGAAGAAACCGCCAGCGCCCTGGATGCGGCGGGTGACGTCACCGCCAATGTTGTCGACTCGGCCAAGGAGATGACCGCCGACGCGGTTGATGCCGCCGGCAATCTGGTCGAAGAGGCCAAGGAAATGGCACTGGGTGCCACGGAAGAGACGGCCGAGGCCACCAAGGAAGCCGCGAATGCCACGGCGGATGTGGCGGCAGAAGCCGAGGCGGAGGCCGAAGCGGAAGCCTCGACCCAGTAACTCACGCGCCTTTCACCAACCCTGCACCATACAGAGGCCCGCTCGGGGGAACCGAGCGGGCCTCTTTCGTCATGCCACGCTTCATGCGACGGTGTGGCGTCAGGCGGGGAGTGCGCCACGCCGGCTCGCCACCCAGTTGCCGACGATCACGGCAAGCATCGTCGCGGCCCCGGCGGCCTCCACCATCAGGCTGGGGTAGAACACCGCCACGATGGCAGGTAACAGCAACACACGAACGGGCCACGCCATGCGGGTAAACAGATAGCCCTCCAGCGCTGCGGCGAAGGCGGCCAGGGCGAGGAAGCCCGTCAACCCGGTCCATATCAGCAGCGGCCAGGGTCCCCCCATGATGATCTCGGGGTTATAGACCATGAACAGCGGGATCAGATAGAGCCCCTTGGCGAACTTCCAGGCCTGGAAGCCCGTTTCCATCGGCTTGGCCCCGGCGATCGCCGCCCCGGCGAAGCCGGCCAGGGCGATGGGCGGCGTGACGTTGGAGTCCTGGGAGTACCAGAACACCACCAGGTGGGCGATCAGCAGCGGAACGCCGAACTCGGCGGTCAGTGCCGGGCCGACCAGCACGATCAGCACGATATAGCTGGCAGTCACCGGCAGCCCCATGCCCAGCACCAGGCTGGCCAGCAGCACCATGACCAGGGCCAGCAGCAGGTTGCCGCCCGAGAAGGCCAGCATCATGGAGGAGAACTTCAGACCCAGCCCGGTCAGCCCCACCACCCCGACGATGATGCCGGCCACCGCACAGGCCATGGAGACGGCGACCGCATTGCGTGCCCCCAGCTCGAGCCCCTCCATCAGCTTCAGCAGACCATTGCGGGTGGCGGTGGCCAGGCGTTCTCCGGTCACCGGCTCCCCCTGCTGCGGGGCCACGAAGAGCATCCAGACCAGAAAGCGCAGCACCGCCACGGCCAGCATGGTGAGGATGGCATAGTAGCCAACCCGCATCGGCGACATGTTCATCACCAGCAGCCACACCAGCACCGCCAGCGGCAGCAGGAAGTGCCAGCCGGAAGACATCACGTCGCGCATCTGCGGCAGCTCACTCCTGGCCATGCCCTGCATGCCCTGCTTCAGGGCGATGATGTGCACGAAGAGGTAGACCGTACCGAAGTACATGATCGCCGGCAGGATACTGACCTTGACCACATCAAGGTAAGGCATCCGAGTGTACTCGGCGATCAAGAAGGCGCCGGCACCCATCAGCGGCGGCATGATCTGCCCACCGGTGGAGGCCGCCGCCTCGATGCCCCCGGCCTGATGGGGCTTGTAGCCAAGGCGCTTCATCAGCGGGATGGTAAAGGCGCCGGTGGTCACCACGTTGGCGATCGCGCTGCCGGAGATCGATCCCATGCCGGCCGAGGCGATCACCGCCGCCTTGGCCGGTCCACCGCGCTGGCGGCCGGTGGCGGCGTAGGCCAGGTCGATGAAGAACTTGCCGGCGCCGGTGATCTCGAGAAAGGCGCCGAACAGCACGAAGATGAAGATATAGGTGGCCGCCACGCCCATGGGCAGGCCGAAGATGCCCTCCTGCCCCAGGTAGAGCTGGCCCACCAGGCGATCCAGGCTGTAGCCACGGTGCTCGAGGATGCCGGGCAGCCACTCGCCCAGCCACGGCAGGTCGCCACGTGGACCGGCGAAGGCATAGAGCAGGGCGATCACCCCGATCACCGTCATGCCCAGACCCACCGCACGGCGAGCCGCCTCCAGCACGGTCACGGTGGCGATGCAGCCGACCAGGATATCGGTCTGACTCCAGAAGCCGGCACGATTGATGATCTCGTCGAGGTAGAGCACCAGGTAGCCGCCGGTGACCAGCGCCCCGGCGAAGAAGGTGGCATCGAGCAGCCAACCGATGAGCCCACGGGGTCGTCGCGGTCCGAATACCGGAAACATCAGGAAGGCCAGCATCATGATCAGCATCAGGTGGATGCTGCGCTGGTAGAAGAGTCCCAGCGGCTCGATGCCGGCGGAGTAGAGCTGGAACAGCGACAGGCCCACCGCCACCAGCGTGATCAGCCACAGCACCGGCCGGGCGTGACTCGCCTGGCTGCCGGGCACGATAGGAGAGTTGTCCGAATCATTCATTGCGATTTTCTCAGGGTGTTGGATCGCCAGCAGGGGTGACCAGGCGTACGGTAACGCGGTGGTCGGCGGCCAGCTGGCTCAGACTGATGCGTTGCCCATCCACCACCAGACGGTGGTCGACGGCGAGACTCCCCACCCGCAGGCGGTAGGCATTGCCCGGCACCGGCTCGTCGAGATCCTCGATCCAGTACCCCCCTTCGCCGTCCGATACCTGGCGACCACGACCGGGGATATGATCGAGCCCGGCGGCGAAGTCCGGCAGGTGGCTACGCTCGAGCACCATGCGTCCATCACGATGCCGATAGCAGTCGAGGACCGGAAACCCCTCTACCGAGTGGTTCCACTCCAGACACCAGCCGTCGCCCTCGGGCATGGGCAGCGACACCAGGGTGCCCCCCTGCTCGCCGCTTACCTCGAGGCGGGCCGGCTCCTGTCCCACCGCCGGGCTGGCCAGGAGCAGGCCTGCACACAGCAGCAGGGCGGGCCTGGTGGCCCGCCCTGCTGTCAGATACCGGTCACGCATCGCCTCAGGGACGCTGGTGGTCGGCGATCTCGGCGCCAACCTCCTCGTAGTAGCGCAGTGCGCCCGGATGGAAGGCGATCGGGGTGGAGTTGACGCTGAACTCCACAGTGGTGTCGTTGGCCGCCGGGTGGACCTCGATCAGCTCATCGGTGCGCTCGAAGAGCATCTTGGTGATCTGGTAGGCGAGCTCCTCGTCCATCTCGCTGCTCACCGCCAGCACGTTGGGGATACCGATGGTCTGCACGCCCTCTTCCATTCCCTCGTAGAGGCCGGCACGCAGCTCGTAGGAGGCGAATACCGGTACACTCTCGCGCGCATTGGCCACCTCCTCGTCGGAGAGGCCGACCAGGCGGACATCCCGGGTAGTGGCCAGGTTCATGATCGAGCTGGTGGGCGGCCCCACGCTCCAGAAGCCAGCGGCGATATCACCGTCACGGATGGCATCGGCCGTCTCGTTGAAGTTGAGACGGCGCGGGTCGAAGTCATCGTAGCCGATGCCGTTGGCCTCGAGCAGCGCCCTGGCGTTGAGCTCGGTGCCACTGCCCGGCGCCCCTACCGAGACCGTCTTGCCCTTCAGGTCGGCAAGGCTCTCGACGCCGGAGTCGGCGAGGGTCACCAGCTGAACGGCGTTGGGGTAGACCGATGCCAGCGCACGGATGTTCTCGAGCTGGCGACCCTCGAAATCGCCGGTGCCGCTGTAGGCCTGATGCACGGTGTCGGCCAGGGCCAGGGCGAGATCGGAGTCACCGCGCCACACCAGCCCCATGTTCTCCACCGAGGCACCCGTCACTTCGGCGACGGCCTCGTAACCCTCGAGATGCTTGCCGATCATCTCGGCAAGGCCACCACCCAGCGGATAGTAGGTGCCGCCGGTACCACCGGTGGCGATGGAGAGCTGCTGCTGGGCAGCCGCCAACGGAGCCGTCGCGATCAGCGAGGCGACAGCGGCATACTTCAAGGCTTTCATGGCATTCCTCCGGTCCTGCAACCAGGTTGTCTTGTGGTCGTTTCCGACGCCTGAACAGCGTACGGCCCCCAAGCTAGCACGGACCCAGCGTGAGAACCTATCGGCGCAAATTCTACGTTTAAGAAGAATTTCGGCAATGCCACGATGGTCTGGGGCTCACCCCTCCACCATCGTCTTCACCTGATCGACGATATGACTGCCGATGGGGAGCGCCGAGGTGGCAGCTGGCGACGGTGCATTGCCCACATTGAGGGTGCGTCGAGTGTTCACGAACAGGAAGTCGTCCACCAGCTTGCCGTCTCGGGATACCGCCTGGGCGCGCACGCCCGCCGGATAGGGCTCGAGATCCTCGACCGTCAGCTCCGGACAGTACTTGCGCACCAGCTCGAGATAGCCGCGCTTGTGCAGGGAGTTCTTCATCTCGACAAGGCCCGGGCGCAGGTTCTTGCCCAGCACCTTGAGAATCCCCGGATTGGTGAACATCTGTGCCAGGTCGCGAGGCGAGATATCACGACGGCGATAGCCCTCCCGCTTGAACGCCAGCACCGCATTGGGGCCCACCGTCACGCTGCCGTCGATCATGCGAGTCAGATGCACCCCGAGAAACGGCATGGAGGGGTCGGGAATCGGGTAGATCAGGTGATTGACGATCTGATTGTGCTTCTCCGGCAGCCGATAGTATTCGCCGCGGAAGGGGCAGATGGTGAAGCCCGGGTCCTGGCCCAGCATGCGGACCACTCGATCGGCCATCAGCCCCGAGCAGGTAACGAGATAACTCCCGGTGAACTCACCGGCCGAGCTGGAGACCACCACCTCCCGGGAGCGCTCCTCGAGGCCGGTGACCTCGGCGTGGTAGCGGATCTCGCCGCCCATCCGCTCGAACTCGGCGGCCATCGCGCGCGTCACCTCGGCATAGTCGACGATGCCGCTGGAGGGCACGAAGATCCCGCCCAGCCCGGTGATATTGGGCTCACGCTCGGCCAGCGCCTCGGCGGAGAGCCATTCGCGCTCAAGGCCGTTGGCGGCGGTACGCTCCCATAGCGCCTCCATGCGCTGCATCTCGAGGTCGCTGGTCGCCACCAGCAGCTTCCCGCAGGTGTCGTAGGCGATGCCGTGCTCATCACAGAACGCCCTGGTGGCGCGATTGCCCTCGAGACAGAAGCGCGCCTTGAGACTGCCCGGGGTGTAATAGACCCCGGCATGAATCACGCCGCTGTTATGGCCGGTCTGATGCCGTGCCGGTCCCGCCTCTTTCTCCAGCAGCAGCATCCTGCGATCGGGGTATGCCTGCTTGAGTTGCATGGCGGTGGACATGCCCAGGATGCCACCGCCGATGATGATAAAGTCGTGCATGCCGTTCTCGCTCCAGCAGTCAGTCTCGCTCCAGCAATGGAAATAGCCACGCCGTTCACACGGCGTGGCTTTTTCAGGGTAACCCATTGATCCTGGGCACGTCTTACACCTGGCGCGGATCGCGCAGGGTCTTGGCGTGGGTGAAGTAACCGCGCTGGCGCATCAGCTCGCGACGCAGGTCCGGATGCGGCTTGAAACGGTCGCGACCATGCAGCCAGAAGTGGTTGTTGATCAGCAGGAAGCTGCCCACCGGATTGGGCACCGAGAGAATGCCAGGGCTGTTCTCCAGGGAGTCGGAGAGATCGGTCAGCCAGTTGCCCTCCTCGAAGTCTTTGGGCTGCACGAACTGGTCGATATAGGACATGACCGGGCGGCCTTCGCGGTCGACATCGAACACCGGGTGGAAGACATCACGGGCCACGTTCTTGCTGGGCGGTGCCGTCCAGCGCATGGGGCGATGGGCCAGCGGGTGAGCAAAGAACCGCTCCAGGTCTTCCCAGTCGTCCAGGTGCAGCAGCAGGGAGTTGCCGCCCTCCATGTTCTGCTCGTCGATCTTCATCATCAGCACATAGTCGGTGTCCTGCTCGACGAAGGTGCCATCATTGTGCAGCTCCATCACGCGATGCGGCTGGCGCAGGTAGCTGTCGGAGTTGTCGACGTTCTTGACCACGAAGCGCGCATAGTACTGCCCGCTCATGGCATCGAAGTTGGAACGTCCCATCAGGTGAGCCACGGCAGTGGCCAGCTTGACCATGTCATCGGCCTGCTCGACATCATTCAGACCTTCCGGCACCACCTGGAAGCCACCGGTGTCACGATCCACCAGGGTGTTGATCAGCACCGGCTGCAGGGTGTTGTCGCACAGGTCATCGAGAATCCTGGCGACCCGAAAACGCAGCATCGACTTGTACTCCAGCGCCTGCACCGGCCACTCGCTGACCGCCGCGAGGAAGGCCTCGACCACCTCGCGGGAAATGGTCAGCTGCAGCAGGCGCGGGGACTGGGCAGAAGGTGCCAGGGTAAAGCCGCGGATGTCGGCGGGCAGAGGCATGGCGGTTTCGGGAAGCTGGCTCAGCACGGTCATGTCAGGGGCTCCAGGGGATATTGGATTGCCCATTCAAAATATCGACACTTTTTAATAGCGTCAACTGTATTTGGCTTTATACTTTTTATTAACCCGCTGCCGGTTCGGCCGCACGCACTGGCTGTCCCTGCCGGTATCCGCCCCTGATGCACAAGCAGGGCACACGAGCAGGCCACACATGGCATCGCCCCGGCACAGGGCCGGGGCGAAAAACAGGCTTCCAAGGCCTACTCGTGCAGGAGGACGTCAACGCCCCGGGTAGGGGTCACCACCAGCCAGCTCACGCTGCATCATCCTGTCGCTGTAGGCGACACCGTAGCGAACGCGGGACCAGGCATAGAGTGCCAGGCCAAGCAGCATCCAGCCGGCGAAGAGCATCCACTCGACGGCCGACAGTGCCGAGGGGCTGCCCGGCAGATACATGGCGGACAGCCCGAGGGAGAGCAGTACCGCCAGGGCACCGACCAGCTTGCCGTGGCGTACCTTGAAGGGGCGCTCCATGTCGGGCTCGCGGCGGCGCAGCACGACGAAGGAGAGCGAGACGAACAGATAGGCAACCACGATCCCGAGGCCACCTGCCACCACCAGCCATACCAGCGCCGGACGCCCCAGGAAGGGTGCGATCGCCGAGAGCACCCCCATCACCAGAATGGCGTTGGTGGGCGTGCGATAGCGCGGATGCAGCTTGCCGAGCCAGGCCGGCAGCATGCCGGAGTGCGCCAGGGCGTAGATGGCACGCGAACCGCCGATATAGAAGGCATTCCAGCTGGTGATGATCCCCGCGATACCCGCCAGGATCATGAGATTGCCCGCCCAGGGCGCCTGAAAGACCGCCTGCATGGCGTCCGGTACCGCCAGCGAGCTCTCGCCCAGCGCCTCGGGGTCGAGCATCAGGGAGGTGCCAAGAATGATGAAGGCATACCAGAACACCGCCAGGATCACCGAAATCATCAGCACTCGACCGATCTCGCGAAACGGCAGATTGATCTCCTCGGCGGCCTGGGGGATCACGTCGAAGCCGACAAACATGAACGGCACCATGATGATCACCGTCATGATGCCGCCCACCACGCCCTGCTCGACGCTGAACAGCGGCTGCATGGTATCGCTGCTGCCCTGGAACAGCGCCCCGGTAATGAACATCACGCCCACTGCCAGGATCAACAGGGTGACCACCTTCTGGACCAGCGCCGCGGTACGCACGCCGACATAGTTGATCCACATCATCAGCAGCGAGCCGATGACGCCGACCGCCACCCAGGTGGCCTTCACCTCCCAGCCGGCGATGGTCCACAGATGCCCCACCGCGTAGTTGGGAAACAGGTGCTCCACCACCGTGGGCAGCGCCACGGCCTCGAAGGAGACCACGCTGACATAGCCCAGGGTGATCGCCCAGGTGCACAGGAAGGAGGCGAAGTGGCCCAGGGCGCGGTAACTATAGACGTGCTCGCCGCCGACCTGGGGCATCGCCGAGGCGAGTTCGGCGTAGGTCAGACCCACCAGCACGATGATCAGCCCGCCCAGCAGGAAGGCGGTAATCGCCCCCAGGCTGCCGGCCGACTGGATCCAGCTGCCGGTCAGCACGATCCAGCCCCAGCCGATCATGGCCCCGAAGGCCAGGGCGAGAACATCCTTGCGAGCCAGCACACGCGAGAGCTGGCCCTGAGAGGTCTCGACATCTTGAGTCATGGGATCCTCGAAAGTTATCGTTTTGGGGAAAAAATTCTGTTTTTAATTAACGTCGACAAAATAGAGAAACCCACGACTCACAGCAATAGACGTGCCACATTCCCGGGGTAGACATTCGTCGACAGCCCCCATCTCTTCCCACCAAAGCCGTATGCAATCGACACTGGAAAAAACGGCGGCGAGTCGCCATAGTGTCACTGTCGCAACCGCCTAATGGAGCATCATGAGCACGGCACGACAGTCCCGATCCGCGGAACTCCTTGACCCTCCGCGAAGCAGCCCTGACCTCGATGTCAGGGACCTGGAACAACGTACACGCCTCATGCGCATCGTGACCCGGCTTATCGCCGTGTCAGACCTCGGCAGCCGCGAGATCGCTCGCCGCGCCGGGCTGCCGATGCAGAAGATCAGCGACCTCCTGGCGGGGAAGCTGGAGCACCTCTCGATCGATGAGCTACGCCTCGTCCACCGCACGGTGGCGGAGCAGGGGGCTACCCACTGACGACGCGATCGATGACCCTCCCCCGAACAGCGAACGCCCTGCACAGCGCAGGGCGTTTTTTTATTGCCTCCCCTGTCAAAATAAATCTAATCCGCATCAGTGCCTTGCGAAAGCATTAAGAGAATATTAGGAGCATGCTAACGAAGTCTTGATCGACATCAAGCCAACATTCCTCGTCCAAAGGTAACCTTCCGGTATCAGCCTTACCTCTTGAACAGGCGGAAGATCCCGCCCCACCCAAGGCCACCGGAGGCGCCATGGACCCCATTCGCCGCACCCTTCTCGGCCAGCTGGCCCGCTTGAGTGCGGGTGCTGCCCTGATACCGCTCGCAAGCGCCGCCAATGCCGGTATCAACCAGCAGCCACCGCGTCGTGAAGGCGACCCCACCAAGCGCTACGGCATGCTGATCGATCTGCGCCAGTGCATCGGTTGCCAGGCCTGTACCGTGTCGTGCCATATCGAGAATGCCGCCCCGCTGGGCAGCTTTCGCACGACCGTCTCCCAGTACGAGGTAGCGCATCAGGAGACCGGGGATGTCGCCACCTTCATGCTGCCCCGCCTGTGCAACCACTGCGAGAACCCGCCCTGCGTGCCGGTCTGCCCGGTGGAGGCCACCTTCCAGCGCCAGGACGGCATCGTGGTGGTCGACAGCGACCGCTGCGTGGGCTGTGCCTACTGCGTCAACGCCTGCCCCTACGACGCGCGTTTTATCAACGAGCGCACCCAGACAGCCGACAAGTGCACCTTCTGTGCCCACCGCCTGGAGGCGGGCCTGCTGCCGGCCTGCGTGGAGAGCTGCGTGGGCGGCGCGCGGATCATCGGTGACATGCGCGACCCGGAGAGCCAGATCAGCCGCATGATCGAGGAGCATCGCAGTGAGCTGATGGTGCTGCAGCCTGAGAAGAACACCCTGCCCCAGGTCTTCTACCTCGGCATGGACGAGCGCTTCATCACTCGCCCCACCGCCGAGCCGGTGGCACTGGAAGTCCTCGATCCCCACGGCCAGGAGATGGGTTATGAATTCCACCATTGAGCTGCTCGCCCCACGCTACGACATCGCCTGGTATCCCTGGGCGGTGCAGTACTTCTTCATGATCGCCCTCTCCTACGCCACCCTGTGGCTGGCCGCCCCGGCGCTGGTGTTCGGCAGGCAGACCTGGCTGCCCACCGCACGCCTGGCGCTGCTCGCCTGCCTGACCACCACCCTGGTGGCACCGGTGGCTCTGCTCGCCGATCTGCACCAGCCGCTTCGCTTCTGGCACTTCTATGTCCATGCCAACGGCCACTCCTGGATGTCCATCGGCAGCCTGGTGCTGCCCCTCTACGTGACCGGCGTGATCGTGCTGGCCTGGTTGGCCTGGCGTCCGGCGCTGCAAGCCAGGCGCCAGGCCCCCGGCATGGTGGGTTTCACTGCACGCTGGTTGTCATTGGGTAACACCCCTACTCCGCGGGCCCTGCTGGTGCTGGTGGGGTTGGGCACGCTCGTCCTCTCCACCGGCATCATGCTCTACACCGGCGCCGAGGTCGCCATCGTCAAGGCGCGTCCGCTGTGGCACACCGTATGGTTGCCACCGATGTTCGTGGCCACAGGCTTTATCGCCGCCAGCGGCCTGATCCTGGTGCTCGACCGTGTGGCCGGTGAGCGCAGCACGGCCGTCAGCCGACAGATGCTCAAGGTGATGTTCGGCGCCTGCCTGGTCGCCGGTCTCGTTGCCGGTAGCTGGTTCCTCGACGGCATCAACGTAAGCGCTGGCTCGGTGGCGGCGGCAATGAAGTCCGTTCGTGGTAGCGCCGAGTGGCGCGGCACCGCCCTGTGGGGCGGGCTCACCGGCTTGCTGCTGTTCGGCGCCGTCCTCTATCTGATCACTCGGCCTGCCTCTCGGCGCCCGACGCTGTATGCCTGGGCCTGGCTGCTCGGCCTGGTGGCCCTGCATGTCGGCTGGATGTTCCGCTGGGTGGTTCTAATGGATGTGCAGACCGTGGCCCGCCACAGCGCCGGTTTCCATCACTACGGCATTCCCGCCGGCTCTTCAGGCATTCTCGGCATCGTCGGCACCTTCGGCCTGTGGCTCACCGCCGCTCTGCTGATCGACCTCCTGCTACCTTGGCGCCAGGCACACCAGGGCGGCAGCGCCGCCGAGCTCTCAACTGCGCCCTCTACCCCCGCACACCCCGCCCCCAAAAGCGCTGCGGAAACCACTGAAGGAGCCCCCAGCCATGGCTAAGCCCCCTGTCGATGCCTCACGCCGTCGTTTCATGAAGGGTGCCGTCGCCGCCGGCGGCGCCGCCACCTTCGCCGCCGGATACTCCGACCCACTGATCAAGATGGGCAAGGGCGTCACCGGCAGCGCCGGAGAGAAACCCGCACACCGCATCCACGGCAACTCCCTGGCACCGGAATACAACGTCGACCCCGAGAGTGGCGAGCTGACCCTCAACCCCGACCAACGCGTTGCCTTCACCGTCTGCTACGGCTGCACCACCAAGTGCGGCGTGCGGGTACGCGTCGACAACGATACCGACCAGGTACTGCGCGTCTCCGGCAACCCCTACCACCCGCTCTCCGCCGACGAGCACTTGCCCATGCGCACCCCGGTGGTCGAGGCCCTGCGCGGGCTGAGCGCCCATGGCGATCAGGGCCAGCAGAACCGCTCCACCGCCTGCGCCCGCGGCAACGCCATGATGGCGCAGATCGACAGCCCCTTCCGCGTCACCCACTGCCTTAAGCGGGTCGGCGAGCGCGGCGGCCGCGAATGGCAGAAGATCAGCTTCGAGCAACTGATCGAGGAGATCTGCGAGGGCGGTGACCTGTTCGGCGAGGGCCATGTGGACGGCCTGCGCGCTATCCACAACCATGACGAACTAATCGACCCGGAGAACCCCGAATACGGCCCGAAGGCCAACCAGCTGATGGTGATGGAAGCCACCGACTACGGCCGCTCCGCGCTGCTCAAGCGCTTCACCATGAACGCTTTCGCCACCCGCAACTACGGTCATCACGGCTCTTACTGTGGCCTTGCCTACCGCATGGGATCCGGCGCGGTGATGGACGACCTGGCCAAGAACGCCCATACCAAGCCAGACATCCAGAACGCCCGCTTCATCCTCTACGTCGGCACCGCCCCCAGCCAGGCCGGCAACCCCTTCAAGCGCCAGGGGCGGCTGATCGCCCAGGCGCGGGCCGAGGGCAGCCTAGAGTACGTGGTGGTCGACCCGGGCCTCAACGCCTCGGCCTCGCATGCCGCCGACCACAACCGCTGGGTACCGATCCGTCCGGGTAGCGACAGCGCCCTGGCCATGGCCATGATCCAGTGGCTGCTCGACCATGAGGGCTACGCCAAGGCGTTCCTGGAGCTTCCCGGCCAGCCCGCCGCCGAGGCCGCCGGCGAGGCGACCCACACTAACGCCAGTCACCTGGTAATCACCAACGATGAGCACCCGCACCGCGGCCGCTTCCTGCGCGCTAGCGACCTGGGCCAAGCCGAGGCCGGCAGCGACGCCGACGTACCCATGGTGGTGGCCGACGGAAAACTGGCACAGGGCAACGCGGTGATGGGCGCCGAGCTCTTCGTCGACCGCGAGGTAGAGCTCGCCGACGGGGAGAGCGTGCGGGTAAAGAGCAGCATGACCCTGCTTCGCGAGTCCGCCAACGAGCATAGCCTGACCGAGTATGCCGAACACTGTGGCATCCCCGAGGCCACCATCGTCGACCTGGCAGAGCGCTTCGCACGCCACGGCCGCCGCGCGGTAACCAACTCCCATGGCGGGATGATGTCCGGCAACGGCTTCTACGCCGCCTTCGGCATGCAGATGCTCAACGTGCTGGCCGGCAACCACAACCGCAAGGGCGGCAGCGCCGCCGGCGGCGGCCAGTTCAACGGCGTCGGCACCGGTCCCCGCTACGACCTGGCCAACTTCCCCGGCAAGCGCGGACCCAAGGGGGTCTTCCTCTCCCGCTCGCGCTTCCCCTACGAGAAGTCCTCCGAGTACCAGCGCAAGGTGGCCGCCGGCGAGAACCCCTACCCCGCCCGCGCCCCCTGGCGCTCGCTGGCACCGCCTACCCTCACCGAGCACCTGCCCTCGGCGCTGGACGGCTACCCTTACCCGATCAAGGCGGTGATCGGCTGCATGGCCAACCCCATCTACGGCCAGGCGGGCCTCGAGACGCTGATTGCCGAGAAGATCAAGGACCCCAAGCGCCTGGGGCTGTTCGTGGCCATCGACGGCTTCCTCAACGAGACCAACCGCTACGCCGACTACATCGTGCCGGACTCGGTGATGTATGAGGTGTGGGGCTTCACCGGCGCCTGGAAGGGCAACCTGGGCAAGATGACCACCGCCTGCTGGCCGGTGGTGGAGCCGCGCCAGCAGAAGACCGAAGAAGGCGAGCCGGTCTCCATGGAGAGCTTCTTCATCGCCACCGCCAAGCGCCTCGGGCTGCCCGGCTTCGGCGAGGGAGCGATCCCCGACGCCGACGGCAACCTGCACCCGCTCAACCGTGCCGAGGACTTCTTCCTGCGCGCCGCCGCCAACGTGGCCATGCAGGGCGAGCCGCTGCCCGACGCTGACGAGAGCGATATCGCCCATGGCGGGATCGCGCCGCTGCTGCCGAAACTCGAGCGCACCCTCAAGCCCGAGGAGCGCGGCCCGGTGGCCTACCTCTACGCCCGCGGCGGCCGCTTCGAGGACTTCAAGGACCATTTCAAGGGCGAGAACCTCACCAGCGCCTGGAAACGCACCCTGTGCGTCTACAACGAGCAGGTGGGCACCAGCATCAACACCCAGAGTGGCCAGCCCAACCGTGGTGTGCCGCGCCATGCCCTGCCGCCGCTGGCCGACGGTCGCGCCATGCGCGAGGTGTTCACCGAGGAGGAGTGGCCACTGCTGGCGTTCTCGTTCAAGTCCAACCTGATGAACTCCTACGCCATCGGTCTCGAGTGGCTGCGCATGATCAAGCCCTACAACCCGGTGATGATGCACCGCCAGGACGCCGAGCGCTTCGGCATCAGTCACGGCGACACCATCCGCATCGAGAGCCCCGGCGGCAGCGTGGTTGGCCTGGCACTGGTCGGCGAAGGGGTGATGCCCGGCGCACTGGGCATCGAGCACGGCTACGGCCACCGTGACCTGGGCGCCACCCCCCACGTGATCGACGGCGAGGCCCAGCCCGATCTCGAATGGCTGCGCGCCGGCATCAACATCAACGACCTGGGCTTCAAGGACCCCACCCGCCGCGTGGATGGCACCTGGCTTGAGCCCATCAGCGGCGCTGCCGTGCGCCAGGGCCTGCCGATCCGGGTCTCCCGTATCGAGGCCTGAGAAACGGCGCTTCACCCTTCTCGAGAGCGAAGCGCCGCCCCATGCACTCGACCCAATAGCCGGGCGCACCGACATCGGACGCCCGGCGTTTTTTCGGTATCATGGCGACGGACCATTTCCGATCAGGACTCCCCCCATGCTTCGACGCCTCGCCCGCGTGCTGCCCGTGGCTCTGCCGCTGCTGTTTGCCACTTCGGTTGCCGCTGCCAGCCCCTTCGTGTTCACCGCCATCCCCGACGAGGACGAGACACGCCTGCAGGAGCGCTTCCAGAAGGTCGCCGACTATCTCGCCGACGAGCTCGAGGTCGAGGTGCGTTTCGTGCCGGTGAAGTCCTACGCCGCGGCGGTCACCGCCTTCCGCAATGACCAGGTGCAGCTGGCCTGGTTCGGCGGCCTCTCCGGCGTGCAGGCCCGCGAGCGCGTGCCCGGCTCCCGGGCTCTGGCCCAGGGCGTCGAGGACGCCGAGTTCCGGACCTACTTCATCGCCCACGAGAGCACCGGCCTGGAAGAGGGTGCGGGGCTGGTCGAGGCCATGCGCGACATGACCTTCACCTTCGGCGCCAAGGGCTCCACCTCCGGACGCCTGATGCCCGAGCACTACCTGCGCGAGGCCTTCGGCGAGGCGCCGGAAGAGGTCTTCTCGCGTGTCGGCTTCAGCGGCAACCACAGCCGTACCGCCTCGCTGGTCGCCTCCGGGGCCTACCAGCTCGGCGCCCTCAACTATACCGTATGGGAAAACGAGCTCGAGGCCGGCAACCTCGATGCCGACAGCGTCAAGGTGGTGTGGCAGACCCCGACCTACCCGGATTACCAATGGACGATCCGCGGCGACGTCGACGAGCGTTTCGGCGAGGGCTTCGCCGACCGCGTCCAGCAGGCGCTGCTCGGCATGGATGACCCCGAGCTGCTCGAGAGCTTCCCGCGCTCCGGCTTCATCCCGGTGGACAACGCCGACTACGAGATCATCCGCCAGGTCGGCCAGCAGCTCGATATCCTCGATTGATGACCGCCCTCGCCCTCACCGATGTGGTGGCCGATTACGGCGGGGCGCGCGTGATCGGCCCGCTCGATCTGACGCTTGCCCGCGGCGAAAGAGTCGCCCTGGTGGGCAGGAGCGGCGCCGGCAAGTCGACGCTGCTCGGCGTCATGCAGCAGCGCTGGCGCCATCACGGTGCCGCCCTGATGCCCCAGCAGCTGGGCCTGGTGCCCTCGCTGAGCGTGTTCCACAACGTCTATATGGGCGGACTCGCCCGGCACCCTACCTGGTACAACCTGGTTACCCTGGCGCGTCCCTTCCGTCGTGATATCGACGCCATCATGCCACTGCTCGAACGCTTGGATCTCGCCGACAAGTGCTGGGCCTCGGCCGGCGAACTGTCCGGTGGCCAGAGCCAGCGCGTCGCGGCCGCCCGCGCGCTTCATCAGCGGGGCGACCTGCTGCTGGCCGACGAACCGATATCGGCGCTCGACGGTCCGCTCGCCGAGCGGGTGCTGGCCGCGCTGGCCGAGGCTTACCCCACCTCGGTGGTGGCCATGCACGACGTGGAGCTGGCCCTGCGCTTCACCGACCGGGTCGTGGGGATCGCCGATGGCAGGATCGCCCTGGACGAGGCCAGCCACCGACTCAGTGCCCGGGATCTGCTGGTGCTCTACTGACCATGTGGCAATCGAAAACCGTACGCACCAGCCTGGCCCTGGCGCTACTGGCCATCGTCTGCCTCGCCCTGGCCGACCTCCAGATCAGCGCCCACGACCCCTGGGCGGAGCTGGGCCGGCTGATGCAAGGGCTGACCCATCCGGACTTCACGGCGGTGGACTTTCTCGGCAAGGCGATCGTGCGCACCCTCGCCTTCGCCTTCGTCGGAGTGGGGGCAGGCGCCGCGGCAGGCCTGCTGCTGGCGCTGCTGTTTCAGCATCGCGCGGTACGTACCACCTGCGCCTTTATCCGCGCCATTCACGAGCTGTTCTGGGCACTGATCTTCCTGCAGTTCTTCGGCCTTCACCCACTGACCGGGGTGCTCGCCATCGCCATTCCCTATGCCGGCATCTTCGCCAAGGTGTATGCCGAGATTCTCGACGAGAGCGATCCCCAGCCGTCGAAGGTGATCCCCCACGGCAGCGGCATGGTCGCGGCCCTCCTCTACAGCCGTTTCAGCCAGGCCTGGCCCCACCTGGCGACCTACACCGCCTACCGGCTGGAGTGCGGCCTGCGCTCCAGCGCCGTGCTGGGCTTCGTGGGCATGCCCACCCTGGGTTTCTACCTCGAGTCCTCGTTCGCCCAGGGGCACTACACCACGGTGGGTGCGCTGCTGCTGCTGTTCTATGGGCTGATCGGCACCCTCAGGCTCTGGGTTCGACCGCGCCTGCTGCCGCTCTACCTGCTGGCCGCCCCCTTCCTGCTCGGCGACGGCCTGCCGATTCGCTGGCAGAGCGTCTCGCGCTTCTTCACCGAGGATATCGTTCCCGAGCCACTGCGCCAGGGCGAGGGGGTCGCGGGGCTCCTCCCCTGGTTGGGCGAGCTGCTGGTCGACGAGGCGCTGCCGGGCATCTGGAACACCCTGCTGCTGACCCAGATCGCCCTGGTGGCGACGGGGCTGCTGGCGCTGCTGCTCTATCCGCTGGTCTCGCAGCACTTCACGGGACGCCACGCCAGCGGCCGGATACGCGGTGCGCTGGGTCACGGCGTGCTGGTGGTCCTGCGCTCGACCCCGGAATACCTGCTGGCCTTTATCCTGCTGCAGCTGTGGGGCCCCTCGATGCTGCCGGCGGTGGTGGCGCTGGCGATCCACAACGGCGGCATCATCGGCCACCTGGTGGGCCAGCGCAGCAACGCGATCACGCTGCGCGCCGACGCTCCCCGCGGCATCGAGCGCTACGCCTTCGAGCTGACGCCGCGACTCTACGGCCCCTTCTTGGCCCTGCTGTTCTACCGCTGGGAGATCATCATGCGCGAGACCGCCATCCTCGGCATCCTCGGCATCGCCACCCTGGGCTTCCATGTCGACAGCGCCATCCAGGAGATCCGCTTCGACCGGGCGATGATCCTGATCCTGATCACCGCCCTGCTCAATATCGGCGTGGATATCCTGGCGCGCCGCCTGCGCAACCGGCTGCGCCTGCGGCATACCGCCAGCTGCGAACCCTGACGGCCCCCGGAGCTACTCCGGAAGGTCGGTCAGCGCCCCGGTGCTCGCCGAGCTGACCAGCCGGGCGTACTTGGCCAGCACCCCACGGGTGTAGCGCGGCTCAGGCGGCTGCCAGGCGGACTTGCGGCGCTCCAGCTCCTCGACGGTGAGGGCGACGTCGATGGTGTCGGCCTCGGCATCGATGGTGATCCGGTCGCCATCCTCCACCAGGGCCAGGGGACCACCGTCGAACGCCTCGGGGGTCACATGGCCCACCACGAAGCCATGGCTGCCGCCGGAGAAGCGCCCGTCGGTGATCAGTGCCACCTCGCTGCCGAGCCCCCGGCCCATGATCGCCGAGGTGGGGGTGAGCATCTCGCGCATGCCGGGGCCGCCCCGGGGGCCCTCGTAGCGGATCACCACCACGTCTCCCGCCACCACGCTGCCATCGTTGATGCCTGCCTGGGCCTCCTCCTCGGAGTTGAACACCCGCGCCGTGCCGGCGAAGCGCGTGCCCTCCTTGCCGGTGATCTTGGCCACCGCCCCTTCCGGCGCCAGGTTGCCATGCAGGATACGCAGATGGCTCTCCGCCTTGATGGGGTTGTTCAACGCCGCGATGATCCGCTGGTCATCGGGGTAGGGGGCCACATCGGCCAGGTTCTCGGCCAGGGTCCTGCCGGTCACCGTCAGGCAGTCGCCGTGCAGGAGGCCGGCATCGAGCAGCATCTTCATCAGCGGCTGGATGCCACCGATCGCCACCAGCTCGCTCATCATGTAGTGGCCACTGGGGCGCAGGTCGGCCACCACCGGCACGCGCTTGCCGATCTCGGTGAAGTCGGCAAGCGACAGCTCGACGCCGATGGTGCGCGCCATGGCGATCAGGTGCAGCACCGCATTGGTGGAGCCGCCCAGGGCAATCACCACGCTGATGGCGTTCTCGAAGGCCTGGCGGGTCATGATGTCCGAGGGCTTGAGGTCGCGCTTGAGCAGCTCGAGTACCGCGGCACCGGCCGCTTCACAGTCCTCGCGCTTGTCGTTGGAGACGGCGTTCTGGGCCGAGCTGCCCGGCAGGCTCATGCCCAGCGCCTCGATGGCCGATGCCATGGTATTGGCGGTATACATGCCGCCGCAGGAGCCGGGGCCGGGAATCGCGGTCTCCTCGATCTGCTTGAGCTCGATCAGGTCGATATCACCCCGACCATGAGCGCCCATGGCCTCGAACACCGAGACGATATCGGTGTGGTTCTTGCCGGGCTGGATGGTACCGCCGTAGACGAACACGCTGGGACGATCGAGGCGCGCCAGGCCCATCAGGCAGCCGGGCATGTTCTTGTCACAGCCCCCGATGGCCACCAGGCCATCGAAGCCCTCGCAGCCGGCCACCGTCTCGATGGAGTCGGCGATCACCTCCCGCGACACCATCGAGTACTTCATGCCCTCGGTACCGTTGGCGATGCCGTCGGAGATGGTGATGGTGTTGAAGATCACCCCCTTGCCGCCGGCGCTGTCCGCCCCGTCGCTGGCATGACGCGCCAGCTCGTCGATATGACTGTTGCAGGGGGTGAGGTTGCTCCAGGTCGAGGCGATTCCCACCTGGGGCTTCGTGAAGTCCTCGTCCTTAAAGCCCACCGC
Source organism: uncultured Halomonas sp. (assembly GCF_947501415.1). Taxonomy (GTDB): domain Bacteria; phylum Pseudomonadota; class Gammaproteobacteria; order Pseudomonadales; family Halomonadaceae; genus Halomonas. The sequence goes on along the minus strand of NZ_CANMVL010000010.1, from coordinate 168,208 downwards.
TCGCAACATGGCACGGCTGGCCGCCTTGCCGGGGCCATCCACCACCCGGGCGGAGTGGCGGCGGATATCTTTCGGGGAATCGGACATGACAGGCCTCCTGAGCATACAAGCAGTGACGACCCATTAGAGTGGACTGCGAAGCCAACGGCTGTCCATGGCCACGACTCTCCATGGTGATGCCTCTGCGGCAACGCACCTTGACCTGCCGCCCCCTCTTGTCTGAAATAAAATTTCCAAAATACGGGAAAAAAAGGAAATATCATGCCAATCGACAGCTTTGACTCCAAAATCCTTGATCAACTTCAGCGCGATGCTAGCTTATCCATTGCAAAGATCGCTGACCGCGTCGGCCTGTCGCCGACCCCCTGTTGGCGGCGAATTCAGCGCCTAGAGAAGGAAGGCTTCATCGAACGGCGTGTCGCGGTGCTCAATCCCGAGAAGCTGGACCTGGGGTTGACCGTGTTCGTGATGATCAAGACCGACAAGCACAACCAGGCCTGGCTGGACCGCTTTCAGGCGGTCACCCAGGCGCTCGATGAGATCATCGAGGTCAATCGCCTGGCCGGCGAGTACGACTACCTGCTCAAGGTGATCACCCGTGACAACCAGTCCTTCGACGCCTTCTACAAGCGACTCATTTCCAGAATCGAGCTGAGCAATGTCACATCCTGTTTCTCCATGGAACACGTCAAGCGCACCCACGCCCTCCCCCTCTCCACGGGCCAGTGAGTGGGTCGCGCGCATCCGTCACGACATCATCGGCGAAGGCCGGGCCATTCCCGGCCCCTTCGGACCGCGCCCCCTGGTCTACACCGACTACACCGCCTCGGGCCGTGCCCTGCACATGATCGAGCGGGCCATTCAGGAGGAGGTGCTGCCCAACTACGGCAACACCCATACCGAGACCTCCCACACCGGGATGCGCACCACCCGGCTGCGCGAGGCGGCCCGTCAGGCCGTGCGCGAGGGAGTGGGGGCCGGCCCCGAGCACGCGGTCATCTTCGCCGGCGCCGGCGCCACCGCAGCCATCGACCGCTTCTCGCGCATTCTCGACCTGCCCGGCCTGCACCGCTCTGCCGAAGCGGTACGCCCGGTGATCTTCATCGGCCCCTTCGAGCACCACTCCAACGACCTGGCCTGGCGCGAGGCCGATGCCGACCTGGTACGCATCCCACTTGACGCGGACGGCCTGCCCGACCTGGTCGAGCTGGAGCGCGCGCTGCAGGCCCACGCCGAGCGGCCCCTGAAGGTGGCGGCCTTCTCCGCGGCCTCCAACGTCACCGGCGTGCTGGCCGACGTGCGCCAGCTGGCTGCACTGGTCCACCGCCACGGCGGCATCCTGGCCTGTGACTATGCCGCCGCCGGCCCCTATGTGCCGATCGACATGGCGGAAAGCGCCCCCGGCGCCAACGATCATCTCGACGCCATCTTCCTGTCGCCGCACAAGTTCATCGGCGGGCCCGGCACCTCCGGCGTCCTGGTCATCGACCGCGCCCTGTGCCGCAACGCCGTGCCCGGCGTGGCCGGCGGCGGTACCGTCTCCTATGTGACCGAAGGCGAGCACCACTACGTCACCGACCCCGAACGGCGCGAGGAGGGTGGCACCCCCGGCATCGTCGAGAACATTCGCACCGGGCTGGTATTCACCCTCAAGCAGCAGGTAGGCGCACACCACATCACCGAACTCGAGACGGCACTGACCCGACGCGCCATGGAGCGCTGGTCGCGACTCGACAACCTGCACATCCTGGGGCCGCGGCACACCCCGCGCCTGGGCATCGTCTCGTTCAACATCTCCGCCGGGGCGCGCCTGCTGCACCATAACCTGGTGGTGGCACTGCTCAATGACCTGTTCGGTATCCAGGCCCGGGGCGGCTGCTCCTGCGCCGGACCCTATGCTCACTCCCTGCTGGACATCAGTGAGACCCAGGCCCAACAGCATGCCGAACTAGTCCATAAGGGAAAAAGCTTATTCCGTCCAGGATGGGTAAGACTCGGTTTTAATTACTTCTTTAACAGTGAGACGGCTTGCTATATTATCGATGCCGTCGAATTTATCGCCCGTCATGCCGCCGTGCTGATGCGGCTCTATCGTGTCGACGTGCAGAGTGGTACCTGGCGTGCTCGCCAGGCTCAGGCGCCCTGCGAAACGCCCTCGCTGAGCGCACTGCTGAGCCCCGACGCACCCCACCCCGAACCGACTCCGCCAGACTTCGCCCAGTGCTTCGCCCAGGCCCAGGCGCTGGTCGAGAGCGCGCGCACGTCTGCCATCGAGCCGCCCTCGAGCACCTGCGCAGATGAAGAATCGCTGCGCTGGTTCTGGTGGCCACACGAATCCAGCGAGGCCGCCTCCGCCCTAGACGAGATGACTCCATGACCCAGACGCCATCCTTCGCCACCGCCGGCCTCGACCAGCTCAACGCCCGGGTCCGCCACGACCTGGCGTGTCTCAATCTACCCGCCGCCAACTGGGTGCCCTCCCGGCACACGGCCGGTGGCAGGCACATCCACGACGTGGTGATCATCGGTGGTGGCCAGTGCGGCATGGTGGCCGCCTTCGCCCTGCTCTCCGGCGGTATCCGCAACATCCGCATCCTCGACCGCAGCCCCGAGGGCCATGAGGGACCCTGGCTCGACTACGCGCGCATGGAGACGCTGCGCTCTCCCAAGACGCTGCCCGGCCCCAGCTACGGCATGGGCTCGCTGACGTTTCGCGCCTGGTACGAGGCCCAGTTCGGCAGCGAGGCCTGGGAGGCCCTGGACAAGATCCCGCGCCCGATGTGGATGGATTACCTGCGCTGGTATCGTCGGGTGCTCGAGCTGCCCGTCGACAACGAGGTGAAGGTGGAGCATGTGCGCCCCGAAGGCGACCTGCTGCAGCTGGAGCTCTCCGGCCGCAACGCCCCCGATGAGCCACTGCTGACCCGCAAGCTGATCATGGCGACCGGCCGTGAAGGCACCGGCGGTCCCAAGATTCCGGCCTTCGTCGACCCGCTGCCGCGCCACGCCTGGGCCCACTCCTCCGACGAGATCGACTTCGCCAGCCTGGCCGACAAGCGAGTGGTGGTGGTCGGCGTCGGTGCCTCGGCGGTGGACAACGCCGCCGAGGCGCTCGAGCATGGCGCCCGGGAAGTCCGCCACCTGATTCGCCGCCCGGCGATGCCCACCATCAACAAGATGATGGGCATCGGCTCGTTCGGTTTCACCCATGGCTACGCCGGACTGCCCGACGAGTGGCGCTGGCGCTTCATGCACTACTCCTTCGTCACCCAGACGCCGCCGCCCCGGGGCTCGACCCTGCGCGTCAGCCGCCACCCCAATGCCCACTTCCACTTCAATGCCGGCGTCAGCGCCACGCGCATGGAGGGCGACGAGATCGTCATCGAGACCTCCCGGGGCAAGGAGCTGCGTTGCGACTACCTGATCCTGGGGACCGGTTTTCAGATCGACCCCATGGCACGCACCGAGCTGGCCGGCTATGCCGATCGCATCCTGCTGTGGAAGGACCGCTACAGCCCGCCTGCGGAACTCGAGCACGCCGAACTGGGCAACTTCCCCTATGTGGGGAGCGACTTCGCCTTCCAGGAGCGCGAGCCCGGCACGGCTCCCTGGCTTGGCAACATTCACTGCTTCAACTATGGCGCCTCGCTGAGCATGGGCAAGGTGAGCGGTGATATCCCCGGCATCAGCGAGGGCGCCAGCTGGCTGGCCAGCGCCATCGCCGCCCAGCTCTACCGGGAGGATATCGAGACCCACTGGCAGACCCTGCAGGCCTACGACACCCCCGAGCTGCTCGGCGACGAGTGGCAGCCCGAACCGCTGCCCTGATCTCGCGCCCGTGAACCATCGCCCCGTTATCGACAAGGAGTCGTCATGACCTCCCCCTCTTCATCCGCGGACTCGACTCCGCAGCACGTACTCGAGCAGGCCGCCGGCGTGGCGGCGGCCCAGGGGCCGCTGGGTGACGCCCTGGCACGGCGCCAGGCGCTGATGAGCCGCACCCAGGCCTCCTACGAGGCGGCCCTGCTGCCCGAGGATCCGGGCGGGCTCTCCCATGCCGAGCGTGCCGTGCTCGCCTGCCGCATGGCGCGGATCTGTCAGCAGTCCGGACTGACCGAGCACTACGCCGCCCTGCTCGACGAAAAGGGCGCCAGCGCCGAACTGGCCGTGCTGGCCACGCCCGGCGCCCAGCCCCCGGCGGAGGACGCCCGGCTCATGGCCATCGTCGCCTATGTGGACCTCGTCACCGAGTCCCCTCGCGACGCCAGCCCCGAGGATATCCAGCGCCTGCTGCAGGCCGGCATCGCCGAGAGCGATATCGTGCGCCTGGCGGGCCTGGTCGCCTTCGTCAACTACCAGCTGCGCGTGGCCGCGGTGCTGGCCGTGATGGGAGAGCCGACATGAGCCGTGTGATCCGCAAGTTCACTACCCGTGTGCCCCAGTGGCGTCCGCACCTGACCCCGGTGGATCTCGACAACGCGACCCCGGCCCAGCGTGAGGCCCTCAAGGAGACCCCGTCGAACACCAAGGTCTCCGACTATGTACTGGTGCTGGCGCATGATCCCGAGTCGCTGCGCATTCGCACGGCGCTGTTCAACGGCATCATGTATGACCCCGACGGCCTGTCTCGTGCCGAGCGCGAGCTGGGCGCCGTGGCCGCCTCGTTCGTGAACCGCTGCATCTACTGCGCCGCCGTGCATGCCCAGCGCTACAACCAGCTGACCGGCGAGGACGCCGTGATGCAGGAGATCTTCTTTCACGGCGAGAAGGCCCGGCTCGACCCCCGCCAGCAGGCCATCCTGCGCTTCGCGGTGGGCCTGTCCGAATGCCCGCCGAAGGTCGGCGCCGATGACATCGCCAGCCTGCGCGAGGCCGGCCTCGACGAGCTGGAGATCCTCGACCTGACCCTGGCGACCACCCTGTTCGGCTGGGCCAATCGCCTGATGCACACCCTGGGCGAGCCGGTGGCCGCCTCCTGAACGACAACGAAACCCGCGCCGGCCTGCCGGCGCACCCCCTCTGACGACCAATGGAGCGCCTGTCATGGCCATAACAACACGTCTCACCCAGTTCACTCTGCTCTCCGCCGCCACCCTGCTGGCCGCCTCCCCCGCCCTGGCCCAGAAGCTGCGCCTGGCCACCGTGGTCAGTGCGCCCCACCCCTGGGTCGATGCCGCCGAGGCCTTCAAGGCCGAGGTCGAGGAGGCAACCGACCAGCGGATCACTGTGGAGCTGTTCCCCGGCGGCCAGCTGGGCAATGACCAGACCGTGGTCGACGAGATCCGCATCGGCACCACCGACATGATCATCGGCGGGGTCCAGAACATCGCCCCCTACGTGCAGGACTTCGAGATCTTCAGTCTCAACTACCTGTTCGACGACATGGACGCCTTCCGTGCGGCCACCGATCCCGACTCCGCGGTGTTCGCCCACTTCGCCGAGGAGATGGAGAGCGCCGGCACCGGCCTCAAGCTGCTGGCACTGACCGGCGGCGGCACCCGCAACCTGAGCACCAACACCGGACCGGTCACCGAGCCCGCCGACCTGGACGATGTCAAGATGCGCATCACCGGCTCGCAGCTGGACGCCAAGATGTGGCAGGCGGTGGGCGCGCTGACCACCTCGCTGCCCTGGACCGAGATCTACACCGGCATGCAGACCGGGGTCATCGGCGCCTTCGAGAGCACCATCAGCGGCTTCTACTCCAGCCGTCTCTATGAAGTGGCGCCCTACCACGCCAAGACCGAACACCAGGTGATGATGAGTCACTTCTCCATCGGCGAGCGCAGCTTCTCGCGCCTCTCCGAGGAGGATCAAGCCATCGTGCTGGCCGCCGCCCAGCGGGCCGGCGAGCTGGGTACCGAAAAGGGGGTGGAGTACGACGCCGCCCTGATCGATACCCTGAAGGAGCAGGACGTGACCGTCACCGAGGTGGACAAGCAGGCCTTCATCGATGCCAGCGTGCCCCTTCATGACGAGTATGCCGCCGAGCGCGGCGTCACCGACCTGCTGACCCTGATCCGCGAGCTGTAAGGGACCGAGCCGGCCCCCGCCCGGCGGCGTGGGGCCGACTCGTTTCGGGAGAATACGACAACATGCGGCGACTCAATGACTTCATCGAACGCCTGTTCCTGACGGTGGCCGGCACGCTGTTCGCGATCTTTATCGCTACCATCCTGTATCAGGTACTGGCACGCAACTATCTGAAGATCTCGGTGTCCTGGTCCGACGAAGTGGCCATGGCCTGCTTCATCTGGTCGGTCTTCCTGGGCGCTGCGGTAGCGCTGAGGCGCCGGCAGCACTACGTGATCGAGGTGCTGCCGGCACGCTTCACGACCACCAACCGGGCGCTGCGCCTGTTCGGCAGCCTGGCCTGCCTGCCACTGATCTATGTGCTGGTGGTCCACGGCCAGATCCTGACCGACATGGGCTGGGGGCGCCGCTCGGTCGCCCTCGGCACCCCCATGGCCTATGTCTTTATGGCCATGCCGATCGCCGGCGTGGCCATGGCGCTGTTCTCCCTCGAGGTGCTCCACGAGGATGTTCGCGCCCTGATCGGTCGACCCGCCTCGACGTCCACCGCAGCCGAGGAGAGCACCTGCTCATGAGCCCCATCGTTACGCTTATCGCCAGCTTCCTGCTGCTGATCGCGCTGAGCGTCCCCATCGCCTTCGCCATCGGCCTGGCCTCCATCATCACCATCTGGCAGCTCGATATTCCGCTGACCTCGGTGGTCAACCAGATGTTCGCCAGCATCAACTCCTTCCCGCTGCTCGCGGTACCGTTCTTCCTGCTGCTGGGACGGCTGATGAACGATGGAGGCATCACCGACCGCCTGCTGCGCTTCGCCGACAGCACCGTGGGCCATATCCGCGGCGGCCTGGGCCATATCAACGTCATGGTGTCGATGATGTTCGCCAGCCTCTCCGGCTCGGCGGCCGCCGATACGGCCAGCGTCGGCGCGGTGCTGATCCCGGCCATGAAGAAGGCCGGCTACCCCTCGCCCTTCGCGGTGGCCCTGACCGCCGCCTCCTCGGTGCTGGGCGGCATCATTCCGCCGTCGATCCTGATGGTGATCTACGGCGCCTTCGGCAACGTCTCGGTAGGGGCGCTGTTCCTGGGCGGTGTGGTGCCGGGGCTGTTGATCGGGCTGGCCCAGATGGGCTACGCCTACAGCGTGGCCCGGCGGCTCAACCTGCAGGCGGAAAGCGAGTTCTCGCTGCGCCAGGTCGCCCGCACCGGCCTGGTCGCCGCCCCGCCGATGATCCTGCCCATCGTGGTGCTGGGCGGCATCACCGCCGGGGTGTTCACCGCCACCGAGGCGGCCTCGGTGGCGGTGCTGGTGGGCCTGCTGCTGGCGGTGGTGTTCTATCGCGCCATCCGTCTGCGCGCCCTGCCCGGCATCCTCGCCGAGTCGGTGATCGCCTACTCCCTGCCGATGTTCGCCGTGGCCGCCGCCGGCATCATGGGCTGGCTGATCTCCTATCTGGGCATCGCCGACGAGGTGGCACGCTTCATCCTCTCGGTCACCGACACCCGGGTCGGGATCATGCTGATGGTGATGGCCTGCATGCTGATCATCGGCACCGTGCTCAGCCCGGTGACGGCGGTCATCATCTTCCTGCCGATCATCCAGAGCATCTGCGTGGCCGCCGATATCGATCAGATCCATATGGCGCTGATCGTGATCCTGTCGCTGACCCTCGGCCTGGTGACGCCGCCCTACGGCATCTGCCTGCTGATCGCCAGCCAGATCGGCGAGGTCTCCACCCCACGGGCCTTCGTCGCCATCCTGCCGCTGATCGGCCTGGTGATGCTGATCATCCTGGCCGGCATCCTGGTGCCGGACCTGTTCCTGTTCCTGCCCCAGATGGTGATGCCCGAAGCGTTCGGCATTCGCTGAGCCCGCCTCGATACCCTGCGCATGCATGCCCTGCGCAAACGCAGCGACGCCCCGGCCGGATATCACCGGTAGGGGCGTCGCTGTGTTACCAGGCTACCGTTACCAGAGCCGTCACAGGCGGCTCGCTGGCGACTTTTTCAGCGCGGCATCACCGCGTCATGGAAGGCGCGCTCCCTGGCCACGGTCTCCCGGAAGCATTCGGCCATGCGGGTGAAGGCGGCGTCATCGAGCCCTGCCGCCGCCTCGTCCAGGCGACGGCGCAGCCACGCCACGAACTCCTGGAAGGCGGGGTTGTCGTGCAGGTCGATCCACTCCTCCACCAGCGGGTGCAGCCCCGCGGCGCGGGTAACGCGCAGCGCCCACTCCAGATAGATCCACTCGGTAACCACCAGCGCCGCCAGGATCTCGGCGTAGTCGCCGCCAGCGCCGATCTCGCGCAGCAGTGCCTGGAAGGCCCGGGTCTCGGGCAGGTAGTCCGGCGCTTCCCGCGTCGCGGCGGGCACGCCGAAGGCCTCGAAGGTACGTTGGAAGGTGCTGTTCTCATCACTGGTCAGCATGCCCATGAACTGCCCCAGTACCACCCTGTCCTCCATGCCCGGCGCCCGGCCGATGGCGTGGCCGATCAGGGCGGTGAAGGGATCCACGAAGCCATAGTCCTGCACCATGTAGGCAGCGAAGTCATCACCCGAGAGCCGCCCCTCGGCCAGCGCATCGAACAGCGCATGGTTCACGGTGGCCGACCAGTCGGGCTCGCTGAGTTCGCGCAGCCAGTCGGTGATAGATGCCGTCTTGCGCTCGGCGGCCCAGGCGCTCCACTCGGTACGTGTCGTCATCAGCCTTGCTCCTTGCTCACGTCATATCGGACGCCCGGGCGCCACCAGGCGATCAGCAGACTGACCAGAGTAGAGGCGACCAGGGCCCCCAGGAAGGGCGGCAGCGTCGGGATGCTGCCCGGGAAGGTGGCGGCCAGCACGCCGGCGCTCAGGCTGCCGTGACTGATCCAGCCCGGCAGCACGGCACCGGCCAGGCCGGCCAGGCCGCCGGCCACCGCCGCCAGCGGCGACATGCGCCGCCACAGCCCCAGCAGCACCGGCAGCAGGATGGCGGCACACAGCAGGTCGGCGATCAGGAAGAGGCGCAGCACCGAGAAGCCCTGCAGGGCCACCCAGACCACCGGCACCATCAGTGCCACCGTCACCCAGCGCGCCGCGCGCACCGAGAGCCCACGCCGGCCGGAGCTGGCCACCGCCATGGAGGCGATGGCGTTCTGCAGGGTATCCACGCTGGAGGCCACCAGCGTCACCGCCAGCACCAGCGCCGGCAGCCCCAGCCAGTCTGGCGCGGCGGAGAGCAGGGCAAAGAACGGGATCGGCGGCTCGCCCAGCGGCAGCGCGTGCATCGCCGCCAGCATCCCCAGGCCGCCGATGGCCATCACCACCACCAGGCTGCTGGCCCCGCCCAGCAACGCCCCGCGGCCCAGGGCGCGAGCGTCCTCGGCGGCCCAGATACGCTGCCAGTAGCCCTGGTGAAAGAGGTTGGCCGCGGTGACGGCGATCACCAGGGTCAGCGATACCGACAGCGCACTGCCCATCGGAATCGCCGGCATCACAGCCCCGGCGGGCATCGGTGGCAGCCACCACCAGGCGACACCACCGACCAGCACCAGCAGCGCCAGCAGCAGCCAGGCCTGCCACCGGTCGGTGGCCAGGCTGGCCCGCAGCCCGCCCAGGGAGGTATAGACCAGGGTCACCAGCGCCACGCCCAGGATCACCAGCGACGGCGGCACATCGGAGAGCAGCGCGGCGATGCCACCGATAGCGGTCAGCTCGGCGGCCAGAAAGCAGGCCATGTAGGCCACCGATACGCAGGACACCCAGCGCCGCACCCCAGCGCCGTAGCAAGCCTCGGCAAACTCGCCGATGCTGCGTCCCTCGGGCAGGTGGCGACGGATCGCCGGGCCGTAGAGCCCCAGCACGATAAAGGGCAGCGAGGAACCGATGGCATAGCCGGCCAGCGCCAGCGGTCCCACGAAGGCGCCGATCTCCGGCGGCGCGAAGAGGATCCAGGCGCCCATGCCGGAAGCCAGGAACGACAGGCCGATGGCCTGGGCGCCCTGGGAGTTGCGGGCGGTCACGTAGTCATCGAGGGGGCCATCGGCCCGACGGGCCCGCAGGCCCAGGAAAGCAAAGCACAGCAGCGCCGCACCGAGCACGGCAGACGTCAGGTAGGGCATGTCGCACTTCCTCCGCCGGTGTGAACCGGATCAGGTTCCAGGGTCAGCACTATGTGCTCTCTCAGCCCACGCGGATGCGGCGGGACTCCCCTGGCGACAAGTGAATGTGTTGTGTGGGCCCGCCGCTGTCAGCAACACGACGAGCCGGAGGCATCATAGCGAGGCAGAGTCCTGCCTGCCAGGGGACCGGCGACACACGCTCGACTACTCGACGGCACAGAAGATCTTCGCGGCGTTCAATACACTCAACGGTGTAAAAGCCACCCTTCTTGATTAGTATGAGCGGATACTATCGGCATAGAGTGGGGAACCAGCTTTGCTGAATATTGACACTCGTCTTCGCCAAGCAGCCTTTCAGCGCCTTGAAGCACTCAATCAACAATACTCGAATGATGTGCCTTGGGAGGCCATTGCTAAGCCAATTCCCTTGGATGGTGAATCATTCTTCATCGCCAGTCGAGCAATCGGCATCTTTCAACCCAGGCAAATGCCAGACGGCATCCTGAGCATCAAAACCGTGGTGCCCAAGCAGGGACGTATCAATATTTACTCCGATGCTACGAGCGACGAGGGCGGCTTCTGGTATTCACTTGAAGCCGGCGGAACAGCCAAACGTGCTAACCGTCAGCTCTTAATCAGCTACGAGAGGCAGGACCCGATCATCTACCTAGTGGGTGTCGCACCAGGCCGCTACCTTCCCTTATGGCCCTGCTATATCGACAACGTGGACCTGGCAAAAGAGCTATGCCATGTCAGCATGCACGACCGAGCTGGCCAGGCGCGCCATGTCGCTGAAAGCCATGGGACCTATACGGTCGATGAGATAGAGAAGCGCTACGTTATCCGTGAAGCCAAAACGCGAGTCCATCAGGCTGAGTTTCGTGCACGAGTGATGCTGGCATATTCCAATCGCTGCGCCATGACAGGGTTGCCCGTGCCACAACTATTGGAGGCAGCGCATATCATTCCCGATACCCATCAGGACAGCACCGCCGAAGTGAGCAATGGCATATCGCTCAGCCGGCTACACCACAGGGCCTACGATGCCGACTTGATCGGCATAGACCCCGACTACCGCATCCACCTGAATGACAACCTGCTCTCGACACAGGATGGGCCTCTGCTAGAAAGCATGAAGCAGCTCAACGGCCAGCGAATCGCTATCCCCAGAAACGACAGGGATAGGCCGAGCCAGGAAGCACTGGAGCTGCGTTATCAGCGATTCTTGACTCGGTAGAGACTATTAGTTCTTCTCCCGCGGCACTCGCCCCATCAGGTAGAACTCCTCGTTGGGCGGGGTGCCGGTCAGGGTGACCAGCCGGTTGGAGAGGCCGAAGAAGGCGGTGATGGCGCCGATATCCCAGATATCGTCGCGGGTGAAACCGGCGGCTGTCAGTCGCTCCTCCCACTCGTCGGTGAGCTCCCCCACCTCGAGTCCGCAATACATGGCGAAATCCAGCATGGTGCGATGACGCTCGCTGATCGGCGCGGTGCGGTGGTTGATGGCGACCTGGTCGGCCAGCAGCGGGTCCTTGCCATAGATACGCACCAGCGCACCGTGGGCCACCACACAGTAGAGGCAGCGGTTGCGGGCGCTGGTGGCCACCACGATCATCTCCTTCTCCGCCTTGGTCAGCGTATCGGACTCTCGCTCCATCAGGGCGTCGTGGTAGGCGAAGAAGGCACGGAACTCCGCCGGGCGGTGGGCCAGCATCAGGAAGACGTTGGGCACGAAACCGGCCTTCTCCTGTACCGCCAGTATGGCGTCGCGGATGTCCTCGGGCAGGTCGTGGATCGATTCGGGAACGGGGAAACGGCTGATGGGCGCGGTCATGGAGGGCCTTGTGTTGGAGTTGGAGTTGGAGTTGGAGTTGCGGTTACGGCGCGCCTTTCAGTTAACGTCAACGTCACTACCGAGATCAAGATATGCCGTACTCGCCTTTCGTCGCCCCGCTGAAGTCACGATGCCCCGCTACGCACCACTCGGCATCGCGCGGGGATCGCGATCACGGCTGCGACACCCGGATACGTACCGGATCGCCGGGCTTGCCGGCAAACGGATCAATGTGCTGTGTGCTGATGAAAAGCAGATCGCCGTTGTGCTCGATTCGGGCTCGTAATCCGTAGGTCATGCGCTCATCGATAACCGCGGGGTTGAACACCAGGCGAAAAGGGTACGGGGGCGGAGTCCCATCGACAGTATGGGTGTAGTCGGTGAGGATGGTGGCGGGCGCGTCCGCACGCGACTGGTCCTCAAGAGTCACGGTCAGCTCGGCGCCGGGGGGCAGCGCGATACGCTCGCGATACCACACGTCGCCGCTAATGACCCGCATCAGGGAGTTATCCGGTTTCTGCGCCTGTCGCTGCGCGTCCTCTATCCCCATTGAGTGGCTACACGCCGCCAACAACAGGGTAGACGCGATCGCCGCCCAGCGGCCGATGGCAGACTTGATCCTTCGCTTCGCGCGCATCGTGTCACCTTTGGTGTTTGCTCTACGGCGTCAACCGGAGCGTTGGGAGAACGCAGGCAGGTGCCTGCTGGATAGCGGCCAAGCCTTCGGCCCTTGAAGCTCTCGACGTCGGGCGGCCGACTCGGCGTCGAGCATTCGCATATGGTAAGAGGTGCACGCTAACGAATCAAAGCGCGGCTGCCCCGCCGCGCGCAGGGCGTATACACCAGCGCCGCCGGTGCCCCTCCACGACCAAGCGCCGCTTCTCGGCCACAACGACAGCGCCCCCACCTCTCTCGAGGCGGGGGCGCGCTTGTTACCTGGCGGAGGTTGTCAGCCCAGCGAGATGGTGCTGTTGATGCCGCTGGAGACGTTCTCGGGCTCGAACCAGCGGGCAGTGACGGTCTTGGTCTGGGTCCAGAAGGCGATGGCCTGCTTGCCGTTGGGACCCAGGTCACCGAGCTTGGAGGCTCGCGAACCGGTGAAGCTGAAGTAGGCCACCGGCACCGGGATCGGCACGTTGATGCCGATCTGGCCGACGTCGATATCGGCCTCGAAGCGACGCGCCACCCAGCCGGAGTTGGTGAAGATCGAGGTGCCGTTGCCGTTGGGGTTGGCGTTGATGAACTCGATCGCCTCGTCCAGGGTCTCGACACTTACCACGCAGAGCACGGGGCCGAAGACCTCTTCACGGTAGATGGTCATCTCCGGAGTGACGTCGGCGAACAGGGTCGGGCCGACGAAGTTGCCGTTCGGATACCCTTCCACCTCGTAGCCGCGGCCGTCGACCAGCAGCTTGGCCCCCTCCTTCTCGCCGGCGGTGATCAGGCGCTCGACGCGCTCCTTGGCCTGGGGCGAGACCAGCGGACCGAGGTCGGCGTCGGTCTGGGTGCCGGGGCCCACCTTCATGTTGCGGGCGCCCTCGACGATATCGTCCAGCCACTCGCGCGCATCGCCCACCAGCACCACCACGGAGTTGGCCATGCAGCGCTGGCCGGCGGCACCGAAGGCGGAGCCCAGCAGGTTGTTGATGGCCTGGCTGCGGTTGGCATCGGGCATCACGACACAGTGGTTCTTGGCGCCCATCATCGACTGCATGCGCTTGCCGGCGGCGGCGGCGCGGTTGTAGAGCAGCGAGCCCACGTGGGTGGAGCCGATGAAGGAAAGGGCCTTGATGTCCTGGTGGTCGGCGATCTGGTTGGCCACGTCCGGGCCACCGTGAACCACGTTGAGCACGCCGGCCGGCACGCCCGCCTCGTGGGCCAGCTCGACGAGACGCATGGAGGAGCTGGGGTCCTGCTCGGAGGGCTTGAGCACGAAGGTGTTACCGGTGGCGATGGCCAGCGGGAACATGAAGCAGGGCAGCATGATGGGGAAGTTGAAGGCGGTGATGCCGGCACCCACGCCCAGCGGCTGGTGCATGGTGTAGACATCCACCTCGTTGGCGGCATTCTCGGCCAGCTCGCCCAGCTGCAGGGAGGTGATCGAGCAGGCGTGCTCCACCACTTCCAGGCCACGGCCCACTTCGCCGACGGCGTCGGGCAGGGTCTTGCCGTGTTCCTCGGTGATCAACGCGGCCAGCTCGTCGGTGTGCTCGCGGATCAGCGCCTGCAGCTTGAGCATGATGCGCATGCGCTTGCCCAGCGGCACCTTGCGCCAGGTCTTGAAGGCCTCCTTGGCGCTGGCCACGGCACGCTCCACCTCCTCGGCGGTACAGAACGGTACCCGCGCCACCACTTCCTGGGTCGCGGGGTTGACCACATCGCGCCACTCCTGGCTGGCGGACTGGATGGGCTGGCCGTCGATGTACATGGGGATTTCGCGGACTGACATGGGCGTGCTCCTCGGGATTGTCGCTACCGGCATCGAGTCGTGTCGGTGTCATGCTGTGGCTGGCGGAGGACTGGCTTGTCGTTGTGAGCCGTATCAACGGCCGTTGCCATCATCCGTTATTAGACTTTGTGTGTAGAAATACACGCAAGAGAGTGAAGATGAGTCTATCCAGAGGTCGCATGGCATGACAACGGGTACTCGGGCACATTGCTTGTGCATTTATGCACAAGAAAACTACCCAGTGGAGAGCCATCATGCTCGACTGGCATGATATCCAGATCTTCCTCGAGGTCGCCCGCAGTCAGCGGCTTACCGATGCCGCCCGACGCCTGGGGCTGGACCACTCCACCCTGTCGCGGCGCACCCGGCGCTTCGAGCAGAAGCTCAATACCCAGCTCTTCGAGCGCAGCACCCATGGCTACCACCTCACCGAGGCCGGCCAGCAGCTGCTCGCCCACGCCGAGGAGATGGCCCGTCACGCCTTCGAGGCCGGCGAGAGTCTGACCGACAAGAACCACCAGATCAGCGGCCAGATCCGCCTCGGCGTGACCGAAGGCTTCAGCACCTGGGTGATCGCCCCGCTACTCTCGGCCTTCTGCGAGCGCCATCCAGGGGTCACCCTGGATCTGCTCGCCCTGCCCCGGGTGGTCAACCTGAGCCGCCACGAGGCGGACCTGGCGATCACCGTGGAGCGCCCGGTCAGCCCGGGCCTGGTGATCTCGCGGCTGTGTGACTATCGCCTGCGGCTCTATGGCAGCGAGGGCTATCTGGCTCGCCACGGCACGCCGCAACACCTCTCCGAGCTGGGCGACCATCGTCTGGTGGGCTATGTCGACGACCTGATCTTCAGCGAGCAGCTCAGCTACCTGGAGCCGCTGCTCGAGCCGTCGACCATCGGCAAGCCGCCCCACTTCACCATGCGCAGCACCAGCGTGACCACGCAGCATGCCGCCTGCGTCCACGGCGCAGGGCTCGCCATCCTGCCCTGCTTCATGGCCAGTACCTCACCAACCCTGCGCAACGTGCTGGAGCGGGAGATCGCGGTGGACCGCCAGTTCTGGATCACCGCCCGGCAGGAGCAGCGCCGGCTGGCCAGGGTGCGCCTGCTGTGGGACTACCTGCGCGAGGCGCTGGAGGCCAATCGCGCCTTTCTGATGGGGGCAGCAAAGGAGCTGGTGATACCCGAGACCACTACCGACTGACCCTTGCGACATGCCAGATCAAGTCCCGCAGAAGGTCCGAAACACTCGCTCGGTGGATGGAGCAGCCCTGGCATACTCCTCCCGGCCGGGCTGCTCGGCAAAGGGCTCGGCCAGCACCTCACCGAGGGCCTCGAAGGGGCCGAAGTCGTCGTGTTCGACGGCGGCGGCAATCACCCTTTCCACCTGGTGGTTGCGCGGGATATGGAGCGGGTTGACGCCGTTCATGCGGGCGGCGATCGCGCCGCTATCGGCCGACTCCCGAGCCAGGCGCTCGCGCCAGCGCGGCAGCCAGGCGGCCAGGCCGTCACCGGTCTCGAACAGTTCGAACAGCGCGGGGGCGTCCAGCTCCACCGCCTCGCTCAGGCGGCGAAAGGTCAGGGTAAAGTCGGCGCACCCGGCCTGCATCGCCTCGAGCAGGGCCTCGACCAGCTCACGGTCGCCCTCCTCCTCCCGTTCCAGCCCGAGCTTGGCACGCATCACCGCCAGCCACTCGGCCTCGTAGTGCGGCTCATAGCGCTTGATCACCTCGGTGGCCTTCGCGACAGCCCTCTCCTGGTCATCGTCGATCAGCGGAATCAGGGTCTCGGCGAGGCGCGCCAGGTTCCACTGGGCGATCCACGGCTGATTGCGATAGGCGTAGCGCCCCTGCTCATCGATGGAGCTGAACACCATGGTCGGCGAGTAGGCCTCCATGAAGGCGCAGGGGCCATAGTCGATGGTCTCGCCCGAGATGGTGCAGTTGTCGGTATTCATCACCCCGTGGACAAAGCCTAACCCCATCCACTTCGCCACCAGCGACGCCTGACGGTCGGCCACCGCCTCGAGCAGGCCCAGGTAGCGCTCGCCCTCGCCCCGCTCTGCGGTCAGCAGGCCTGGATAGTGCCGCTCGATGGCCATATCGGCCAGCAGACGCACCGCCTCACCATCATCACGCGCGGCGAAGTACTGGAAGGTGCCCACCCGCAGATGACTCGCCGCCACCCGGGTCAGCACGGCCCCCGGCTCCGGCACGCGGCGAAACAGCCGCTCGCCACTGGTCACCGCGGCAAGTGCTCGGGTGGTGGGCACGCCGAGCCGGTGCATCGCCTCGCTGATCAGGTACTCGCGCAGCACCGGGCCCAGCGGTGCACGCCCGTCGGCGCCCCGTGAGAAGGGGGTCATGCCGGCGCCCTTGAGCTGAATATCCCGCAGGCGCCCCTGGCGATCGGTCACCTCGCCGAGCAGCACCGCTCGGCCGTCGCCGAGACGCGGATTGAAGTGCCCGAACTGGTGGCCCGCATAGGCCTGGGCGAGGGGCTCGGCGCCCTGTGGCACACGATTGCCGGAGAACCACCGGGCGGCGCCTTGCGCTTCGAAGGCGTCGAGATCGAAGCCCAGCGCCTCCGCCAGCGGTCGATTGAAGGCGACCAGTCGAGGCTCGGGCACCGGCACGGGATCGAAGCGCAGATAGAAACGTTCGGGCAGGCGCGCGAAACGCAGTGTGAACTCGGGAAACATGGCGGCTCCAGTCGCGGGCCAGCGTGGCCGGGGGAAAGAGAGGAGTAAATACCCGAGTATAACGCTCGGACATCTCCCTATCGACCCAGCTCGTCCCGGCTGACCCAGCTCATTCTGGCCGGCGCCAGCTCTTCACGAATCAACTCGGCCAGGCGCCGGGCGGGCTCGGTCGGGCGGCGGGCGGCACGGTGCAGGGCCAGCTCCACGGCCGGCAGCGGCGGCATTCCGCTGGATTCGTCCAGGGCACGCAGCTGGGGCCCTAGCATGCTGCGGGTGACCACCACGATGGCCAGACCCGCCTGCACCACCGGTGCCAGCCCGGCCATGGATTGACTAGTATAGGCCACCCGCCAGTCGCGACCCGCGGCGGCCAGGGCGTCCTCCGCCGACTCACGAAAGAGGTCCGCGCCGGGCGAATAGAGCGCCAGCGGCAGGGGATCGGAGAGCGGCGGCTGACGCTCCAGCCCCACCGCCCAGGTCAGCGGTTCGCGGCGGATCACCTCGCCGCCCGGCGAACGGCGTTGACGAGTGACCAGCGCCAGGTCGAGTTCATCGGCACGCACGCGCTCCACCAGCTCGGCACTGACGCCGCAGGTGACCTGCAGGCCGACATCCGGATAGAGCTGATGAAACCAGGAGAACACCGCCGTCAGCAGCGGGGCATAGTCCTCGGGGATCCCCAGGTTGAGTTCTCCAGTGACACGCCGTGTACGCATGTCGGCCAGCACCTCGTCGTTGAGCGCCAGCAGCCGTCGGGCATGCTCCAGCAGCCGCTCCCCCTCGGCGGTGAAGCGGATGCGCCGCCCCTGCCGCTCGTGGAGCGACACCTCGAGCACCGCCTCCAGGCGCGAGAGCTGCATGCTCACGGTCGACTGGGTAAAGGCCAGGCGCCGTGCGGCGGCGGTGACGCTTCCGGTATCGGCCACCGCCACCAGGGTGCGCAGCAGGGCGAGATCGAGGGTCGGAGCACGCATGATTCATCAAACCTCTTGATGAGAATGATCAATTAAGATCGATATTGTGATGAGTATGGCACGGCTAGCATGGGGTCAACATCCAGCCTGACTCCACCCACGCTTCACGGGAGGCCGCGACCATGCAACTTCAGCGCCCACACCTCACACACTCTCCCTGGCTCGGCGGCGGCGCCGCGGCGCTGGCGGTATTGCTGTGGGCGCTGGTACCGCTGCTGGCCAATCAGGCGGGCGACCTGCCGCCGTTGCGCCTCTCGGCGCTGGCACTGCTGGCCGGTGCGCTGGGCACCCTGCCCATGGCACGCCGTCGCCGTCACCGGGATGCCCCGCTTCGTCCGGTGGAAGGGGTGGTCGTCTACCTGGGAGTGCCACTGTTGACCGCCGGTGCGGTAGGCGCCTGCTTCGCCGCATTCAACCGGGCGCCGGCCGAGCAGGTCGCGCTGATTCTCTACACCTGGCCGGTACTGTTTCTGCTGGCCAGCCAGTGGCGAGCCCTGGGCCGCCTGCCGGGGAACTGCCTGCTCGGTACCAGCCTGGCCTTCTCTGGCGCCGCGCTGCTGGTGGGGCCCCAGGCGCTGAGCGGCGGTGCCTCCGGCTCCTGGGTGGGCTATCTGCTGGCTGCGCTGGGCGCGCTGTGCTGGGCGCTCTACTCCCTGGCGGGACAGGTCGCGGCCTGGCGCCTGGGGGATCGCATGCCACACCTGCTGCTGATCGCCAGCCTGCTGACCGGCACCGCCAGCCTGGCCCTGGAGGGCACCATCGCCCTGCCCGCCAGGGACACTTTGGTGATCGTCATCGCCCTGGGGCTGGGCCCCTACGGGCTGGCCATGCTGGCCTGGGACCGCGCCATGCGCGATCCCCTGGCCCACCGCGTCGGCAACCTGGCCCATGGCGTGCCGGTGGTGGCCACCCTCTTCCTGGTACTGGCGGGCGTCAGCGTACCGGACTGGCGACTGCCGCTGGCGGCCGTGCTGGTGGTCGCGGGCAGCGTGGTCGCCGCCGCGGAGCCGAAGCGCGTGGCCCCCTCCTTCTCCAGGCGAGCTTTTCGGCGTAGCTGAGCACAATTGCCTTCTGATTCGAGACCGATTGGACATATCCCGCTTGTGTGGGTAGGGTAAGTGGGCCCTGGATCAGGCCACCGTGCCTCCAGCGGCTCTCTGACGGGCGATGGCCCCTGCGCCCCGCCCACCTGGTCTTGCCTCATCGCAGACTGGATCGCCGTTACCTCGGCCGATCGTCGATGACGTTATCGAAAGAGAAGGAATCCATGTCGCTACACTTTGCCAACAAGGGCAGGCGCATGCCGTCACGCCCTCCACCTGCTCCCCCCGCGCTGGGGTAATACCGTATTGCCGCGGCACTCGCCTGCCGCCATAGAGCCGACCACCCGCTACAGCGCCGCTGCCGCCGCCCAGGAAACTCCTGTGCGCGCAAGCCCCTGTCTATCGTTCGGATCTTGCCCGGCTCGGCCCACTGCGTCCTGCTGACAGCACCGACAAGAAGTGCTCAGGACGTGTTCTATCCACCTACCGAGGGACTGCCCTTGAACAGCGAATCTCTATACCAATTCTCCACCCTGACCGTGATCCTGCTGCTGCTGGCCTTCTACGGCGGCACCTACCTGCTCACGCTCGGCATCCGCAAGAAGAAGGAGTGTGCCGACGAGTTCATGGTCTCCAACCATCGCATCGGGTTCGGCATCGGCGCCGCCAGCATGACCGCCACCTGGATCTGGGCCGCCTCCTTCTATGCCGCCGCCACCTCCGGCTACACCTATGGCGTCTCGGGCCCCATCCACTATGGCCTGTGGGGTGCCCTGATGATCCTGTTCATCTATCCGTTCGGCCGGCGCTTCAGGAAGCTCGCCCCCAACGCCGCCACCCTGGGAGAGCTGATCCACGCTCGTCACGGCAGTTCCAGCCAGCTGATTCTGGCCTTATCCAACGTGCTGGGCAGCATCATCAGCCTGATGGTCAACTTCACAGCCGCCGGTGCGCTGGTTTCGGTACTTTCCCCGCTCTCCTTCCAGGCCGGCGTGATCATCTCCGGTGTCGGCGTGCTGCTCTATACCCTGTGGTCGGGCTTTCGTGCCTCGGTACTCACCGACTTCGCCCAGCTGGTGGCGCTCATGGCCATTGCCATCGTGATCATTCCCGCAGTGTTCTTCGCCATGGGCGGCCCGACTGAGCTGGTCGCCGGTCTCGACAACCTGACCGCGGAGCAGACCAACTTCTTCTCCAGCGACGCCATCCTCAACCAGGGCGCGCCCTTCTTCGTCGCCGTGCTGGCCTATGCCATCGGCAACCAGACCATCTCCCAGCGCCTGTTCGCGGTGAACGAAGACCACATCAAGCCGACCTTCCTGACCGCCACCGTGGGGTACGGCGCCATCGTCATCGGCCTGGGCATGATCGGCCTGATGGCACTGACGCTGGGCATGGAGCCGCTGAACGGCAACATGAACAACCTGATCCCGCAGATGGTCTCCGGCTACCTGCCGCCGATCTTCATCGCGCTGTTCTTTATCCTGGTGATCGGCTCGCTCTCCTCCACCGCCGACTCCGACCTCTCGGCACTGTCGGCGATCATGATGGCCGACGTCTACGGCAAGAATATCGCCCGCGGCAAGGTGGATCCTCAGCGCATGCTGCTGGTCGGCCGCCTGACCATGATCACCGCCACGGTCGTCGGCATCGTCTTCGCCAGCTTCTCGCTGGATATCCTGGTGATGCTGGTCTTCGTCGGTGCCCTGTGGGGGGCCATTGTCTTCCCGGTGATCGCCAGCTGCTTCTGGGACCGCATTACCAACCAGGCCTTTACCGTCTCGGTACTGGTCGCCATGGTGCTGTTCTGTGTCGCGCGTTTCGAGCTGGTCGACCTGGCCGGTCCCGGTGGCCTGTTCTTCGAACTGCTGGCCAGCATCGGTGGTGGCGTGATCATCGGCCTGATGGCATTCGGCTTCTTCGGCCGCACCGTCGGCTTTATCGCCGGCACCCTGGCGCTGATCGCCATGCTGATCTTCGCCACCGGTTTCCTGCGCGACTACACAGTGCTGCTGGCCTCACTGACCGCCTACGGCACCAGCACCCTGGTCTGCGTGGTGATGAGCCTGAGCAGCCGCGAGCGCTTCGATTTCGACACCATCGCCGAACGGGTGGGCAACTACAGCGACTCGGCACAGAACGACAAGCCGACCGCGGCACCGGAAGAAGCACCTGCCGCCGCCGGCCTCGCCACCCAGCGCTGATATCCACCCATCAACCACGAGGATGAGGCCGGCAGCGCCGACCTCATCCAGAGGAGACCGATGATGACTACGCTGTTTGCCTTCTATGTACTGATCTGGCCCGCCCTGACCCTGGGCGTACTGGCACTGATCTGCCGCGCCGTGATCCGCGATCGTCGCCAGGCGCGCGAAGAGAATCGCGAACTGGTCTGACACTCAGGTGTGAAACTCAGGCGTCGCCCGCAACGGCCCCGCGCGCACGAGCTGCCCGCGGGGCCGTTTCACTCTGTAGCACCACCCATCAAAGCGGGTAGACTCCGGGAAGGCCTTCGCACTGCCAGGAGCACCCCATGAGCCGCGACACCCTCGACTACTATCGGCCACCGGCGGCCGACGCCCTCGGCCTGATTCGCCTTCGCGCCAATGCAACCGGCATCACCGAGATCGACTTCGTCGATACCGAGACCGACCCGCCCTGCCCCGGCCCGCTGACCGACCAGGCCCGCGAGCAGCTGGCCGAGTACTTTGCCGGCACCCGCCGCGACTTCGACCTGCCGCTGGCCCCCCGGGGCACCGACTTCCAGCGCCGGGTGTGGTCCGCGCTCGAGAGGATCCCCTATGGCGAGACCCGCAACTACGGCGAACTCGCCGAGCAGCTGGGCAGCAAGGGCGGCCAGCGCGCGGTAGGCGCCGCCAACGGCAGAAACCCCATCTCCATCGTGGTGCCCTGCCACCGGGTGATCGGCAGTGACGGTCGCATGACCGGCTACGCCGGCGGCATCGGCCGCAAGCGCTGGCTGCTCGCCTTCGAGGCAGGTGAGGTGCCGATGCTGCTGTGATGCGGCGGCAGAAACATCGGATGACAACACTTCAAGGAGCCGTGACCAGGATGAGCCACAACCTGTTCGAGACCTTTGCCCGCCGCATGCACGAGCGTGGCGACGCCAACTTCATCACCACCCGCGAGGGGCGCGACTATTCATACGTCGATGCGCTGGCCATGAGTGCACGCCTGGCCGGCGCCCTGATCGAGCTGGGCGCGGCGCCAGGCGATCGGGTAGCGGTGCAGGTCGACAAGAGTCCCGAGGCAATCCTGCTCTACCTGGCTACCCTGCGCATCGGTGCCGTCTATCTGCCACTCAACACCGGCTACACCGGCGACGAGATCCGCTACTTCCTCGGTGACGCCGAGCCGGCGCTGTTCGTCTGTCGCCCCGCCGCCGTGGAGGAGGCGCGCACACTCGCCGCCGAGACCGGCTGCCCTGCGGTACAGACCCTGGGCACCGCCGCCGACGGCAGCCTGATGGAAGCGGCCGCGGCGGCGACCCCGCACGAGGCGGTGGAACCCCGCGACGAGAACGATCTGGCCGCCATCCTCTACACCTCCGGCACCACCGGGCGCTCCAAGGGAGCCATGCTCACCCACCGCAACCTCGCCTCGAATGCCGCCACCCTGGCCGAGGCATGGCACTTCAGCAAAACGGACCGGCTGATCCACGCCCTGCCGATCTTCCACACCCACGGCCTCTTCGTGGCCTGTAACGTCACCCTGATGGCGGGCGCCAGCATGCTCTTCCTGGCCAAGTTCGATGCCGACATGATCGTCGAGGCGATGCACCACGGCACGGTGCTGATGGGGGTACCCACCTTCTATACCCGCCTGGTGGCAGACCCGCGTCTGACTCCCGAGGTTACCGCCAGGATGCGACTGTTCGTTTCCGGTTCGGCACCGCTCACCGCCGAGACTCACCAGGCCTTCGAGGAGAAGACCGGCCACGCCATCCTCGAGCGCTACGGCATGACCGAGACCAACTTGACTGCTCCCCATGTCTGAAGCCAGGGGATTCCCAATTCACCGAGAACCGGACACGGAGACTTGCTCCATGCCGCTTACATTCTCTCCAAGGGCTAACACCGCCAGCCCGGCGGCTTTAATGTTGACCGCGGCGTTCACGTCACGGTCGTGTTCGCTTGCGCATTCGGGGCACGTCCAGGCACGAACCTGCAACGGCATCTCGGGCATCACATGCCCGCAGCCGGAGCAGCGTTTGCTGGACGGGTACCACTGGTCGATGGCCGCCAGTTGCCGACCCGCCCAAGCCGCCTTGTATTCCAGTTGGCGGACGAACTCGCCCCAGCCAGCGTCGCTGATCGACTTGGCCAGGGCAGGGTTGCGCAGCATGTTCTTCACCTTGAGGGACTCGACGCAGATCACTTGGTTCTCGTTGACGATCTGGCGGGACAGCTTGTGCAAGTTGTCCATCCGGCAATCGAAGATCTTGGCGTGAAGACGGGCGACCTTCTGCCTGGCCTTGGCGCGGTTCTTGGAGCCGAGCTTTTTCTTGCTCAGGTTCCGCTGCGCCTTGGCCAGGCGGGTCGCGTACTTCACCGTATGGTGGGGATTGCCGATTCGATGCCCGTCGCTGGTGACGACCAGGTCTTTCAAACCGAGGTCGATGCCCACCACTTTCGGGGTCACGGGCAGCGTCTCGGGATCGAACTCGCACAAGCAGCTGACGAAGTAGCGGCCTGCCGAGTCCTTGGTCACGGTGATAGTCGTCGGTTCGCTGGGCAGCTCGCGGCTCCAACGCACCGGCAGCGGCTCCTTGCACTTGGCAAGAAACAGCTTTCCGTCTCGGTACTTGAACCCGGAGCGAGTAAACTCCGCCGACTGGCGGTGACGCTTGCTCTTGAAGTTCGGGTAGCGGGCACGGCCTTCGAAGAAGTTCTTGAAAGCCGTCTGCTGGTGTCGAAGGCACTGCTGAAGCGGAACCGAGCTGACCTCATTGAGGAAGGCCGTGTCCTCGGCCTTTTTCATCCGCGACAGCTCGGCGTTCGCGGCCACATAGCCGATCTTCTCTCGGCGCTCGTAGAACGCATCGGTGCGATAGCGAAGCACCGCGTTGTAGACGAAACGCACACAGCCAAACGTCCGAGCAAGAAGCTGTTCTTGCTCAGGCGTCGGATAGAAGCGGTATCGGTAAGCGCGTTTCATCATATACATACTGTATAAACAAACATGTGTAAATAGCAACCATCAAAAATAGAGGCAGCGAGAACAGGGTCGTCCTGGCGGACGACGCGCTATCCCTCCCCATGCCTGAAGGCAGGGGTCTCTCGCGCAATTTTGATGAATATCTCCAACCCCTACGACGGGACGCGCCGGGCCGGCACCGTGGGTCGGCCGCTACCGGGGGTGGAGATTCGTATCATCGATCGCGAGACCGGCCGGGAGGTGGCCGATGGCGAGATCGGCATCCTTCAGGTGCGCGGCCCCAACGTCTTCATCGGCTACTGGCGCATGCCCGAGAAGACGCGTGAGGAGCTGCTGGATGACGGCTTCTTCATTACCGGCGACCTGGCCATGATCGACGATCATGGCTACGTGCAGATCGTCGGCCGTGACAAGGACCTGGTGATCTCCGGTGGTTTCAATGTCTACCCCAGGGAGGCAGAGGAGGTCATCGACGAGCAGGCAGGCGTGGTGGAGTCGGCGGTGATCGGCCTGCCCCACCCCGACCTTGGCGAGGGCGTTACCGCCGTGGTGGTACTCCAGCCCGGAGCCAGTCTCGACGAGGCTGAAGTGCTCGGCCATCTCGAGGGGCGGCTGGCCCGTTACAAGCAGCCCAGGCGGGTGTTCTTCATCGACAGTCTGCCCCGCAACACCATGGGCAAGGTGCAGAAGAACCAGCTGCGCCAGCAGTTCCAGGACACCTACCGCTGAGCCCGTGACGCCAGAAAGATAGCGATGATGGCCGCGCCCACACCCTCGGCCGGCGCGGCCAGCCTCAGCGTCCCCGCTCATCCCGGGTCAGTGAGCTACCCGAGGCGGGGCGCTCCACCTCGAAGAGATCGCTGCAGCGGGCGTAGTCATTGCCGGCCATTCGCCCGAGGGGGCGCAGCCCCTCGACACTGACGTGCCGGCCATCCCATACGGCATCGTCGACATGAATCGACACCACCTCGGCGAGCACCAGGTTGCCGGCCAGTGGTTGATCACCGAAGCGGATGATCTCGCGCAGTCGACAGCCGAAGGCGACCGGTGCCCCGGCCACCCTGGGTACCGAAACGCCTGCCATGGCCACCTTCTCGAGCCCGGCGTGGATGAATTCGTCATCACCGTGCTCGAGTCCCGCACTGGTGGCATTCATCTCCTGCACCAATCCCTCACCGCTGATATGCACCACACACTCGCCCACCTGCTCCAGGTTGCGAATGGTGTCCTTGGGGTTGGCGTCTCCATCGAGCAGGGGGGAAAACCCCAGCACCGGCGGGTTGACGCTGACGACATTGAAAAAGGAAAAGGGTGCCAGGTTGGCATTGCCCCGGTCGTCCAGAGTCGAGACCCAGGCGATGGGCCGCGGACAGATGCTGCCCGAGAACAGCCGGTAGATCTTTGCGGCGCTTAGTTCCTGCTCTTCCAGCAGATAGTCACTCATACCGTATCCCCGTTATCGAACCTGTTCCCGATGGTACCCCATCCCGGAGTGCGTCCCGCCCCTGAAGGGAATGTGACTGGCAGCGCAAGCTGAAACACTCGGATCAAAATTTTCGTATAAATCGAACCTTTAATGCAAAAAATGCCGCTTTCAATCGATTAAAATGAACAAATAACATGCACACATCGCTACGGGACCGAGCCCGCAACGACGCTCTCCATCCGACTTATCTCACCACTCCAGGAGGTACAAGATGATCCTGCGACGCGCCAATGAACGCGGTCATGCCAATCACGGCTGGTTACGCTCCCGTCACACCTTCTCGTTCGCCGACTACTTCGACCCCGACCATCTGGGGTTCAGGAAGCTGCGTGTCATCAACGAAGACCGAGTCCAGGGCGGGGCCGGCTTCGGCGCCCACCCACATCGGAACATGGAGATCATCTCCTACGTGCTGTCGGGCAGCATCGGTAGTTGTCAAGAAATCTGTCGCCTCTGAGGTCCTTCAAGCCGCCTGTTTTTCCGGTTCGGCGACGGTGACCTGGAGCTCCCGCTCCGGGTTAAGCGACACGGTGCCAATCGGCGTCCAGTTGCGGGTCTTACCGCTCCAACGAGCGGGGTTGGCCGCACGCGCTGCCTGATTGATGGCATGGCGCTTAGCCAGCACCTCGGTATCCTCTCCAGCGTGGCGCTGTGCCGGTGTCACCAGGCGGATCCCGCTGTGGCGATGCTCGTGGTTGTACCACTGCACGAAGCCGGCCACCCACTCACGGGCGTCGTCGACCGTGACGAACCCATTAACTGGGTAGCAAGGCCGGTACTTGCAGGTGCGAAACAGCGCCTCCGAATAGGGATTGTCGTTGCTGACCCGCGGCCGGCTGAAGGACGGGGTGATGCCAAGGTCATGCAGCTTCTCCAGCAGCGTCGCGCCCTTGAACGGGCTGCCGTTGTCCGCATGCAACACCAGTGGCTGATCGATGATCTGCTCGGCCAGCACCGCCCGCTCCAGCACGCTGCGAGAGTTATGGGCCGACTCGGCCAGGAACACCTCCCAGCCGGTGATCTTGCGGCTATAGATGTCGATCATCATCACCAGGTAGTAGTACTGCCCCTTGATCGGGCCGCCCATCCAGGTCGCGTCCCACGACCACACTTGGTTGGGCGCGGTGGCCTGGTAGGTCGTCGGCTCGGCGCGGCGTTGAGGCGGTTTGGCGCGGCCGCGGTGCACTACCTCCTGGTGCTTGTGCAGGACACGGTAGAACGTCGAGGGGGATGCCAGGTAGCGCTGCTCCTCGTCGAACAGGCGCACCACAATCTGCTCTGGCGGCAGGCTGGCGTACTTGGGACGATGGCACACGTCGAGGATTTCCTGCTCTTCGGCCGGTGTCAGCGCGTTAGCCGGCACCGGCCGGTCGACCAAAGGGCGCTGGTCCTCGCGTAGCTCGCCGTCGCGCGTCCAGCGCTGGTACGTTCTGGCGGTGATACCTAGCTCGCGGCAGGCGGCCTCCAGTCGGGCACCCTGGGCCCGGGCTTCTTCGATCAGCGCGATGGCGCGTTGGCGATCTGGGGTGCTGATCATGCGTCCTCGTCCCCCCAAATCGCCCTCGCCTTTTTTCTGAGGGCCAGTAACGCCGTGGTTTCTGCCAGGGCCTCGTTCTTGCGGGCGAGCTCCTTCTCCAGGGCTTTGATGCGCTTGCGTTGCTGCTTGGCCTCGTCGGCCTCACGTTGGCGTTCCGAGTGCGAGAGGCTGGCGGCTTGCTCGCAGTCGTGTCGCCACCGCTCGAGCTGCTCGGGATAAATCCCTCGGCGGCGGCAGTATTCCGCCGTCTCCTGGGCGTTCATCGAGGCGGTCTCGATCACGGCGCTGAACTTGTCCTTGGACGACCAGCCATCGGCGCCCTTGCCCAGAGCGTCCGGCAAGCAACGCCCCTCGGCGCGGGCTTCCTTGCGCCACTTGTAGACGGTACCCAGCGAGATCCCTTCCTGCTCCGCGATCACCTTCGGGGAGAGGTTGTGGGGAGGCAGCAGCTTGGTCACTACGGCTTGCCGGCGCTCCTCGGAGTAACGAGGCATGAGTGTCTCCTTTTGCCCCCTGGTCGGGTTTATAAGAACAGGGTATCAGATGGCGCGACACTCATCCTGACACTGGGGGGCATGGCCCACAAGGACAGCATGGGTAATGGAGCGGTCATGCAACCCGGTGATGTGCAGCGCATGTCGGCGGGTACCGGTGTGGTGCACAGTGAGTTCAACAACTCCTCGAGTGAGGGGCTTCACTTCCTGCAGATCTGGATCGAGCCAAAGCAACAGGGTATCGCTCCCAGCTACGAGCAGAAGCGCTTTCCGGAAGAGCAGCGACAGGGAGAGTGGCGACTGGTGGTTTCCGAAGCGGGCCGCGATGGTTAGGTCAGCATCAACCAGGACGTCAACCTCCATGCCGGACTGTTCGATGCCGGCGAACAGGCAGCGACACCGACGGTACGCCATGCGTGGCTGCATGTGGCCCGCGGCGCGGCCGAGGTCAACGGCCAGCGGCTCTCGGCCGGCGACGCCGCCGCCTTCGAGCCGGGAGAGCCCATCGACGTGACCGGCATCGAGGCCTCGGAGGTCCTGCTGTTTGATCTTGCGTAAGTTCGAGATAGTGTCGATCGACGGGGTGTCATCGCCCCTGCTTGCTCGACGCACAATGCCAGTACACCCTTCAAGGAGACGTCATGACTGACACGCTCAAGGTTCTCGCCATTTCCGGCAGCCTGCGAAAGGACTCCTACAATACCGCGGCACTTCGTGCGGCCAGGGACGCGGCCCCTGCCGACATCATCATCGAGTTCGCCGATCTGTCACGGATCCCCCTCTACGACCAGGACCAGCGTGATCGGGAAGTCCCCGCTGCCGTGGCCAGGCTCGCGGAGCAGATCAAGGAGGCCGACGCGCTGCTGTTCGCCACGCCGGAATACAACTACTCGATGTCCGGTGTGCTGAAGAATGCCATCGACTGGGTCTCTCGCGAACGGCCCCAGCCGTTCGCCGGCAAGCCCGCCGCGATCATGAGCGCCAGCATGAGCCTGCTGGGCGGGGTGCGTGCGCAATATGATCTGCGGCGTACCATGGTCGCTCTGGACATGCATTGCGTGAACAAGCCGGAAGTGATGATTTCCTCTGCCCATCAACGCTTCGATGCCGAAGGCCGTCTTGCCGATGAGACCACACGCGAGTTCATCGCCAAGCTGGTAACGGCCCTTGGCGACTGGAGCCGGCAGCTTCAGGCGGGAGAAAAGGCGCTAAGCCCCCAAGCCCGCTAGCCTGACGAGACACTCAATCGGGCCATGACGAACTGCAAGGCCCGTGCCTCGCCCCTTTTCGAAACAGCGCGACATCGGCGGGGGCGTGACTCGCTTCATGCCCCTGCCGATTTACGGCACCATGAGGGTCCGCCTATCGTTGCGAAGGACTCGCCATGCCCTCATGCCTCTTCCAGGAAACCGAGCTTACTCCCGGCTTCATGGTGATCCATGGCAACCGCCTGGAGGCCCTGCGAGGCCTGGCGGTCGAATGGATGCGCCGCCACCCGCTCGCGCCACTGGAGAACGAGACGATCCTGGTGCAGAGCAACGGCATCAGCCAGTGGCTGAAGCTGGCGCTCGCCGAGGACCGCGACCAGGGTGGCGCCGGGATCGCCGCGGCCCTGGACGTGACCCTGCCCGCGCGCTTCCTGTGGCAGGCCTATCGGGCCGTTCTCGCCCAACGAGAAGGCGAAGACGCCGTGCCCCCGGTCTCCCCCTTCGACAAGCCGCGCCTGGTGTGGCGGCTGATGCGGCTGCTGCCGACTCTGCTCGACGCCTCCACCTTCGCTCCCCTGGCACGCTTCCTGGAAGGCGATGACGACCTGCGCAAGCGCCATCAGCTCGCCGAGCGCCTGGCGGACCTCTTCGACCAGTACCAGGTCTATCGCGCCGACTGGCTAGCCGCCTGGGCGAAGGGGGAGGATGTGCTGATCTCCGCCCGGGGCGAGGCGCGTCTTCTCGCCGAGGAGCAGTGCTGGCAGGCCGAGCTGTGGCGGGTACTGCGCGAAGACATCGCCAGGGCCCATGGCGAGGCGGGCCTCGCCTCGAGCCGCGCGGCGGTGCACGAACGCTTTCTGGAAGCATGCCGGGAGCTCGACACAACGCATCGTCCGCACGGCCTGCCCCGCCGGGTCATCGTCTTCGGTATCTCCTCGCTGCCCGCCCAGACCCTCGAGGCACTGGCCGCCATGGCCCGGGTCAGCCAGGTGCTGCTCTGCGTGCACAACCCCTGCCGCCACTACTGGGCGGATATCATCGAGCACAAGGACCTCCTTCGGGCGGAGCGTCGGCGCCAGCAGCGGCGCCCCGGCATGCCGAAGGACCTGGCCGAGACCGAGCTGCATCTGCATGCCCAGCCACTGCTGGCCGCCTGGGGCAAGCAGGGCCGCGACTACCTGCGCCTGCTGGATGAGTTCGACGAGGCCCAGGCCTATCGTCGTCTGTTCGAGGGCGAGTCACTGCGCATCGACCTGTTCGAATCCCCCCTGGGCGAGAGCGAGGCAGCGGCGGTCTCCCCGGAGATGAGCCCCAGCCTGCTTCGCCAGCTGCAGGACGATATTCTCGAGCTTCGCCCTCTCCAGGAGACTCGTGACACCTGGCCGGCGGTGGACCCGGCCCACGACCGTTCGCTGCGCTTCCAGGTGGCCCACAGTGCCCTGCGTGAGGTGGAGATCCTTCACGACCAGCTGCTCGCCGCCTTCAGCGAGGACCCGACCCTCAAGCCTCGCGACATCCTGGTGATGGTGCCCGACGTGGACCAGTACGCCGCCGCGGTGCAGGCGGTATTCGGTCGCCTCGACGCCGACGATCCGCGCCATATCCCCTTCACCCTCTCCGACCAGGCCAGCCGCCACCGCCTGCCGCTGCTGATCGCCCTGGAATCGCTGCTGCGCCTGCCGGAACTGCGCCTCTCGGTAAGCGACCTCCTCGACCTGCTGGAGGTGCCGGCGCTGCGTGCACGCTTCGGCATCCCGGAGAGTGGCCTGCCCACCCTGCGCCGCTGGATCGAGGGTGCCGGCATCCGCTGGGGGCTCGACGCCCATCAGCGCCAGAGCCTCGACCTGCCGGAGGGCCTCACCGCCAACACCTGGTCCTTCGGCCTGCGCCGGCTGCTGCTCGGCTATGCGGTGGGAAATGCCGCCGAGGGGCCCTGGCAGGGTGTGGAACCCTATGACGATATCGGCGGGCTGGAGGCGGCTCTGGCCGGCCCGCTGATTGACCTTGTCGATACCCTGGAAACCCAGTGGCGCACCCTGGCCGAGCCCTGTGATGTGGCCACCTGGGGTGAGCGGCTGCGCGGCCTGTTGGAGGCCTGTTTCCTGGCCGACTCGGACCAGGACCTGATGGCGCTGACGCGACTCGAGCAGGCACTGGAAAGCTGGCAGGAGAGCGCCGAGGAGGCCGAGCTCAGCGAACCCCTGCCGCTCTCGGTGGTGCGCGAGCACTGGCTTGCCCAGATCGACGAGGCGAGCCTCTCCCAGCGCTTCCTGGCCGGGGCGGTGAACATCGCCACCCTGATGCCGATGCGCGCCATCCCCTTCCGCCACGTCTGCCTGCTGGGCATGAACGATGCCGACTACCCGCGAGTACAGCGCCCGCTGGATATCGACCTGATGGCTCAGGATTACCGTCCCGGCGACCGCTCGCGCCGCGAGGACGACCGCTACCTGTTCCTCGAGGCAATGCTCTCGGCCCGCGACCGGCTGAGCATCAGCTGGGTGGGACGCAGCATCATCGACAACACGGAGCAGCCCCCCTCGGTGCTGCTCGGTCAGCTGCGCGATCACCTCGCCCGGGGCTGGCGCCTGGCCGGAAGCGAGGACGAAGCCAGCGGCAACCCCCTGCTGGCCGCGCTGACCACCGAGCATCCGCTGCAACCCTTCAGCATCGACTATTTCCGAGGTGCGGCACCGGGCACCGGTGGAGAGGGCTCGGGTCTCGCCACCTACGCCCACGAGTGGCGCGAGCTGCATCGCCACGACACCGAGTCCAAGGCCGACTCGACCACGGCGGCACCGCTGGCGCCATTCCACCAGGAGAACCCGCTGACCCTGGCCCAGCTGGGCCACTTCCTCAAGGCACCGGTGGAGGCCTTCTACAACACTCGACTCAAGGTCCACCTCGATACCGAGGCCACCGAGTCCCTCGACAGTGAACCCTTCATCCTGGATGGCCTCGACCGCTGGCAGCTGCAGAATGCCTTGATCGAGGCGAGCCGCACGGCGGTGGAGGCCGGTGAACCCCATGAGCCCGCCATGCTGGCCACCCTGGAGCGCCTGGAACGCGAGGGGCGCCTGGCCATGGGCGGCTTCGCCGAGCGCATGCGTGACGAGCTCGTCGAGCCCATGGAGAGTCTCTTCTCCGAATATCGTCAGGTGCTTGAGGAGTGGCCCCATGCCATGCAGGAGCCGCTGGACATCTCGCTCGACCTCCGGGAGACACCGGGCGACGCCCCGGCACTGGAGGACTGGCTGGGCGAGCTGCGGGTCAACGATGCCATGGAGCGCTGCCGTGTACTGCTTACCACCAGCAGCCTGGTCAACAAGGGCAAGTACCACTGGAAGCACTGGCTCACCCCCTGGGTCGCCCACCTCGCCGGCCAGCTGGAAGGGCCCATGACCACCCGACTGCTCTCCCGCGCCGGTGGTGGCACCCTCGCTCCGCTGCCCGCCGAGGAGGCCCGCGCGCACCTGGCAACCATCGTCGCCGCCTGGCAGCACGGCATGGCCACGCCCCTGCCGCTGGCCAGGGATGCCGCCTTCGCCTGGCTCGAGAAGGGCGGCACGCCCCAGGCCATGCAACGCTGCCTCGCCGGTGAGGCAGGCGATGAGGATACCAAGGCCTGGAGAGCCCTCGTCACCGCCTACTACGGCAGTGGCTTCAACAACGATCATGGCGAGCGCGGCCGTGATGCCTACCTGATGCGCCAGTGGCCGCAGCTGGAACTCATGTTGCGTGACGCGCTATCGCCCATGGGGTCTGACCCCGAGTTCATGGGGTCTGACCCCATGGGCTTCGCCGAGCTGGCCGAACGGCTCTACGCCCCGTTGCTACATGCGGTGAAGAAGCCGAAAGGGAAGAGCACCAGGGGAAGCACCGGAAAGGGCAACGGAGACAGGACATGACCCCACAGGACCAGACGCCCCCGACCCTGGACCCGATCCATCTGCCGCTCACCGGCAGCCGGCTGATCGAGGCCAGCGCCGGTACCGGCAAGACTTTCACCATCGCCCTGCTCTACGTGCGCCTGGTACTGGGCCCGCGGGACGAGACCGACACCGGGAGCTTCCCCCGTGCCCTCACCCCGCCGGAGATCCTGGTGGTCACCTTTACCAACGCCGCCACCCGGGAGCTGCGCGACCGCATCCGCGCCCGACTGGTGGAAGCCGCCGAGGCATTTCAATCACCGGAACCAGAGACGGAACCGGGGACAGTCCCCCATTTCGATGCCGCCGAAGGAGCGCCGGAGGCAGGCCGCAGAGGAGGTCCTACGCCAGGAACGGCGTCGGTAGCGCCCAGGGAGGGGTCCACAGCGCCTACTCGATGGTCCGACACTTCGGGGCCTGCCTCCGGATCA
Source organism: uncultured Halomonas sp. (assembly GCF_947501415.1). GTDB lineage: Bacteria > Pseudomonadota > Gammaproteobacteria > Pseudomonadales > Halomonadaceae > Halomonas. Next base: position 134,810 of record NZ_CANMVL010000010.1, on the reverse strand, counting down.
GCTCCGTCCATGAAAGCTCCATCAAAAGACGAGGTCGGCGACCCGTTGCTGGCCCTGCGCGACAGCTACCCCCGGGAGCGCTGGCCCGCCTGCGCCCGCCGCCTGCAGCTGGCCGCCGAGTGGATGGACGAGGCCACCGTCTCCACCATCCACTCCTGGTGCCACCGCATGCTGCGCGAGCACGCCTTCGAGAGCGGCAGCCTCTTCTCCCTGGAGATGAACCTCGACCAGTCGGAACTCGAGCTCGAGGTCGCCCGGGACTACTGGCGCAGCTTCTACTACGCCCTGGATACCGAGGCCCTGGCGGTGGTCAGCCGCTACTGGGAGAGCCCCGACGCCCTGGCCAAGGACGTACGCCGCCTGCAGGGTGACGCCGACCTGCTCCACGATGCCCCTGCACCCGCCGGGGCGCTGGCCAGCATGCAGGCAGAACGCAGGCGAGTGCTGGGCGAGCTCAAGGCGCCCTGGCCCGCCTGGCTCGATGAGCTCGACGAGGCCCTGGAGACAGCCGCCGCCGGCAAGGCCTTCGATCAGCGCAAGCTCAACAGCAAAAGCCGCGCCAACTGGCTGGGCGCCCTGCGCGACTGGGTCAACGACCCAGAACTCGACACCCCGGCACTGACCGACACTGCCTGGAAGCGCCTGACCCCGGAGGGCATCGCCGAGATCTGGAAGGACGGCGCGCCCCTGAAGCATGCTGCCCTGCAGGCCATCGCCGAACTGCCGGACCGGCTCCAGGCCCTGCCCGATGCCCATGCCGACCTGCTGGCCCACGCCGTACGCTGGATGAACGAGCGTCGCCGGCGGGTACAGCAACGCCGCGCCGAACTCGGCCCCGATGACCTGCTCGAGCGTCTCGATGTCGCCTTTGCCGGCCCCTCCGGCGAGGCCCTGGCCGCCCATGTGCGGCGCCAGTTCCCGGTGGCGCTGGTGGACGAGTTCCAGGACACCGACCCGGTGCAGTACCGGCTGTTCGACCATGTCTATCGGCTCGCGGCGGAGCCGGACCCCGGCGACCCCAGCGGCATCCTGCTGATCGGCGATCCCAAGCAGGCGATCTACGCCTTCCGCGGTGCCGATATCCACACCTACCTGCAGGCCCGCCGCGACACCGCCGGTCGCCATGTCACCCTGGGCACCAACTTCCGCTCGGCCGAGGCCATGGTGGCGGCGGTCAACCGGGTGTTTCGGTTCGCCGAGTCGCACCCGGCCGGTCGCGGCGCCTTCATGTTCCGCTCGACCGAAGGCGACAACCCCGTGCCGTTCCTGCCGGTCGCCGCCAAGGGCAGGAAGGACGTGCTGACTCGCGAGGGGGCCCCGGTGCCCGCGATGACGCTCTGGCATCTCCCCACCGAGGACGGTGCCTCCGAGGAGGGCATCGCCAAGGGTGCCTACTTCGAGGAGATGGCGGCGCGCTGTGCCACCCATATGGCCGAGCTGCTGCGCGAGGGACAGGCCGGTCGCACCGGTTTCAGCGAACCCGGCGAGCCATTCAGAGCGCTGGCGCCCTCGGATCTGGCGGTGCTGGTCAACAACGCCGGCGAGGCCAGGGCGATCCGCGATGCCTTGCTCGAGCGCGGCATCAAGAGCGTCTATCTCTCCGACAAGGAGGGGGTTTTCGAGACGCCCGCGGCCCTGGAGCTGGAGATATGGCTGGCCGCCTGCGCCGAGCCCGACAGCGAGCGTCGCCTGCATGCGGCGCTCGCCATGCACAGTCTTGGCATGAGCCTCGCCGCACTCGATGCCCTGCAGCACGACGAGCTGGTCTGGGAGGAGCGCGTCCTGCAGTTCCGGGCCTATCAACGCCAGTGGCAGCGCCAGGGGGTACTGCCCATGCTGCACCGATTGCTGGCCGACTTCGGCGTGCCCACCCGGCTATTGAAGAGTACCAGCGGCGAACGCCACCTCACCGACCTTCTCCATCTGGGCGAACTGCTGCAGCAGGCCAGTGCCGAACTGGACGGCGAGCACGCCCTGCTCCGCCACCTCGGCGAGGCCCGCGCCCAGCCGCCGGCCCAGGCGGATAGCCACCGGCTGCGCCTGGAGAGTGACGCCGACCTGGTGCAGGTGATCACCATCCACAAGTCCAAGGGGCTGGAGTACCCGTTGGTCTTCCTGCCCTTTATTTGCGCCTTCCGGGCGAAGAAGGCCAGCGACCTGCCACTGACCTGGCATGACGAGGCGGGGCGCCGTCGGCTCTCCCTGAAGCCCGACGAAACCGTGCTGGCCCGCGCCGACGACGAGCGTCTGGGCGAGGACCTGCGCAAACTCTATGTGGCCCTGACCCGTGCCCGCCACGCCACCTGGCTGGGCCTCGCGCCGCTCAAGGAGCTGGAGCGCAGCGCCATCGGCCAGGTACTGACCGCCGGGGCGCCGCTCTCGCCACCCGCGACGGAGGGACTGCTCGAGGCCCTCGTCCCCCTTGCCCAGGGGGCGGAGGAGTCGGAGCTACGGGTGCTGCCGGCCCCCGAGGCCGACGACCGGGTGGTGGCTCTCGAGACCAGCGACCAGCCCCTTCGCGAGGCTCTGAGCCCCGTTCGGCGAGCCCGGGAGCATTGGTGGATCGCCAGCTATTCGGCGCTGCAGTTAAGCGGCGCACGCATCGAAGGTGAAGGAGACGAGTCCGCTCTTCTGGAAGAGCCCGAAAAGGCACTGTTGATAGAGCCCGAAACCGCTCTGGAGGCCACCGCCCGGGAAATGCGCGACGAGCCCAGCGACCCCGCCCAGCCACTGCGGGTGAGCGACGACTCGCTGCACCGTTTCCCGCGTGGTCCGGCGGCGGGGACCTTCCTGCACGGCCTGCTGGAGTGGGCCGGCCAGGAGGGATTCTCGCGACTGGCCGCCGAGCCCGAACGGCTGGACGACACCCTGGCGCGGCGTGCCAACCTGCGTGGCTGGCGCGATCGCATCCCGGCGCTGCAGGCCTGGCTGCGTGGCCTGCTGGCAAGCGAGCTGCCTGTGCCGAAAGCCCCCGACGGACCGGTGGCGCCACTGCGCCTCGATCGACTGGAGAGCACTCGCTATCAGGTGGAGCTGGAGTTCTGGTTCGCCGCGCACAGGGTCGATACCACGCGTCTGGACGCGCTGGTCAGTACTCACACCCTGGGCGGCGCGGCACGCCCTGCCCTGGAGCGCGACCGTCTCAACGGCATGCTCAAGGGCTTTATCGACCTGGTGGTGGAACACGAGGGGCGCTTCTACGTGCTGGACTGGAAGTCCAACCACCTGGGCCGTGACGACGAGGCCTATTCCGAGGCGGCCATGCGCGATGCGGTGCTCGAGCGGCGCTACGACCTGCAGTACTGCCTCTATCTGCTGGCCCTGCATCGCCTGCTCAGGGCGCGCCTGCCCAATTACGATATCGACCGTCACCTGGGCGGGGCGCTCTACGTATTCCTGCGCGGCCAGCATGCCCCCTCCCGCGGCGTGCATCGCGAACGCCCGCCACGCCAGCTGATCGAGGCGCTCGATGCCCTGTTTCGTGACGCCGACACTACCGCTCTGGAGGCACAGCCATGAGTCACAGTGAGTCCACCATGAGCGATTTCTCACCCACCGCCGAGGCCCTGCACGACACCGCAGCGCTGTTCGCCCTGCTCGACCGCTGGGTGGAGCGCGGCTGGCTGCGCGCCCTGGACCGCGCCTTCGCCGCCTTCCTGGCCCGGGAGGTGGCCGACACCCCCGCCCCGCTGCTGCTGGCCGCCGCACTCGCCAGCCACCAGCTCGGCCGCGGCCATGTGTGCCTGGACCTGGCCCAGACCCTGGCCGAGCCTGACCTCGCACTCTCGCTGCCGCCGGAGGGCGACAGCCTGGAGGATCCACCGCCTCGACCCAGCCAACTGCTCACCGAGCTCAGCCTCGCCGACTGGCTGACGGCACTCGCTTACCCGACGATCATCGGCGACGGCCCCGGCAACACCCCGCTGGTACTCGAGGGCACTCGCCTCTACCTACGCCGCTACTGGCATCATGAGCGCTCGATCCAGCAGCATATCGCCGCCCGCCTGGAGAGCGACGCCGGAGGGGCCTCCGACCATGATCCCCATGCGGCTGAGACCGGCACGCTATCCCAGGCGCTTGCCGCCCTCTTCCCCGCCAGCGACACCCTGGACTGGCAGAAGGCCGCCTGCGCCCTGGCCATCCGCTCGCCCTTCGCGGTGATCACCGGCGGGCCCGGCACCGGCAAGACCACCACCGTGGTCAAACTGCTGACCCTGCTGCAGGCCCTGGCCCTGAGCGAAGGCCAGCGACCGCTGCGCATTCGCCTGGCCGCCCCCACCGGCAAGGCCGCCGCGCGACTCAACGAGTCCATCGCCGGGCAGGTCAGCTCCCTGGGACTGGAAGGCCTGGCCACCCTGTGGGAGCCCGATTTATCGGCGACTCATCAGTCCTCCCAGGACAACAGCGAGCGACTTCGCCAAGCGGTCCCCACCGAAGTCACCACCCTGCACCGCCTGCTGGGTTCGCGCCCCGATACCCGCCATTTCCGCCACAACGCGCGCAATCCATTGCCGCTGGATGTGCTGGTGGTGGACGAGGCCTCCATGGTCGATGTGGAGATGATGGCCGCGCTGCTCGATGCCCTGCCGCGGCGTGCCCGCCTGGTGCTGCTCGGTGACAAGGACCAGCTCGCCTCGGTCGAGGCCGGCTCGGTGCTGGGCGACCTGTGCGCCCGAGCCGAGGGTGGCCACTACACCCCGACCACAGCCGACTGGCTCAGCGAGGCCACCGGCCAGGTGCTGCCCACGGAGATGCTCGACCCCGCCGGGGCGCCACTGGACCAGGCCATCGCCATGCTGCGGGTCAGTCACCGCTTCGATGCCGAGAGCGGCATCGGCCAGTTCGCCGGTGCGGTCAATCGTGACCCGGTCAACCAGGACGTACCAGGCAAGCAAAAGCGCGCCGACATTCGCCGCGTGCTCGAACACGGCTACGCCGACCTCTCGCATCTCAAGCTCGACACCGACCACGACCACCGCCTGGAACGGCTGGTGGTCTCGGGTCACGCCGAAGGCTTCCCCGGCGCCGGCGAGGGTCGCCGGTTGCGCGGCCAGCCGCTGCCGCCACCGGTGGGGTATCGCCACTATCTGGAGACGATGAAAGATGTCGCGCCACCGGCGGAGGCAAACGGTGAAATCGACCGCGAGCCCCTGGATGACTGGGCCCGCGCGGTACTGGCCGCCCACGGCCAGTTTCAGCTGCTCTGTGCCCTGCGCCGCGGCCCCTGGGGCGTGGAGGGGCTCAATGAGCGCATCCGCACCGCGCTGGAGAAGGAGGGGTTGATCGACACCGGCAACGGCCGGCGGCTCTGGTACCCCGGCCGGCCGGTGCTGGTGACCCGCAACGACTACGGCCTGGGGCTGATGAACGGCGATATCGGCATCACCCTGGCGCTGCCGCGGCCGCGAGCTCCATCCGATGGGCCTGTTCGCGGCGTTCCGGCACTGCGCGTCGCCTTCCCGGCCGGGGACGGCAGCGGCCAGATCAAGTGGGTACTACCCAGCCGCCTGCAGGCGGTGGAGACGGTCTACGCCATGACGGTGCACAAGTCCCAGGGCTCGGAATTTACCCACACCGCCCTGCTCCTCCCCGACGCCCCCAATCCGATCCTGACCCGGGAGCTGGTCTACACCGGCATCACCCGCGCCAGACACTGGCTCACCCTGGTCGAAACCGGCCGCGGCCAGCTGCTGGACGCGGTAGAAAGGCGGGTAATGCGGGTGAGTGGACTGGGAGCGCCGGGTAAGATTCAGTAGGCGCCAGTGTGCTGCCCACATATGCCCGTCACACGATATGCCGACTGATACCTAGGGAGCGGGCAGCAGACCAGGGAGGGTCCTGAGCTCCCTCCAAGGCATGGGCTTGGCGAAGAGGTAGCCCTGTAACATGTCGCTTTTCCAACTTATCAGGATCTCCTGCTGCTCACGCTCCTCGACACCTTCGGCGACCACGATGAGATCCATATGGTGTGCCATGGTAATGATGCCCTGAACCAGAGCGGCATTGTCGCGACAGGTGAGGATATCCCCGATGAAAGAGCGATCGAGCTTGATCTTTTGGATCGGCAGGTCGCGCAGGTAGCCAAGGCTGGAGAAGCCAGTGCCGAAGTCGTCGATGGCGATCGTGATGCCCATCCCACGGAGGGTGTTGATTCTCTCGATGGCCTGCTCGGCGTCGCTCAGCAGGATGCTCTCGGTCATCTCCAGCTCGAGGAGTTCGGGGGGCAGCCCTGTCTCATCGAGAATGGCTTGCACCTCGGTGATGAAGCCGTCGCGGTGGAACTGAAGCGACGAGATATTGACCGCCACCGGAAAGACTCGCTCGCCCTTGGCGCGCATGGCGGCAAGGTGCTCGCAGACCTGCCGCAGTACCCAACGCCCCAGGGGAATGATCTGCCCGCTCTGCTCGGCGATGGGGATAAAGACTCCGGGAGAGATCATGCCATGTTCCGGATGATGCCAGCGGACCAGGGCCTCGAGGCTACGGATGCGGCCAGTGACGGCATCGATGATGGGCTGGTAGTAAAGCTCTAGCTGGTTATCGCGCAGTGCGATGTGGAGATCATGACGCAGCAGCACATGTTGATTGGTGTATTGCTTCCCTCCTCCTTGATACCACTGCCAGGTGTTGCGTCCCTGCCGTTCTGCTACCCCCACGGCAAGATCGGCTTTCTGCAGCAACTCATGAGCCTGCAGGGTATCTTCATCGCTACAGGCAACCCCGATGCTGCTACTGATGTGCAGCACTCTCTCCTCGATCTCGAAGGAGCGCTCGAAGATGGCGAGGATGCGCTCGGCGGCAACAGCCACTTCCTCGCGACTCTCGAGGTCCGGCAGCAGGAAGACAAACTCGTCGCCCGTCATGCGGGCCAGAGTGTCCCGGGGACCGAGCAGCGGTCGCAGACGGTCGGCGATGGCCACCAGCAGGTGGTTGCCGACCTCGTACCCCAGCCCTTCATTGATGGCCTTGAACCCATCCAGGTCGAGGTACATCACTGCCAGCAGGCGCTGATGTTGTTGGCACCACCGGTAGTCTCGCTCGAGTTGCTCGCCAAGTGCTAGCTGGTTGGGCAGGCCAGTCAACATATCGTGGCTGGCCTGGTAGGCGATCTTCGCCTCCTGTTGCTTTTGCTCGGTGATGTCCCGACAGATGCCATAGACACCGATGACTTCGTCCTCGACGACAACCGGAAAGTTGATGACATCAATGTAGCGGTGGCGGCCGTCGGCATGGAGGGCCTGAGTTTCGTAATGACGTGACTTGCCCCGCTTGGCGGCATCGAAGGCGGCGTGAGCCTGGTCGAGATGGTCGCGAGCAACGAAACTACTGAAGTGACGCCCCATAAGCTCCTTCATCGAGTAACCAGAAATGCTCTCCAGGGCGGCGTTGCCCTGCAGGAAGCGACCCTCGAGATCGAGCTCGTAGACCCCGTCAGGATGATTCACGAACAGAGCGTGGTACCGCTCGACCAGTGAGCGGTGCTGACGGCTGTTGCGGTCCTTGATGATCGCCAGAGCGATCAGGGCGGCGGCCTGTTGCAGCCGTCGCCGGCTGATGCCGCTAGGGGCGATGGGGTCACGATAGTAGGTACCGAAGGTCCCCAGCAGTTCGCCATCAGAGGAAAGGACCGGGCTCGACCAGCAGGAACGCAGCCCCTCGGCAAGCGCTGCGTCACGGAACCTGTCCCAGATTGGATCCGTCAGAATATCTTCCGTGAGGACCTGACGGCGCCGATAGGCTGCCTCGCCGAAGGACGCCATGCCCTCCCCGACCGAGACATTTTGGAGGCGCTCGAAATAGAGCCGAGAAAACCGCGAACTCGAGGTCAGGCTGAGGGTGCAGCGTGCTGGGTCGAAGCGCATGAAGGCAACGATGGCACCGGGAAGCTGAATCCCGACCCAGTGAGCGATGGCGTCCAGGGTGGTTTCAAGCGGTGCCTGTTGGGCGATCAGTTCGTGAATGGTCTGCTGCGCTTCCAGCAGGGCGAGGTCGTCGGTCACGTACAGGCCCCCATAAGATATACCTCCTGACGTCGTGAGGAGAGCGGTGCCCTCAGCAAATACTGAGCAAGCGGGTTTGGCTAGCCCGGCTCTTGCGCCGGGCATGAAACGGACGACTGACGGTTGCCGAGCCTACAGGCCGGTACATCACTGCTGCGTTACCTCCAGGCGTGTACCAGGGCGACCGTCATTCGTCTTCCACCACGATGCAGTTGCGCCCCATCTGCTTGGCACGATAGAGGGCGTCATCGGCCCGAGCCAACAGCGAGTCCATGCCGTCTCCCGGGCGATACTGGGCGATACCGGTGCTGATCGTCACTTCCAGGCCGTTGAGGCGTGCACTCGCGACCTGATAACGCAGACGCTCGGCGAAACTGGCAGCACCCTTGAGGCAGGTACCCTGCAAAAGGACAGTAAACTCCTCACCGCCCCAGCGGCACAGGATATCGGTGGTACGCAGCGTGCTGGCCACCCGCTCGGTGAGTCGCTTGAGTATGGCATCGCCGACATCATGGCCGTATCGATCGTTGACCTGCTTGAAGTGGTCGATATCGAAGAGCAGCAGAGTGAAGGGCATGCTGTCGCGTTCGGCTTGTTCCAGGGCCTGGCGCAGGGAGTCATCGAAGGCGCGGCGATTCAAGGCGCCAGTGAGGTGATCCCGTGTTGCCTGGCGCTCCAGCTCGTTTTCCATGCGCTTTCGCTCGGCGATATTATGGAAAACCGCGACGAAATGTCGAATCTCGCCCTCGTCGTCGTATACCGCGGTGATCGACTGCCACAACGGATAAACCTCACCGAACTTGTTGCGATTCCAGATCTCCCCCTGCCAATGGCCGGTGTCGAAAAGCGAGTCCCACAGCCGCCGATAGAATGCCGTGCCATGCCTGCCCGACTTGAAGATCCTGGGTGTCTTGCCCAGCACTTCATCCTCGCGATACCCGGTGACATCGGTGAATGCCTGGTTGGCACGCTCGATCCGCATCTCGGCGTCGGTAATCATGGTCGCCTGACCGGTCTTGAAGACCGTTGCCAACAGTTCGAGTTCACGCTTCTGGCGACGGCGCTCGGTAACATCCTCCTTGACAGCGACATAGTTGACCACCTGGCCCTGATCATCGCGCACCGGAGTGATCACCTCGGCTTCCCAGTAACACTCCCCGTTCTTGCGCCGGTTGAGCATTTCACCGCGCCACACCTCACCGGCCTTCAGCGTTTCCCAGAGATCCCGGTAGACCGAGGGTGCCGTCTCTCCTGACTGAATCACGGCTGGCGTCTTGCCCAGCAACTCCTCGCGGCTGTAGCCCGTCACATCGACAAAGCGCTGATTGACATACTCGATCTGCCCCTCGGTGTTCGTGATCGCGATGGCGACCGGGCTTTGCTCGACCGCGGTAGAGAGTTGATTGAGGCGCTGGCGCAAGGCTGACATCGTGCTGCAGTGACAAGCAGCGCCTTCCGCCCCCGCATTACCGGCCGACTGAACCGGGTTCACTCCTGCACGGTTATTTTTGACAGTCATACCACCTCCCATGCCGGCCCAGCTGTCGGTTCAGCACACTGCACTCCTCTTATGATTGACGTCCAGAGCTACGGTTAATGTGCAGAACATTAGCCGGCCCAACAGAGTAGGCAACACGGTCAAAAAGTCATAATCCTATAACACCCTCTCGCCACCTTCTTGACCATCATCAAGATTTTTCGAATCTACCAGTACTTGATTGACGAGCCTCCTGCGTCCAGCCACTGAAGCCCGAGCTGAGCCCCCCCACCTGACTCGCCATGCCTGAAGGGCTTTCCTGACCAGCCACAGTCATGCCCACATTGCACGAAGGATATGTTCACGAGGCGCGCAGCCACGCTAGCGGATGGCAAGGCAGGTGATGCGAAGCGGTGGATTGGTGGCGCCCGGGAAGGCATGATCATCGCCTGCAATCTTCACCAAGCCATTACCGGTGGCTCAAGCACAACGTTACGAAAGCCCTGCAAACCGGGTCTAGCCTTGCGAGCCGCTCTCGGGAAACACGATGCATAAAACGATACTCAAGACACAGGCATATACCACCGCGGTAGTGTTCGTGGTGCTGGCGGGTCTGCTGTGGGGCGGCAAGGCGCTCTACGACGCCAACCTCAAGGAGCGAGCCCTCGAGCGTCACACCCAGCTGCTGAGAACGGCCAGGACTCAGCTACAGGAACATCTGCTCAAGGCGGTACAGGATGCCCACCAGCTCGCGCTGCTCGACAGCGTAAGAGACTTCGTGGCGACCCCGTCTGCCGTCAACCAGGCCAGGATGGAACGCACCCTGATCGATACCAGCGATGTGTATGGACGCTACGACCAGATCCGGTTTATCGACCTGCAGGGCCATGAGCGGGTGCGCATCAACCATGCACCTGGCGCCTCCCATGCCGTGTCCGAGGAGGCACTGCAAGACAAGTCTGGACGCTACTATGTCCAGGAGGGGCTGAACCTGGAAGTGGGCCAGGTCTATCTCTCGCCGCTCGACCTCAACGTCGAACAGGGCAGGATCGAGACGCCCCACAAACCGGTGCTGCGTCTGGTGCGCATGATCGGCGACGGCGAAGGGGAGCCCGCTGGCCTGCTGGTGCTGAACTACCTGGCGGGCGGATTGCTCAACCAGTATCGCGCACACTTCCCCGCTGTCGACCGCGCCATGCTGCTGAACTCGGAGGGCTACTGGTTGCTCAACCACCGGCGCGAAAATGAGTGGAGCTGGATGTTGGGGCAGCCCGGACGCACCCTCTCCGCATGGCAACCGAGGTTGTGGGAGCGCCTGCAGGCAGAACCGACAGGGCAGCTGGAGTTGAACGACGACCTCTTCAGCTTCACTCGCTTCGATATCGCCAACTTCCGCAATGGCCTCTTTCACGGTGACTATGCGATCAATAGGGGGCTTATCAACGATACCTATGCCGCCGAGTGGACGATGCTGGTACAAACTGAAAAGGCTCAGTGGCAGGCAGGCGCGTTGTATCTCAAGAACTGGTTCAAGGCGTTCCTGGCCGGCCTGTTTGCGATGGCCGGGGTACTGGTTCACTTCATCATCACCAGTCGCGAAGAGCGACGTGCGGCGCGTGCGGCACAGCGCCAGCAGCTGGCGGACTTCAAGGATCTCTATGAGAACGCTCCCATCGGCTATGTGACCGTGGCGGCGGATGGGCTGATTACCAACGTCAACCGTGCCCTCCTGGACTACCTGGGTTATGAACGCGACGATATCGTGGATCGCCTGCGTATCAGTGATCTGATGGACGAGGAGTCACGGGAGACCATCCACGCATTGATGGGCTCCCTGGCCAGTGGTCAACAACAGCAGCATCGTGCCGACCTGGTGTGCCGAAATGGCGAGCGGCTGACCGTGCTGTGCAGCGTGTCATCACGACTCTCCCCTTTCAGCACGCTGATGGTGGGTCGCTGCAGCGTGCAGGACATCAGTGAGCAGGCGAGACTCGAACGCTCCCTCGAGGACCTGGCTTACCGTGATGCGCTGACGGGGCTGGCCAACCGACGTTACTTCGACGAGCTGGCCAGCAACGAGGTCAAGCGCCTCCAGCGCGAGGGCAACCCCCTAACCGCACTGGCACTGGATATTGACCACTTCAAGGCGGTCAATGATCGCTATGGGCATGATGCAGGCGATGAGGTACTGAAAGAGCTGGCAAAAACCTGCCAGCATCTGCTGCGTGGCACCGATATTCTGGCTCGCTTTGGTGGCGAGGAGTTTGTCGTGCTGCTGCCCAATGCCGATCTGGCTCAGGGTCATCGCCGAGCGGAAGCACTGCGTCAGGCACTGGCCGAAAAGCCGGTAACCCTCACCTCGGGTGAGGCCATTCACTACACGGTTTCCATCGGCGTGGCCACACACCCTCGTCCCGAACAAGACCGACTACCGCTGCTGCTCAAGAATGCCGACGAGGCACTCTACCGGGCCAAGCGCAGCGGTCGCAATCGCGTCTGTGTGGCGTTGCCGGCCTCACTGCCCCAACAAGGCTCCGCGTCAGCGAATACCGCGTAGGCCGATTAAACGTCTGGCAACGCCCGGTTCCGATATCCTGACCCGGGATCCAGTCGCCTTCGGGTCCACCATGCCCGACGGGAGACGCAATGCCCTTCAACCCAAACTGGACGGGGAGAACCTGGCCTTGCCGGCACCAGGAACCACACATCACTTGCACCGGTTGACCGGTCAGTTCCACGAGCAGGGCAGGGAAGCGCTGTATCGCCGAAGCATCCAGCCGCGAGTTCGAACGGAAACCGGCCTGGCGCTAAGCGTGGCGGCCTTGATCTTCGGCATGTTTGCCATCTCGGACTATTTTTATACCGGCTTGACCCTGGAGTTCACGCTGTTGATCACCATGCGCATCCTGGTGGTCGTCTCATGCCTGACCCTCGCCGTCGTGATTGGACACCGAGGCCACTACATCTGCCATGACTGGCTGCACGCCCTGCCACTCTGGATACTGGCAACCGGTATCATCCTGATCGTTCCCTTGCGACCCGAGAGCCTTGCAACCCAGGTGCCGGCAGTCGTGGTCGCCACCATGGCCTTCTATCTGCTCATCCCAAATCTGCTGCCCGTCGCGGCAGTCGCCAGCCTCTATCTGGGCATCGGCTTTCTGATTGCTTCCGTGATGGCGGCGGACGCCTCTGCCGTGGTCGTGATGCGCACCACCCTGCTGCTTATCATGACCAATGGTGTAGGCTTCTTCACCCTGCTACGCCTGGAGAAGCTGCAGCGCAAGCAGTTCGCGCTTCTGCAGGAGGAGCGTGTACAGAACCGCCAGCTGGTCGAGGAGATCGCACACCGCAAGTCGCTGGAGGCACAGCTGCGCAGGGTCGCCGAGCAGGACGCGCTGACCGGCCTGGACTCTCGCCGCCACTTCATGACACGCGCCAAGACGCTGCTACGGCGCACGCGGCGCGACCAGGCGCCCTTCTGCCTGTTCATGATCGACGTGGATCACTTCAAGGCCATCAACGATACCTGGGGACATAGCCAGGGAGATCGAGTGCTGGCCGCGATCGCGGAAGCCTGCCGGCGATCCCTCCGTCCCCAGGATGTGATCGGGCGTTTCGGGGGCGAGGAGTTCATCGTGGCCCTGCCGGAGACCCATCTGAAGGACGCACGAATGGTGGCGGAGCGCCTGCGGAGCAAGATCAGCGAGCTGACGGTGATGGAGGCCATGCCCGACCACCGCCTCACCGTCACCATCGGCATCGCCGAAGTTCTCGACGATGAAACCGATCTGGACGAGCTGATCCAGCGGGCCGACCGCGCGCTCTACAATGGCAAGCACGGCGGCAGGAACCGGGTAGTGGTCAGTCACGAGGTGGCGGCGGAAGTTTCATCTTCATCCTCGAGAGGATCCTCCAGCGGCTCACCCTCCTCGTTCTGAAGCTGGTGGTCGTAGGCCGCCTGAAGACCGCCCTCCTCCTCGGAGGCCTCCTCCTCCGCCTGGGCGATGGCGCCGGGGTAGAAGGGCGAGAGCACGGCCACCAGAATGCCGAGGGCCGCGAACATGGCGAACGCATCGGCATAGCCAAAGCCATCCACCAGCGCCCCCACTGCCGGCGAGCCAGTGGCCTGGCCCAGCGATACCGCCATGAAGGGCAGCACCGGCCCCATCGAGAGCCGGCCCGGCAGCAACCGGATGCCGGTCATCAGATAGAGACCGGTCAGGCTCATGTAGGCCAGGCCGAAGACCAGCGCGGAAAAGGCCGCCAGCACCGAGTTGGCGGGGCTTGCCGCCAGCAGCGCCAGGCTCGCCGCCAACATCATCAGCATCAGCGCCTGGGTAATCGGCGGGTTGTTGCGATCGGCCAGATCGGCCACCATGGCACCGCCAAGCCCCGCGATACCCACCGCCAGCCATAACCACCCTGTAACGCCCGGGGGAAGGCCACCCAGGGTGACCACCAGGTCAGGCGCGAAGATCCAGTAGGCGGAGGAGACCAAGCCCATCACATAGGCAAACAGCGATAGCCTGACCAGCCGTGACCACGGCAGCTCGCCAAGCGGCGGTGGTGATGCCGCGTCGGCCGGCACGACCCGCGAGACCGAGGGCAGGAGGAGCCAGGCGGCGATCACACCGAGAACGGCAAGAACGGCGAAGGAGAGATAGGCGTGGCGCCAGGCGCCAGCCAGGAACAGCACCGTCGGGACGGCCACGATCACGCCGATGCTGGTCCCCGCGTTCATCACCGAGCTGACGCGGCCATGCAACGACCGCCTGACTGTTGCCTGCATGGCCGCGGTCAGCGCAGGCATCATCAAGCCGGTGCAGATGCCACACGCGAATACCCCCGAGCCCAACATCAGCGGCCCACTGGCTCGACTGATCAGCGCAAGCCCGGCGGCACCGAAGAGTCCCGAGAGCACCGCCGTATAGCGGGCGCCGAGATGGTCGGTGATCACGGGGGCCACCGCGGTGGCCAGAAGGAAGCTGATCAGCGGCAGTGAGCCGATGATGCCGATCACATAGGAGGAGAGGCCCAGCTCGTCGCGTATCGGGGGCACGAAGAGCCCGAAGGCGAAGCGTGCCAACCCATAGCTGATGGCAACCAGGGCGGCCCCGAAGATCGCGAACCCCGTTCCCGAAAGCGGTTTCATGGCGACTCCTCCTGTCGGATTTCGAGGGTGCGTGACCGGCGTGGCCGAGATTGCGACGCGGGCACGTCAGACTCGACAATGCCACCGACCCGGGCCGCCTTGCCACCCTGAAGCGAGAGTGTCTTGTTTGATAGCTCTCGAAATGGCCGCCCCCGAGCGATACGATTACCATCGATGCCATCACCACACAGGGAGCACTCCATGGCGGCCGCGTACCGCGCACCGGGCCAGATCATCACCTCACTGCTCGATACCGACTGGTACAAGCTGACCATGATGCAGGGGGTGCATCACAAGTACCCCAACGCCAGCGTGGCCTGGGAGTTTCGCTGCCGCAACGCCGAGAACCTGGCGCCCTACCTGGGCGAGATTCGCGACCAGATCGATCGGCTGGCCAGCCTGGCCCTGAGCCGCGACGAGTCGGCCTACCTGAGCGGTTTTCCCTACCTGTCCCCCGACTTCATTCGCTTCCTGGAGCTCTACCGCTTCCGCCCGGAGTACGTGGCTACCTACATGGAAGGCAGCGAGCTGTGCATCGTCATCGACGGTCCCTGGTCGCACAGCATCCTGTTCGAGATCGTGATCCTGGCGATCATCAGCGAGGTGCGAAATCGGGTGCTGCATCCCGACGCCAGCATCGACCAGGCGGTGAGCCGGCTGCGCGACAAGCTGGCGGCGCTGCGCCGCGACTACACGTCGGCCCAGCTGGCCGACTTCCGCCTGGCCGACTTCGGCACCCGAAGGCGGCTGTCGCAACCGGTGCAGGAGGCGATTATCGGCGTGCTGGCCGAGGAGTTTCCGGGCCAGTTCGTCGGCACCAGCAATGTCGATATCGCGCGCCGCCACGGCCTGGCACCGATGGGCACCATGGCCCACGAGTGGGTGATGGCCCACCAGCAGCTGGGCAGCCGGCTGGTGGACAGCCAGCGCGCCGCCCTGGAGGCCTGGGTCCAGGAGTATCGAGGCCATCTCGGCGTGGCGCTCACCGACACCATCACCCTGGATGCCTTCCTGGCCGACTTCGATCTCTACTTCGCCAAGCTGTTCGACGGCCTGCGCCACGACAGCGGCGATCCGCTGGTGTTCGCCGAGAAGTGCATCCGCCACTATGAGCGGCTGGGCATCGACCCCAGAGGCAAGACGCTGATCTTCAGCGATGCACTGACCTTCGACTCGGCCATGGCCATCAAGAAGGCGCTGGAGGGGCGCATTCGCACCAGCTTCGGCATCGGCACCAGCCTGACCTGCGACCTGCCCGGGGTGACGCCGATGAACATCGTCATCAAGATGGTCTCGTGCAACGGTCAGCCGGTAGCCAAGATCTCCGATGCCCCGGGCAAGGCCACCACCCGCGACCCGGAATATGTCCACTACCTGAGAAGCGTGTTCAACGTCGAAGAGCCGGCAGAGTCCGGACGATAGCCCCCGCATCTGCCAGCAGCGCATGGGGCACAAGCGTACCAGGCCCACCAATGGGCTCCTGACGGAGGCCTGACGACAAGGATGTCGCAAGGCGCAACCCAGGCCCTTCGCGACAGGGTGCGCCTCTAACTTCCTCCCCATGTAACCTGACGCCTTACCCTTGCGCCCCTCTCCGGCTCCAGGCACCGAATCTCGGCCCTGGACGAACGGGGAAATCGGCCTCTTGTATTTATTGTTGGATATGTAAGTATTCGCCGCCTCATTTTGGCCACCTCGCTGCTCCAAGGAGACCTGCCCGCGTGGGCCACACCCATACCCCCTGTTTCTGTCTACAAGGACGTCTGCATGTTTTTCAGTACCCTGGCGATCGTTATCTCGCTGCTGCTGCTGATGTATCTGGCCTACCGCGGCTACTCGGTGCTGCTGCTGGCACCGCTGATGGCCACTCTGGCGGTGCTGCTCTCCGGCGATATCGCCCTGATGCTGCCGATCTATACCGAGACCTTCATGAGCGCACTCGGCGGCTACCTGCTGAAGTTTTTCCCGATCTTCCTGCTTGGGGCACTGTTCGGGCAGCTGATGGCCGATTCCGGGGCGGCCAGCGCCATCGCCAACTGGATCACCCGAGTGCTTGGGGTGCGTCACGCCATCCTGACCGTGGTGCTGGCCTGTGGCCTGCTGACCTACGGCGGGGTATCACTGTTCGTGGTGGCATTCGCCATCTACCCCATCGCCCGGGAGCTGTTTCGCGCCGCCGCGATTCCCAAGCGGCTGATTCCGGCCGCCATCGCCCTTGGCTCGTTCACCTTCACCATGACCGCCCTGCCGGGGACTCCGGCGATCCAGAACGCCATTCCGATTCCCTACTTCGGCACCAACGCCTTCGCCGCGCCTGGCCTTGGCATCATCGCGGCGTTGATCATGTTCGGGGTCGGCTGGTGGTGGCTGAACGGTCGCGCCCTGCGCGCCCAGACCGCCGGTGAAGGCTACGGCGAGCATGACGAAAGCCGCGAGGCGAACCTGACTCCCGAGGGCGACAGTCGCCCTGTCGATGGCATGCCCTTCATGCTGGCCATAACACCGCTGGTGCTGGTGATCGGAATCAACGCGCTGTTCACCTACGCGATCTTCCCCCGTCTGGACATGAGTGCACTGAGTGCCGCCTATCCGGAGCTGCAGGTGGCCAACCAGACCGGCCTGTGGGCGATCATCATCGCCCTGCTGACGGCCTGCGCCTGGCTGGTACTGACCCGGCTACGCCACTGGCAAAGCCTGCAGGACACCCTCAACCGGGGTGCCCTGGGTTCGATGCTGCCGATCTTCAATACCGCCTCGGAGGTGGGCTACGGTGCGGTGATCGCCTCGCTAGCGGGCTTCGCCATCCTGCGCGACGCGGTGCTCGGCGTGGCGCCTGGCAACCCGCTGGTCTCCGAGGCAGTGGCCATGACCACACTGGCAGGCATCACCGGCTCCTCCTCCGGCGGCCTCAGCATCGCCCTGCAGACCCTCGGTAGCGACTACCTGGCGCTGGCCGAGCAGGCCGGCATCGCCCCGGAGCTGATGCACCGGGTGGCGGTGCTCGCCGCCGGCGGCTTCGACACCCTGCCCCACTGCGGCGCGGTGATCACCCTGCTCTCCATCTGCGGGCTGACCCACCGCCAGTCCTACCTCAACATCGCCATGGTCACCATCATCATTCCGATGCTGGCGCTGATCAGCGTCATCACCCTGGGCAGCCTGTTCGGCGCCTTCTGACCTCAGCATGGCCTCCGCTATTCAGAACGAGTGTGCGGGGGCCGGTCGCCGATGGTCGTCGTGGGGCGCTGTCAGCTGGCGGGGCGCCAGGCGGAAACCCCGTAGTACGCCCCGACGATCGCCGTCAGAAAGCCCATGATCCAGGCAATCAGGGTCTGACTATTCTCGATGGAACCGAGGATGCCCTGGCAGGTCTGGCCCGGCGGACAGTTAAGCCCGTCGACAAGCGCGGCAACCAAGATAAAGGCCAGTGAACCGATCAAGCCGGAGAGTGCCATATAGGCCATGCGCCGCCGATTGGTAAAACGTTGCTGGGAGTAGGTGATCAAGGCGGCCTTGTCGCGGTCCGACAGTTTGTCATCCTTGGCAATTTCGATCATCTTCGTCAAGGGATCCTTTCCCGCTTCTGGCGCCGTTTTCACCTCAATTGGCACGACAGAAGGCTGATCGCTCATTGTCTTGTCTCCTTGTTCAGAGATAAACGTTCGGTGATAAACGCTCGGCGATAACGCTAGGGGATAAACGGCTGCGTATCGGTGACTCCTGGTGCGGTCGGAGGGGATCCTTACGAGTGTTGTCCAGGAAGGTGGATGGCAAGGCCTTGCAGAGGGCAGAGGGAAGAGGGAAGAGCGCAGCGTTTACAGCAAGCCAGCCCGTTTATTGCCTTCCTGACCTTTCTTTCCTGTCCTTCCCTCAAGGTAGCACCACAGCTATCGACCCGCCCTTTACTGACCATGGCCCGGCATGCTCTTGTCCCGCCGGCGGAGAGATGTCATCGTCGGCGGAGCATATGATCAGGCGCGACGCCCTTGCCACGCAGGGGCTCTACCTGGGCCCACCGCGCTTCGAGGGATTCGAGGTTATCCAGACCGTCGACAACGAGGAGGACGCATGAGCAACCGTGACGCCTATGAACAGAAGCTGCGCGCCAAGCTGGACGAATGGAAAGCGGAGATCGACAAGCTGAAGGCACAGGCCCAAAGCTCCGAGGCCGATGCCAGACTCAAGGAGGAGCGGGAGCAGGAGGCCGAGCAGCTGGAGCAGAAGCGTGAAGAGCTGCGCCAGAAGCTGGAGGAGATGCGTGCATCCGGCGATGACGCCTGGGATGACCTCAAGGAGGGTGCCGAGCGCGCCTGGAAGTCGATGAGTGACTCCTTCGACAAGGCTCGCTCACGCTTCAACTAGGCCGCCGGTGTGCAGAACAGGCCAGGAGGTCCCATGCCGGAGACACGCCAGCCCCCACTCACCCCGCTAGGGGAACGCGTTCATCTGGCCTGGGACCTGCTGATCATTGCGCTGGTCATCGCCAACCTGGCACTGCTGCTGTTCGACAGCCTCTTTCTGCTGCCGCCGCTGAACAGCGCCTTCGAGGCCGTGACGCCAGGCCTTCACGGCGCCTACGAACGCCATATCCATGCCCACTTTCTCACCATCGACCTGGCGTTCGTGGCGGTCTTCCTGCTCGATGTCCTGCTGGGCTGGGCGGTGGCAATCGCCGAGCGGCGCTATCACCGCTGGTTCTTCTACCCCTTCGTGCACTGGTACGACGTGCTCGGCTGCATTCCGCTGGCTGGCTTCCGTCTGCTGCGCGTCCTGCGGGTCATCTCGCTGCTGCACCGTCTGCAGCGGCTGGGGATGATCGATGTACGCCGCTGGTACCTCTATGCCGTTCTCGCCAAGTACTACGACATCCTGATGGAGGAGCTTACCGACCGCATCGCCATCCGCATGCTGGACAACGTCCAGGCTCAGGTGCGTTCTCACGACTCCCTCACCAGTGGGGTGGTGGAACGGGTGGTGCGGCCTCGCCAGCAGGCACTGATCCAGGAGATCAGCCAGCGCCTGGAGGCCATGGCCGGCAGTGCCTACACCCACAACCGACCCGATATCCTGCGTTATGTGCGGGGTCTGGTCGGCCGTACCCTGACGGAGAGTCCCGAGATCCAGCGACTCTCGCGCTTGCCAATGGGCGGCCAGTTGACCCGGGGGCTCGAGGCCTCGCTCTCGGATCTAGCCTGCCGCCTGGTCAACGAGGCCCTGGCAGGGCTGCAGTCGCCGGAGTTCTCCACCCTGGTGGAGCATCTGGCCGAAAGTGGCTTCGATGCCTGGCTGCGCACCGACCCGCACACCGAACAGGTCACCGAGCAGGTGCTGGTCGACATGCTGGAGCTGCTCAAGGAGCAGATCGCGGTCAAGGAGTGGCGACAGCGCTACCGGTAAGGACCTTGCCTCAGGTCACCGGCGCCACCATGAGCCTGCTCGCTGTTGCACAACTGGTGATCGCTCAGCACCTCGATGATGCGACAGCTCTCGACCTTGCCACCGGCACACTGCCCCACCATTCTGCGCAGTTCGTCGCGCAGTGCCTCTAGACGCTGCAACCGTGTCTCCACCTCCTCAAGGTGATGCTTGGCGATGACATCCACCTCATGGCAGGACATGTCGGGCCGATCCGACATCGTCAGCAGCTCACGCACCGCGGCCACCGAGAATCCGAAGTCCCGGGCATGACGAATGAAGGTCAGCCGTCTCACGGCCTCCTCACCATAGCGGCGCTGGCCACCCTCGGTTCGCATCGCACCACTCATCAGTCCGACACGTTCGTAATAGCGCACCGTTTCAGGCTTGCAGCCGACACGCCGCGCCAGCTCTCCGATGCCGATGCCGATGCCGATGGCGGCGTTGGTCTCCAACATGATGACGCTCCTTCCAAACGGCTTGAACCTGTCATTTGAACCTGTGCCTTGAGCCTACACCTTGAACCTATAGTTGCTACAAGGTTTATGCTGGAGACAGTAACCTACCAGCAGGAGTGCCATCATGGAAACTTCCCCCGCTATGCAAGCCTCCTCGGCGCTGACGCTCCGGGTCGAAGGCATGGACTGCGGCGGCTGCGAGCGCAAGGTCGAGTCCGCCCTGGGGCGCCTGGAGGGCATCGAACAGGTACAGGCAAGCTCGGTCACCGGCTCGGTGAAGATTGTCCCGGCATCGCAGGGTTCCCCCAGCCACCGGACCATCGAGCGTACCCTCGACGAGCTGGGCTATCGGGTAGTCACCGATGATCAGCGAAACCAGGCGAGCGACTCGCCAACTCCCTGGTGGCAAACCGCCAAGGGACGGCTGGTACTGGTCACGGGCGGCCTGCTGGCGCTGGCCTTTATCCTGCGCATGACCTTTCCGGCCCTGGGCAACTGGCCCTTCGTGGCGGCTACCGTGGTGGGCCTGGTGCCCATCATCAAGGGGGCCTGGGGAGCGTTGAAGATGCGCAACCCTTTCACCATCGAGATGCTGATGAGCATCGCCGCCCTGGGTGCGCTGGCGATCGACGCCGCCGCCGAGGCCGCCGTGGTGGTGTTCCTGTTTGCCGTGGGTGAACTTCTGGAAGGGGTGGCCGCCTCTCGGGCGCGCCGCAGCATCTCGGCCCTGGCGAACCTGGCGCCGTCGACGGCGAGGCTGATCGAGGAGCAGGGGACTCGCGAGGTGTCGGCCTCCTCCCTCACCCCGGGCCAGCGCGTCATGATTCGGCCGGGGGATCGCGTTCCCTGCGATGGTCGTATCCTGGCGGGAACCTCCGAGCTCGACGAGTCACCGGTCAATGGCGAGTCCGTGCCCCGCTCACGTTCGGTCGACGACGAGGTCCTGGCCGGCACGGTGAACCTGAACGCCGCCCTCGAGGTGGAGGTGACCCGCGGCGCCGAGGACAACACCATCGCGCGAGTCATTCGCCTGGTGGAGGAGGCCCAGGCCGCCAAGGCGCCGGTGGCACGCTTCATCGATCGCTTCGCCTACTACTACATGCCGGCGGTGGTCGGGCTGGCCCTGCTGATGGCGGTGGTGCCGCCACTGGTCTCGAGCATGGCCTGGTCGGAGTCGATCTATCGCGCCCTGGCACTGCTGCTTATCGCCTGCCCCTGTGCCCTGGTGATTTCGACCCCGGCGGCGATCGCGGCCGGCCTCTCGACGGGGGCGCGCCGTGGGCTGCTGATCAAGGGCGGCGCCGTGCTCGAACAGCTGGGCAAGCTACGCCTGGTGGCGCTGGACAAGACCGGGACGCTCACCGTCGGTGCACCGCGGGTCACCGATGTGGCTGACTGGACCGGCGATCAGGGCGAAAACGAGGTGCTGCGCCTGGCGGCGGCGATGGAGCAGGACTCCAGCCACCCGATCGCTCAGGCCATCCTGGGCCATGCCCAGCAGCAGGATCTCACGCTTCCCCGGGCCAGCGAGAGCCGCGCCGTGGCGGGTCGAGGAATCGACGCTCTGGTCGAGGGGCGTGAGCTTGGCCTGGTGCCACCCCATCACCTCCTCGACCAGGGGCTCCTCAACGATAGGCAGCGCGCACAGGTCAGCGCACTGGAGGAGGCCGGCAAGAGCCTCGCCGTGCTGGTGGAGGGCGAGCGCCCGCTCGGCCTGATCGCCGTACGCGATGAACCCCGCGACGATGCCCGCGAAGGCCTCGCTGCCCTCTCGCGCCTCGGCGTACAGGCGGTGATGCTCAGCGGTGACAACGTGCGCACCGCCAGGGCCATCGGCGAAAGCCTCGGCATCGAGGCCCATGGCAAGCTGATGCCCGAAGACAAGGCGCGCCATATTCGCGACTGGCAGGCCGCCGGCCGGGGCCCGATCGGCAAGGTGGGCGACGGCATCAACGATGCGCCGGCCCTGGCCTCGGCTGACGTGGGCATCGCCATGGGCGGTGGCACGGATGTGGCGCTGGAGACCGCCGATGCAGCCCTGCTCAAGAACCGCGTGACCGGCATCGCCGAGCTGATCGACCTGTCTCGCGCCACTCTCAACAACGTGAAGACGAACGTCGCTCTGGCCCTGGGACTCAAGGCCATCTTCCTGGCCACCACGGCGCTGGGCTTCACCGGCATGTGGATTGCCGTGATGGCGGATACCGGTGCCACCGTGCTGGTGACCCTGAATGCCATGCGGCTGCTGGGTTATCGCTTCTCGCCGGTGCAGGCCCCGGCGGTGGCCCAACCCGCCGCCGCTGCATCGTGACGCCCGTGTGCTCGAGCAACGGCGGCAAGGGCAGCGCCCGCTCCCGGCGATAGGCCTCGATGTGCTCGGCCGGGCCCGTCGGCAATGTAGGCATTGCGGCCGTCGAGCACCGTCTCGAACAGGTAGTTCTGCGCCGCGTTCAAGCGGGTATGGGGCGTAAGCCCCAAGACGCATCGAGCGAGAGCCCTGGCCAGCGACTGGGCGGCCCCGGGCGACGCCCCTGCTCACCTCTCCGCCGAAAACCTCCCTACACTGGAGTGACCCACAACCGCCACCCCTTCACGTGGGCGCTCTACCACCGGTATCTCGCCATGAAAAAGCCCCTGATCACCTTCCCTGCCATCCTCAGGTTGTGCCTTCACCCCATGACGGCATTCAGCCAGGTCACCTCGCCGGCTTCTGCCGTCACCTACAAGACGGGCGACCCTGCCAACTGGCCATAAGAGCTGGATGCCGTGGTCGCCGCACCGGACAACCACGAGATCCTCCTGGAGAATGACAGGGTGCGAGTGCTGGAAGTCACCCTGCTGCCGGGCGTGGTGGAGCCCCTACATTCCCATCGATGGCCCAGCGTCCTCTATCTCCAGGCGGCGGGGGAGTTCATCGACCGTGACGCGGACGGCAACATCATCTTCGACACCCGAGAGCTGGATGCGCCACTCACCCTCCCGTTGACGATGTGGAAGACGCCGGAAGCCCCCCACTCGGTGGAGAATCTTAGTGACGAGCTCACGCTGCGCCTGATCCGTATAGGGATAAAGCCGGAGGCGTCACCAGCCCGAGAATGAATTGAACCGCCCGGCGGCATGCCGAGTGTGCATCGTTCTGGCACAAGGGTCATGACGGCCTGTCGGGGCGACCATCATGGCCATCGAGCATATCCCGTGGGGTCGTCATGTCTCCACATATCCCGGTTCCACTGGGAACGCAGCCCCGGTCGTGGGCTCTGCTACGCTGAGCGAGTCACTCCACCACTCAAGCGACTCACGAGGCACATCATGAAAAGGACTTACCCCAAGAACAGGACCGTCGCGCTGCCACGCACAGGCCTAGCACTTGCCATTGGCATCGTCGTTTTCCTGGCCTCGGCGTCCGCGCTGGCCACCAGCCCACAGAAGATCACCGCCGTGGAAGCGGCCCAGAACATTACCCTGGGACCCCGTCCGCTGTTCCTGATCCAGGACATGGACGAGAGCACCCAGCGCGAACGCCACCTCAAGGAGACCCTGCTGCGCTGCGCCGCCGACACCAATCGTTGGCAGCGCCGGGACTTCTCGATCGGCCATCGAGGGGCAGCCATGCAGTTCCCCGAGCATACCCGGGAATCCTACATCGCCGCGGCCCAGATGGGTGCCGGCATCGTGGAGTGTGACGTCACCTTCACCGAGGACAAGGCGCTGGTGTGCCGCCACTCCCAGTGTGACCTGCACGCCACGACCAACATACTCGAGACCGACCTGGCCGATCAGTGCAGCGTGCCGCCGGCCTTCGATCCCGAGACCGGCGCACTGACCAACGCCGAGGCGGTCCAGTGTTGCACCAGCGATATCACCCTGGCCGAGTTCCAGAGTCTCGAGGGCCGCATGGACGGCGTGAACACAGAGGCCGACTCCCTGGCGGCGTATCTCGACGGCACGCCTGGCTGGCGCACCGACCTCTACGCCACCCGCGGTACCCTGATGACCCATACCGAGAGCATCGAGCTGTTCCGCTCGCTCGGCGTGCGCATGACGCCGGAGCTCAAGGCACCGAACGTCGCGATGCCCTTCGATGGCATGAGTCAGGCCGACTACGCCCAGAAAATGATCGATGAGTACACGGACGCCGGCGTGCCGGCCGAGGACGTCTTCCCGCAGTCGTTCAACCTGGACGATGTGCGTTACTGGGTCGACAGCGCCCCCGAGTTCGCCGCTCAGGCGGTCTATCTGGACGACCGTTACGACGACGAGTCCTTCGATCATCGCGACCCGGAGAGCTGGTCGCCGAGCATGGAGGCGCTCGCCGAGCAGGGCGTGAAGATCCTGGCGCCGCCGATGTGGATGCTGCTCGAGGCGCGTCCCGAGGCCGGCGAGAACGAGGAACGCATCGTGCCCTCGGTCTATGCCGAGCGCGCCAAGGCGGCCGGACTCGAGCTGATCGCCTGGAGCTTCGAGCGTTCCGGCCCCCTCAGCGAGGACGGTGAGTGGTACCACCAGAGCGTCGATGCGGTGGTCGACAACGAGGGCGACAAGCTGCTGGTGCTGGACGTGCTGGCCAAGGATGTGGGCATCCTGGGCCTGTTCTCGGATTGGCCGGCGACCGTGACCCTCTACGACAACTGCCTCAATCCCGAGCCCGCTTCCTGACGCCCCCAAGAGGATCGACATGACGTCACACCGCTCGCCTTCCACCCATCAAAATCCCGGGCCATCTGCTCGGGGAGCGCGTCCACCGCTACCTGTCGGGACGCATGTCTTCTTCCGAGCCCTGGGCGTAGTATTGGTTGGTGTTGGCAAACGTGGCCGGGCTTGTCGTCTCACTGGGGTAACGCTTGGGGCCTAAGCGCGACCATGAACCCTATGACGCAAGATGGAAAAGGCGCTCACCGCCTTTCGTTGTTTCCACAAGGATTTCCCTCATGACCGACCTGGCTGCCTTCCCCATCACCCGCAAGTGGCCGGCCCGGCACCCCGAGCGCCTGCAGCTCTACTCGCTGCCCACGCCCAATGGGGTCAAGGTATCGATCATGCTGGAGGAGACCGGCCTGCCCTACGAGGCGCACCGGGTCAGCTTCGACGGCGATGATCAACGCTCCCCCGAGTTCCTATCGCTGAACCCCAACGGCAAGATCCCGGCCATCCTCGATCCCGACGGCCCGGAGGGCAAGCCGCTGACGCTGTTCGAATCGGGTGCGATCCTGATCTATCTCGCCGACAAGGCCGGGCAACTCTTGCCCGAGTTACCCCATGATCGCTATCAGGCCCTGCAGTGGCTGATGTTTCAGATGGGCGGCATTGGCCCGATGTTCGGCCAGGTGGGCTTCTTCCACAAGTTCGCCGGTCGGGAGATCGAGGACAAGCGTCCGCGGGATCGCTATGTAGGCGAGTCCCGGCGCCTGCTGGGCGTGCTGGACCGGCAGCTGGCGGGGCGTGACTGGTTGCTGGGCGAGGCCTTCTCGATCGCCGACATCGCGGTCTGGCCCTGGGTGCGCAACCTTGGCGGCTTCTACGAGGCGGGGGAGCTCGTTGGGCTCGACGACTTCCCGCAGGTCAATCGCGTGCTGGCCGCCTTCCTGGCGCGCCCCGCCGTGCAACGTGGGCTGACGATTCCAGCAGAGTAATGGCGCCCCCTTCGACGCGCGCTCGCGCTTCAAGTAGCCGCTGCCTTCCTCCTGGCGCCGATATGCGGCGCCCTCATCCCCTGCCCTTCAGTGCCTTCTCCCGCTCCCGGCGATAGGCCTCGACGTGCTCGGCCGAGCCCGTCGGAAAACGGCCGAGCTCGACGGCCTGCTCGAAGAATCCCTGCCGGGGCAGGTCACCGCGGCGGCTGACCACCAGGACGGCGATCAGCGGGCGGCCCGCGGCCACGTCTTCGCGCATCAGTGCCTCCAGGGCCAGGGCGACGCGCTGGATGGTGCGCGGCGGTGAAAGACCCAGCGCTTCGGCGGCCTGCTGGTAGGTAATCGGCAGCTGCTCGGCGGGCAGGCGCTCGAGCAACGCCCTCAGACGTGGAGCGAGATCGGTAGCGTCCCGTATCTCCATACCTTGGTCCTCCTCGAGTGAACGGATAGCTGGAAATGTGGCCCAGGATGAGCCGTACCAGACCTCAGGCACGGCCTGTTTCCTCATGGCCATCGTCGTTTTCAGCAGCGGACTGCACCAACCCCCTTCCAGTCCTCGATATCGAGCTCGGGGCGTTCGGCGCGGAAGCGCGCGTAGAGCTCGATGCCTTGTGAATCCTCGAGGATATCGACCCGCACACCCCGGCTCTGGAGCAGCGGCTCGGTGCCCGAGGCGTTGGTGACATCACCCACCACGACCCGGCTGAAGCCGCGCATGCTGACCAGCGTGGCACAGATCTCGCAAGGGCTCAGCGAGGTGAAGAGCGTGGTTTGGCTGAAATCGATCCGCCCGGCATCGCGGATGGCGGAGGTCTCGCCATGGTGGTAGGGGTGATTCTCCTGCACCAGGGTATTGTGACCCTTGCCGACGATGCGCCGGGTGGCGTTGTCGATGATCAGCGCCCCGATGGGGCAGCCCCCCTCATCGAAGCTCTTCTGCGCCAGCAGCACGGCAATACGCATGAAGTCGGCATCGGTGAGGCGGCGGGCGAAATCCTCATCCATCAGCGCCGGCAGGCTGGCGGTGGGCATATGGGCGATGGCGGCCAGCGCCGCCTGGGTCACTTCCGTGCGGGTATCAAGCAGCGTTTGCATGGTGGTCACCTCATCTCGAAGCCGCGCTTGACCAGGAAGTCACGCATATGGGGACGCAGCTTGGTATCGAACAGCGGAGTGAGGTTCTGTGACCAGGTGGAGTCCTTGGGACCGCCCCTTCGCGACTGGTAATACGCGTGCATGGCATCGTCGTAGGCCGCTACCAGCTCGCTGTCGTCCTGGTAGCTATCCTCCTTGAGGATTGCCTTCACCGGCAGGCGCGGCTTCACGTCGGGGTCGTGGGCCGGGTAGCCGAGGCACATGCCGAACACCGGATAGACATGCTCGGGCAGACCCAATAGGTCGCTGATCTGCTGAGGATTGTTGCGAATGCCGCCGATATAGCAGATACCCAGCCCTTCCGACTCGGCGGCCACGGCCATGTTCTGGGCCATCAGCGCGGTGTCCACGCTGGCCACCAGCAGCTGCTCGGTCATGCCGCGCACCACCCGCGCCCCGGTGCGCTCGGCCGCCTCGGTGGGACGCTTCATGTCGGCACAGAACACCAGGAAGGCCCCGCAGGTAGCCACATAGCGCTGACCACCGGCCAGTTCGGCGATCGCCTCGCGATTCTCGGGCTTCTTCACATGAATGATGCTATAGGCCTGCACATGACTGGAGGTGGCCGCGGCCTGGCCGGCACTCACCAGCTCCTCCAGCAGCTCCCGGGAGACCGGCTGGTCGGTGAACTTGCGGATGGAGCGGTGGGACTTGAGCAACTCGATAGTAGGATTCATGGGACCTCTGGGTTGATGTGCCTTTCTGTTGATGTACTCACTCTCTTGATGTGCCATCGCGTGGTGCTGCTGAACGGACTCATTGTTCCATGATGCAGTCTCCTCTTGTACCGTCTCGCTCCAGCATGCTTTCCAGCACCATCGGCAACGGCTAGGGTGAAGCCTCTTGCGCCATCACACCGAGGCTTCCCATGCCACGCATCCTGCTCGTCGACAACGGCTCACTGCGCCCCCAGGCCACACTCAATCTGCGCCGCCTGGCCAGCGCCCTGGCCAGGGCAACCGGGGAGTCGGTGGAAGCCGCCTCGCTGCTGCACTCCCACAAGGTCCCGGCCGAGCAGCTGGAGGGGGAGCCGGCGGTGACGCTGGGGCCGCTGGCCGAGCGCCTGGCGGCGGAGGGGGTAACCGAACTGGTGATCGTGCCCTTCTTCTTCGGCCCCAGCCAGGCACTGACCCGCTATCTGCCGGAGCGCCTGGCACAAGTACAGGAAAGGTACCCGAACCTCGGCATCAAGGTAACGGCGCCGCTGGTGGACACCCTCTCGGGACTCGATCTGCGCCTGGCCCGGCTGCTGGCCGATAATGTGCGTGAGGTCATGGCGCCCCGTAAGATGAGCGAAAGGCAGCCACCGAAGGTGGTACTGGTCGACCACGGCAGCCCGGTTCCCGAGGTCGCCGCGGTACGCAACTATGTGGCCGGGCAGCTCGGCGTGGTGCTGGCCGACGAGGTCGGCTGCGTGACCTACGCCTCCATGGAGCGCCGGGATGGCGATGAGTATCGCTTCAATGAGCCGCTGCTGGCCGACCTGCTGGCCTCGAAGGCGCTCGCCGGGCATGAGGTGATTCTGGCCATGCTGTTTCTCTCCCCGGGGCGCCATGCCGGCGAGGGGGGCGATATCGCCGAGATCTGCGACCAGGCCATGGCCACCTCTCCCGGTCTGCACGTGGCCACCACACGCCTGGTGGGTGAGCATGCTGGCATCCTCGAGATCCTCGCCAGCCGCGTGGCCCAGGGGCTCTTGGGAGATGGGCTGCTGGTAGAGCTGCCGGCCATGGGCAAGGCGACCCGACCCCGGTAGCATGGCCGCCAACCCCACCATCGACGAGGAGACAACGTGAACCCCGAGGACCTGCTGACCCTGGTCAGGCTGCGCATGCCCTTCGGCAAGTACCAGGGCTGGCTGCTCGCCGACCTGCCGGGGCCCTACCTGGCATGGTTTGCCCGAGAGGGCTTCCCGGACAGCGAGCTTGGGCGCCTGCTTGCGCTGATGCACGAGATCGATCACAACGGCCTGGGCGGCTTGCTCGAGCCGCTGCGCGGCACCTGACCAGTAGAGGCTCCTGATGCTTAAAATTTCCAACAGCGTGGAGCTTGGCGACTGGGAAGTCGAGCTGAATGCGATTCGCTCCCAGGGCGCCGGCGGTCAGAATGTCAACAAGGTGGCCACGGCGATCCACCTACGCTTCGATATCCAGCGCTCCAGCCTGCCTGCCTTCTACAAGAAGCGGCTGCTGGCGCTCGGCGACCAGCGCATCAGCCAGGAGGGTGTGGTGGTCATCAAGGCCCAGCGCTTTCGCACTCAGGAGCAGAACCGCGAGGATGCCCTGGCTCGGCTGCGCGAACTGATCCGTGAGGCGGTGAAGCAGCACAAGGTGCGCAAGCCCACCCGCCCGACCCGCGGTTCACAGCGTCGCCGGGTGGACAGCAAGACCCGCAAGGGCAAGACCAAGGCCCTGCGGGGCAAGGTGAAGGTGTGATGTTACCGCCCGCTCAGGCTTCGTAGGCGGCCTTGAGACGATAGAATTCGGCGACGATCTCGTCCATGGCCTCGGCGTCGTAGTCACACAGGCCACTGACCACCAGCTTCTTGGAACCCGTGCCCACCTGCTCGTCTCCCGACTGGATGCTGAATTCGAGCAGGGTGTCGCCACGCTTGCCATTGACCTCCAGCGAGGAGTCGAGCAGCTCGAGTGATGGTGCCATGCCCTCGAGGCGCTCCAGGCAGAAGCCCATGCTGTCGTAGATCACCAGCGGCCGGCGCGGATTGAACATCACGCCTTTTGCTTCCATCAGTGGCTTGAGGTAGTGAGGGAAGTTCTTGCCCGAGAACGACACATAGCAACGGGTGAAGGCCTCCACTACCGCCTCATCGTGGGTAGTCGCCCCGCCGCGCGAGACCTCCAGATAACACTTGCCGGCGTCATCGCAGACACGAATCAGCCCATCCTCCCCCTCCTGGAAGCCGAGCGGTGTGCCATCGCCGACCATATTGAGGAAACGAAACTCCATGCGCTGGGAGAGGCCGAAGCGCGCAAGTACCAGCGCGAACAGCAGGTCTCCGGGGACGCAGAAGCGGCGTGCCTCGGGGTTATGAATGGGGTTGTAGTCGCCGGCGACTCCCTTGGCGAATCGGCTGGCCTGCTCCGCCGAGATGGTGATGCGGTCCCCTGCCAGCGTATGAAATTCATCGAGAAACATGCGTGACTTGCCTGCGTCGTTGGCGATCCGAAAGCGGCCGGCGGCTGCCGGAGGGCAGATGATGCCATAAAACGGCCTCGGGGGGAGACCGAGGTCATCTGACCGCACCGCTACTCCTTTGGTGGTAAGGCTTTGCGCCTATATTGCGCTGCACTACAGGTGTTAGAATGGGCGCGCTTTCTCACCCTTCCCACGAACCTCGTTTTCGGAACCCAACGCCATGTCATCCTACGGATACCCCACCCTACGGCCCCGGCAAACCGCCTGGTGGTCGGGTTGTCTCGTGCTTGTCTGTCTACTGTTCAGCCCCGCCGCCTTCGCGGTGACCGGCGAGCTGGATCTCACCAGCTCCGTGGTCGGCATTGTCGCCGTGAGCATCTTCGTCCTCGCCTATGCGCTCGTCATGGGCGAGGAGAAGCTGCACATGCGCAAGTCCAAGCCGGTACTGGTCGCCGCCGGTATCATCTGGGCGCTGATCGGCTGGGTCTATGTGCAGGCCGGCATGCCCACAGAGGCCGAGCACGCCTTCCGCGAGACCCTGCTCGAGTTCACCGAGCTGATGCTCTTCCTGCTGGTGGCGATGACCTATATCAACGCCCTGGATGAGCGCCGCGCCTTCGACGTGCTACGCAGCTGGATGGTACGCAAGGGCTTCACCTACCGTCAGCTGTTCTGGATCACCGGCGGCCTGGCCTTCGTGATCTCGCCCATCGCCGACAACCTGACCACCGCGCTGCTGATGTGTGCCGTGGTAACCAAGGTCGCCGAGGGTGACAAGCGCTTTATCAACCTGGCCTGCGTCAACATCGTGGTGGCGGCCAACGCCGGCGGAGCCTTCAGCCCCTTCGGCGATATCACTACCCTGATGGTATGGCAGGCCGGCATGATCCAGTTCCAGGAGTTCTTCGTCCTGCTGGCCCCCTCGCTGGTCAACTTCCTGATCCCGGCGGTGGTGATGACCCTGTTCATCAAGAATCGCAAGCCGGACAGCCTCGAGGAGGAGGTCTGGCTCAAGCGTGGTGCACGCCGCATCGTGCTGCTGTTCCTGTTCACTGTGGCCACCGCGGTGGCCTGTCACACCTTCCTGCATCTGCCGCCGGTCCTGGGCATGATGACGGGGCTTGGCTACCTGCAGTTCTTCGGTTACTTCCTGCGTCGCACCCTGCCCCGCTCGCTGGAGAAGAAGCGCACCCGCTACGCCCGCCGCGGCGACGACAAGAAGCTCGCCCAGCTGGGTAGCGTGGTGCCCTTCGATGTCTTCAACCGCGTCGCCCGTGCCGAGTGGGACACCCTGCTGTTCTTCTACGGCGTGGTGATGTGTGTGGGCG
Source organism: uncultured Halomonas sp. (assembly GCF_947501415.1). GTDB lineage: Bacteria > Pseudomonadota > Gammaproteobacteria > Pseudomonadales > Halomonadaceae > Halomonas. The sequence goes on along the minus strand of NZ_CANMVL010000010.1, from coordinate 103,039 downwards.
GCCTTGGCTACATGGGTTATCTGAGCATGCTCTCCGAGGCGCTCTACACCGGCTGGGATGCCACCTGGGCCAACATCGCCCTGGGCGTGATCTCGGCGGTGGTCGACAACATCCCGGTGATGTTCGCGGTGCTGACCATGGAGCCGGAGATGTCCCACGGCCACTGGCTGCTGATCACTCTCACCGCCGGTGTCGGCGGCAGCCTGCTCTCCATCGGATCGGCGGCCGGCGTGGCGCTGATGGGTCAGGCCCGTGGCAACTACACCTTCATGGGCCATCTGCGCTGGGCCCCGGTGATTGCACTGGGCTATGTCGCCAGCATTGCCGTCCACCTGTGGATCAATGCCGGAAGCTTCCAGATCTACGGCTAAGCCCGCTGCCCGGCGGCTCCGCCGCCGGGCAGCCACGTTGAAGCGTCTGCTTTACATCCCCTTCGCGTCATGTAGCTTATGAGTCGCAGCCTGCCCGGGATTACCAAGGCATCAAGCGCCATAACCGCCCCATGACGCGACAAGAGACTCCTTGCAGATGACACTCCTCAACCACCTCGCCTCGCTGCCGTTTCGCGATGCCTCTCACCCCGAGGGCGATACATGGCGTGGCTGAAGACTGTCCTGCTGCTCTGTCTGGTTGCCCTGGCGGGAGGAAGAACCGTTGCCAGCGAGCAGACGGTCCTGCTGGTCGCCCATCTCGATGTCACCACCCAGCATCTCACACGGGATGCCACTCGAGGCATCTTCGCCATGCGCCAGCGCACCTGGCCGGATGGCCAGGCGGTACGGGTCTTCGTGCTGCCCAACAACCACCCGGTCCATGAGCGCTTCGTCAAGGAGCGCCTGACCGTCTATCCCCATCAACTGCAGCTGGCATGGGACCGCATGGTCTTCTCCGGCACCGGCCAGGCGCCGGGCCGCGTGAGACACCAGGCCGAGATGCTCGAGCGTATCGCTACCACCCCCGGCGCAATAGGCTATCTGGAAAGGGAGTACCTGGATGAACGTGTCCAAGTCATTTCAATGGATTGAAAGACACCTCGCGCCTCTGCTGGTGACGGCTCTGACAAGCCTTTCGGGACAGGCACTGGCCAGCGATGGCGTGCTGGATACCCTGCAGATGCATGGCTTCCTCAGCCAGGCATTGGTGATCACCGATGACAACAATGTCTTTGGCCCCAGCAGCGAGGACGGCGGAAGCCTGAAATATACCGAGATCGGGGCCAATGTCTCGCTTCGTCCCCATCAGGATCTGCTGCTCGCCGCCCAGGTGCTCAGCCGGCGGGCCGGAGGCGATGGCAGCGATGCCAGACCGGTGCTGGACTACGGGGTTCTCGACTATCAGGTGGTCTCCAACCAACAGAGAACCTTCGGCGTTCAGCTGGGACGCAGCAAGAACCCATTCGGCTTTTACAACCAGACGCGTGATGTCGCCTTTACCCGGCCGAGCATCCTGCTGCCCCAGTCCATCTACTTCGACAGGACGCGCTCGCTGGCCCTCTCCGGTGACGGCATCACGCTCTACCACGAAGAGAGCCTTCCCCGCGGCACGCTGCGTACACAGGTAGGCGTTGGCAAGCCCCAGGCCGAGGACGACCTGCGCCGCACGATGCGACTGGAGGACACGCCAGGCGACCTTGAGCCGCGCAATTCCACCATCGCCCAGATCAAGTACGAACATGATGGTGGCAGGGTCATCGCCGCACTCAGTGCGGCAAGCGCCAAGGCCAGGTTCGAGCCACGAACCTCCGGGCTGAATAACGGCGACTTTCATTTCCAGCCCTGGATCCTCTCGCTGCAATACAATGCGGAACACTGGAGCCTTACCGGGGAGTATGCGATTCGCCAATCGACACTCGAGGGCTTCGCCAGGCCCTTCCTGAACTTCGATGTGACCGGTGAAAGCTGGTATGTACAGTATGTTCGCCGTTTCCATGACGACTGGCAGTGGCTGGTTCGCTATGACAGCCTGACCAGCAATCGTGACGATCGCTCCGGCCGAAGCTACCAAGAGAGTGGCGCCGGCCCTGCCCATAGCCAGTTTGCCGATGACATCACCCTGGGGCTGCAGTGGAACGCGAGCCATCGTCTGATGCTGGCCGCCGAGTACCACCATGTGGATGGCACAGGGTGGCTGCCCGTGCAGGACAACCCGGACCCATCCGCCACCACCCGGCGCTGGAACATGCTGCTCTTCCAGCTCTCCCTGCGCTTCTAGGCGCCTGAACCCAATCAGGACGCCTCGGCAGAATGAGATCAGCGAACCAACCCCCAGCACGCCGTCAACGCCTCAGCCTGACCTGGCGAGTCATCGCCTTGAGTAGTCTGCTGGTACTGGGCCTGGTACTGGCGTTTTCCTGGATTGGCCACGCCAACCTGACGCGACAGTTCGAGCAGAGCAGGCTGAAGAACGCTCTTCGTCAGGCCAGTGAAATGGATCAGGCCCTTCGACGTTCCGAAGAGAGCGTTCGCCAGCTCGCCTCACTGGTGGCCGCTACTCAGGGGCTCGGCGATGCCCTCCCCGATCACGGGGGTGAGACTCTACCGGAGACCCTGGAGCCCCAATGGCCGACCCTCCAGCTGGAGTCGGGGATCGACGAGATTCTCCTCTTCGACGCCAGGGGCGCACAGACGGCCAGCTGGGGCTCCGCTCAGTCATCGCATGAACGACCGGTAAAGCGCTGGGCCCAGCGGGTCATCGATACCGACATGCCCCTGACCTCCCTGCGCTGCAGCAGCGATTGCCGACAGTATGCGGCGGTACCGGTGCTGGTCGAAGGCAGAAGCGTCGGGGTGGTGGTCCTGTCACGCTCCCTGGCCGACGTCATGCGTCAGGCCCACCAGATCACTCAGGGCGATGTCGGTCTGCTGCTGGTCGAAGGGGCGCAGGATGGCGAGCTCCCCGAAGCGCGCCGGCTGCCTGACTGGCAGGGACAGCTGATCGCCCTGACCGGGCAGGAGGAGAGCCTGCCGGCTCTGCGTCGAGCCTCCCGCGAGACAGACCTCGAGAGCCTTACTGACCGCCCCTACCGCTTTCGTCATTCAGGTCGCGAGATCGAGGTGAGTGCCGTGCAGATGGGCGGAGACGGCGACCAGCAGGGTGCCGGCTATATCCTCTTCACCAACGACATCACCGAACAGGTCGGAGCCATCCGCCAGGACACCCGCATCCTGGCGACCATCGGCCTCGGCGGCTGGCTGGCCGCCGAACTGCTGCTGCTGGCCATCCTGCTCAGCCCCATGGCACGGTTGCGCCGCATCTCGGGCATCCTACCGAGCCTGGCCCAGGGAGAGTTCGCCAGCGCCAGGAGGTCCATCCCTCGCCCTGACAGCCGATTCCCGGACGAGATCGACATTCTCGAAGGCGCGACCCTGCATCTGGCCAACCAGCTGGAGGATCTCGAAGAGGAGGTCGGCATCCGCGGCGACGAGCTGGCGGCACGTGTGGAGGAGCTCGCCAAGGAGCGTGACTTCATCGGCAGTCTGCTCGATACCGCTCGAGTCTTTATCATCACGCTGGATGCCGACGACCGTATCACCCTGGTCAACGACTATGCACTATCGGTCATGGGAGTAAGCGACAAGCTGCTGCTCAAGCGCCTCTTCGACGATGTCTTCGGCGCCCGGAGTCAACCGCTTGTCGGTATCGATGGCAAGGGCCAGGAAGAGCGCCTGCTGCTTACCAGCAGTGGACACCAACATACCATCGCCTGGTATCACGCCCCCTTGCCCGGCATTGCCGGGGAGCCAGCAGGCAAGATCTCCGTCGGACTCGACATCACCGAACGCAAGATGGCCGAGGCCAGGCTGACCTGGCTGGCCGAGCGCGACCCTCTGACCGGGCTCTACAATCGCCGCTACCTCAAGGAAGCCCTCGACAAGGCGATAAGACAGGGCCATCCGGGTGCCCTGCTGCTTCTGGACCTTGACCAGTTCAAGGATGTCAATGAGCTCAGCGGCCACCAGGCCGGCGACCAGCTTCTGCGCCAGGTTGCCGCTGTACTGCAAGAGGAGCTGGGCCATCGAGGCACCCTGGCACGCCTCGGCGGCGACGAGTTTGCCCTGTTGGTGGGTGGTGCCGACAGAACCCTGGCGACCCGTATCGCTCAGCAGATCAATCAGCTCCTCGCCACCGTGACGCTCGAGCTGGGCGAGCGACGCCACCGGATCGCGGCAAGCACGGGTATTGCCCTCTTCCCGACGCATGGCGACAACGCGACCGACCTGCTGGCCAGTGCCGACATGGCGATGTACAAGGCCAAGGAGTCGAGCAGTCAGCGCTGGCATCTGCTATCGACGCTCGAGGATGCCCGCGGTGAACTCAAGGAGCGTGTCTACTGGGAGGAGCGCATCCACCGCGCCCTGGAAGAGAACGCCTTTACACTGATGGTCCAGCCTATCGTGCGCCTGCGGGATCGCGACATCCGCCACTACGAGGTGTTGATCAGGATGCAGGATGACAATGGCAAACTGATCTCCCCCGGCGCCTTCATCTCGGTGGCCGAGCACAGCGGTCAGATTCTTCAGATCGATCGATGGGTCATCCACCAGGCCCTTGACGTGCTGGCCCGGCTGGATGACAAGGAGGTCAGCCTGGCCATCAACCTGTCCGGCCCCTCGCTTCACGACGAAGGTCTGAAGCAATACCTTGCCGAGGAGATCATCACCAGTGGTGTTGCCCCGGAGCAGCTGATCCTCGAGGTTACCGAAACGGCCGCGGTCACCGACTTCGCCACCGCTCGCGGTGTATTGCAGTCGCTGCGCGAACTGGGTTGCCGTACCGCGCTGGATGACTTTGGCGTGGGCTTCAGCAACTTCCACTACCTGAGCCAGCTGCCGGTTGACTATATCAAGATTGACGGAAGCTTTATTCGTCAACTGCTGGACGACAACGAGAGTCGTGTTATCGTCAAGGCCATCGCGGATATCGCCAACGGCTTCGACAAGCAGGTGGTGGCGGAATTCGTCGAGCAGGAGGCCCTTCTTCCCATCCTGGGCTCCTATGGGATTTCCTATGGTCAGGGCTACTATCTCGGCAGCCCGATGAAAGCCTGCACCGTCTTTGCACTCAACGAGAACACCGACATTGCCTCAGATACTCACCCTCGCTCGAACACTCCCCATCAACAGTAAGCAGCCTGAATGAAGAGCCCGGCGTGTGACCACGAAGTCTCAAGGGACATGAATCCACTGCTGACACGCTTCATGGAGGAGTTCAGCTTCCATGTCGCCAGCAGTGAAGCCGAAAGGGAACTGGCTTTCCGTCTGCGTCACGACGTGTATTGCGAGGAGATCAAGGGCATCCATCCTACGGATCCCGTACGCCGCCTAGAGTATGACATCTTCGACAAAGGGGCACTGCACTGCCTGATTCATCATCGTCCCACAGGCCTGACCGCCGCCTGTACCCGACTCGTGACTCCCCAGCCCGACGCCGCCGCCCCCCTCGACAGGCTGCCCATGCAATCCTATGCGGCGGAAAGTCTGTATGACTCCCCTCTTCACCCTGACAGGGCTGCCAGAGGGAGCTTCTATGAAATTTCGCGACTGGCCATATCCCCTCATTTCAGGCCTACCCCAAGGGGAAAACAGGCCACCGAGCCTGCGTTCTCTTCTGGTCAGCCTCGTCTGATGGACAGACGAACCTTCTCGTTACTGGCAAATGCTCTCTTCCTGTCGGGATGTGCCATTGGCCGATTGACCGGCACCCACCTGGCCTACGCCATGATGGAGCCAAGGCTGCACCGCCTGCTTTCCATGTCGGGGTTTTACTTCAGTCAGGTAGGCAGCGAGATCAACCTCCACGGCAAGAGAAGCGCCTACTGCATTAGCCGAGAGCAGGCCGAGACAGGCATGAACAGGCGGCTGATCCCTCTTTATCGCTATATACAGGCGCAGTTCGCGCAACAGCTGGCACAGGTGGAAGCACCACGAGACAAGGCCACCTCATGCCCCTGACCTCCGGGGGAGCCGTGCCGACCGCCTCGACTCCGGCCAACCTGGCGCCGGATAGTTAGCGAGCCCGTCGGTTACAAGACCGGTTCACGCCGAGTGGATCAGGCTGTCTCGCCAACCGAATGCCCACCGTCTCATGAACGCTTCTTCCGACGCCTTGATTGCTCGGGACGAATCATGCGCACCCTCACCTTGGGCCGCGGCGGCTCGGCAGGCGGTGCCGGCGGCTCGCCTTCGGCGACTGGTAGAGAGGGCTCGGGGGCTCGCGGGATAACCACCCAGGCAAAGGTCGGCAACGCCAGCCGCCAGTGAATGGCGGCCAGGCGGATGCCGAGGGTCGTCAACAGCGACAGGCAGATCGCCAGAAAGCCAGGAGCACCAAGAGCATCCAGGCCGACATAGGCGATGCCACCGGCGATCGCCGCAGTGGCATAGATCTCCTCACGCAGCACCATCGGCACACGGCGCGCCAGAACATCGCGGATCATGCCGCCGGCCACCCCGGTCATCATGCCCATCAACACGGCGACCAGGCCAGTCGTACCCATCTGGAGCGCCTTGTGGGCGCCGATCACCACGAACAGTGCCAGCCCGAAGGCATCGGCCACCGGCAGGAAGCCTCGTGAGAGGCGGTGGATGTAGTGAAACCCAATGATCGAGAGGCCCACCGTGATCAGGATGACCCACAGGTAGGTGGGGTCGGTAACCCAGAACACCGGTTGTGCGCCGAGCACGAGATCACGCATCGTGCCACCACCGATGCCGGTCACCGCAGCCAGCACCAGCATGCCGAAAGGGTCCATGCGCTTGCGGCAGGCGAGTACCACCCCCGACAACGCAAAAACGATGACCCCCGCCAGGTCCAGCCAGTAGATCAACCCGTTCAATGTCCGCTCTCCTCCTCTCGCTGCATCTTGAATGGCCGCACAGCATAGACCATTTCCCACTGGGCTGAGGGAGTCAGCGCCTTGTCGTGTCGAACCGAGCCAGCTGCATCTCCCGCAACCGGCTCAGGGTGCGTCGAAAGGGAAAGGCCAGGTGTCCCTGGGGATAGAGCGCCTCCATGGCGACTTCCGCCTCCAGATAGAGCGGCGTGCGCCTGTCATAGCACTCGTCGACCAGGGCGATGAAACGTCGCACACCATCATCGCGACGCGTCAGCGGTGGCAGCTCACGATCTCCCGCCTCGACACGGCTGACCCCATCCTCGGTTCCCCTGGCGATGCCTCTTGTCGGAGGCGCATCACTCAGGCAGGGCACGTCATCGAGCAGGATATGCGCGAAGCGGTCGACCAGTTCGATGAAGTCCAGCGCCGCCAGGGGTTGCTCGCAGAGCTCCGTATAGCCGCACCAGACGACCGAGTCGCTGCGCCCACGCACCGCGATGGTGCGATGTCCCAGTTCGATAGGGACCTGGGTCGTCTGCTCGCCGGCAGTCAGCTCGTTGAAGAGAGTGGGCAGCGCCCTGGGGCTTCCGCTCTCGACGACCCAGTAGCGCTGATGGCGGCGCCCGGGATGCAAACGATGATCCTGCCCCTCGCCGAGGTCGACGGTACGCATATGGCGCTCGATGGCGGCAATGGCGGGCAGGAAGCGCTCGCGATTGAAGCCGTCGGCATACAGCTGATGAGGCGCCTGATTGGAGGTGCAGACCAGCACGACACCCTGCTCGAAGAGTGCCGTCAGGAGGCCGCCAAGCAGCATGGCGTCGGCGATATCGTTGACGAACAGCTCGTCGAGACAGAGCACGCGGACCTCGGCCGCCAGCTCCCGGGCAAGGGCAACCAGAGGGTCCGGGGTGCCGCCGAGCTGGAACTGTCGACGATGCACCCAGCGCATGAAGTGATGGAAGTGCTGACGTCGCGCGGCCACGCCCAGGCCCTGATGGAAGGCGTCCATCAACCAGGTCTTGCCACGCCCCACTGGCCCCCACAGGTAGACGCCCGCCACCCGGGCTTGTGGCGCCACGGCATGCACGTCATCGAAACAGGCCTCGAGGGCCTCGGCGGCGACCCGCTGGGGTCTGTCCTTGACGAACCCCTGGTGGGCCAGGGCATGTCGATAGGCGCTCAACGGCGTGCTCGTCACGGGCGGCTGGCGGGACATCTCACCACTCAGCGTCTCATCAGCCAACGCCTCATTACGACTCGACTCCGTCACACCCCCTCCAGCTGGAAGGGGTAGACGCTGCCGATACCCAGCAGCTGGCTGAGTTCGTCGAGTGCGGTCAGTGTCTCCCTGGCCAGGGCCGGATCGGCGAGATCCTCGGGAGTGAGGCGGTCGCGGTAGTGACGCTTCACCCAGCCCACCAGATCGGCATGCAGCCCGTCATCGAGCAGCACACGACCGGAGAGCGCGGCACGCTCCTCGGCCGCCAGCACCACTCGCAGGCGCAGACAGGCGGGGCCACCACCATTACGCATGCTCTGCTTGACGTCCTTGACCACAACCTCGCCGATGGGGTTGGCCCCCGCCAGCAGATGGTCCTGCAGGGTACGCCAGACACTCTCGTTCTCTCGACACTCGCCGGGTACCACCAGGGTCATGGAGCCATCCGCATTGGACAGCAGCTGGGAGTTGAAGAGATACGACCCCACCGCATCCTCGAGACTCACCGCCTCTCGGGGGATTCGCAGGGGAATCAGCGGCGTGTCCATGCGCTCGCGCAGCGCCTCCAGGGTGCCCTCCTCGTCCAGGAAGGCCATCTCGTGGTAGAGCAACACCGGGCCGTTGCCCACCGCGATCACATCGTTGTGGAAGACCCCGGCGTCGATGGCCCCGGGGTGCTGCTGGGCGAATACCGTCTGCGCCGCGGAGAGGCCATGCTGGCGCGCCACCGCCTGACTCGCCTCCAGGGTCTGACGCGCCGGAAAGCGCCGGGGCGCCGGGTTCTCCTGATGGCCCCAGCCGAAGGCGGTGCGGCCATAGACGTAGAGATGCACCCCCGCCTCGCCATGCTCGCCGGCCAGGCGGGTATGGTTGGCCGCCCCCTCGTCGGAGAAGGCCGGGGTGGCGGGCAGCACCGGATGGTGGGCGAAGCGCGCCGGGTCGCGGAAGATCGCCGCCAGCACGCGTCCGGTGGTGGCCGGCTCGAGATAGCGGTGGAAACTCGACTGCAGGTTGGCCGGGGTAAAGTGCACGCGGCCATCGGGGGCATCCCGGCTGGGCGTCACGGTGGCGGCGTTGGCGGTCCACATGCTCGCGGCGGAACATACCGCGCGCAGTAGCTGCGGCGCCTCGCCGGCGGCCCGTGCCAGCACCTGCTCATCACTGCCGGTAAAGCCCAGCGTTCGCAACGCGCCCAGGTCCGGGCGCTGCTGGGGCGGCAGCACTCCCTGGGGGTAGCCGGCATCCATCAACGCCTTCATCTTGGCCAGCCCCTGCAGGGCCCCCTCCCTGGGGTTGGCCTCCAGGCCCCCATGGCGCATCGATGCCACATTGCCCAGCGCCAGGCCGGCATAGTTGTGGGTGGGCCCCACCAGGCCGTCGAAATTGACCTCACGGTAATCCGTGAGACCCTGCTCTGGTTTCAGGTTCTCGTTCACAGGCTCACTCCCGGGGGCAGCTGGTCTGGCAGGTGCAGGTCTTCGCTCTCCATGGAGGCCACCGGATAGGCACAGTAGTCCGCCGCGTAGTAGGCACTCGGCCGATGGTTGCCGCTATCCCCCACCCCGCCGAAGGGAGCATCGCCGGAGGCGCCGGTGGTCTGGCGGTTCCAGTTGACGATGCCCGCCCGAATTCGCAGCAGGAAGTCGTCCCAGTCGGCGGGCGTTCCACCGATCAGTCCGGCGGAGAGCCCGTAGCGAGTGGCATTGGCCAACTCAAGCGCCTCGTCCCAGTGACGGTAACGGTGCACCCGCAGCAGCGGGCCGAAGTGCTCCTCGTCGGGCACTTCCAGGCCGGTCACATCGATCAGCGCCGGACTGAGCAGGCTGGTGCCCTCCTCGAGTCGCTCCATGCGCGCCAGCACCGTGCCACCCTGCGCCTCCAGGGCCGCCTGGGCCGCCAGCAGGCCGTCGGCGGCGGCCACGCTGACCAGGCCGCCGTAGAAGGGGGCCGGTTCGCTGAAGGGGGCGGCGACCCGCAACCGTGAGATGGCATCCACCAGGGCCTCGACAAGGCGGTCGCCCACCTCCCCCTCGGGTACGATCAGGCGACGCGCGCAGGTGCAACGCTGGCCGCCGGAGAGAAAGGCCGACTGCAGAATGGTCAGGACCGCGGCATCCTGGTCGGGCACGTCCCGGATCACCAGCGGATTGTTGCCGCCCAGTTCCAGCGCCAGAATCTTGTCCAGCTGGCCGGCGAACTGACGGTGCAGGATCCCCCCCACCTTGGCGCTGCCGGTGAACAGCAGGCCATCGATACCGGGATGTGCGGCCAGTGCCTGGCCGGTCTCCGCTCCGCCCTGCACCAGGTTGATCACCCCGGCCGGCAGGCCCGCCTCCTGCCAGCACTGCAGGGTCAGGTCGGCGGTAAGCGGCGACTGCTCGCTGGGCTTGAACACGACACTGTTGCCGGCCAGCAGCGCCGGCACCATATGGCCGTTGGGCAGATGCCCCGGGAAGTTATAGGGGCCGAACACCGCCATCACCCCATGGGGCCGATGACGCAGCACGGCACGCGCCTCTCCCAGGTCACGCTCGCGCTGACCGGTACGCTCCTGACAGGCACGCAGCGAGATCGCCACCTTGCCGATCATGGCACCCACCTCGGTGCGCGCCTCCCACAGCGGCTTGCCGGTCTCGTGGGCGATGGCCGCCGCGAGATCCTCGCGGTGGCTCTCCAGCACCTCCCGGAAACGCTCCACCAGCGCCTGACGCTCGGCGAAGGGGGTCCTGGCCCAGGCCGGGAAGGCCTCGCGTGCCGCCTCCACCGCGGCGGCAACGTCCTCTGCGCTAGCACCTCCTCCCTGCCACAATCGTTCTCCCGTTACCCCGTCAAGCTTGGTAAAGGGCGCAGCGGCGCCTTCGCGCCAGCGTTCACCGATCAGCAGCGACTGGGTCGGCTTCATGATGCATCCTCCTCGGTATCCAGGATTCGCAGAGTCGCGCCCGTCTCCACCTCGAGGCGGGCCGCCTCGGCGGCGGTAAGGTGCAGGGTGCCATCTGCATCGGGGCCGCGCCCCACCCAGGCGGCACGGAAGTGGGCCATCTCGGTCGTCGCGGCCAGCCAGCGCGGACGCTCACCCGCCTCGCTCAGGCCAGGGTCGATCTCCGCCACACAGCGTCGTGACAGGCGCACTCCGCGCACGTCATCGAGATAGGCCTCAACGGTAGGCCCCCCGTCGAAGATGTCGATATAACCTTCCCAGCGCAGCCCCTCCTTCTTGAGCATGGCCAGGGCCGGTCGGGTCTGCTCGTGAACCTTGCCGATGCAGTCCCGCGCCTCGTCGGAGAGGAAGGGAGTGTAGATCGGGTACTTGGGCATCAGCTCACCGATAAAGCTCTTCTGGCCCAGCCCGGTCAGGCGGTCGGCCTCATCGAAATCCATGGGGAAGAAGTGGCTGCCCAGACAGTGCCAGAATGGGCTCTTGCCCTGCTCGTCGAAGACGCCGCGCATCTCCGCGAGCACCTTGTCGGGAAAGCGGTCGCGGAACTCCGCCATGAACAGCCAGCGCACCATGGAGAGCAGGGCGCCATTGCGCTCGGCGCGACGGTCGCCGCCGCGATAGGCGGGACGCAGGAACAGCGAGGCCACCTCGGCGTCGCCGGTGTGATCCGAACACAGGAACAGGGTGTCGATGGTGCGATGCAGGTCGAGCTGCACCGATGAGTGGGCCAGGGTGCCCAGACGATAGTGATAGAAGGGCGTCTCGCGCCCCACCTCGCCCTCGATGGCACAGCAGCCGGCGAGTTGACCGCTGACCTCATCCTCGAGCACGAAGAAGTAGTTGCGACGTCCGGGGGGCGTACGCTCCAGGAAGGTGTCAGTGGTGGCGGCAATCTTGGCGGCCAGAAAGTCGCGGTTGTCGGGCAGCGACGTGAAGCCGACGCCGGTCTCCCTGGCCAGCGCCTGGAGCTCCTCCAGATCACCCTCGGCAATGGGTCGAATACGCATTAAAGCTCCCCCTCGTCATAGCCCGGGTCATGAGCCTCGGTAGCCGGATCCTCGCCGCCGGGCAGGCTCAGCGGTGCGGCCAGCACCGCGCGTCCCTCCTCCACGCCCAGCACCTCGGCATGCTCCGGCGAGAGCATCAGTTGGCCGGTGGGGGATAGCGCATAGCGCGCGACCACACAGCGGAAGTCGGCCAGACGCTGGTTGGCGACCATGGCCGGCTCGGCGTCTGGCAGGGTGTGGGCGGGACGGATTCGCACCGGATGCCAGGCGGCACGCCGAAAGCTCTGCAGGCGCTCCCGCTCGGCCTTGATCACCGGACCGGCGTCGAAGATATCGACATGCCGGGAGCGCTGGAATCCCTCGCCCAGCATCTCCGCCAGGGCCACCTCGTGGTCGGGATGCTCGCGGCCGATGGCGGCCCGCGCCTGGGGCGTGAGCAGCGACAGATAAAGCGGAAACTGCGGCATCACCTCGGCGATAAAACTCTTCGAGCGAACCCCGGCCAGGGTATTGATCTCCTCATAGTCCCGCACGAAGAAGTGGCGCCCCACGCTGTTCCAGAAGGGCGACTCTCCATCCGCGTCCAGGTAGCCCGGGAAGGCCATGGCCAGCAGTGTGGCGAAGCGCTCGGGATACTGAGCGATCAGCATCAGGCGTGCTCGGCGCAACAGGCTCTCGGCGCTGGTACCGCGGTAGCGCGGCGCCAGCGAGTAGGCACACAGCAGGCTCGACTCCGAGACCTCATGGGATAGCGCCAGGGTCTGCACCTCACGACGCACATTGAGCTGCTGGGAGGCGTGGATCAGCGTCTCCTGGCGATAGGTGTAGTAGGCATCCTGGGCGCCGGCCTGGGCCCGCACGGTGGCGGTACCCACCACCTCGCCACGAACCAGGTCCTCGAGCACGAAGGTGTAGTGCTCGTCACCGGGGCACTCCACCGACTTGGCAAAAGCCTGACGCGAGCGCGCGATACGCTCCTCGAGACGGTCGCGATGGACCGGGAGGTTGGTAAGCCGCGGCACGGCGCCCCCCGCCAGCCGCTCCAGGGCGGGCAGGTCGGCCGCGGCGATAGGACGCACGACGAGCATGGTGGCGTCTCCTCTCTCGCTCACGAGGCGTCGACCAGGCGTGCCACGGCACGCTCCAGGCGTGCCATGCCCTCGGCGATATCGGCTTCGGGAATCACCAGCGAGGGCGCCATGCGCAACACATTGGGCCCGGCGACCAGGGCCATCACGCCCTCCTCGATGGCCAGCGGCAGGATATCCTTGGCCCGGTCACGCCACGCTTCGCTCATCTCGGCACCGACCAGCAGCCCCATGCCGCGCACCTCGCGGAACACCCCATACTTGGCATTGATCGCCTCCAGGTGCTCACGAAAGAGGTCATGACGCTGCCTCACGCCCTCCAGCACCTCGGGGGTGTCGATATATTCGATGGCCGCAAGTGCCACCGCCGAGGCCAGCGGGTTGCCACCATAGGTGGAGCCATGGGTACCCATGCTGAAGGACGGCGCGACACGGTCGGTGGCCAGCATGGCCCCAACCGGGAAACCGCCACCCAGGGCCTTGGCGCTGGTGAGGATATCCGGGGTCACGCCGAGCTGCTGGTAAGCATAGAGCGAGCCGGTACGGCCCACGCCGGTCTGTACCTCGTCGAAGATCAGCAGGGCATCGTGGGCATCGCACAGGTCGCGCAGCCCCTGCAGGAAGTCACGCTGACCGGGCAGCACCCCACCCTCGCCTTGCATCGGCTCCACCATCACCGCGCAGGTATCGTCGTTGATCAGGCCACGTACGCTGTCGAGATTGTTGTACTCGCCATGGATGATGCCGCCGGGCACCGGGCCGAACCCCTGGGCGTACTTGGGCTGGCCGCCCACGCTGACGGTGAAGAAGGTGCGCCCGTGAAAGGATTGGGAGAAGGAGACGATGCGGTGCTTGTGCTCACCGGCCTGGTCGAAGGCCCAGCGCCGGGCCAGCTTGAGCGCTGCCTCGTTGGCCTCTCCCCCGGAGGAGCACAGGAACACCTTGTCGGCGAAGGTGCGCTCCACCAGGGTACGCGCCAGCTTGAGGGCTGGCTCGTTGGTATAGACGTTGGAGAGGTGCCAGAGCCGGTCGGCCTGCTCCTTGAGCGCCTCGACCAGTACCGGGTGGCAGTGCCCAAGCCCGTTGACGGCGATACCGCCGGCGAAGTCGATATACTCGCGGCCCTGCTGGTCCCACAGTCGGCTGCCTTCGCCGCGCACCGGAATCACCTGCTGGGGGGAGTAGTTCGGCACCATGTAGTGGTCGAAGTCGGCGCGGGTCGGGGTCTGGCTCATGACATCCTCCTGTGAAGTCGGGTAAGCGCATTCAGGATGCGCCAGTCATCGAGTATAGAGAGACGCGCCATCCACTGCTTTCAGCGTTGGGACGCCAACTTGTGAAAAAGCCCCTTACTTCGGCTGGTTGGACTAGGCTGGAGACGTTCCCCTGCGAGGAGCCGCGCATGTTCAATACCACTGCCTGGAACCGGCGGCGCTATAGCCTCTATGCCCCCATATACGACGCCGTGGCCCGGCGCGCCTTCCGCCGTGCACGCCGCATCGCCCTCTCCCAGGTGCACTGGCAGCGCGGCATGCGGGTGCTGGTGGTGGGTGCCGGCACCGGGCTCGACCTCTACTTCCTGCCCCGGGACGTCGAACTCCACGCCAGCGATCTCGCACCGGCCATGGTGCGGCGTCTCGCGCGCCGCGCCGAATCGCTGGACATGGACGTCCAGACCAGGGTGCTGGATGCCGAGCGCCTGGAGTACCCGGACGACCACTTCGATGTGGTGGTGATGCACCTCATACTCGCGGTGATGCCCGACCCGCAGCGTGGTCTGGACGAGGCAAGGCGGGTGATGAGGCCGGACGGCCAGCTCTGCGTGCTGGACAAGTTTCAGGCCGATGATCGCCCCGCTGGCGTGGGCCGCCGGGCTCTCAACGCCCTGACCTCAACCATCGCCACCGACATTACCCGTCAGGCCCGTCCGCTGCTCGAGGCAGGCGGTTTCGTTATCGAGCAGGATACGCCGGTGATGATGGGCTCGCTGGTTCGCGCCCTGCTGGCCAGGCCGGCCTGAGGATCAGTTTCAGGAGCCGGCTCGACTCGACCGGCGAGGCGGGGCGATCGTGCACCAGACTCCGACCACCACCAACAGGCTACCGACCACCTGGACCGTCAGGATATGTTCGCCCAGCCACCACCAGGCGCCCAGCATGGTAAACACCGGCAGCAGGTTGAGATAAACCGCGGCGCGAGTCGGCCCGATGGCCGCCAGGGCGCTGTTGTAGAGCAGCAGTGCCACTACCGAAGGAAAAATGCCGAGATAGCCGAGCCCTGCCAGCTCGGCTGCAGTCAGTCGCGGCAGCACCTCCCAAGCCCCCTCCAGCAGAGCAATGGGCGCCAGCACCAGATTGGCTATGACCAGCATCACCAGCAATCCCCCGTAGCGCGGGAAACGCGCCATGTGCTCCTTGACCAGCAGCGAATAGCCTACCCAGACAAGTATCGCCAGCAGCATGATGAGGTTTCCGGGGTTGAGCCCGCCGGGCACGAAATCGACATCCTGTCCCGCCGTGATGACCACGATGGCTCCGCTCAGAGAGATCACCACGCCAGCCCACTGCAGGAGCCGGTAGCGCTCGCCCAGCAACAGCACACTAAGCAGCAGGGTCGCCACCGGTATCAGGCTCTCGAGAATGGCAACATTGGTCGCCGAAGTGAACTGCAGCGCCGCATAGATCAGGGCATTGAAGAAAGCTACACCGGTAAGAGCGAGCCCCAACAGGGGCCGCCAGTAGCGTCGGAACACCGGACCGCCATGACGGACCTGATGCCATCCCAGCGGTAGCATGACCACCAGCGCAATGGCCACTCGAGATAGCGAGATAGTGAACGGCGGCAATGCCGACAGCGCCTTGCCCACTAGAATATTGCCGGAGAAGATGGCAACAACCATCAGCAGGAAGAGATGGGGCTTCAGTGATCTCATCGCGCCTCCCAGGTCTTGCCGACATCGGCCAGACGCTCCTCTCGCGGCGTCAGGCCGAAGTGATTGCGATAGGTGGTGGAGAAGTGTGCCGCCGAGGAGAAGCCGGTCAGCAGGGCGATCTCGCCCGCCGGACGGTCGCTCTCGCGCAGCAGGCGCCGGGCCCGCTGCAGCCGAAGCCCCATGTAGTAGCGGCTCGGCACCGCCTGCAGGTGTTTCTTGAACAGGCGCTCCAGCTGGCGACGTGAGACCCCCAGATGCTCGGCCAGCTCATGGGTCGTCAGGGGCTCCTCGATATTGGCTTCCATCAGGGTCACAGCATCGACCAGGCTCTGAGGAGCGCCGGCCAGCGGCGCCGATGGCTGGGGCTCGTCGGCCATGCGGACTCGCTCCAGCACGAAGTGCGCCGAGACCCGCTCGGCGAGCTCGCTGCCATGATGCGTCGCTATCAGGGTCATCATCATGTCCATGGCCGCGGTACCGCCGCCGCAGGTCAACCGGTCGCGGTCGATCTCGAACAGCTGACGCGAGAGGCGGACCCTCGGATGAGCGCCCGCTACCGCCTCGAACCGAGGCCAGGGCACCGTGGCCCGATAACCGTCGAGCAGGCCGGCACTGGCCAGCAGCTCGGCACCACCACCGATGCCCGCCAGGCTGCGCCCCTCGGCGGCCAGCCGCCGTAGCCAGACAAGCAGCGTCGACTCCGGTGCCTCGCCCCAGGGAGCGCAGACCAACAGCAGGTCAAGAGCGTCATCCTCGGCGATGGCGCGATCGGGAGTCAGCACCTGACGCGAGCCACTGGGAACCGGACGATCATCCAGCCCCAGGGTGACGAGGGAATAGAGAGGAGTGTCGGCCAGCCGGTTGGCCACCGCCAGCGGTTCGGTGGCGCAGGCCTCGGCCAGCAGGGAGAACCCCGGCAATACCACCACTCCGACCCGACGCGTGGGTGAAGCGGTGAAGGTGGCTGGCATATTGGACATGCGGGGCTCTCGGAACAGCGGGATCGCCCATTGTAGCCAAAGCCCCGCCTCTAGGCAGCCTTGCCGGTCCTCGGCTAGTCGCTCATGCCCATCACCAGCAGGAAGCCCAGCACGGCGACCGCCAGCACGATGACCAGTGGCAGCAGCCAGGGCAGGCCCCGGGAGGGCTCGCGTGCCTCGGGCTGCGTCTCATCGGGCTCGGGGTGCGCGAAGTCCTCGGGCTCGTTCACTTCCTTGAGGTGCTGCAGTTCCTCTTCGGGGGTCTGGCTCTGACGGGTATCCATGCGCCCTCCGGGTCTGCGAGTATCAGGCAGGCCGCCGGGGGGCGCCCTGCCCTTACAGGGTTACGACATCGAATTCCGCCACGGGATCCACGTCAGCATCATAGTCGACATCATCCCGCTCGAAGCCGAACAGCTTCAGGAACTCGTGCTTGTACCCAGCATAGTCGGTAATCTCGAATAGGTTCTCGGTGGTCACGCGCGGCCAGAGCTCCTTGCACGCCTGCTGAACATCATCGCGCAGCTCCCAGTCATCCAGGCGCAGACGGCCGGCCTCATCGGTCTCGGCGCTGCCGCCCTGCCCCTCGCCCAGGTAGAGGCGCTCGCCGAACAGTCGGTTGAGC
This sequence comes from uncultured Halomonas sp., assembly GCF_947501415.1. GTDB lineage: Bacteria > Pseudomonadota > Gammaproteobacteria > Pseudomonadales > Halomonadaceae > Halomonas. Next base: position 85,409 of record NZ_CANMVL010000010.1, on the reverse strand, counting down.
TGATCGATGGTGCCCTCGTGCAGCCCCTTCTCCTTCATTACCTTGTAGACCATGGCGATATAGAGCGGCATGACCGGGATGGCCGCACTGGCCTGGGTCACCACCGACTTGAGCACCGCCACATTGGCGCCACCGCCGGTGGCCGAAAGACGCTGATTGATCTCGCCGGCGGCGCGATCCAGATCCTCCTTGGCCTTGCCCAGGGCACCGTGCCAGTAGATCGGCCAGGTGATCTCGGTACCGATATAGCTGAAGGCCACGCTGCGGGCACCGGGGGCCAGCACGCCGGCACGATCCAGGGCATCGATCCACAGCTCCCAGTCCTCACCGCCCATCACCGCTCGGGTATCCTCGATCTCCTGCTCGGTGGCGGGCTCGACCTCGGCCTCGATGATGGTGTCCTTGTTGGTATCGATGGCGGTGGCGCGATAGGTCTCGCCGATCGGCTTGAGGCTGGAGCGCTTGAGCTCGCCCGAGTCGGGCAGCTTGCGCACCGGTGAGGCCAGCGAGTAGACCACCAGGTCGACCTGCCCCAGGTCCTGCTGGATCAGCTCGATCGCCTTCTCGCGGGCCTCATGGGAGAACGCATCGCCGTTGATCGACTTGCTGTAGAGCCCTTCGGCCTTGGCGAACTTGTCGAAGGCGGCGCTGTTGTACCAGCCGGCGGTGCCCGGCTTCTTCTCGCTGCCGGGCTTCTCGAAGAACACTCCCAGGGTATCGGCGCCGTAACCGAAGGCGGCGGTGACGCGGGCCGCCAGGCCGTAACCACTGGAGGCGCCGATCACCAGCACCTTCTTCGGGCGCGGCTCTCCGTCATCCAGGGCCTTGTCCAGGCCGCGGGCCCGGGTCGCCTCGATCTGCTCGAGTACGTTCTTCTCGCAACCGACGGGGTGGGTAGTGGTGCAGATGAAACCGCGTACCTTGGGCTTGATGATCACGTCAGACCTCGCTGTTTGTGTGGTGGGCGGCCTCGGCCACCCTGTCATGAAGTGCTAATCGCTCTATTCTAGCCGTTCACATCCACCGCTGTCCGCCCTTGAGCCCGACCGGTAGCTGGGGCAGGATGCCGTCCTGAAGCTGGTTACCCTTGCCTAAACCCCGGGAGCAAACGATGGATGCCCAGACCCTGGTCGACGAACGCGGTGAACTTTGGCTGGCGCTGGCACCGCTATGGCTGGAGCGTGAACCCGGCGAGCGCGACTATGCGCAGATGCTCGAGGTGATCGAACGCCACGGGCTTACGGTCAACGAACTGGAGTGGGTGTTTCGCATCGAGCTCGCGCCGGTACTAGCGCGCCACCAGATGTCGGTGGTCGGCGAGTGGCGGCGCTTCGACGAATATGCACTGATGAAGCAGCTGGTGGCCCACAATCTGCGGCTCAAGGGGTGGCGACGCAAGAGCTGGGCGCTCTTCTCGGGGCTGACGACCATGATGACGCGGCATCGCTGGAACGAACTGATCGGCCGCCTGATGGTAGAGCGCGGCGAGACACCCCCATGATGACCAGGCTCTCGCAACGTCAGGCGGGAGCGAGCGGATCTCGAGTCCCCCTCAGGCCTCATCCAGGGCCAGCTCGATGGCGATGCGTAGCTCATCCTCCCCGTCACGGGGCGAGAAGCGACGGATCACCCGGCCATCACGCCCCACCAGGAACTTGGTGAAGTTCCACTTGATCATGGCGGTGCCCAGCGCTCCCGGGGCCTGGCGCTTGAGCTCGACAAACAGCGGGTCGGCAGCACCGCCGTTGACCTTCACCTTCTCCATCAGCGGAAAGCTGACCTGGTAGTCGCGCGCACTCAAGGTGCAGAACTCCTGCGCGGACTCCGGTGATTGGCGGCCAAATTGATTGCAGGGGAAGCCGATCACCATGAAGCCACGCTGGCGATAGCGGCGATAGAGTCGCTCCAGCTCACGCAGCTGTGGCGTGAAGCCGCAACGACTGGCGACATTGACGATAAGCAGCACCTGGCCACGCAGCGCGCCGAAGTTGAAGGGCTCGCCCTGGGCGGTGCGACACTGTTGATCGTGGATGGTCATGCGCGGGCCCCGATAGTCGATATCCTTCACGATGCCATGCCGCCCACGGCGGCGCTACCCCGGGCGCTCCTGACTGGCGAGGTGCCGCTTCACCTCGGCGACACGACGCCCCAGGGTCTGGCGGCGGCTGCGGCGCTCGTCGGGCCCCAGACGTGCATAGCGCAAGCGTTCGAACTGGTGAGCACAGTCGCGCAGAGCGGGGCCAGCCGCTTCGGCGGAGCCGGCCAGGCGACGTAGATGAGCGGCCGGCGACTCTCCACCGTGGGGCGGCATGCCACGCCGGGTGAGCCAGGCCTGCAGCCGACGAATCCTGAGTGCCTCGTCGCGCCCCTCGCGGTGCCTTCGCCAGGCGGCCCGCAATCCGACCAACAATCCGCAGAGCCCCACACCTGTCAGCACCAGACTCATCAGCCACGTCAGGGGGGCGCGGCTGGAGAACTGGTCCTGCAGGGCGTTCCAGAGAGCCTGGAGCCGTTCGACCACCCGGGCCACCACCGCGCTGCGCGCCTCGTCGCGGTAGCCGATCACGCCACGCTGCCAGCGGTACTCCAGACGCTCCCAGTCCAGTCGCAGGCGATTCACCCAACCCACGCCCCGCAGGCGGAGCGGCGAGAAGGGGGCGTCGGCCAGATAGGCATCGCCAGCCCCCTCCACCGCCGCCGCGCCCTGCTCGATACGCTCAGGTGCGATGGCGGCAGTGGGATCCAGGCGCCGCCAGCTACCGTCCAACCACACCTCGACCCACGCATGAGCGTCGTAGTCGCGCACCGTGAAGTGGCCGTCCGGGTGGCGCTCACCGCCCAGGAAACCCGCCACAATGCGTGCCGGCAACCCGACAGAGCGGGCCAGCACCGCCATGGCCGAGGCGTAATGGGTGCAGTAGCCGGCATGACTCTCGAACAGGAACTCGTCGACCCGATCGCGTGAGGTCAGCCGCGGCGGGGACAGGGTGTAGCGGAACGGCGCCTCGCCGAAACGCGACATCAGGGCCGCCAGGAAGGCCCGAGGCTCACCCCCAGCCTGCTGCCACAGGCGCTGGGCCAGCTCACGGCTGCGTGGATTGCCCTCGGCGGGCAGTCGGGTGTGCCGATGCATCCCCTGGGGCTCGAGCCAGCTCGGGGCCATGCCGCTGCTCGAAAGGTGCAGCAGGCCACGCGAGGCGAGCGGCGTGAGCCCCTCCACGGTACCGTCGGCCAGCCAGCGCAGTCGCTCCCCGCTGACCTGAGGAGTGCCCAGCGAGGGGCGCCAGGGGCGTCTATCAGGCTCGAGCAGCAGCTCGGCCTCGAAGCGCGGCGCGGTCACCGACGACCAGGGGGAGCGCCCTCCTTCTGCCACCCAAGGCGACTCTCCCTGCTTCAACGCCGTAGCGAAGCGCGACGGCGAGGTCCGTCGCCAACGCTCACCATCGAACTCCGAGAGGGTGTAGACCCGCCAGTAGCGCTCACCCGGAGCGGGTTCGTCCCCCTCGAAGCGCGCCCTGAAGGCACGGCGGTCGCTGCGCGACAGGTCGGCGATATCGCCAGGAGCGATCTCATCGGTCAGCCCCGTGGCGGCACGGTCGGCCTGGGGAAGGTTCCACAGCGGGCCGAAGCGCGGAAAGCCCAGGAACAGCAGCACCATCAGCGGCGCCGCCAGCCCCAGCAGCCAGGCGCTCTCGTGCCACGCCTGCCGCGCATTGGCAGCGCCGGCCAGCCACACCAACGAGTAGATCAGCCAGGCCACCGCCAGCAGGGCCACGGCGGCCATGGCGATGCCCTGGCTGTGCAGGAAGGCCACCGTGGTGGCAACCATGCCGATCAGCACGACCACTCGAGCGTCACGGCGGCTGTGGGTCTCGAGCAGCTTGAGCAGATAGACCCCGAGCAGCAGGCCGATCATCGCCTCCATGCGGCCGAGAGTGCCGTAGTGCAGCCACAGGCCACCGGCCAGGGCCGCGACCCCGACCAGGCGCAGCACGACCCCGGCACGAGGCAGGCGACGACGCAGCTGAAGATAGCGGTAACCGGCTACCAGGGCGCCGAGGCCGCCCAGCCAGACGGGCATGTAGGTCAGATGCAGGGCCAGCACCAGACACTGACCGACAAACAGCCGGCGCAGCATGGACGCACTCAGGGTGTGACCATCGGCCAGCACCACCGCCCCCGCCGCGCGTCGACTCATGGTGTGCCTCCCGGGTTGCTGCCGGAACGAAAGCGCGCCAGCGCCGCCAGCGCCTGGCGTCGCTGGGAAGCCCCCTCGCCTTGAGCGAGGGTCACCCCCGGCAGGCGCAGTCCGAAGTGATCACCGGCCTGGTGATGGGTCAGCACCCGGGCACAGAGGGTCGACAGGCGCGTCTCGAGGTCACCACGACAGCCATCGTAATCCAGCCAGAGCTGCTGGCGTGGCGGTGTGCTGAATACCTTTGCCGTCAACACACCGGTGCGGCTCCACTGCTTCCAGGCCAGCCGCGCCGGGCTGTCACCGGGCACGGCACGACGCAGACCGGCGAAATCGCCCGCCTCGAGCCCCGGTCCGGCCTGGCGGTGCTCATTAATCTCCTCGCCCAGGGGGCGCGGGTAGACCAGAAGCGTCTCGTCACTCGCCAGCCAGGCGACGGCGCGGACCAGGCCCAGCGGCCAGGCGCTCTCCAGGCGCAGCAGCGGCATGCGCTGTTCCCCTCGGGAGCAGGCCGGCAGACGCAGGGTGGTTTCGCCACGCCCCGTGGCAAGATCCAGGGTGGCACTTCCCCCTGGGGCACTCTGCTCTCTGGAACGTCCCTTTGTGGTATGCCCATTTGCGACATGCACCTCGATGGCATGGCGCGGGCGTCCTCCCTCCAACACCACACCGAGGCGTACCTCGTCGCCGGCGAACGTCTCGGCGGGCAGGCGCAGGGTGGCACGCACGCCGAGCAGATTGCGCCAGGTGCGCAGCAGCGCCACGCTCGCCACGGCAAACAGCCAGAAGGAGAGAGCGTAGGCGAGGCTGTTCTGGTAATTGATACCAAGCAACAGCAACAGCAGGACCAGCACCGCCCAGCCCACCCCGAAGCGAGTGGGGAGCAGAAAGAGGCGACGCTGGGGCAGCGCCATGCCCGGAGCGATCGCCATGCGTCGCCACCAGCGCCGCCCCGCTGACCGGGTGAGCACGACTACCCCATCACCGCCACGCGGCCCAACAGATGGTTGGCCAGGACCTCGCCCTCCTCCCGCCGACCGCTGCTCAGGCGATGTCCCACCACCGGCCCCCATACCGCCTGCACATCCTCGGGCAGCACGTGGTCACGCCCCTCGAGCAATGCCCACCCTCGCGCCGCCTGAAGCAGCGCCAGGGCGCCGCGAGTCGAGAGCCCCCAGGCCAGCTCGGGATGGTCGCGGCTGGCGGCAACCAGCGCCTGCACATAGTCGAGCAGCGGCTCGGCCACATGGATATCGGCCAGCTTCGCCTGCCAGGCGCGGAGCCGTTCGGCGTCCAGCAGTGCCGGCAGCTCGGCCAGATGCTCGCGACCCGCACGACCGCTCAGGATCTCGCGCTCTGCCCGGGCGTCGGGGTACCCCAACGAGAGACGCATCAGGAAGCGGTCGAGCTGAGACTCGGGCAGCGCGAAGGTACCCGCCTGCTCCTGGGGGTTCTGGGTGGCAATGACGAAGAAGGGGTCCGGCAGCGAGCGGGTCTCCCCCTCCACGGTCACCCTGCCCTCCTCCATGGCCTCGAGCAGAGCGCTCTGGGTCTTGGGGGTGGCGCGGTTGATCTCATCGGCCAGCACCACGCCGTGGAAGATTGGCCCGGGATGGAAGGTGAAACGCGCCTCACGCGGATCGAACACCGAGACACCGAGCACATCGGCAGGCAGCAGGTCACTGGTGAACTGCAGGCGCTGCATGCCCAGTCCGGTCACCCTTGCCAGGGCCTGTGCCAGGGTAGTCTTGCCCAGGCCCGGCAGGTCCTCGATCAGCAGATGTCCACGACACAGCAGGCAACAGAGCGCCAGGCGCACCTCGCGAGACTTGCCCAGCACCACCCTTTCGAGGGCTGCCGTCACGGCGTCCAGGTCGGTGAGGTTCACGGGCCGATTCATGCAGCGCCCTCCAGCAGCCCCGCGTCACGCAGAACCTCAACGGCCTGTCGGGTATCCGGGGTAATGCCTTCCAGGGCCAGGGCCTCGGCGGGCGGCAGCCAGAACGCCTCGGCCACCTCCTCCGCCTGGAGAGCCAGGGGCCCATCATGTTCGACCAGGTAGAGACTCCCGAAGATATGGTTGCCGTCCCGGGCATGCACGAAGTCCCCCGCCGGCATCAGCGTCGCACCGTGGATGCCCAGCTCCTCCTCGAGCTCGCGACGGGCCGCCAGATGAACCGCCTCCCCGGCCCCCACCACGCCACCGGCGGCCAGGTCGAGCCCGCCGGGGAAGACCTCCTTGGTCAGGGTGCGGCGCTGGACGCAGAGCTCGCCACGAGCATTGCATACCACCACATAGGTGGCACGGTGCCAGAAGCGGAAACGACGCATCTCGGCGCGCCAGGCACTGCCGCATGGGCGATTGCGGGAATCCACCAGCTGGATGCGCTCGCGGGCGATATGCGGCGCCGGCAGACGCGAATCATTGATCATGGCTGTGCTCCCAAAAAATGCCTTCAGCCTAACCAGTCCCGGGCGTGACGTCACGTTGACCGCGCGCCCTGCGACTTCCATGCTCAAGCTAGGCCGCCGACGCGGAGAGCCGCCATGCCCGATCACGCCCCCCGTATTCACCTGACTACCCACGAGGTAGCCAACCAACCGCCTCCAAGCGGCGACCGCGACCTGCTGATCGATGACCTTCCTCTACGTGAGGCCCTGGCCCGGGAGGCGCCGCCCTGGGTCGCCGAGCATCTGGCCCCGCTGGGGCGCGAGATCGGCAGCGAGCGCGTTCGTGACCTGGGTGAGCAGGCCAACCGTCACCCCCCCGAGCTGAGGCTCTTCGACCGCCATGGGCGGCGGCTCGATGAGGTGGTCTACCACCCGGCCTATCACCAGCTGATGGGCCTGGCCATCGAGGGCGGCTGGCACGCCGTGGCCTGGCAGCAGGAGGGCCGTGGCGGCCACCAGGCCCATGTCGCCGCCCTCTATCTGATGACTCAGGCCGAGCCGGGGTTCTGCTGCCCGGTAACCATGACCCATGCCGCCATGCCGGTGCTGCGCCACTCGCCCGGCGTGGCGGCCCGCTGGGCACCGGGGCTGCTGGCCAACCACTATGATTCTCGTGCCCTGCCGGCGAGCCAGAAACAGGGGCTGACCTTCGGCATGGCCATGACCGAGAAGCAGGGCGGCAGCGATGTCAGAAGCAATTCAACTCATGCCCAGCCCAGCGCCACTCCTCAGGGTGAGCCCGCCGAGGGCGGCTGGCGACTGACCGGCCACAAGTGGTTCTGCAGCGCCCCCATGTCCGACGCCTTCCTGACGCTGGCCCAGACCGGAGCGGGGCTGGGCTGCTTTCTGGTACCGCGCTTCACCCCCGATGGTGAACGCAACGCCATCGAGATTCAGCGACTCAAGGACAAGTGCGGCAATCGTGCCAATGCCTCGGCTGAGATCGAGTACCACGGCGCCTGGGCCGAGCCCATCGGGGCACCCGATCGCGGCATCGCCACCCTCCTCGAGATGGTACAGCAGACCCGCCTGGATGCCGCCACCGCCCCGGTGGGCATGATGCGCCAGGCCCTGGTCGAGGCCTGGCTCCACGCCCAGGGCCGCCACGTCTTCGGCCGGGTGCTGGCCGATCAGCCGCTGATGCGGATGGTGATCGCCGACATGGCGCTGGAGGTGGAGGCCGGTGTCGCCCTTTCGCTGCGTACCGCCCGCGCCTTCGACGGCATGGCCCGGGGTGACGCCAGCGAACGTGCCCTGGCCCGGCTGATGCCGGCACTGGCCAAGTACTGGCACAACAAGCGGGGGCCCGGGCTCATCGCCGAGGCCATGGAGTGCCTGGGTGGCATCGGCTATGTGGACGAGGCACCGCTGGCGCGCCTCTATCGCGAGGCACCGGTCAACTCGATCTGGGAGGGCTCGGGCAACGTCATCTGCCTGGACGTGCTCCGGGCGCTTGCACGCCACCCCGAGGTGGTGGAGGCGCTATGGCAGGAGCTGGCCCCGGCGCGGGGACAACAGAGCGAGCTGGACGCCGCCCTGATTGATCTGGAGCGACTGCTCGACGCCTCGCCGCCGGATCGGGAACCACGGGCGCGCTGGCTCGTCCAGCGCCTGGCTCAGTGCCTGCAGGGGGCATTGCTGCTGCGCCATGCCCCGAATGCGGTCGGCGAGACCTTCTGCCGAACGCGGCTGGGCAGCGAGGCGAGCCCCGCCTATGGCGTGTTGCCCATGGGAGCTCCAATCGCGGAGATACTGGCACGCCTGCCCGGCTAGGCGTTCAGCCAGGCTAGGAGTTCAGCCCGGCAGCGCTCCGGCGACGACCCGCGCCGCCAGCGCCAGAAGCATGACGCCGGTGGCGCGATTGATCCAGTGGGCTCGTGCCTGAAGCCAGGGCAGTACCCGGGAGTGCGAGAGCCCCAGGGCCACCAGCACGTACCAGCCGCCATCGATCAGCATGGCGGTGAACACGATCACCCCCTGAGCCATCAGGCTCATGCCCGGGCTGATGAACTGACTGAGCAGGGCGATGAAGAACAGGATCAGCTTGGGGTTGCCCAGCGCCACCAGCACACCATCGCGAGCCGCCTGGCGGCGCGTGGTCGCCACCACCCCCGCCTCCAGCGGGCCATTGCGTCCGGCTCGCAGCGCTCGTATGCCCAGCCAGGCCAGATATGCCGCCCCACCCCAGCCAATGATCTGGAACAGCATCGGCTGACGCACGATCAGCGCGCCCAGCCCCCACACGGTGAGCAGTGCATAGAAGCCGACGCCCAGGGCATGCGAAAGCCCTGCCACCACGCCCGGGGCTCGGCCACCGCCCAGGGTATGGCGCAGGACCATGGCCAGGCTGGGGCCCGGCGACATGGCTCCCATGGCACATACCGCCGCCAGAGAGAGCCATAGGGAGAAAGGCATCGCGGCGACCTCAGCGGTGGTACTGCTTCTCGCGCTCGGGCTGCCACAGGACGGCATCTATCCGCAGGTGCACCTGACCACCGTCGGGCAGCGGCCAGTCGATGGTGTCACCGACTCGCTGGCCGATCAGGCCGGCACCTACCGGCGCCATCACCGAGATGGCATCTTCCACCTCACCCATCGAATGGGGGTAGACCAGGGTGCGCGTCATCTGGCGACCACGCTTCATGTCGGTGAACTGGACGCGGCTGTTCATGCTGACCACATCCTCTGGAATTTCCTCGGGATCCACCACCTCGCCACGCTCGAGCTCTTCCTCGAGAGCATCGGCCACGAAGCGGTCCTTGTCGCTGGCCTCATCGATCAGGCGCTGCAGACGATCGGCATCGAGCCGATTGATGGTAATGGGGGGACGAGACAGCATGACACCTCCTGCACGCTGATAAACGATCATTGAACGCTTATCCAAGAAACCAACAAAGACAGTCCTTCACCCGAGAGTGGGCGAAGGACTGCAAAGCTCCACCATACGACATCCCGCGACGCCGCAACAGTCCTTGCATCATCCGGTCCATTCGCGCGCAGCCTACTTCGCATGGCGGGCTGCAGCCTGCCTGACGAGCGACTAGACTGGAGATCCATTTCAGTATGGAACATGTCATGTCGGTTCGACCGTTCGCCTGGCTGATGATCGGCCTGGGCATCCTGCTTCCCATCGTGGGCTGGCAAGTCGCCAGCCCGGCCGGTTTCGTCGGCCCGGCACTGATCCTGCTGGGAATCCTGCTGCTGGTGACCCGCCGTGGGCGCTGAGCGCGGGCCCACCAGTCTGAGCGGCCTGCTGTCGCGGGTCAGTCAGGCCGGCCAGCATGAAGGCAGCATCAGCCTTGGTGCCATTCTGGAGACGGTCGGGCGTCGCAGTTTCGCCCCCTTCCTGCTGCTCGCCGGCCTGATAACGCTGGCTCCCCTGGTCGGCGATATCCCGGGCATGCCGACACTGATGGCGAGCCTGGTGTTGCTGGCGGGCGGTCAACTCCTGCTGGGGCGGCGGCGCATCTGGCTACCGCAGTGGCTGCTGGAGCGCCGCATCTCGCGCGAGCGCTTTCATCGCCTGCTGGGCTGGCTGGAACGCCCCGCCAGCTGGACGGATCGGCTTCTGCATCAGCGCCTGACCGCGTTGACCCGCCCCCCGGCCCATGTTGTCGTGGCCGTGGTCTGCCTGGTGATTGCGCTGGCCATGCCGCCCATGGAGTTCATCCCCTTCAGTGCCAACGGCGCCGGCCTCGCGCTGACCCTGTTCGGCCTGGCCCTGCTCGCCGACGATGGCCTCTTCGCCCTGGCGGGCTACCTGCTCACCGGTGGTACCCTGGCCGTGGTCGTCCTCAGCCTGGCCTGATTCACACCTGCGATACGGAGTCCCCATGACACCTCCCAGCTCTCACCCCAAGAAGCATCTCAAGCGGAGCCTCTCCGTGGCGGCGCGCATCGGCTATATCGCCAAGGGGGTCGTCTACCTGTTGATCGGGGGCCTGGCCGTGATGGCCGCAGCCGGCCTGGGAGGTGAGCATGCGGGCACCAAGGAGTCCATCAACCAACTGATACAGCGCCCATTCGGGGACACCCTGGTGGGACTGCTCGGCGCCGGACTGTTCGCCTATGCGCTCTGGCGGCTGCTGCAGGCCCTGCTGGACAGCGAGGACGCTGGCCGCGGACCCAAGGGTATCGTCACGCGCCTGGGTTTCACGATCAGCAGCCTGACCCACGCCAGCCTCGGGGTGTACTGCATCGACCTGCTGCTCAATGCGGCGATGTCATCGGGTGAAGCCGCCGCCCAGGACCGTACGGCCCTGCTGATGAGTCACCAGGGAGGCGTCATTCTGGTCTTCTGTGTCGGCCTGGTATTCCTGGGAGTGGGCCTGCGCCAGCTATGGCGAGCCATCACTCGAAGCTACCTCGACAACTGGCATCATCGCCAGATGTCGACCGGCCAACGCCGCTTCTTCGAGGGCATTACCCGCTGGGGCCTCCTGGCACGGGGTGTGGTCTTCATGATCATCGGCCTGTTCCTGTGCCTGTCGGCCTGGCAGACCGACCCCAGTCAGGCCCAGGGTCTCGGGGGCGCGCTAACGGCGCTGGCTGCCCGCCCCTTCGGCCCCTGGCTGCTCGGCGTGGTGGCCCTCGGCCTGTTCAGCTACGGCCTCTACTGCCTGATCAACGCCGCCTTTCGGGATACCAGTGTCGACTGATTCATGCACGCCCGGCTCGGGGAGTGGGTGTGAACGCTACTCAGCACCCAATGGCCGAGTCGGCGCAGCCCCAATGGCCGAGTCGGCGCAGCCCCAATGGCCGAGTCGGCGCAGCCCCAATGGCCGTGCCGGCGCAGAGGAGGACGCTGCACGAGGGCGAGGCAAGGTGAAAGAGGAGGGTCAGAAACGCGAACAGCCGCTCGTAAGCGGCTGTTCCATTATGGTACCGGCGGTCGGACTCGAACCGACAAGGGCTTGCACCCGGGGGATTTTGAATCCCCTGCGTCTACCAATTCCGCCACGCCGGCAACGCGCGATGCATTATACGTGCACCCGGCCGCAGGTCAATCGCGGACCTGACTTCAAGCGACCAAGCCGGTATCCTAGGCGGCTTGCCAGACACCACCGGACCCCGAACCGCATGCAGCGCGCCGACTTCCATTTCGAGCTTCCCGACGAGCTTATCGCCCGCTACCCCTCCGAGCAGCGTACCGACTGCCGGCTGCTGTGCGTGGATGGCCCGAGCGGGGAGCTATCCCACCGCCGCTTCCCGGATCTGCTCGAGATTCTCGAACCGGGCGATCTGCTGGTATTCAACGACACCCGGGTGATCCCGGCGCGGCTACATGGTCACAAGGCCAGCGGAGGCAGGGTGGAGATGCTGCTCGAGCGCCCCCTGGACGCTCACCGCGGCTTGGCCCACCTGCGCTCCAGCAAGTCACCCAAGCCCGGCACCGAGCTGGTCTTCGAGGGCGACGTCCGGGCCGTGGTGGAGGGCCGCCGCGACGCCCTGTTCGAGCTGCGCTTCCTCGGCGAGACGCCGCTGATCGAGCTTCTCGAGCGCCATGGCCATATGCCGCTGCCGCCCTATATCGACCGCGACGACGAGCGCAGCGACCGCGAGCGCTACCAGACCGTCTATGCACGACGCGATGGCGCAGTCGCCGCTCCCACCGCGGGGCTGCACTTCGACGAGCCCCTGCTCGAGCGGCTGGCCGAAAAGGGTATCGAGCGCGCCTTCGTCACCCTTCACGTCGGGGCCGGCACCTTCCAGCCGGTACGCGTCGATGATATCCGCGAACACCAGATGCACAGCGAGTGGCTGGAGGTGAGCGAGGAGACCTGCGCCAAGGTAGAGGCCGCCCGCGCGTCCGGCCGCCGCGTCATCGCCGTGGGCACCACCAGCGTACGCTGCCTGGAGAGTGCCTGCGCCAAGAGCACGGATGGCGAGATCGCCCCCTATCGCGGCGAGACCGATATCTTTATCTATCCGGGCTACGAATGGCGCTGCGTCGATGCCCTGATCACCAACTTCCACCTGCCGGAGTCCACTCTGCTGATGCTGGTGGCCTCCTTCGCCGGCTACGACACCACCCTCGCCGCCTACCGCGAGGCGGTCACCGAGCGCTACGCCTTCTTTAGCTATGGCGATGCCATGTTCCTGACCCGCAAGACCCCCTGAGTTCGGCCATGCTGCGTTAAACGCTGTCTTGAAGCACTCATTTACACCAGTAAACTCCGTGTTCCTCGACAGCGTTTGCCTTGCCTGACATTGCACAGGGCGCCTTGTCCCAGCGTTGAGATTTTCCATGCGAGACGAATGCTTCATGACCTTCGAGCGCCTGGCCAGCGATGGCCGGGCGCGCCGCGGCCGCCTCACCTTTCCCCGAGGCAGCGTCGAGACCCCCGCCTTCATGCCGGTGGGCACCTATGGCACCGTCAAGGGGATGACGCCCCAGTCGGTCGAGGAGATCGGCGCCGAGATCATCCTCGGCAATACCTTCCACCTCTGGCTTCGCCCCGGCATGGAGGTGATCGAGGGCCACGGCGACTTGCACGACTTTGCCCAGTGGCACAAGCCGATCCTTACCGACTCCGGCGGCTTCCAGGTCTTCTCCCTGGGCGCCATGCGCAAGATCACCGAGCAGGGCGTCCACTTCCGCTCGCCGGTGGATGGCGCCAAGGTCTTCATGGGCCCCGAGGAGTCCATGGCGGTGCAGCGCTCGTTGGGCTCCGATGTGGTGATGATCTTCGATGAGTGCACCCCCTACCCGGCTACCGAGAAGGAAGCACGGCTCTCCATGGAGCGCTCGCTGCGCTGGGCAGAACGCTCACGCGATGCCCATGGCACCTCCCCTTCTGCGCTGTTCGGCATCGTCCAGGGCGGCATGTATCCCGAACTCCGCGAACGCTCCCTCGAGGGGCTGATGAAGATCGGCTTCGATGGCCTGGCCATCGGTGGGCTCTCGGTGGGCGAACCCAAGGAGGAGATGATCAAGGTACTCGACTACCTGCCCGGCTGGATGCCCGAGGACAAGCCCCGCTATCTGATGGGGGTGGGAAAGCCCGAGGACCTGGTGGAAGGCGTGCGCCGGGGCGTCGACATGTTTGACTGCGTGATGCCGACCCGCAACGCCCGCAATGGCCATCTGTTCACCGCCACGGGCACCGTAAAGATCCGCAACGCCCGCCACCGCCACGACACCGGCCCGCTGGATGAAGAGTGCGACTGCTATACCTGTCAGCACTTCTCCCGTGCCTATCTGCACCATCTGGATCGCTGCGGTGAAATGCTCGGTTCAATGCTCAATACCATCCATAACCTGCGCCACTACCAGCGACTGATGGCCGGTTTGCGCGGTGCCATTGAAGCGGGTACATTGGCGAACTTCGTGGAAGGCTTCTATGCCCGGCGCGGCCTGCCGGTGCCTCCCGCCCCGAATTGACGGCAACCGGTACCGGTTCTTCAGGGCCCGGTACCGATTGTCACTGCCTCCCGAGCGAGACAGTCCCCCTTATCTACCCCAATCAGGAGACCCTAATCAATGCTGGATTTCTTCATCGCCCCGGCCTACGCCCAGGATGCCCCCGCCGGTGGCGGCATCGCCCAGATCGTCATGCTGGTCGGCTTCGTTGCCATCTTCTACTTCCTGCTGTGGCGCCCCCAGGCCAAGCGTGCCAAGCAGCACAAGCAGCTTATCGCCGGCCTCGCCAAGGGTGACGAGATCGTCATCGGTGGCGGCATGCTCGGCCGCATCACCAAGGTCAGCGACGACAGCGAGTTCCTGACCATGGAGATTGCCGAGGGCACCCAGGTCAACGTGCAGAAGAACGCCGTTGCCGCCGTGCTGCCCAAGGGCACCATCAAGTCCATCTGACCCGTCTCCTGCCCGGCGCCGGCATCTCGACACGCCGGCGCCGATCTTCGACCGCCGCCGGCCATGCCGGTGGCTGCCGTAGAGTGATCGCGTCAGCTCCCCCTTCGTCAGCAACCTAGGACAGGGCTCGCATGCTCAACCGTTATCCCCTGTGGAAGTATCTGCTGATACTCATCGTCCTGCTCGTCGGCCTGGTCTACACGTTACCCAACCTCTTCCCTGAAGATCCGGCAATCCAGATCAGCAGCGAGCGCGGTGATGCCACCGTCGATGAGCGCCAGCTCGAGCGCATTCAGTCATCCCTGGCCGATGCCGGCATCGAGATCAAGGACGTCGAAAGCAGTCCGACCAGCACCCTGCTGCGCCTGGGCAACCCCGACGCCCAGCTCGCCGCCCGCGATCGCGTGGCCGCCATGCTCGGCGAAGAGTATGTGGTAGCCCTCAACCTGGCCGAATCGACCCCCGCATGGCTGCAGTCGCTCTCCGCCTCCCCCATGACACTGGGTCTCGACCTGCGCGGTGGCGTGCACTTCCTGCTGGAAGTGGACATGGCGGCCGCCGTGGCTCAGCGCCTGGAGGTCAACGCCAGCGCCATGCGCGAGCAGCTGCGTGACGAGCGCATTCGTTATCGTGATACCCGGATCGATGGGCGAACCCTGACGCTGACCTTCACCGATGCCGAGGATCGCAACACCGCTCGCAACCTGATCAGCCGCGAGTTCCCCGACTTCCAGTACGAGAATCTCGGTGATGGCCGCGGTGCCGCCCTGGCCATGACCCTGACCGACCAGGCGGTCAACGCGATTCAGGACTATGCCATCAACCAGAACTTGACCACCCTGCGCAACCGGGTGAACGAGCTGGGGGTGGCAGAGCCGCTGGTGCAGCGCCAGGGGCCAGATCGCATCGTGGTCGAGCTGCCCGGCGTTCAGGATACGGCGGAGGCCAAGCGCATCGTCGGCGCCACCGCCAATCTTGAGTTCCGCCTCGAGGCGCGCCCCGATACGCCGGACAGCGAGATCGAGACCCTGACGTTCCGCAATGCCCCGTCACGCAGCGCCGATCTGATGCGCGACGTGATCATCACCGGTGACCAGGTCTCCAATGCCAACCGCAGCTTCGACGAGAACGGTCGTCCCCAGGTCAACATCAACCTGGACGGCACCGGCGGCACCCTGATGAACCGCGCCACCCGCACCAATATCGGTCGCAACATGGCGGTGGTCTACATCGAGCACAAGACCCGCGACAGCGTGAAGGTGATCGATGGCGAGAAGACGGTGGTCCGTGACCCCTACACCGAACGCGGCATCATCAGCCTGGCCACCATCCAGAGCGCCCTGGGCAACAGCTTCCGCATCACCGGACTCGATTCTCCCACCGAGGCGGCGGAGCTCTCCCTGCTGCTGCGTTCGGGCTCGCTGGCTGCACCGATCTACTTCGTGCAGGAGCGCACCATCGGTCCCAGCCTGGGTGCAGAGAACATCAAACGCGGGGTGATGTCGGTGCAGATCGGCCTGCTGCTGGTGGTGCTGTTCATGCTGATCCGCTACAAGGTATTCGGCATCTTCGCCAACCTGGCCCTGGCACTCAACCTGACCCTGCTGGTGGCGGCGATGTCGATGCTCGGCGCCACCCTGACCCTGCCCGGCATCGCCGGCATCGTACTGACGCTGGGCATGGCCGTGGACGCCAACGTGCTGATCTTCGAGCGAATACGCGAGGAGCTGCGCACGGGACTCTCGGTACAGCAGGCGATACACGCCGGTTACGAGCGCGCCTTCACCTCCATCGTCGACGCCAACATCACCACCCTGCTGGTGGCGGTGATTCTGTTCTCGATCGGTACCGGACCGGTCAAGGGCTTCGCCGTGACCCTGTCGCTGGGCATTCTCACCTCGCTGTTCACCGCCCTGATGGTGACCCGCGCCATGGTGAATCTCGTCTATGGCGGCAAGCCGGTCAAGAAGCTCTGGATATAAGAGGTGATCATGAAAAGCCTGGCCAATCGACAGATTGACTTCATGAGCAAGCGGAAGATCGCCTTTGGGGTCTCCGCTCTGCTGATCCTGGCATCGCTCGTCTCACTGCTGTTCCAGCAGCTCAGCCTGGGCCTGGACTTCACCGGTGGCACCCTGGTGGAGGTACGCTACGCCGTGGCGCCCTCGCTGGATGCGGTGCGTCAGACCCTTGAAGCCGCCGAGTTCCGCGATGTCTCGGTGCAGACCTTCGGCGCCGCCAACGAGGTACTGATTCGTCTGCAGCAGGCCTTCGATGCCGACGTCGGCGATCGTGTGGTGGAGTTGCTGCGCCATGGTGGCGAGGAGGTCAGCCTGGTACGCGCCGAGTTCGTCGGCGCCCAGGTGGGCGACCAGCTGCGCGACCAGTCCGGTCTAGGGTTACTGGTGGCGCTGGGCATCGTGATGCTCTACGTGGCCTTCCGCTTCCAGTACAAGTTCGCGATCGGCGCACTGCTGGCCCTGATGCATGACGTGATCATCGTGGTGGGTGCCTTCTCGCTGTTCCAGATCGAGTTCGACCTCACCGTGCTGGCCGCCGTGCTGGCGGTGATCGGTTACTCGCTCAACGACACCATCGTGGTCTATGACCGCATCCGCGAGAACATCCGCAAGTCACGTATCGACGACATGCCGGCGATCTTCAACGACTCGCTCAACCAGACCCTGTCGCGCACCCTCGCCACTTCAGGTACTACCCTGCTGGTGCTGGTCGCCCTGCTGCTGCTGGGTGGCGACATGATCGAGGGCTTCGCCATCGCCTTGATCATCGGCGTGGTAATCGGCACCTTCTCCTCCATCTATGTAGCCTCGGCACTGCTGATCGCGATCAAGCTGAATCGCGAGGATCTGATCCCGGCACAGAAGGAGGACCCGGAGGCCGAAGAGCTGCCGTAGGCAACATGCCGACAAGCCGCAACGCAAGCGCCCCGCCAAGCAGTTGAACTTCAGCTCGGCGGGGCGCTTCTCTTTTACGCTTCTCTTTTCCGTTTCCCATAGGCCGAAACACAGGACCCGGGACCGTCTCAGTTGGCCTCTCGCCAGCCCCCCAGCACCCTCTGGTCGGGACCGAAGAACACCAGGCGATCGTGATCGATCAGGTAGCGGTAGGCGCTCTCCAGCATCGTGGTGACCCGTGCGGCGTCATCCAGCTGGGGGCAGCCACGACGGGTGGTGGCAAGTTCGGTGACCTCGATGCGTTGGCTATCCCCGAGACGCACCTGGCCATGCATCTCGTTGCAGCCGTCGCTGCCGACCAGGCGACCGTCACGGCCGATCTCGAACCAGGGGGGCTCGGGCATCGACAGCCGCTCGCTGGTGCCCACCAGCAGCAGATTCCAGCGCTGCTCCACCACCGGGCCGCTCAGCTCACCATCGACCGGCTCGCCAGGCGCCGGTGCATGACTGCTACAGCCGGCCAGCAGGACCAGCGAAGAAAGCGCCGTCAGTGATGCCACTGCCCGGATCATACGCGCCCGGGTCATGCGCGCCCGAGTCATGCGCGTCACGGTTACCATGTGCCGGTGTTCTCCATGGATGCCCAGGGCTCGCGGGGCGGCAGTGCCTCGCCCTTCTGCAACAGCTCCACCGATATGCCGTCGGGGCTTCGCACGAATGCCATATGGCCATCTCGGGGCGGGCGATTGATGGTCACGCCGGCCTCCTGCAGCTTCTCGCAGAGCGCGTAGATATCATCCACACGGTAGGCAAGGTGGCCGAAGTTGCGCCCACCATCGTACTCCTCGGGGTCCCAGTTGTAGGTCAGCTCCAGCTCCGGCGCCTTGAGCTCCGCCGAGCGGGCCTCATCCTCGGGGGCGGCCAGGAAGACCAGGGTGAAGCGCCCCTTGTCGTTCTCCTTGCGACGCACCTCCTTGAGGCCCAGCAGGTCACAATAGAAACGCAGCGACGCATCGAGGTCGCTGACGCGCACCGTGGTATGCAGGTACTGCATGTGAGACTCCTTGTCGTGTAGCGTAAGCACCCAGTGTAAACCTCAACAGGAGGGAGGTGTAATGACTCGATGGATTACCCAGAGAGGGGAGCCCATCCATGAGCGACTACTGTGACCTGGCCCCAGGGCACCCTTTCCACGGCCCCTACCACGACCACGAGTACGGCTTCCCAGTAGGCGACGATGATGCCCTCTTCGAGCGCCTGGCGCTGGAGATCAACCAGGCCGGGCTCTCCTGGCTCACCGTACTGAAGAAGCGCGAGGCCTTCCGGCTCGCCTTCGATGGCTTCGCCATCGACAGGGTGGCGAGCTACGGGGAGACGGAACGCCGGGGGCTGCTCGATGATGTGGGCATCATCCGCAACCGCCTCAAGATCGAGGCGGTCATCCACAACGCCGGCGTTATCCAGACCCTGCAGGCTCGCCACGGCGACTTTCGTGGCTGGCTCGATCACCACCACCCACTGAGTCACGGCGAGTGGGTCAGGCTCTTCAAGCGTACCTTCAAGTTCACCGGTCCGGAGATCACTGGCGAATTCCTGATGAGTACCGGCTACCTGCCCGGCGCCCACCGTGATGACTGCCCAGTGCAGGCGCGCATCCTCGCAGCCGCCCCACCCTGGACCCGCACCTGAGCCGGTCCGTTTACCCACGTCACCGACGAACAGCCGACACACAGCGGGGCGGCCCGATGGCCGCCCCGCTGTGTTGTGTGCGAGTGTTCCAGCTCAAGGGCCGGCAACTGGAGTTACAGGCGCTCCACCAGGCCATCGATGGCCTGACGCGCCTCCTTGAGCGCGTTCTCGCGATGATTCCCACCCATGTTGAGCCCCTCGGCAAACACGCTGTCCACCTCGGTGATGCCCATCATGCCCAGCATAAGCTTGAGGTGCGGTGTCTGGGTATCCTTCTCGGTGCCAGCATACTGACCGCCCCGCGCCGCCAGAATCACCGCCCGCTTGCCCTCCACCAGACCCTGAGGGCCATTCTCGGTGTAGCGGAAGGTTACCCCGGCGCGCATCACGCGATCGAACCACGCCTTGAGCTGGCTGGGGATGCCAAGGTTGTACATCGGTACCGCCAGGACGATCACGTCGTGGTCGTGAAGCTCGGCGATCAGGGCGTCGGAGCGAGCGACAAGCTCACGCTGTTCATCGCTGCGCTCTTCCGCGGGGACCTGCCAGCTACCCAGCTCGGCCAACCCCAGATGCGGCAGCTCCTCGGCCACCAGGTCGCGATGGGTGACCTCCACTCCATCACACGCCTCGGTCCTGGCGATAAAGTGGTCGGCGAGGGCCTTCGACTGACCATTTTCGGCGAGAATGGAGGCGGTAAGCATCAGGACACGATTGGTCATGGAGGTCTCCCTGGATCAGATGAAAGTGAATGACCACCATGATAGATGAACGAAGCGAAACAAAAAGCGCATAAAAACGCGCGATAGGTTCGAAATAAACGAACAAAAGGCTCTTGTCGGGGGCACCCTCGTCCAGCCGGCCAGTGGTCTGGCCGGAACAGACAAGCCTCGCCCCCAGGGTTCTCCTCGCTCAGGGTGCAATACCCTGACCACAGCCTCGATACTGCTCGCCCTCCACGCTCAGGGTGACACGAGCCGGGAAGGGCTCGCCGCTCATATCATCGAAGCAGGCCCGCGCCTCGATTCGCAGTTCGAAGGGGGTATCACCACGACCGCTGGCCAGGACCACCCTCCCCGCTTCGTTATCCATCTGGATGACACGGTAGGGAAGGCGTTGCTCACGACTGCCGTAATCGAGGCTGAGGAGCACTTCGGGTCGGTCGTGGGCAAGGGTTGCCATCCAGCCCGGTTCATTGCCGCGGGCATGGAACATCACTCCGGGGCGCTGTTCGCGAGTCAGCGCCAGGCGGCGCATGCTCGCCTGGCACATCAGCCGCCCACGCGGCGACTCGACGACGGCACCATCGGCCGTGCGCCAGAAGCTCAACTCCCCCTGCTCGTAGCGCTCCCCACCGGCGACCACGGCAGGCGTGAGCCGCCAGGCGCCATGGGTCGACCACACTCTCAACTCGTCCTCGGCGGCGGCGGCGGTTACCACTCCCTGGTCCGGCGAACACCGCCAGGCGGTAAAGGCCTCGGCATCGCCGGGAAAGAGGGTCGAGGGCAACAGCGGTGCATGCTCATGGGTGGTGATCGGCGCCGGGGCGGTGGCACAACCTGTCAGCAGCAGTGACAGGCCCAGGGCGGCGAATACGTGAAGGCGGGACACGGCATCTCCTCGCGGGAATCAGGGTTTCATGACGGAGCCAAGCATAACAGCCCCCACGTCCCCGAACCTCCAATGGTCACGGCTGGGACGATCTGCATGAAGCATATGGCGGATTCTGGCTGGCCATTAGTGGTGAATCAAACTAAGCTTCCAAGTCTTTTAAATGAAAGTGACTCACCCATGCTCGAGCTGCGACACCTCCGCACATTGATCGCCCTGCGCGACGCCGGCTCCCTGGTGGAGGCGGCGGAACGGGTGCACCTGACCCAGTCGGCCCTCTCTCACCAGATCAAGGATCTGGAGGAGCGCCTGGGCAGCCCGCTGTTCGTGCGCAAGACGCGTCCCGTGGAGTTCACCAGGGCCGGGCAGCGACTGCTGACCCTGGCCGAGCAGGTGCTGCCCCAGGTGCGCATGGCCGAGCGCGACCTGGCACGACTCGCCGGCAACGAGCAGGGGCGCCTGCATATGGCCATCGAGTGCCATAGCTGTTTTCAGTGGTTGATGCCTACCATCGACCACTTCCGGGATCACTGGCCGGAAGTGGAGATCGATATCCCCGGCGGACACCACTTCGACCCACTCCCGGCCCTGGCCCGTGAGCAGCTCGACCTGGTGATCACCGCCGATCCCCAGCCCCTCCCCGGAGTGCATTACGAGCCGCTGTTTCGCTACGAGGGACTGCTGGCAGTGGCCCGTCAACACCCTCTGGCCGGCAAGGGCTTCGTCACCCCCGAGGCCCTCGGCGAAGAGACCCTGATCACCTACCCGGTGGAGCACTCGCGCCTGGACGTCTTCACCCAGTTCCTCGACCCGGCAGGCATACAGCCCAGGGAGATACGCACCGCCGAGCTGACCATCATGATGATGCAGCTGGTGGCCAGCGGCCGCGGTGTCTGTGCACTGCCCAACTGGGCACTGACCGAGTACCTGGAGCGCGATTACGTGAAGGCCGTGGCACTCGGCGAGAAGGGCGTGTGGAGTACTCTCTTCGCGGCGATTCGCGAGGAGACCCGCCAGGCGCCATGGATGGAGGACTTCCTGCGTACCGCTCGGGAGACCTCCTTCGCGGTACTCGACGGCATCAAGCCGGCCTGAGGCTACTCGGCCTCGAGGCGCTGGGGCAGCAGCAGGGTGAAGCGTGCCCCCCCAAGCGCGGGACTGTCGTCCACACCGACGCTGCCACCGTGCCAGCTCATCACCTTGTGCACGATGGAGAGCCCCAGGCCATAGCCACCGGCGCTGCGCGTGCGGCTGTCGTCGAGACGCGAGAAGGGCTTGAAGATCGACTGGCGCTCGGCCAGCGGCACGCCGGGACCATCATCCTCCACATCGATCCTGACCAGGGCAGGCTCTCGCTGCAACCGGATCACCACCCGGGAGCGTGCATGACGGCAGGCGTTGGCCACCAGGTTCTGCAGGGCGCGCTGAAGGTAGCGCGGCTCGGCCAGCACCTCCATGCTGGGGCCCTCGGCAAGCTCGAGCGTCAGCCCCTCATGCAGAAGGGCCAGCGCCTCGATGACCCGTTCGGCCATCTCGCGACACTCCACCGACACGGCACTCATCTGGCGCCCATTGATGGCCTCGCTGCCCAGCCGGGCATAGGTGAGGATCTCGTCGATCAGGTCATCGAGCTCCTGGATATCCCCATCGGCCCCCTGAAGCTGCCGACGCACCGCCGGGTCCTCGGTCATGTCCTCGACCATCTGAACGGCGAAGCGAATGCGGGCCACCGGGGTACGCAACTCGTGGGATACCGCACGAATCATGTCCTGCTGGGCGCGCAGCAGCGACTGCACCTGCGCCGCCATGCCGTTGAGCGCCATGCCGAGACGCCCGATGAAATCGGCACTCTCCACCTTGACCCGGGTATCCAGTCGTCCGGCCGCGATACGCGACGCGGCCAGCTCCAGCCGCACCATGCGCGCTTCGACGCCGCGCACGATCAGATAGATGGTCACGCCCAGCACGGCCAGCATGATCAGCACCAGCAGGAGCTGAAGCGACCCAGGCATCGGTTCGAAGGCCTGGACCGGGCCGACCACCAGCCAGCTGGCATCACCACTGAGATCCTGAAGCGCCAGATAGATCGCGACCGACCAGCGCCCAGGCAGCAGCTCGATCACCACCTCACCGGCGGTTAGTCGGCGCAGCTGGTAGTCATCCAGCCCTTGAGGAGGCGCCTCCTCCAGAGACACCGACAGGCTACCGCGGGTCAGGTCCTCGAGACTCGAATGGCGTGCAGAGGGGGGCATCTCCGACAGCCATTGACCCAGCAGCTCGGTCAGGCCACGCAGCTGATGCTCGCTCAGGTTGACGAGATCGATACGCAGCAGGCGCTTCCCCCCGGGCAGCAGCGAAAACAGCCGCCAGCCCTGATCGTCACGCGGCTGCACCAGCACCTTGCCATCGGCCAGGCGACGCCGTGAGAAATAGCCCAGCGAGGCCTCCTCCAGCGGCCCGATACTGGCCTGCATGTCCAGGCGCCTGCCTTGCGCCTCGAGCCAGGCCTGGTGAGCCGCGGGTGGCAGCCTCGAGAGTCGTTCGGTCAGCAGACGCATCGGCGCCTCGGCCAGCTGCTCACGGTGGGCCTCCCGGCGTACCTGGTCAACCAGCGCCACACCCAGCAGGCCGAGACCGAAGGTCAGCAGCAGCGCCAGCGCCAGCAGCAGGTAGACACGCAGGAAGGTGCTGTCGGCCAGGACACGGCGCATGGTTCAGGCATCCTTGACGAACAGGTAGCCCTTGCTGCGCACGGTCTTGATGCGGTGCGGCTGATTGGGATCATCGCCGATCTTGGGGCGAATGCGCGAGACGCGCACATCGATGGAACGGTCCTGGCCGTCATACTTGATGCCGCGCAGCTGAGAGAATATCTCCTCGCGGGTCAGCACCTTGCCCGCGTTGCTGGCCAGCAGCCACAGCAGGTCAAACTCGGCGCTGGTCAGCTCGATCCGCTCGCCCGCCAGCCACGCCTCGCGGGTCGCGTTGTCGATATCCAGGTCGCCGAAGGCAAGGCGCGTTTCACCGCTCTCCTCGACGGGCTCGGAGCGTCGTAACAGGGCACGCATGCGCGCCAGCAGGACCCTTGGCTGCACCGGCTTGGCGACATAGTCATCGGCCCCCATCTCCAGCCCGAGCACCTGATCCATGTCATCGGTGCGGGCGGTGAGCATCAGGATCGGCCCGGGATAGTCGTCGCGCACACGCCGGCAGATCGACAGGCCGTCCTCACCGGGCAGCATCAGATCGAGAATCACCAGGTCCGGCTGCAGGGAAAGAATGCTGTCGACCCCACGGGCGCCATCGGCTTCCAGTGTCACGCGAAAGCCGTTGGCCTCCAGATAGTCGCGGGTCAGACTCGCCAGGCGCTCATCATCCTCGACGATCAGCACATGATCCTGCTCCCTGGGCTGCAGGCTATCAACCATTCTCGTGTCCGCTCCATTGATTGCTGTGTAGCAGCCTTGCCAAAGTGTCCAGCCGCCTTTAGTCAAAGGATACCTGAAATTACAACTCACGCCTGCATGAATGCAGCAACACGGGCCTTGCGGCATAGTTCCTGAGAATAGTCCCTGAGAAATATGGCCCCAGCGAGGTATAGCGCTGGAGAGATATAGCCCCAGAGAGGTATTGCCTGCCATGGTCCTGGAGCACACACTGAAGGGTCTCGATAGCACAAGACTCGACTCAGGGAGTCCGGCATGAGCAAGAGTGTCATCAAGCGGATCTACGTTCCCACCCATGTGCGCACCCTGCCGAGCGGCGAGCGCGTCACGGTGCCGGGGCACTACAAGGCGCCACCGAAGCCGCACTGACGCCATGCAACAGCCTATCATCGGCTACCATCGCGACGCGGAAGACCACTGGGTGGCAGAGCTGGCCTGTGGCCACAACCAGCATGTGCGCCACCAGCCGCCATGGGTGGAGCGCCCCTGGGTCATCACCGCGGCGGGCCGACGCTCGCGTCTCGGCCTGCCGCTCGAATGCGTCAAGTGCGACCGCAATGAACCACGAGACAACCCGCCACCCGCCTGAGCCAGAAAAATATCGGGCCGCCCGAAGGCGGCCCGAAAAGTCACTGCGTTCCTGGCATGGCTATCCCTTGGGGCCAAACAGGAACCAGACGATCAATCCCACCAGCGGGAAGACCAGCAGCACGATGATCCAGATCACCTTGGCCAGACCACTGGCCGCACTCTTGGCCACCTTGACGATGGCCCAGATCACGATGATCAGCCAGACAAGACCCAATAGACCGGTTACTTCGATACCCATGCCAGTACCTCCTTGTCACTTCCATTGATGTGAATTGACACCTCTAAGAGTTAGCACAGCCCCGGCGGGGGGTACAGTAACCCCTTGTTAAGTTTTTCCTGCCCCGGCATCAGGTCGGAGCATGTCCTGTCGGCCCGGCCGTCCTGACAAGCGCCTCTCCCCACCAGCGAGGCAGGTACTGGCGCACCTCGTTGCGAGCGAAGCGATCATCCATCAGCACCACCGTGCCACTATCCTCGGGGTCGCGAATCACCCGCCCCGCCGCCTGCACCACCTTGACCATCCCCGGGACTCGGTAGGCATACTCGTCGCCACGCCCGTAGCGCGCCTGCAGCCGCGTTCTGAGTGCCTCATTGATGGGATCCGCCGGCGGGAGACCCAGGGTCGCGACAAAGGCCCCCACCAGCCGCTCACCGGGCAGGTCGATGCCCTCACCGAAGGCACCTCCCAGTACCGCGAACCCGACGCCACGCCCATCGTCGGTGAAGCGTGACAGGAAGGTATCGCGTGCCGCCTCGCTCATGCGAGGCTCCTGAGCCCAGGCGGGGATCTGGGGATGACAGGCGACAAAATGGGCAAAGACCGCCTCCAGATAAGCGAAGCTGCTGAAGAAGGCCAGATAGTGGCCGGGGCGCCGCGCATGCTGCGCGGCGATCTCGGCCACGATGGGGTCAAGCGAGGCTTCGCGGTCGCGCAGCCGCGTCGAGATATCGGCGCGAATCGAGACCTCCAGCTGGTTGGCGGCAAACGGAGATGGAACCTCTCGCCAGACACTCCCCTTCGGCAGCCCTAACAGATCACGCTGGTAATCGGCCGGCCCCAGGGTCGCCGAGAACAGCACCACACAGTGCGCCGCGGCGAAGCGCGGCGCGAGGAAATCCGCCGGAATCAGGTTGTGCAGTGCCAGCCGCGCCCGTCCCCGCCCCTCGCGAGTCAGCTCACACAGCGTGTGATCGCCAAGGCGTTCGGCCAGGCGCAGGAAAGCCAGGGACTCGAACAGCAGCTCCTGCCACTCTGCACCCAGTTCCGGATGCTCCCCCAGGGCCTCGGCGAGCGCGGTGGCCAGCGCCTGGAGGCTACCCAGCAGCGAGGGCGGCAGGGTCGCCAGATGCCGTACGGCGGGTCGCCCAGGCCCAGCGCCTTCTCCGAGCCCCGCCTCGCGCACCAGAACCTGCCACTGCCGCTGCAGTCTCCCCAGCGGGGCCTTGAGTCGCTCCGGGGCGCTGCGCTTGAGTCTTCCGAGGTCGCGCTGAGTGAGGGCCACGCTGTACATGCCTCGCGCCCGGGCTATCATGTTGTGGGCCTCGTCCACCAGCACCCCGACGCGCCAGCCCTGCTCACGCGCCAGTCCGTGTAACAGCGCATGATCATCGAACCAATGATTGACATCGCCGACGACCACATCGCTCCAGCGTGCCATCTCCTGTCCAAGATAGTAGGGACAGACCCCATGCTCGACGGCCAGCTCACGCAATGACTCGCGGTCGAGCCAGCGGCGCTCTGCCGCCGCCTCGCGTGCCGCCGGCAAACGGTCATAGAAGCCGGCAGCCAGCGGACAGGCCTCGCCATGACAGGCGCGCCCCGGATACTCACAGGCCTTCTCCCGGGCGGTCAGCTCCAGCACGCGTAGTGCCAGGCCGTCCTGCTTCGGGTGGGCGCCCAGCCGTGTCAGCGCCTCGAGAGCCAGGCGTCGCCCCGGCGTCTTCATGGTCAGGTAGGCGAGCCGGTCCAATCCGTGCCGTGGCATCGCCTTGAGCAGCGGGAAGAGCGTACCCAGCGTCTTGCCGATACCGGTAGGTGCCTGAGCCATCAGCACCCGACCGGTGGCGGCGGCCTTGTAGCACTCCTCGGCCAGATGCCGCTGCCCGGGGCGGAAGTCGGCGAAGGGAAAGCTGAGCTCGCACAACGCAGCGTCACGATCGCGGCGATACTGCGCTTCCCGTTCGGCCCAGGCGAAATAGCCTCGGCAGCGCTCAACCAGCTCCTGCCACAATGCGGCGGCGGTCGCATGCTCGCTGACCCGCGTCTCGCGCCCACTGCCCACCTCCAGGTAAACCAGTGTCAGCTCTACCGACTCAAGGTGTCGCTCGGCGCATAGCAGGGCGCCGTAGCTACGCAGCTGGGCACGATGCAGGGCGCGCTGATTGCTTGCCAGTCGCGCGATATCACCGCGATGGGTCTTGATCTCCTCCAGACGATTGGCTTCCGGGTCGTAACCATCGGCGCGCCCGCGCACCATGAGCCCTGCCACCTCGCCGGCCAGTGTCACTTCCGTGAGGTAATCCGCGCCCCGACGCCTGGCGATTTCACGATGCCCCTCGATCCCCTCCCGGGCACTGGGGGAGGGAGTGAAGCGATGGTCGAGGTCGCCCTCCCGGGCGGTGACGTCGCACAGGGTGCGCACCCCGACGCGCAGCGGCTGCGGGCCATTCATCTCTCCCACTCCAGATGGCACACCGCTGCCGGGATCTCATGGCGATGGAAGAGGGTCATCCAACGCCGCTGGTTGTCCTGCAGCCGATCGCCCGGGCCCTTGACCTCGATCAGGCGGTAGCGAGGCTCACCCGGCGAGGCCTCGAGAAACAGCTGAATCAGATCCGGCAGGCCCGCCCGGTTGGCTCTCAGGTTGCTCAGCAGATGGTCGAAGCAGATACGCAGGTGGGCGGGGGGAATACAGGCCAGTGCCTGGATGAGCAGCGCCTCATCGAGCGCTTCCCAGTGCACGAAGGGGTTGGCGAGCCCCTGCTTGTCGCGCCAGGTAGCCAGTATCGTCCGGCGATATCGACCATCCTCCAGCCGTGCAAGACACGCCTTGAAATGGTCACGGCGGCGGGTCACGAAGTCGTCTCGATAGAGATCCGCGGGGCCGGACTGGAAGGGGTGAAAGAAGGCACCGGGCAACGGCGTGAAGAGCGCCTCCCAGCACAGCAGGCCGAACAGGCCGGTCAGCAGGGTGTTCTCCACATAATGGACCGGCGCCGCCTCGCGATGCAGATGCTCCCTTACCGTCTGCTCGACCCGGCCGGGGCCTGGCAGGCGCAGCGTGAAGCGCTCGGGGGCGGGTTCGGGGGCAGGCGTCTCCGGCACCAGACTCAGGCGGCGGCGCAGCCGCGTCAGCAGCCGGCCCAGGGCCTGGGCCTCCACATCGTCGCGGGTGACACGCGCCAGCGGCTCGGCCAGGATCAGCGCCTGACGCCAGCGCCCCTGACGCTCGGCCAGGCGCAGGTAGCGAATCCGCCCCTCCCCACTGGCCTCGGGTGCCGGCCAGCCGGCTCGGCGGTAGAGCGTCAATGCCAGTTCGGCCATCCCGTCACGCTCCGCCCGACGCCCCAGCGCGAGGCACAGCCGCGCATGTCGCGACGCCAGCCAGGGGTTATCGGGTCTGGCAGGCAGCGCCTCGGCCAGATCCGCAGGCACCTCGCCCTCCTCCAGCCGCCGCCGCAGATCATGCAGTGCCAGATAGGCATCGACCTCGTCACGCCGGTGAAAGGCCCGGGAGTCGGCACCGAATGCCACCGATTCGAAGCGCTGATGCCCGAGCTCGGCAAGCACGAACTCCGACCAGTCCTGGCGCAGGTTGCCGAAGAACATCAACCGCAGACGATCACAGGTCGCCATGATGCGCACCCGCACCACCCGCTCGGGGGCCTCCGGCCACCAGGCGCTCAGCGGTCGCGGCATCAGCTCTCGCGCCAGCAGCGCCTCGCGCAGGTCTCCCTTGCCCACGGTCGCAGGCAGGCCCGCCTCGGCGATCTCTGCCGCCAGGGCCTGGCGCAGCTCGGTGAGTCGCAGCTGGGTGAAGAGCGTCGCCACATCGAGCACCGGCGCCTCTTCCACCAGCCCAGCAGCCACCAGCGGCGCCAGCGCCGACTCGGTATCGCCGATCTCGGCATCGATCTCGGGATAGGCCAGTCGCGAGGGGCGAAAGTGCTCGCCCTTGCGCATGACCATGCGTACCAGCAGCGCCCGTGAACCAAGCGGCAGACCGGAAAACAGAGCCAAGAAGGTGTGTTCAACGTCGCTGAGCAGGTCGCCGTGGCGCTCGGCCACCCAGGCCAGCACATGCTCGAAGTTTGCCAGGTAGTACAGCGGGTCTTCGAGGGGGGCGGCTACGGCTTGATTACTGTTCATATATCCATGATATCAGCCGAAAGGGGCAGACTCACCCCTCCAACGACGGCCAGTCGCCGGAAAAGTCTTGAGCGCTACTGTCACCTGCGACAGCCCAAGGCAGCAATATCGGTGGCGGGGCAGCGTCACAAGGAATCATCCGGGTCGGAGGCCTTCTTGCACTCCCCAGGACTGACCCCACGCCATGGACCCCCATGGCCCACGGTGTCGGCAGCATAGGCGTCGCGTTCTCCGAGGGGACGAGGCTCACCGACGGTCGTATCACGATAGGTCTGGCGCTCCATTTCCGCGTTGAACTCTGCCCCGAGCAGCACCACGAAGGCCGAGAGCCAGAACCACAGCATCAGCATCACCACCGCGCCCAGTGACCCATAGATTTCGCTTACGCTGACCACGCGACCGAAGTAGAGCGACAGCCCAATGGAGCCGGCCAGCCACATCAAGGTGGCGACGACAGAGCCGACGCTGAGCCACCTCCAGCGTGGCGACCGCCTATAAGGCCCGAAGCGGTAGAAAACGGCGATCACCAGCATCATCACCACCAGGAGTGCTGGCCAGCGCAGCCAGGCGACAGCCCTTACCAGCAGGGTATCCAGCCCCAGCATGCCGATAGCCAGCGGGAAGAAGGCGACAAAGGCAACGGTGACCAGCAGCATGAGGATCAGCCCCAGCGTCAGGCCCGCGACGATCAAGCCGCGGTGCAGCGCTCCGCGTCTGTCGTCTTCTCCATATACAACATTTAGCCCCATCACCATCCACAGCACGCCCTTGGAGCCGATAAACATCGCCACCAGCACGCTGCCCAGTGCCGTGAGACTGAGGCCGGTACTGGTGCTCTCGCCGATCTTACGTGCCTGATCGTTGATCAGGCTGGAGGCCTCGGGCGGCAGGTAACGGCTCAGCTGAATGATCTGACCCGCCAGGTCCTGAGGATCCATCACCAGTGCCCAGATCGAGATGATGGCCGCGATCATCGGGAAGAGCGCCAGCATGGCATTGAAGGCAATACCGGCGGCCATCATGGCGACAAGATCCTGGGCGACCTCCTGCTTGACGCGCCACAGGATATCCAGCCAGCCACCCGCGGGGATCTGACCGGGCTTGCTGGCGCAACGCCCATGTGTCTGCTTCGCCATAGGCACCTCCGTTGCTGTGGGGAAGCTATAGCGCTCTCCTTGCTCATTTATCGATGTTGCCAGTTGCTATCGGAAGATTCACACCCCGGCGGCAAGCTCGACGATGACGTCGGCGGCGGGGATGGCACGACAGCGACTGGCGTTCTGCCCGGCCCAGAGTGGCGAGAAGTCGCCGCTGCCCTTGGCCTCGGCGGCAGCGCGGAGCGGCGCGATTGCCGAGGTGGCCAGGGGAAAGGCCGGGGCCACCTCGGCCATGGGTCCCAGCTCTCGCATCAGCCGGGTGACGATGCCTCGGGCCGGACGACCGCTATAAAGGTTGGTCAGCGCCGTATGACGCGCCGCCTCCGATTGAAGCGCGTGACGGTGGATCGCCGAGATCGTGGTCTCGGGACAGCACAGCAGGGCGGTGCCTACCTGCACGGCATCGGCACCCAACGCCCGGGCCGCCGCCACCCCGCTGGCATCGGCGATCCCCCCGGCGGCGATCAGGGGCAGGTCGACGGCATCACGCACCTGGGGCAACAGGGCAAGGGTACCCATCTGGGTCGTGATCTCACCGCTCAGGAACATGCCGCGATGCCCTCCAGCCTCCAGCCCCTGAACGATCAACGCATCGGCACCCTGAGCGTCGAGCCAGCGAGCCTCCTCCACCGTGGTGGCCGTGGAGAGCACCGTGGCGCCCCAACCCTTGATCCGCTCTAGCAGGGCGGCGTCGGGCAGACCGAAGTGAAAGCTCACTGCCTCGGGCCGAAAGGGTTCAAGGACATCACAGGCTTGATGGTCGAAGGGGCGACGCCCTGGCCCCTGGGTCACGGCATCGATATCCAGGCCGAACTCGGCGAAGAAGGGCGCGAGCGCCTTGTGCCAGCGCGCTTGAGCCACGGGGTCCGGCACGGGTGGGGCATGGCAGAAGAAGTTGACATTGAGTGGCGTCGAGGTGGCGGCGCGGAACGCCGCGAGCTCCTCGCCCATGGCCTCGGGCGAGAGCATGGCACAGGGCAGCGCCCCCAGCCCTCCGGCTCGCGCCACGGCGATGGCCAGGGCGCTGTCCTGGGCACCGGCCATGGGTGCCTGGAGGATAGGCAGCTCGATGCCGAGACGCTGATGCAGAGATGGCGACAGGGTCATGTCAGGCTCCGTCACGGGGATGAGTGTCGCTACAGTCTGCGTGCCCCCTCTTGTTCGCGGCAAGACGACATTGGGCACAGCGCAGCCTCTTCAGCAAAGGTCGGCGCGGTGGCTGTTGCGAGATGGTCAACGCCTCAGTCTGCGGCTGGTTCCAGCACCATCTGGGCACCCCGGATGCGGATGTCGAAATGGTCGAGGAAGCTCATGCCCAGCAGGGCGGTATCGCCCTCCAGCCCCAGGCTGACGGAGCCACGCACATCACGGGCCACGTAGCCGCCCAGGCTGACCTCATCGAGGAGGGTGAGGTCACCGCGTACCCGGCCGTTGGCGGTATTGAACCAGGCGCTACCGGTCGCCTCGAGCCCCAGCCGCTCGGCCATCTGCCGCGGCAGTGCCACGTAGGTGGCACCGGTATCCACCAGGAACTCCACCGGTTCGCCGTTGACTCGCCCGGTGGCCACGAAGTGGCCACCGCGATTGCGCTCGAGCACCACCGGCACCCCCTCCTCCACGGCGCTGACCAGATGGCTGTTGGGGTTGCGCTGGCGCTCCACAAGGCCCTGGAACCACCAGGTACCGGTTGCGATGAACAGCACCCAGAACAGCAGCATCATGCCAAGCCCGGTACGGCGTACAGACTGCTTGTCGTTAGTCATGCCCGGCCTCCGGAAACGATGGTGAAAATTGTGGTTACATTGACACTCTGAACGCCGGCGGCTCCAATGGTTGAGCTTCATCTCGACAACAAGATAATCACAAGGATAACGCGCCATGCAGGACAGTCGCCGTCTCTCGCGCCCTATACGTTCGTACCGCCCCTTCGCCACCGGCCTGTGCACTGTCACCGCCCTGTTGCTGACGCTTAGCGCTCAGGCCTGGGACGGCCTGGTAGAGAAGCAGGAATTCTTGATGGAGGAGTACACCACCCGTGGAGGTGACACCATCGCTCCGGTCAGGGTGGGCTGGGAAGCCTATGGCACCCTTAACGAGGAGAAGGACAACGCTATCTTGATCACCCACTTCTTCTCGGGCACCAGCCAGGCAGCCGGTCGTTATGACGAGGACGGCGCCAGGGGGTATTGGGACAGTATCATCGGTCCCGGCAAGCCACTGGATACGGATAAATATTACATCATCGCTTCCGATACCCTGGTCAATCTCAATGCTCATGCCCCCAACGTAACGACGACAGGCCCGGCATCCATTCGTCCCGAAACCGGAGAGCCATGGGGCCTCGACTTCCCGGTGGTCACCATTGGTGATTTTGTCGACGTTCAGAAGGCGCTACTGGAGAGTCAGGGCATCGAGCGGCTGCATGCCGTGATGGGCGCCTCCATGGGGGCGCTGCAAGCCTATGAGTGGGCGAGCCGCTACCCGGAGCAGGTAGAGCGACTGATTCCGGTGATTGGCTCCGGAATGACCGACCCCTGGCTACTCGCCACACTCAGTGCTTGGGCGGCTCCTATCCGTCTAGATGCCAACTGGAATGACGGGGCTTACTATTCGGATACACCGCCGCTGGATGGCCTTCGTGAATCGCTCAAGCTGGTTACCCTAAATGCCAACCATTGGCAGTGGGCCAACGAGACCTTCGACCGCAGCTGGGCCGAGGAGAACGCCGACCCTTCCCGTAGTCTGGAGGCTCGTTACGCTATCGAACAAACACTGGATGATATCGCAACCGCTCGCGCGCAAGTGGCCGATGCCAATCATCTGCTCTATCTGGTCAGAGCCAATCAGACGTTCATGGCAGGCCATGGGGAGAGCCTGGAGGCTGGACTGGCGGCCATCGAGGCACCAACGCTGATGCTCTACAGCGAAGATGACCTGGTCTTCGCCCCTCAAAGCGTCAAGCGCACCGCCGAGCTAATAGCGGCTGACGGCACGCCGGTGAAGCTAATCCCGCTTGAGGGAACCCGTGGTCACCTCGACGGCGTGCTCGCTATCGATCAGGCCGGGAACGAGCTAAGCGATTTCCTGGCCCGCTGATCTTTACTGCCCTGGGGGCCGGAACGGACCGGCCCCCCCCTTCAACGACCATTGCGTGTCTCCCAGGCCTCAGCAACGCGCTGTCCTCGGGCCTGATCGACGAACAGGCAGATCAGGATGGCAACGATAAACAGCGCCGCACACAGCAGTATCGAGGCCCGCAGTCCCACCACCGACTGCAGCAGCCCCAGGGCGATGATGCCGAAGACACCGGCCAGCTTGTTGGCCAGCCCCCAGAAGCCGAAGAACTCGGCGGCCTTGCGGGTCGGCGAGAAGAGCCCCACCAGGGCACGGCTGGCGGACTGACTGGAGCCCAGCGAGAGCCCCGCCAGGCAGCCGACGAAGAGAAACAGGTGCTGGGCCTCCCAGCCGAGTCCGAAGCGCCCATTGAGCAGAGCCGTGACCTCGGGGGTGGCCCAGATGGCAAGTATCGCCGCCACCCACAGCACCAGAGTGAACTGGTAGGTCAGCTTGGTACCGAAACGATCCTGGATAAAGCCGAAGCCCAGGGCACCGGCCGCCGCGGTGACCTGCACGATGATGAACATCAGATTGCGGATCGATTCGTCCCAGCCGATCACCTGGGCACCATAGATAAAGGCGAAGGCGATGATGATGTAGACCCCGGCCATGGAGAAGAGCAGCGAAACCAGGAAGGTCGCCAGGTCCCGAAAGCGCCGCAGCTCATGCAGGGTCGTCGAGACACGCTCCCGGGCGATATCCCGGTAGGGCCTGCCGGCGGGCTGCGGCGTGCCACGTTCCCTCACCCACAGGAAGGTAGGAATGGCGGTGACCAGGAAGAAACCGGCAGCGAAGGGCCCCACCCAGCGAATACGCTCGAAATTCTCCGCCGTCGCCTCCCCCAGCGCCACCAGGGTGAAGCCGGCGGCGAAGAGCCCCCCGACGTAGCCCAGCGCCCAGCCGAAACCGGAGATCTTGCCCAGATCCTCCGGCGGCCCGAGATCGGGCAGGAAGGCGGCGATAAATGACTCGCCCATGGAGTAGGCGTAGTTGGAGACTACGATCAACATGAGGCCTAGCAGCACGTAACCCGGCGCCACAAAGTAGAGCATGGCGGTGGCGGCCACCGTGGCCAGGTAGCTGGCAAACA
Organism: uncultured Halomonas sp.; assembly: GCF_947501415.1. GTDB lineage: Bacteria > Pseudomonadota > Gammaproteobacteria > Pseudomonadales > Halomonadaceae > Halomonas. Next base: position 50,962 of record NZ_CANMVL010000010.1, on the reverse strand, counting down.
GGAAGCGCTTCTTCTCGGCACGGTAGTCCATCACCGCCCCGCATAGCGGCCCGGTGACCACCACCAGCAGGTAACTGATGGCCAGTGCCAGGCTCCACAGGAAGTTGGCCAGCCGGTAGTCACCCCCGCGCTCACCGACGATCACCGTGGTGAACAGTTCACCGAAGACCACGGTGATGATCAGCAGAGTGTAGGCCTGGTTGGCGAAGTCGAACATCGCCCAGCCGAAGATTTCGCGGCGAGAGGCGCGGACTCTTGGTAGCGGCGTGCTGTCGGTCGTGCTCATCGCAGCGTCCCTGTGGATGAAGGGTCCCCACCATAGCAGCCCCTTATCCACCGCACGAGATGGCGAAGGCCAGCCGCCCTAGCGCAGCAAGGAGAGCAACAGAGCGACGCCCCCCACCAGCAAGGCGATGATGACGGCGATATCGACCACGCGATCGAGCCAACGGTCGAAGCGGGTATACCGGGCGGCGGAGTGTCGCCTTCGAGTCGCTCCCCGACGGCGACGCTCATCCGTAACAGTGATGGGAGGCATGGCGGAAGTCCGATTTCACCATAGATACCCAAAGCTTACGGCCTGGGCCAGCGGTAGGCCAGCGACGAGATGACCTCACCGTCAGGGATGTGCTGACTGAACACACTGGGACCGATCTGACGAGGCTTCTTTTCTCCGCTCGGCGAATCGGCCTCGAAAAGACCGGCATTGCATCGAAGATGTTCCGCCCCCATCAATACTCTCAGCAGGCTAACTTTTTTCGCCCCCTAAATCGGAGCCGTCATGTCTCGCCTCGCCGCTACTCCCTTGTCCGTTCTCGATCTTGCCCCCATCCGCGAGGGTGGCAGCGCCGCCGACAGCTACCGTGAAAGTGTGGCTCTGGCCCAGCTGACCGAGCGCCTGGGCTTTACCCGCTTCTGGCTCGCCGAACATCACGGCATCGAGGGCATCGCCAGCGCCGCCACCGCGGTGCTGATCGGCCATGTGGCCGGTGCCACCCAGCGTATCCGCGTCGGCAGCGGCGGCATCATGCTGCCCAATCACCCTCCCCTGGTGATCGCCGAACAGTTCGGCACCCTGGAAACTCTCTACCCCGGGCGTATCGACCTGGGGCTGGGCCGCGCACCGGGCTCCGACGGTGCCACCATGGCGGCGCTGCGCCGTGATCCCTATGCCGGGGTGGACGACTTCCCGCAACGCCTGGAGGAGCTGCAGGGCTTTCTCGGTGACCCACGACCCGACCAGCGGGTGCTCGCGGTTCCCGGCCAGGGCACCCATGTTCCCCTCTGGCTGCTGGGCTCAAGCGGCTACAGCGCACAGCTCGCCGCACGCCTCGGCCTGCCCTTCGCCTTCGCCGCCCAATTCGCCCCGGGATATCTGTTCGAGGCGCTGCGCCTCTACCGCGACAACTTTCAGCCCTCTGCGGTCCTCGAGCGCCCCCACGCCATGGTCGGGCTGCCGGTGGTCGCCGCCGAGACCGATGCCCACGCCGACTACCTGGCTTCCACCATGCGCCAGAAGTTCCTGGGCATGATTCGTGGTCGACGCACCAGCGCCAAGCCCCCGGTGGAGCACCTGGAGATGTCGCCTATCGAGGAGGCTCAGCTGCAACAGTTCCTGGGCGCCGCCATCGTCGGCGGCCCCGAGACCGTGCACCAGGGGCTGGAGGCCTTCCTCGAACAGACCGGCGCCGATGAGCTGATGCTCAACACCGACGTCTATGCCCTGGAGGACCGGCTGAGAAGCTACGAGATCGTGGCCGAGGTGTGGAAGGGCTAGCCTGAAAGGAACGAACCTGCCTTCTGGCCTTCCAAGGGGCAGCACATTTCGCGGCGCACCGACGCCGCCCCTCAGGAGAGTCAGATGCCCGATACCCAAGGTCCCCACCGCGACCCCCGCCAGAATCCCGCCTGGCGCGCCGCCCAGACATGGCAGCAGCGCGCCCGCCAGAGTCGGGGTGGCGGCCTGCTCGACAGCCTCAAGATGCTGCTCGCCTGGCTGCTGTTCGGCACCCTGATGATCGTGGCCATGGTGCTCGGCCTGATCTTCCTGCTGGTGGGCTGGGCACTGATGCCGCTGCTGCGCCACCGGCTGAAGAAGCGTATGGAACAGATGCGCGCCGAACAGGCCGAGGACGTGGACGGCACCAGCTTCCACTATCAGGAAACCCGTTATCGGGAGACGCACACCTCCAGCGGTAGCCATCGCGAGCAGCAGGTGCTGGAGGGGGATTACGAGGTAAAACCTGACGAGAAGGACAAGCGCTGAGTGTCAGGCGGCCTCTCGCCGAGCCTCCCGACTGGCCTGGCGCCACGGGTGATGTAACAGCTGGTAGGCCAGCGCCCCTGCCACCACTCCCCAGAAGGCCGATCCGAGCCCCAGGAAGCTCATGCCCGAGGCCGTAGCGATAAAGGTGATCACCGAGGCCTCCAGGTGGTCCTTGTGGGCGGCGAAGGCGCTGACGTTGCTGGTGATGGCGCCGATCAGCGCCAGGCCCGCCAGCACCGCCACGAACTCGCCGGGCAGCGAGGTGAACAGCAGCACGATGGTGCCGGCGAAGGTGCCGCCGATCAGGTAGAAGACCCCGTTGGCGACCCCGGCCACGTAGCGCTTGTCGGGATCCTCGTGGGCCTCCTTGCTGGTGCAGATCGCCGCCGTGATCGCCGCGATCACCGTGGTGATGCCGCCGAAGAAGGCAGTGACGAAGGAGGTCAGGCTGGTCACGGTGACGATCGGCCTGGCCGGCGTGTTGTAGCCAGAGCTACGCATGATCGCCATGCCCGGCAGGAACTGGCCGGTCAGGCTGACCAGTACCAGCGGAATGGCCAGGCTCAGGGTGGCATTCCAGCTCCATTCGGGGCGAATGAACTGGGGCTGGGCCAGTGTGAGCGACACCCCTTCCAGGCTAGCACCCTCGAGCACGACGGCCAGCACCACCCCCACCACCAGCAACAGCACCAGGCTGTAGCGTGGCGTCACGCGCTTGAAGAACAGGTAGGCGAGCAGCATCCCCGCCGCCAGCGCCGGCACCGATGCGAACGACTCGAAGACCCCGACCCCGAACTGAAAGAGGATGCCGGCCATCATCGCACTGGCGATGCCTGGCGGGATCATGCGGATGATGCGATCGAAGGAGCCGGTGATACCGATAACGAAGATCACCGCCGCCGCGGTGAGATAGGCACCCACCGCCTCGGCCAGAGACAGGCCGGGGAACAGCGTGACCAGCAGTGCCGTGCCCGGGGCCGACCAGGCGGTCACCACCGGCACCTTCAGCCACAGGCTGAGCACGATGCCCGACACGGCGGCACCCAGCGAGATCGCCCACACCCAGGAGGTCATCATGGCCGTGGAGATCTCGGCGCTCTGCGCCGCCTGGAAGAAGATCGCCAGCGGCCCCGAGTAGGAGACCAGCACCGCCACGAAACCGGCGGTGACCGCGGGTATCGAAGCGTCCTTGAATAGCGACATGGTGAATAGCCCTGAAGCTTGTCTGTCGAAAAAAGGCCTGAACTACCGAAGCAGATTCAGGCCAAGGAGGATAAACGTTGCCTAAGGCGGGCTCAGGCGGCTTCGCCGGCTGCCCTTGCCGCCTTGCTCTCGCGGGAGAACTCGAAATCCCGGAATTCCACCAGCATCGAGATCCCGGCCCCCAGCACCAGCGCCCAGAAGGAGGCACCGACACCGAAGATCTGGACTCCGGAGACGGCAATCAGGAAGGCGAACATCGCCCCCACCTCATGCTTGCCGGAGAAAGTGATATGCATGGCGGAGCTGATCACACGGAGCAGCGCGAGCCCCGCGATGATGGCGATGAAGTAGCTGGGCATCGCCTCGATCAGGCTGAACACGAAGCCGTAGAAGGGCGCCGCCACCACGAAGATGATGCCGACGATCACCGCGGCCACCCAACGCTTGTCATGGGTCCCGGCCTCGGGGCCGGAACAGATCCCGGTCATGGGCGCGGCGATGCAGGTGCTGTGCAGGTTGAAGAAGGCCGAGACCATGGTGCCGAAGCCTCCCAGCGCGGTGATGCCATTGGCCGGCGCCTCCTTGTAGCCCATGCCCTTGACCAGCCCCACGCCGGCTGGGGTCTCCATGCCGACCAGGATCAGCGCCAGCGGCAGCCCATAGGCCAGGAAGGCCTCGAGGGTGAAGGCGGGCATGATGAACTCGGGCAGCCTGAAGGAGAACTCCACGCTGGAGAAATCCGCACCCGAGAGGGCCATGTAGGCCACCCCCACCACCAGCGTCACTACCAGCGGCGGTACCCGGCGCAGGTAGCGGGCGGAAAAGAAGAACGAGAGGATCATGACGGCAGCCGGCAGCATGGCATTCTGCAGCGGCATCACCATGTTGGTCCCGAACTTGAGCAGCACGCCCGCCACCATGCCCATGACGATGGGCATCGGGATCAACCACATGACGATTCGCATCCAGCCCGCCAGGCCGACGACAAGCGCGATGGCACCCGCCATCAGCGTGGCCCCCAGGGCTTCATTGAGGCCCACGATGGGAATGATGGCGGCAAACAGCAGCGCGCCGGGAATGGAGTTGGCCATGGGCAGCGGCAGCCGGTAGTAGGCCGGCAGGAAGAGACCGAACAGCCCGTTGATGAACAGGTAGCTGATCACCCACAGCAGGGTGAACTCCTGGGGGAGACCTGCGGCGGTGCCGGCACTGATATGGATGATACCGGCGCTGAGGCCGAAGATACCGGCCACCAGCCCTGCACTGAGGTTATCCGCGTTCAAGTCTCGCAGGAAGTCGCGCGGCGCCGATGCGAGGCCGACGCCCTTCTCGATGTGTTTCATGTGTGCTCCAGGGGATTATTATCGTTGCTCTTGGAAAGGCACGGGGCGTTCATGGCCGACATGAAAGGGCGGCCCATCGGGCCGCCCTTCTTTTCCGTATCAGCCCTGGTCGCCACCGGCCACCGGCAGCACGCTGCCGGTGATGTAGCTGGCATCGTCGGAGGCCATGAACAGGATCGGTGCGGCCATCTCGTCCAGGGTGCCGTAGCGGCCGAACAGGCAGCTCTGCCTGGTCTGGTCGATATGTGCCTGGAACCACGCCTGCTCAGTCTCGTTGCGCGGCTCCGGCGTGCCCCGGGAAATCTTCCGGGGCGGCGCCTCGGTGCCGCCGGGAGCGGTGGCCACCACGCGAATGCCATGCTCGGCATACTCGAAGGCCAGCGAGGCGGTCATGGCGTTGACGCCGCCCTTGGCCGCCGAATAGGGGATACGATGGATCCCGCGCGTCGCGGCAGACGACACGTTGACGATGACACCACCACCCTGCTCCACCATGGTCGGCAGCACCGCACGGCAGCACCACAGGGTCGGCATCAACGAGCGGGTGATCTCGGCCGAGATCTCGGTAGCGCTGAACTCGGTGAACGGCTTGAAGTTGATCGCCCCGCCCACGTTGTTGATCAGGATATCGATGCGCCCGAAGTGCTCGACGCTCTTCGCCATCACCTCGGCGGCACCCTCCCAGGTCTCCAGGTCGGCCTGCAGCGCAATGGCGTCAACGCCCTGCTCCACCAGGCCGGCCACCACCTCCTGAACGAGATCGGCGCGATCCACCAGCGCCAGGCGTGCGCCCTCGGCGGCGGCTCGCTCGGCGACCCGCCGCCCGATCCCCTGGGCGGCACCGGTGATCACCATGACCTTGCCGTTGAAACGACCGTCGGTGAGGCGGCTCATGCCTTGCTCCCCGCCTCGTTGGGCGTGAACTTCTCGTAGTGGAAGCTCTGCGGCACGATGCCCTGGGCGTCGAAGTGCTTGAGCACCGCATCGACCATGGGAGGCGGACCGCACAGGTAGACGTCGACGTCGCCATCGTGCATCACCTCGGCATCCATATGATGGGTCACATAGCCCTTGCGCGGATGCTCGCTGGCCTCGTCCACCACCACAGTGGAGTAGGTGAAGTTGGGAAGCTTCCCGGCGAAGGCCTCCAGGGCATCCACCTTGACCAGATGGTCATCCTTGTTGACACCGTAGATCAGGTGAATCGGCGCCTCGCAGCCCTTCTCGACCAGCTGGGCAAGCATGGAGAGGAAGGGAGCCAGGCCGGTGCCACCGGCCAGCATCAGCACCGGACGGGTGACATCACGGATATAGAAGCTGCCCATGGGACCAGTCAGTGCCAGGCGATCTCCCACCGCGGCACGCTCGCCGAGGTAGCTGCTCATCACGCCATTGGGGATATTGCGGATCAGGAAGGTCGCGCGCTTCTCGCCCGGCAGGGAGCTGAACGAGTAGGAGCGATGCACCTCGGTGCCCGGCACGTCGATATGCACGTACTGGCCGGGCAGGAAGCTGAGCTCGGCGCCATCGTCCAGGTCCACCACCAGCTCGATGCTGTCCTCGGAGAGTTGCTCGACCGCGGCTACCGTGCCATCAACCTTGCCTACCGCCGTCTTGCACACGGTCGAGGCGACGGGTACCTGGATGACACAGTCCGAGGAAGGCACCATCTGGCAGGTCAGGACCTGACCCTCGGCAGCCTCCTCGTCGGAGAGCGCCTCCTCGATGTACTCGTCGCCCATGTCGAATTCACCCTGCTCGCAGTGCCCCTTGCAGGTGCCACAGACACCGTCGGAGCAGTCCATGGGCAGGTTGACCTTCTGCCGGTAGGCCGCATCGAGGACCGTTTCACCTTCCTTGCAGCCGATGAATCGGGTGACGCCGTCCTCGAAGTTGAGGGCAATGGTATAGCTCATGGTCGAATCTCCTCCCGCACCGGGTCAGATGTGATAGATATCGATGACCTGATGGATATAGTCGTTATTGAGTTGCACCACCTTGCGCGTGATCAGCGGCTGCTCTCCCGACACGTCCAACGTATAGAAGGCAGTCCCGAAGTAGCTGAAGTTCGTCTTGTAGACGTGGCCCAGCGTGTGCCAGTTGAAGCGCAGCTCCAGCGTGTCGCCCTCTTCCTTGAGTACCTCGAGGTTGCTGACCTGGTGCGTGGTGCGTGGCTCCGGGAGGGTGGCGCTGCTGCGCTCGGTCTTGATCCGGTAGACCCGGTCCTCGAGACCCTCGCGGTTGGGGTAGTAGATCAGCGAGATCTCGGACTGCGGGTCCTCGGTCAGCCGGTCGCTGTCGTCCCAGGACGGCATCCAGAACTCGACGTCCTTGTGGTAGCACTCCAGCCATTCGTCCCACTGGCGTTCGTCGAGCAGGCGTGCCTCGCGGTACAGAAAGGCCTGGATATCCTGATAACTGATGCTCATGGCGATGCTCCCCTTAGGCGGACGCGGTGGCGATAAACTGGCTGCGCTCTTTCTCGATGGCGCGCAGCATCTCCTCGACCCAGTGCTTGTGGTGCAGCACGTAGAGGCCCTCGTCCTCGGGTGAGGCACCGCTGAGCAGCGGCTTCATGCCGATCGCCTGGGCGTTCTCATCGGCGCCCTCGATCCACTGCTTGGCGCCGCGAGAGAGGTCGTTCCACTCGGCCAGCGACCCGTTGTAGCCTTCCTGGCAACTGCGAAACTCCTCCAGGTCATCCGGCGTGCCCATGCCCGAGACGTTGAAGAAGTCTTCGTACTGACGGATACGCAAGCGGCGGTTCTCGGCCGACTCGCCCTTGGGCGCGAAGCAATAGATGGTGACTTCGCTCTTATCCACGGAAATCGGTCGAATCACACGAATCTGCGTGGAGAACTGGTCCATCAGATAGACGTTGGGGTAGAGGCAGAGGTTGCGGGTCTGGTTGACGATGGAATCGGCACGCGCCTCGCCGAACTCCTTCTCGATCCACTCCTTCTGCTGGTAGACCGGGCGCACCTCGGGGTTGAGCAGCCGGGTCCACAGCAGCATGTGGCCGTTCTCGTAGGAGTAGAAGCCACCCTGGCTCTTGGACCAACCATCGGCGTCCACCGCCTTGGTGCCGCCGGCGTCGTAGTTGCGGCGATCCATGGTGGAGGCATAGTTCCAGTGCACGGAGCTGACGTGGTAGCCGTCGGCGCCGTTCTCGGCCCCCAGCTTCCAGTTGCCGTTGAAGGTGTAGGACGAGGTGCCACGCAGGACCTCCAGGCCTTCCGGGGCCTGATCGACGATGTTGTCGATGATCTTGGTGGTCTCACCCAGATACTCCTCGAGCGGCTTGACGTCATCGCTCAGACTGCCGAACAGGAAGCCCTTGTAGTTCTCGAAGCGCGGCAGGCGCTTGAGGTCATGGGAGCCGTCCTTCTTGAAGCCATCCGGGTAGGCACCAGCCTTCTCGTTCTTGGCCTTGAGCAGCTTGCCGTCGTTCTTGAAGGTCCAGCCATGGAAGGGGCAGGTGAAGGTGCCCTTGTTGCCACGCTTCTTGCGGCACAGGGTGGCGCCACGGTGGGCACAGGCGTTGATCAGGCCGTGCAGCTCACCCTGCTTGTCGCGGGTGATGACCACCGGCTGGCGGCCCATGGTCACGGTCATGAAGTCGCCCGGCTCGGCGATCTGGCTCTCGTGGGCCAGGAACAGCCAGTTGCCTTCGAAGACGTGCTTCATCTCCAGTTCGAAGAAGGCCGGGTCGGTGAACATGCTGCGATGGCAGCGGAAGACGCCCTTCTCGGCGTCGTCCTGGACGGCGCCGCGGACGCGCTCCTCGAGTTGATCAAGCTTGCTGGTCATGATCCATATCCTCGGTATCTTGTCGTATTGGTCCGGCGGACCCAGGGGGTGGCCCGCCGTCATCAAGGGATGGCCTGTCGATCAGACCTTGGCGGTACCCGCCAGCTGGCTGGCCTGGTCCTGCTCGTCTTCCTTGGCGCGCGGACGGGCATGGCGAGTCTGCAGCTCGGCCTTGTCGGTCCTGGAGAGCTCGACGTCGAACACCACCTCGGAGAAGGGACCGTCCATCTCGCGCTTGGCGATCTCGTCCTGCTCCTCGATGCGGTTGGCCGGCACCACCAGCTCCTCGCGGGTCGCAAAGGCGAAGTCGTCGTAGGTGTAGGGGTCGCCGGCCAGGTTGATCTGGGTAGTCAGGTGCTGGTGACCCGGCGCGGAGACGAAGTAGTGGATGTGCGCCGGACGCTCGCCGTGGCGGCCCAGGGACTTGAGCACCACATCGGTGGGGGCGCCTTCCGGCACGCCGTAGCCGGACGGGATGATGCTGCGCGCGGTGTAGCGGCCTTCGCTGTCGGTATAGATAGTACGGCGCAGGTTGTACTCGCTCTGGGTCTGGTCGAAGAAGGAGTAGCCGCCCTTGGAGTTGGCATGCCAGATCTCGACCTTGGCGCCAGCGATCGGGGTGCCGTCGACATCACGCACCTGGCCGGTCAGCCACATGGCCTCGCCGTCCTGGTCCTGGCCGTCGTCCATGCGCGCGAAGCCCTCGGCTTCCGGGGCGCCGGCCACGTAGAGCGGGCCTTCGATGGTGCGCGGGGTGCCGCCGGTACGCTGGGCCTCGGCGTCGATGGCGTCCTGACGCATGTCGAGGAAGTGGTCGAAGCCCAGGCCCGGAGAGAGCAGGCCGAACTGGGTCTGGCTGCCCAGGGCGTTGAGCAGATTGACGGCGGACCAGTACTCCTCCTCGCTGACGTCGAAATCGTCGATCAGCTTGAACAGGTCGGAGATCAGGCGATGGACGATCTGTTTGGCGCGCTCGTTGCCGCCCTCCTGGTCGAAGCCGGCGATGGTCTTCAGGAAGTCCTGAACTTCGGGGGTATCGAAAATCTTCACGGTCATGGTCGGTTATCCTCGTTCGTTATATGGTTGTGTTCCGCTCGACGGAACTGACTGGCTTCATCCGTGACTCAGGAGTCGTCCTCGCGCACGGAGGACGGGTGACGACACAGCGGCTTGACGCTGATCTCCATGTAGGGAAAGAGCGGCAGATTGCTGACCAGCTCCTGAAGCTCGGCGTTGTCCTCGACGTCGAAGATGCTGACATTCGAGTAGCTGCCGGCCACGCGCCACAGGTGACGCCACTTGCCGGAGCGCTGCAGCTCCTGTGAGTAGGCCTTCTCGGTCGCCTTGATCTCGGCGGCCTGCTCAGCCGGCATGGACGGCGGCAGCTTGACGGTCATTTCCACCTGAAACAGCATGACGTTCTCCTCTTCAGCGCAAGCACACCGGAGTACTTGCGGGACTCGGTTGTCGGGGACTCAGCCCTTGCGGGAATAGTGGGCCAGCTGGTCTTCGTCCAGGGTGATGCCCAGCCCCGGCCCCTTTGGCAGCTCGACGCCGAACTCGCGATAGGTCAGCGGCTCGACGACGATGTCATCCTTGAGCAGCAGCGGGCCGAACATCTCGGTGCCCCAGGCCATCTCCGGCAGCGTGGCCCAGGCATGCAGGGAGGCGGCGGTGCCGATGGTGCCCTCGAGCAGGGTGCCGCCATAGAGGCCGATGCCCGCGGCCTGGGCCACGTGGGCCAGCTCCAGCACGCCCTGCAGGCCACCTGACTTGGCGATCTTGAGGGCGAAGGCACCACTGAAGCCGCCGCGGACCAGGTCGAGGCCATCGCGGGCATCCTGCACCGCCTCGTCGGCCAGCATCGGTACGTTGAAGCGATCGGCCAGGCGGATCAGGCCGGCATGCTCGCGGGCCGGGATGGCCTGCTCGATCAGCTCGATGCCGGCATCCTGCAGGGCCTGGATGCCGTAGACGGCGGTGGACTCGTCCCAGGCCTGGTTGACGTCGACGCGCACGCTGGCGCGATCACCCAGGGCTTCCTTGATGGCGGCCACGTGGCGCACATCCTGGTCCACCGGGTTGGCACCGATCTTCAGCTTGAAGTCGCAGTGGCGACGCTGCTCGAGGCGCAGCTGTGCCTCCTCGATATCCTTGGCGGTATCGCCGCTGGCCAGGGTCCAGAGCACCGGAAGGTGTGTCTGGCGGGCGCCGCCCAGCAGCTCGGCCACGCTGAGGCCCAGGCGCTTGCCCTGGGCGTCGAGCAGCGCGGTCTCGAGTGCCGACTTGGCGATCATGTTGCCGCGGGCATGACGATTGAGCAGGGCGCGCAGGGCGTTGACGTTACCGGAGGCCCGGCCGATCAGCAGCGGCGCCAGGTAGGTATCGATATTGCACTTGATGCTCTCGGGGCTCTCCGGGCCATAGGCGAGGCCGCCGATGGTAGTGCCCTCGCCGAGGCCCTCGATACCATCGCTGTGACGCATGCGCACGATGACCATGGTCTGGCAGGCCATGGTGGTCATGGAGAGCTTGTGGGGACGAATGGTCGGCAGGTCGACCAGCAGCGTCTCGATGCTTTCGATCACGGATGACATGGGAGGCTCCGAAGTCAGGGGATCTGGTGATTGCGTGGCAGTTTGATTGCAGGTGGAAGACCGAACCAATATTGTTTGGGTGCCCTGCCATACCCAGGAGGTATCATGGAATTGCGCCATCTCAGGTACTTCTGTGTGGTCGCGGAAGAGCTGAACCTGACCTGCGCCGCCGAGCGCCTGCACATGTCACAACCACCTTTATCCAGGCAGATCAAGAAGTTAGAGAATGAAGTGGGCGCCGAGTTGTTCGAACGGGGCTCCCGCGGCCTGCGCCTGACCCCCACAGGCCAGTTCTTCCGGCAGCACGCCATCCAGATACTCGAGAAGGTAGACGCCACCCTGGAGTCCACGCGACGCATGGCCCGAAGCAAGCGCATCATGTTCGGCATCGGCTTCGTACCCTCGGTGTTCTACGGACAGCTGCCCCTGCTCGTGCGCGATTTACGACAAAAGGATGATGTGGAGTTGACCCTGGCCGAGCTGACCACGGTGCAGCAGATCCAGGCGCTGAAGGCGGGGCGCATCGACCTGGGCTTTGGCCGCCTGCGCATCGACGACCCGGACGTGGAGCAGGAGGTGCTGTTCGACGAGCCGCTGATCGCCGCCCTGCCCAGCGGCCACCCGCTGGAGGGCACCACCCCGACCCTCGAGGAGCTGGCCCGCTACCCGCTGATCCTGTTTCCCGCCAAGCCACGGCCGAGCATGGCCGACATGGTGCTGGGCCTGTTCCGCCGCAAGGCGCTCAAGGTGGAGGTGGTGCAGGAGGCCAACGAACTGCAGACGGCGCTGGGGCTGGTCGCCTCGGAGGTGGGCATCACCCTGGTGCCGGAGCAGGTCCGGCGCGTCCAGCGCGACGGCATCTCCTACGTCTACCTGGCCGATCCAAGCCTCACCTCAGCGGTGATCTGCAGCCGCCGCCGCGGCGAGGCGCCCTCCCCGGTCATGGAGGAGGCCTTCCGCATTCTCGAGGTACTGGTGGAGAACCGCCGCCGCGGCCGCTACCCCTGAAACGCCGGAAGATGCCGTCCGCCGGTGCCCACCCACGACAAGACCCGGGCCATGCGGGCCCGGGTCTCGTCGTGATGCGGAGAAGCGTTTACGTCACTCGAGGGACTCGTAGGGCAGGCCCACGTAGTTCTCGGCGATGGTGGTCAGCCCCGCCTCGGAGCCGGTCACGTAGTCCAGTTCGGCCTGCTGCATGCGGGTATTGAAGTCCTCCTCCTCGGAGAACTTGTGCAGCATGGAGGTCATCCACCAGGAGAAGCGCTCGGCCTTCCAGATCCGCTTGAGGCAGGTCTCGGAGTAGTTGGGGATCAGGTCGGTGCGCCCCTCCTGATAGACCTTGACCATCAGTCGGTAGAGGGTGTTGACGTCACTGGCCGCCAGGTTGAGCCCCTTGGCACCGGTGGGCGGCACGATATGGGCGGCATCGCCGACCAGGAAGAGGCGACCGTACTGCATCGGCTCCACCACGAAGCTGCGCAACGGCGCGATGCTCTTCTCGAGTGATGGACCGGTGACCAGCTTGTCGGCCACGTCATCGGGAATCCGGCGCTTGAGCTCCTCCCAGAAGCGCTCGTCGGACCAGTCTTCGACCTTCTCGTCCAGGCCCACCTGGATGTAGTAGCGGCTACGGGTCGAGGAACGCATGCTGCACAGGGCGAAGCCGCGCTCGTGGCGGGCATAGATCAGCTCCTCGGCCACCGGCGGGGTATCGGAGAGCAGGCCCAGCCAGCCGAAGGGATAGACCTTCTCGAACTCCTTGATGCGCCCCTCGGGAATCGACTTTCGCGAGATCCCGTGGAAGCCGTCGCAGCCGGCGACGTAGTCGCAGTCGAGGCGATGGGTCTCGCCATCCTTCTCGAAGGTGATGTAGGGACTGTCGCTCTCCAGGTCGTGGGGCTGGACGTTGTCGGCCTCATAGATCGTGGTGCCGCCGGTCGCCTCTCGCGCCTCCATCAGGTCACGGGTCACCTCGGTCTGGCCATAGACCATCACGGTCTTGCCGCCGGTCAGCCCGGCCAGGTCGACGCGCACGCGCCGTTTGTCCAGCGCCAGCTCCACGCCGTCATGGACCTCGCCCTCCTCGTCCATGCGCTTGTCGACACCCGCCTCGCGCAGCAGGTCGACCATGCCCTGCTCCAGCACACCGGCACGAATGCGGCTCAGCACGTACTCGCCGGACTTGCGCTCGAGGATGATGTTGTCGATGCCCTGTCGGTTGAGCAACTGGCCCAGCAGCAGGCCAGAGGGGCCGGCACCGATGATCGCGACCTGTGTCTTCATGGGGAGACTCCGTTGTCAGGCAGTGGTGAACATCTGTTCGCTATGTGGATTGTATTTTTCACTGAAACCCTCGCCCATATAAGGCAATATTGGCAGTGTTACCTGGATAATCCCAACATCACCTACCGACCTTAGTCGAAACGAACCGCCGGAGACCTCCATGTCCACCAATGCCGTCCCGGTCTTCAAGCTGTATGGCGAGACGCGCCACTGGCCGACGCCGGACCTGCTCCACTGGGAGTCGATCCCCGAGCGCAGCCGGCTGCACGACTGGAAGATCCACCCGCATCGCCATACCGACCTGCTGCACCTTCTCCACCTCTCTGCCGGCCGCGTCAGCCTGGAGCTGGAGGGGAGCCACCGCTCCCATGAGGCCCCGCTGGTTATCGTGGTACCGGCCATGAGCATCCATGGCTTCCACTTCTCGCCGGATACCCAGGGCCATATCATCACCCTGGCAAGCCCCCTGGCCGAACGGCTGGAGGAGCGCCTGGGTACTCAGGCCGGCGCGATGTCACTGGCTACCGCCTACCCTCTCGAGGCAGCCCGACCCGCCCGGCGCATCGCGACCCTGGTGGACCAGCTGGGAGATGAGTATCGAGCCCCCGCCCCCGGCCGCGAACGCATCCTGGAAGCGTTCACCGAGGCGCTGTTTATCGAGATCTCCCGCCTCGCCGACAGGCGAATCACCGCCGGTAACACGAAACTCCCGCATCCTCAGGACCGCGGACTGACCCATCTGCAGAACTACCAGGCCCTGATAGAGAAGCAGTTTCGTCAGCAACCCAGCATCGAGAGGTTCGCCGAGCAGCTGGGCATGACCAGCGCCCACCTCAACCTGCTGTGCCGACGCCTTGCCAACCGCAGCGCCCTGCAGTTGCTGCATGAGCGCCTGCTGCTGGAGGCCAAGCGACAGCTCACCTACACCAACATGACCGTCGGCCAGGTGGCCGACAGCCTGGGGTTCTCGGAACCCGCCTACTTCACGCGCTTTTTCAAGCGCTTGACCGGCCTCGCCCCGCGGGACTTTCGCCGCCGCCAGCCCGACGCATCGTCATGACACCGTGTCCTGAGACAGGTGCCCTGAAACGACAGCGCCCCCGCAAGCCATGACTTGCGGGGGCGCTTCTTGCTGGTGTCATTGACTCAGCCGGTCGCTTGCAGGGACTTGCTGTCAAATGCCTGGGCGTTGGGGCAGAACCCGCGGCATGTCTCCCGAGTCTCGCCGGCACGCATCGCCTTCCAGCAGCGACCGACCACGGGACAACGGTTGCAGACCGTCTGCAGCTCGCCGAACTGCGTTGCCTGCTCAGGACCATAGTCGTCGGGAGAGAGGCCGAAGCGCACCATCATCTCGGGCATCAGGGTCTCGGCGGGAATCAGGTCGCGCTCGGCTCCGCGATTCAGGGTCCGCGACACCTCACGCTCGAAAGCCGGCGCCATCGGCGCATTCAGGTCACGCACCAGCTCCCGGAAGTCGACGTTGGCCTCGTGGCGCATGCCCTGCACCACCTGGGGCATGCTCGCCTCGAAGAGGCGCTCCTCGAGCCGTGCCAGCCAGCCCTGACACTCGATCTGCTTGTCGTTCATGTCACACCTCCGGGTCGGTCGTACCGGCAGTGCCGGCCACCAAGCGAGTTTCACTGTCTGCAGGATGGTACGGCACGGGCCGATTGCCAAATGAGGATTTCACACACTCCTATAACTTCCAGGTTATGCCATACCCCGCGACCCGGCGGCCGTGAGGCTCCCGGCAGTTAGAGAAGGAACAGGGTGGTGAGCACCGGGAAGGCGATCAGCAGCGCCAGGCGCAGGAAGTCCGAGACGATGAAGGGCGCCACCCCCTTGAAGATCTCGCCAAGCCCCACATGGGGCGCCATCGCCTTGATCACGAAGACGTTCATCCCCACCGGTGGCGTGATCAGGCCCAGCTCCACGGTCAGCACGGTGATGATGCCGAACCACACCGGATCGATGCCCAGCGCCTGGATGATCGGGAACACCACCGGCACCGTGATCACCAGCATGGCGATGGCGTCCATGAACATCCCCAGCACGAAGTAGAGCGCAAGGATGCAGAGCACCACCACCATGGGCGACAGCTCCATGCCGTAGAGGACGTCGGTGATGGAGAAGGAGATCCGCGACACCGAGATGAAGTAACCCAGGGTCTCGGCCCCCACCAGCATGAAGAACACCACGCTGGAAAGCGCCAGGGTCTCCTGCACGCTGCGCCATAGCTCGGCCCCGCGCATGCCCTTGGCCAGGGCGTAGAGCAGGGTGGCGAAGGCACCGACGCTGGCCCCCTCGGTAGGGGTGAAGGCGCCGAAATAGATCCCCAGGATCATCACCAGAAATACCGCGAAGAACGGGACCAGCCCCGAGAGCGAGGCCAGCTTCTGCTTCCATGCCGTGGGCTCGCCGGCCACGGCAAGCGAGGGCTTCACGCGCATCACCGCGCTGACCGTCAGCGCATACATCACCAGGCCCAGCAGGCCGGGCACCAGGCCGGCCATGAACATGTCCCCCACCGACTGCTCGGTAAGGATGGCATAGATCAGCAGCGCGATGGAGGGCGGGATCATGATCCCCAGGGTGCCGCCGGCGGCCAGTGCGCCGGTGGCCAGACCCCGGTTGTAGCCGTAGCGTTCCATCTCCGGCAGGGCGACCCGGGTCATGGTGCTGGCAGTGGCCAGCGACGAGCCGGAGATCGCCGAGAAGATCCCGCAGGAGCCCACCGCGGCAATGGCCAGGCCACCCTTCCAGCCGCCGCAGATTACCCGGGTGGAGTGGAACAGCTTGCCGGCCATGCCGGAGTGGGCCGCCAGCACCCCCATCAGGATGAACATCGGCACGGCGCTGAAGCTGTAGTTGGAGAGCACCTCCACCGGCACGGTCTTTAGCTGGGCGATTGCCGCTCCCCAGCTGATCACCTGGGCAAAACCCACCACCCCGACGACCAGCATGGCCAGCGCTACCGGCACCCGCAGCACCATCAGCAGCAGCAGTGCGCCCAGGCCGATGGCCCCGATCATCTCACTCCCCATGGGCGGCCTCCTGATCGGCAGCGAAGACGGCACTCAGCACGGCATGCAGCAGGCTGCGCAGCCCCAGCAGCAGGCTGAGCACGGCGGCGGCGTAATAGATGGGCCCCATGGGCATCCGCAGGTCCTGGGTCACCTCGCCATGCCGTGCGGCGGCGGAGGCAGAGTCCAGCAGCCCCAGGAACAGCACCAGCCCCAGGGCCGCAAAGCCCAGCAGATAGACGCCGTGCAGGCGGTTCTTGAGGTTGGGTGAGAGTCCATGGGAGAAGGCCTCCACCACTACCTGACTCTTCTCGACGTTGGCCGCCATGGCAGCCAGCAGGGAACAGAGCATCAGGTAGCTGACCAGCTCCACGCTGCCGGAGACACGTAGGGCGATAGCCCCCTCGGTGATCCGGTAGAGATAGCGGGTGACGACATCGGCGATGGTCACGCCCAGCAGTGCCACCAGGGCGAGGCCGGCCACGATACGACAGACAAGGGCCAGCCAGTGGCTGGCCCTTTCCAGAGTGAACTGCACGCCCCTTACTCCTGATCGGCGGCGCAGGACGCGCTGGCGGCGAGCGCCGCCTCGTAGACCCCACGCCCCGGCAGGCCACGCTCCTCGAGTTCGGCCAGGTAGCTGTCGATGCCATCCTGGAGCGGCTTCTGCCAGTCCGGGTGCTCCAGGGGGTTCTCGATCTCGCGGATGGTGTGACCGGCGTCCCTGGCCTCCTGCTTGCCTTCCACGTCGAGGCGGTCGAAGACCACGCCGGCGTTCTCGGCCCACTGCATGCCGGAGTTGGCGTCGATCACCGCCTGCTGCTCGGGGCTCAGGCCGTCATAGGTGCGCTGGTTCATGGTGGCCACGAAGATCAGCGTATAGAAGGGCACCTCGGTGTGGTAGCTGACCAGCTCGTTGATGCGGAAGCCCTTCAGCCCCTCCCAGGGGAAGCTCAGGCCGTCGATCACGCCGCGCTGCATGGAGGTGTAGATGTCCGGCGCCGGCATGCCCACGGGGCTTGCCCCCATGTTCTCCAGCATTTCCCCCGCCACCGCCGTGGGCCGGCGGATACGCAGCCCCTCGAGGTCCGACGGCACCTGCACATCGGTATCGATGGTGTGGATGCCGCCCGGCCCGGTGGTGAAGAAGAACAGCGGCCGGGTATCCTCGTACTCGCTCCCCAGGTGCCCTTCGTCATACAGGGTCTGCAGCACGCAGGCGCCCTGGGTCGCCGTGGTGGCCACCCCGGGCAGCTCGACGATCTGCGAGAGCGGGAAACGCCCGGCGGTATAGCCCTGGGCGGTGGCGCCGATATCGGCGATGCCGTTGGCCGCCGCCTCGTAGAGGGAGTCCGGCTTGGCCAGGGTGCCGGAGGGGAACATCTCCACCTTGAGCTCACCGCCGGACTCCTCCTCCAGGGTGGCCGCCCACTCCTCGAAGATATCCTGGTTGACCCCCGATGCGCCGGGCCAGAAGTGCGCCATGCGCAGGGTGGTGGAGGCCTGGGCGGCGGAAGCGGCGGTCAGGCCGGCGATGGACGCGGTCAGAAGGCAACGTGTCAGGACGCGTTTCATGGGAGTCCTCCGGGGCATTGTTGTATGGACTTATCGATCGCTGTATGGACTTATCGAAAGTTCGCATCCCGAATACACGTTCGGGATATAGGCAAGCTACCCTACCCGCCTGGCCCTGAAAAATGGACCTTGGTCTAGGATAGGGCGCCTGCTCAAGATTCTGCCACGCCCGGGCAACCGAAAACGCCTCGATCAGGACAAACCGCCAGTAAAGTTGGACGATTCGAATAATCCTGTCGAGGCGTCGTGGGTCCAGTTGCCCGAGTCGCCCCCGGCAATGCCGGGGGGAGCGGCTCAGCTCGGCTCCACCATGAAGGCGGAGAAGAACGCATCGAGTTCGTCGAACCCATCCAGCGGCAGTACCAGGGAGACGTACTGGTCGGGGCGCACCACCACCAGCGCGCCGGCGCCGCGGTCGATGCCGCGCAGGTCGAAGATGTCCTCATCCGTCCCCAGCACCGGCGCGTGGGCCTTCTGGTAGTCCTGCAGGCCGAGGGCTCCCTTGTGCGGCTTGAGAACATCGTGCATGTCGACCCAGTCCACCTCGAGGTGCGACTGCTGGATGATGCCATGGACGTCGAAGATCGCGTCCGGGTCGGCCCCTTGCGGGGTGAAGCGGCGGATCGGTGAGGCGTCGCTGGCCAGGTAGTCCATCAGGGCATTGAACCGCGAACCCGGACTGCGCGGATCGACCATGTCGGCGAAGGCGTAGAGCCGCCAGCGACCGTCGGCGCGATGGACATGCCCCAGGTGGACCTGCTTGGCATCGCCGAGCCGGATCACCTCGGCGGAGTGGAAGCGGCGCCCCGGCGGGAAGCCGGTGGCCAGGTGCAGGTGGGTGTCGTCGCCGGTCAGCAGGTCCGGCGCGTAGTGGGTGGCGAACCCCGCAGTGAACTCGCTGTTGGTAACGAACTGGCGCTGCACCTCGGCCAGCCCCTTCATCGCGGCCTCGGGGTCGTCGGAGTCCTGGGCGGCGCCGATCGCCCGCGACCAGCGGGTATCCATCGCGATCAGGTTCTCGGCGATGACGTGCCGCTCGGCGTTGTAGGTGTGCAGCAGGCTCGCCGGGCTACGCCCCTCGAGCACCGAGATCAGCTTCCAGCCCAGGTTGAAGGTGTCCTGCATCGACACGTTCATGCCCTGACCGGCCTTGGCGGTGTGGGTGTGGCAGGCATCGCCGGCGATGAAGACCCGCGGGGTGCGGCTCTCCACCTGATCGTCATCGACGTCGTCGAACTTGTCGGTGACCCGGTGGCCGACGCGGTAGACGGAGAACCAGGCGGTCTCCTTCACCTCGAAGGTGTAAGGCGCCAGCACCGCCTGGGCCTTGGCCAGCACCTCCTCCTTGGTCAGCCAGGCGTCCGGAGCGATGTTGCCCATGTCGACGTAGAGCCGGACCATGTAGCCGCCCTCGCGGGGGATCAGCAGGATATTGCCCGCCTCGGCGGACTGGATGGTGCACTTGAAGCGGATGTCCGGGAAGTCGGTCACCGCCAGCACGTCCATCACGCCCCACGCCTTGTCCTCGCCGTGGCCCTGGGGCACCCGGCCGATGGAGTCGCGCACCACGCTGTGCGCGCCGTCGCAGCCGACCACGTACTTCGCACGAACGCTCTTCTCGCCCTCCGGGGTATTGAGCCGCACCGTGACGCGCTCGTCAGGATTCTCGGGGACCTTCACCTCGAGGGTCTCGTGGCCATAGTCGACCCCCAGGCGGCTGGGGGAGTCGTGCATGTACTCCAGCAGGAAGTCGAGCAGGCGGGCCTGGTTGACGATCACATGGGGGAACTCGGAGAGGCCGTCACGCACGTCCTGGACGCGGCCGTGGCGGGTGATCCGCGACTTGTCACCGGGGGCCGGTCCCCAGAAGTGGGTCTCGTTGATCCAGTAGGCCTCGGTGGTCAGCTTCTCGGACAGGCCGAAGGCCTCGAACATCTCCACGGTGCGGCAGGCGATGCCGTCGGCGCGCCCCACTTCCAGCGGCCCGTCGGCCTTCTCCACCACGCGGGTGACGATCTCCGGGAAGGTCGACAATTGGGCCGCCAGCAAGAGCCCCGCCGGGCCGGTACCGACGATCAGCACATCCACCTCTTCCGGCAGCGGCCCCTGCGGGTCGCTGCGTCCTTCGGCCAGGGGTTGGATCCGTGGGTCGCCGCTGCGGTAACCGTCGAGGAAGTACTGCATCATTTTGCTCCATCCCGTTTGTCACGGGTCGTTGTTGGGGTCCATCAGGGGGTCGGATGTGTCTACTGTGGCAATTCGCCACGGCGATATTAATCAGTATTGTGATTAATATCGCGACGAACAATACGACTTTCCGCCAAGGCCGGGCGCCCCGAGTCGCGCAGTCTGCTAAGTTAGCGCCAGCCTGGCGGTCCATCGGATACTGTAACGCCCGGCCGGCCAGCTTCCTTACCTCCTTGAAAAGACCCAGACCATGACCGCAGCCCCTTTCTCAGAAGCCAGTCAGTTTCCCGGCAACCTGCTCAGGCGCTGCCACCAGATCAGCGTCGCGATCTTCCTGCGCAAGTGCGAGGCCCATGATCTGACCCAGCTGCAGTACATCCTCCTCTGCGCCCTCGAGGAGAAGGGGCCGGTCGATCAGATCACCCTCGGCGGCCATACGGCGCTGGACCGCAATACCGTGGCCGTGGTGGTGCGCAAGCTAGAGGAGCGCGGCCTGGTCACCCGGCAGCGTAACCCCGCGGACCGGCGCGCCATGCTGGTGACCCTGACCGAGGACGGCGTACGGCTACGCCATGCTGCCGCGCCGGCCGTGGACGAGGTGCAGGAAGCCATCCTGGCCCCGCTCGAAAGTGACGAACGCGAGATCCTGTGTCGACTGCTGCGGCGACTGGCCGACGAGAACAACCACCTGAGCCGCGTGCCGGTGCGCCAGGCGGGCTGACTCCGCCACCACCGCGGCGGCCGCTGCCGAGCAGCGTCAATGCATCATGAAGCGGCGGGCCCGAGGGCCCGCCGCTTCAGCATGCTGAGTCCGCCGGCCGGTCACATCCGGCAGTCGGCATCCGGCGCCTCGAGCCCTTCGTGGGCGACCTCCACTACCGCGTGGCGGCCGTCACGGATCTCGCGCAGGTAGATATTCTGTATCGGGTGATGCGAATCGGAGAAGCGCAGCGGGCCACGGGGGCTCTGCAGTTCTACCACGGCCAAGGCATCGATCAGGGCATCGCGGTCCGCGGTGTCGCCACCCACCGCCTCGAGTGCCTGAGCCAGCATGGCGCCGGTATCGAAGCCATGTACCGCATAGGCGTCGGGCGTTTCGCCATAAGCCGCCTCATAGGCCGAGACGAAGGCCCGATTCTCCTCGCTTTCCAGGGTCTCGGCATAGTGCAGGGTGGTCAGCACCCCTTCACCGGCGTCACCGAGTGCCGCGAGATTGCCCTCGGTCAGGAAGCCCGAGCCCAACAGCGGGATGCTCTCCTTGAGGCCCGCGGCAGAATAGTCGCGCACGAAGCTCACCCCGCCGCCCCCGGCGAAGAAGGTATAGACGGCGTCCGGCTTGAGGCTGGCGATCTGCGTCAGGTAGCTCTGGAATTCGGTGCTCGGGAAGGGCACCAGGATCTGCTCAACGATCTCGCCGCCCTGCTCGGTGAAGGCGTTCTCGAAGGCGGCCAGGTCCTCCTTTCCCCCGGCATAGTCCCAGGTGATGGTCACCACCCGACGATGGCCACGATCGAAGGCCACCTTGCCCATGGGATAGCTGTCCTGCCACATGTTGTGTGAGGTTCGGAAGACGTTGGGCATGCACAGCTGGTTGGTGGCCGCCTCTAGCCCGGCGTTGGGGATGATAGTGATGGCGCCGGTCTGCTTGGCGACCCGCAGCATGCCCATGGCGACGCCGGAGTGCACCGGGCCGATGACGACGTCGACACCATCGCCCTTGACCAGGCGACTCATGTTCTGGGGCGCCTTGGAAGGGTTGGCCTCGGAATCGAGCTCGACATACTCGACGTCACGCCCCCCGAGTTGACCACCTTGTTGATCGACAGCCAGCTTCAGGCCATTGGTGATGGCCTCGCCCAGCGCGGCGTAGGTACCGGTGTAGGGAAGCATCAGGCCCAGCTTGAACGGTGTGCGCTCCTCGGCCATGGCGGCCTGGCCGTTCAGCAGCAGGCCAGCCCCCAGCAGCGACATCAGGATCTTGTTCTTCGATTTCGTCATGACACTCTCATCTCAGGGACATGTTGTTGGCGTCGTAGCAGCACGCTCTTTTCTTATCACTCAGGCTTCCTGTGCCACCCCCACCCGTTGCTGCCAGCCCAGCCGGCGACGCGCCTCGGTCACGTCATCCTCGGGGTCGTGGTTCCACAGCCAGTCGAAGCGGGTCTCGAGGTTCTCGATCAGCTTCGCCTCGTCGTCGCCGATGCCCTCGCCGGCATACTCGTAGACGTTCCCCGCCTCGTGGGAGGTGCGCTGTACCCGGCAGGTGCGCCCATGACGAACCGCCTCGAAGGCCGCCAGCACCTGTTCGACGCTCTCCCGGGTGCAACCCTCGTCCCCCAGCAGGCTGGCCAGCACATGGGCGTCTTCCAGCGCCTGGCCGGCACCGGCGCCCTGGTGGGGCACCAGCGCATGGGCGGCATCACCGACGAGCAGCACCCGGTCGCGGTGGTAGCGGGGCAGTTCAGGCAACTCGTGCAGCGCCCAGCGGGTCGGTTCGGGGATGCTTTCGAGGATCGCCCGGGACGCCGCTCCCCAGTCGGTGAAGACATCCAGCATCTCCTGCTGTGTGACGGCCTGGACCCACTCCTCCCCCTCGGGCAGCTTCGGCTCGGCGGTGGAGCGGTCGGTGATGAAGGCCACCACGTTGATCAGCTCCGACTGCTTGACCGGGAAGGTCAGGATATGGCGATCGGTGCCCAGATACATCTGGGGCACCAGGGCCAGGCGCCGGTCGGCGCCCCTGGCTTCCAGGGCCTCTTCCAGCTGGGCGGTGGGGATCATGCCGCGATAGGCATAGGTGCCGCTCCAGAAGGGGGCGATCTCGCCATGGGTCTCGACGGGCAGCACGTTGGCGCGTACCGCCGACTTGATGCCGTCGAAGCCGATCACGATATCGGCGGTGAAGGAGGAGCCGTCGGCGAAGTGGGCGGTGGCGCCCTCCCCCTGCTGGGTGACCTCGACGCAGCGCTTGCCGAAATGCGCGATCCCCTCGGGGAGATGGGCGACGATGGCATCCAGGAAGTCCGCCCGATGCACCGAGGACTGCCCGCAGCCGGGCGCCAGGGTGGCGGTCAGGTAGCCATCGTCGCGGCCGCGGCGCCACTCGAACCAGACGTCCTCGAAGGGCGCCGGGGAGGCGTCGGCGATGCGCCGATAGGCCGCCTCCAGGCCGAGCCGCTGGATGGCGCGCACGGCGTTGGGGCCGAAGGAGACGCCGGCGCCGATCTCGGAAAACTGGGGCGCCGCCTCGAAGAGCTGCACGTCGAGGTCGGAGAAGCGAGACAGGGCCACGGCGAAGGCCACGCCGCCGATGCCGCCACCGATGATGGCGATGGACAGGCGGGAATCGCTGGGGGACGCGGTCTTGTGATGGGGCATGTGGTGCTCTCCGTCAGGGTGCTGTTCTTGTCATGGCATCGGGTGATGGACGCAGGCTAGAGCCACTTCGGTATTCACACAACGCAGCCACTTTCATAGTTCAAATAAATGAAAGTAATATTGCTTTTAAGACAGTCAACTAAGCGAGACAAGGCATGCTGCGGCTGACGGATATCGACGTAAACCTGCTGGTGGTGTTCGACCTGCTCTACCGTGAGGGCAGCACTCAGCGGGTTGCCGAATACCTCGGCGTGACCCAGCCCGCCGTCAGCCATGCGCTCAAGCGGCTGCGGCGGCTGCTCGACGATGAGCTCTTCGAGCGCACATCCAGGGGGCTTTCGCCGACGCCGCGGGCAGACCAGCTTCACCCGGGCATCGCCGAGGCGCTGGCCAGGCTGCATGAGACCCTCAACCTGAGCGATGACTTCGACCCGGCCACCAGCGAGCGCACCTTCCAGCTGGCGATGACCGATATCGGCGAGATCGTCTTCCTGCCGCGGCTGCTGGAGCACCTCGCCAGGGAGGCACCCGGCGTCCGGCTCAGCACGGTGCGCAGCCATAACGAGGACCTGAAACGGGAGATGGAGGAGGGGCGGATCGACCTGGCCGTCGGCCTGATCCCCCAGCTGGGTGCCGGCTTCTACCAGCAGGGGCTCTTCGTGCAGCGCTATGTCTGCCTGATGCGGAGTGACCACCCCCTGGCAGGGGGCGGATTCGACATGAGCGATTTCAGGACCGCCACCCACGCGGTGGTGGTGGCGAAGGGCACCGGACACGGCATCGTCGAGGAGCGGCTCGGCCGCGCGGGCATCGAGCGCCCGATCCGTCTGCAGTTGCCCCACTTCGCTGCGGTGCCCTACATCATCAGCGAGAGCGACCTGGTGGTCACGGTGACCGACAAGTTCGCCGAGGCGACCCGGGAGCGCTTCGGCCTGGCGGTGCAGGAGCACCCCCTGCCCTTCCCCGAGATCCCCATCAACCTGTTCTGGCACCGCCGCTACCATCGCGACGCCGGCAACCGCTGGCTGCGCGGCCTGCTCTTCGCGATGTTCTCCGAATAGTACGAGGCGGCACCTGCCGGGGCAGATGCCGCCTCGTGATGATCACAGGCGTGGAATCAGCCGCTGATCTTCAGCACCGGCTTGACGGTGATACCGTTCTTCGAGTCCTCGAAGGCCTCGTTGATCTGCTCCGGCGCATAGAACTTCACCAGCCTATCGAAGGGGAAGCGCCCCGCCTTGTGGTAGGCCACCAGCTGCGGGATGAAGAACCGCGGCACCGAGTCGCCCTCGATCACGCCGATCATCGACTTGCCCTCGGCCATCAGGTCGTGGTGCACGTCCAGGGTCACCTCGGGGGTGACGCCGACGATCGCCGAGACACCCAGCGGCTTGAGCGCGTTCAGCGACTGGCGCACCACCGCCGGCACCCCGGTGCTCTCCACCGCGTAATGGCTGCCACCACCGGTGATCTCCCGTACACGTTCGACGGTCTCCTCCCGCTGGCCGTTGATCGTATGGGTCGCCCCCAGCTCGAGGGCCAGCGCGAGGCGGCTTTCATGCACATCCACTGCGATGATCTGCTGGCAGCCGGCGATGCGCGCCGCCATGATGGCGGAGAGCCCCACCGCGCCACAGCCATAGACCACCAGGCTGGAACCGAACTCGGGCTTGAGACGATTGAGCACCGTGCCGGCGCCAGTCTGGATGCCACAGCCCAGCGGGCCGAGCAGCGCCAGGTCCACCTCGGAGTCCACCTTCACCGCATTGCGGGCGTTGACCACGGCGTGACTGGCGAACGATGACTGGCCGAAGAATGTGGCCAGGTCCTCGCCGTCACGGGCCAGGCGATGGCCGCCGTCATCCATGGCGCCGCCGAAGTTGAGCTCGTTGAAGGTATCGCAGACGGTGGGGTGGCCAGTCAGGCAGTGGCCGCAGCCGCCGCAGTGGGCAAACGACAGCACCACGTGGTCGCCCACCTCGAGACCGCTTACCCCCTCGCCGAGGGCCTCCACCACCCCGGCACCCTCGTGGCCCAGCACGATGGGGAACGGTGCGATGCCGAGGTCCCGGGCCACCGCGTCGGTGTGGCACACCCCCGTGGCCACGATACGCACACGGACCTCGCCCAGGCCGGGCTCGGCCAGTTCGACCGATTGCCACTCGAAGTCGCTTCCCTGTTCGGCAGTCACTGCCGCTTGAATCTGCATGGGTACTCTCCTTTATCGACTGGCCTTCATCGAAGTCCCAGCTCGGCCGATGGTCGAGCGGGGTTGGTAGCGCTCCGGTGATGCCACCGGCCGCCACCCGTTGGCGGCCGGGGAAGGCTCACAGGAACTTGGTCAACTGCAGGCGGATGGCGTCGCCCTCGCTCTCCAGGCCCTTGAGGCCACCGCCTTCGGCATCGTACTCGTGATAGACGGCGCCCTTGAGCATCACCCCGACCGTGGGCCAGAGGTAGCCCGCCTCGGCACCGACGGCGTGACGCTCGGCCTTGGCGTCGGTCGCCGCGCCGTCATCGGCCTCGAGTTGCCAGGCGTCGTAGCCCACCAGGCCGAGCTCCAGGCCGTTGGCCAGACGATGCCCGATGCCCCACTCCACCAGCCAGCTGTCCCCCGGGGTGATGCCGGTGTCGTCCTGCTCGGTCTTGATCTCGTAGCGCGACAGCGCCGAGACGCTCCAGGTCCTGTCGGCATCGAGGTGCCGCATGCCGCCCAGGGTCAACATGGTGGTGCCGTACCCCTTGCCCACCGAGGCCGGGTTGTCGGCATCGAAGTCGGCGGTGTCGAACCAGTGACCAGCGGCGAAGGTGGCGTCCCACTGCTCGCCGTGCCAGCCCAGGATCACCGGGCCGACGAACACATCGCCGACCCCGTAGTCGTCGAAGCTCTGGCGGCCGGCCGGGGTCTCCAAATCGAGCTCGACATCGAGCATCGGGATGATGGTCTCGACACCGTAGTCGGCCCCGAGAAAGGTCTTGCCGGTCATCCAGATGAAGCGATGCGCCAGGGCATTGACCGAGCCGCTGTTGCCCGGCGCGGCATCACCCTCGGCATCACGGAAGCTGTCGATGTCGTAGCGCATCAGGTAGGCCCGGTAGTAGAGGCCCGCGGGAGGCGCGGCGGCGGCGCTCAGCCCCTCGATGCCCGGCACGTAGTGACCGTTGACGGCGAGTGCCGGCGTGGCGACGAGGGTGGTGCCCAGCAGGGCCGCCAGCCGGAAGCTGTGTTGCAGTGTCATGGCGTCTTGTCTCTGTTGTTGGCATGGCCCACCGCCCGCGCGATGCGGGCGGCAGGCGTGACGTGGGGTTCGACTCAGAAGGGATAGCCGCGCGGCGTGTGCTGCACGCTGACCCAGTGGTCGGTGGTGAACTCCTCGATGGCCCAGTCGCCATTGAAGCGGCCGAGGCCGGAGTTCTTCTCGCCGCCGAAGGGCACATGGGCCTCGTCGTTGACCGGCATGTCGTTCACATGGGTCATGCCCGCCTTGATGCCCTGAGCGAAGCGTGCCCCGCGGGCCAGGTCGGCGGTGAAGACCGCGCTGGAGAGGCCATACTCGCTCGAGTTGGCGAGCTCCAGGGCATGCGCCTCGTCGCGCGCCTTCTGGATGCCCACCAGCGGTCCGAAGATCTCCTCGCGGCTGATCTCCATCTCCGGGGTGACATCGCCGAACACATGGGGCGGCACCAGCTGGCCGTCGACCTCGCCCTCCAGCAGCACGGTGGCCCCCTCCTGCCTGGCGGTAGCGATCTTGGCTTCCAGGCCCTCGCGCTGCTTGGCATTGATGATCGGCCCGACCACCGTGGCCATGTCGTCGGGGTCGCCCACCTGTAGCCCCCTGACCTTCTCCACGAAACGCGCGACAAAGTCGTCGTAGCGACGCTCGTCGACGATGATGCGGTTGATGGCCATGCAGATCTGACCCTGGTGGAGGAACTTGCCCATGGCCGCGGCGTTCACAGCCTGGTCGATATTGGCATCGTCGAGCACCACGAAGGGGCTGTTGCCGCCCAGCTCCAGCGCCACCTTCTTGATATGCTCTCCGCCGCTGCAGATCCCGCCGATGCGCCGCCCCACCGGGGTCGAGCCGGTAAAGGAGATCATCCGCGGCACGCGGTGCTCCACGAAGGCGTCGCCGATCTCGCTGCCGGCGCCCACCACCACGCTGAGCAGCCCCTTGGGCAGCCCGGCCTCCTCGAAGATCCTGGCCAGCAGCAGGCCGCCGGTGACCGGGGTGTCGCTGGCCGGCTTGACCACCACGGCGTTGCCCAGCGCCAGCGCCGGGGCGATGGAGCGCTGCGAGAGGTGCAGCGGGAAGTTCCAGGGGCTGATCACCCCCACCACGCCCAGCGGCTTGCGGTAGACGCGGTTCTCCTTGCCCGGCACGTTGGAGGCCAGAGTCATGCCATGCACCCGGCCCGGCATGCTGGCGGCCTCCTGGGTGATGCCGCGCGCCGCGCCCCACTCGACGTTGGCCTTGAGCCGGGTGCTGCCCGACTCGCGGATCAGCCAGTCGATGATCTCCTCCTTGCGGGCATCGAAGATCTCCACCACCCGCTGCAGCAGGGCGCTGCGCTCGGCGGGCGGGGTCGCCGCCCAGGCGGCCTGGGCCTTCTCGGCCGCCAGGAAAGCGGTATCCAGATCGCTGCGATCCGCCAGGCGGATATCCAGCAGCTCACTGCCATCATAGGGGTTGGTCACCGCGGTGGTGCGTCCGCTTGAGCCCTCGCGCCACTCGCCGGCAATCGGCTGGAGGTGGAAATCGCGATATGCAGTACTCATGGTTCACTCTCCTCTGAAAACTCGCGGGCCAGGGTTACTGACGAATACCCGACTTACCGGGTGACAGGATGCCGTTGGGGTCCAGGGCATTCTTCAGGGTCTTGTGCACCTCGCGCAGCGGTTCGCCGAAGGTGCCGGCCACCTGCTCCATGAACTCGGTATTGGTGCGGTAGAGGCCGTAGCCACGCTTGGCGAATTCGTCGATCAGCTCGGCGAAACAGTCGTGGGCGCGCTTCGTCTCCTCCGGGTCCTGACGGTTGTAGAGCAGGTCGATGACGTGGTGCATGTCGCGCCAGCCGACGATGTACTCGGCGACGTAGTCGAAGCCGTACTTGCCGAGGATCTGCTGGGCCAGTTCGGTCTGGTCCTTGGTCTCGCTGCCCTTGGCCTGGGAGACCGGGGCGAACCACATGGAGCCACCGCCCCCACGCCAGTTGTAGAGGCCGAACTCCTGAAGATTCATGTCGCCCTTCATCAGTGCCGAGCGATACTCGAAGCCGCCGCCGCGCTTCTCGGCCTCCTCGCCGTACATGATCTTAGCCTTGCCGCTGGCGCCGAAGGCCTGCTCGACGATCTTCCAGTTGACCTCGATCTGTTCCGGGGTGCCGTAGAGGGCCGCATAGACGTTCCACTCGCCGATGCCTTCGTCGGCCTTGATGCGCTCGATGGCCTCCCGCGGGATGGAGTCGCTGCCGTCGTAGTAGTCCTTGCGCACTACATGGGTGCCCGCATCCCACAGGGTATGCACGATCACCACGGCGTTGGGGATGATCTGGGCGATGCGCAGCGGGCGCAGCACATCGACGATCTCCTCGATGTCCTCGGGGTCCTGGTACTGGATGATAAAGGGACGATAGGCCGGCGGCTCCGGCATCAACCAAAGACCCATCTTGGTGACGATGCCGTAGTTCGACTGGGTGAAGAGGCCGTCGATATAGGGACCGTAACCCCACTTGAAGACCTGCCAGGAGCTGGAGTTCTCGATGCCCCCCATGCCGGTACGAATCACCTCGCCGTTGGCCAGCACCACCTCCATGCCGCACTGGAACATGAAGTGCTCGCCGTAGGGGGTGTAGCCCACGCCACGGTCCAGGGTATTGCCCACCGGTCCGGCAATGGCCGAGGGGGCCGGCGGATCCAGCCACAGCTTGAGGTCGTTCTCCTTGATGTAGTCGTAGAGCTGCTGGTAGGTCACCCCGGGCTCGAGCAGCGCCGTGCACACCTCCGGGTCCACATCGAGGATGCGGTTCATGCGGTGCATATCGAGCATCACCTGGCCGGTCTCCCCCGGGGCGGCGGAGCCGTAGCCCAGGTTCTTGCCGGTGGAGATGGTCCAGATCGGTACTTTGTACTGGTTGCAGGTGCGCACGATCTCCTGCACCTGCTCGGTGGTGGTCGGCAGCAGGGCCGCGGAGGGAATGTAGTCCGCGTCATCGCCGGCCATCATGATCTTGCTGTAGGCCGCCAGCTGGTCGCTCTCGGTCAGGACGCTATCGGCCCCGAGGATCTCGCGGAAACGGGCGAGGGCCGCATCGAAGTCTGCCTCGGACACGCCCTTGGGAAGAATGCGCTGTGTGGTGCTCATGGAATCGTCTCTCGCTTGTTATGTTCAGGGGCTTACAGCCGAACCAGGAAACTCAGCTCGGTGGCGCTGGTGGCCTCGCCGGCCGGACGCCTGAGATCCCGGGTCTGGCGTGCGCTACCCGCCGCCTGTGCCAGGCGGGCATATTCCCGCCCCAGCGCGGCCTGCCAGCTGCCCGCCTCACCCGCCAGCGGCGCCGTGAGGGGCCCGCGATGGCTCAGCAGCTGGTGGCGCCCCGCCTCATGGCGGCCCAGTGCCAGCACGCGGCCGCGACCGGCCAGCAGGCTGGTCAGCAGCACCAGGCCCGCCTCGTCGGTGAAGCCGGTCGCCAGGCTGCCGGCGGGAAGGGCGTTGAGTGCCAGCGGATCGAGACGCCCCTCGTAGCTAGGGGCCCAGCCCTGCTGGCGCAGCCCCAGTCCCAGCTCGGTGGTGGAGCGATCGGCGCCGTAGAGGCGGATCGGGCCGTGCACCGGGGCCTCGGCGAACCCGCTGTCGGCGGCCCAGGCGGCGCCCAGGGAGAGCGGCATGGCGGCCCCCAGCAGCAGGCTATTCTTCATGAGTTGTCGACGCGTCAGGTTCATGGCACTACTCCTCGCTGGCCGCCGTGGTCGCCATGTCACCGCGCACCAGAGCCTCGATCAGGGCCTCCAGCTCGGGGTCGCTGATCTTGGCCGCGCGGAAGGCCGGCATGGCGGCGCGGCCATGGCGCACCGTATTGCGGATATAGTTGCCGCGCGCTTCCCAGGCTGCCTCGGGGAAGGCCATGGTGATCTCGGGGCCAACGGCCTTGTCCGGGGCGTGGCAGTGGGCGCAGACCTGCCGGTAGACCTCGTCGGGCTCGCGGGCGTCCGAGGCGTTGGCCGCCACCGGGGGGAGCAGCAGGGCACCGAACAGGGCCAGCGCCCCGAGGGTACGTGAGGGTAGGTGCCGGGAAAGCACCGTTGTTGTGTTTTGCATGATCAATGTCACCCGTCTGGTCGTCATGGGCTTGTCGTCGCAGGGCCGGCGCCCCCTTAGACTTTAGTATAATCAATAGGTTAGCACCGGAGACCTGCCCAATATACCTGTCAAGAAGCGTGCCGGAATTTGAAAAAGCCAGATATTCAAGGCACTAGGCAAACTTTCGACATCCAGCGTTCGCGATACGAACACGCGTTCGCTAAAATCGATTAACCATTTCATCACCCCTGCGCAAATCATCATCCGAGGCGTCGCCTCTCGACTCAGCATGGGTGATATCCTGACGCCGCGCCTTATCGACGAGCTTTCCATGCCTTCAAGTACCCCCCAGTACCCCAGCGCCCGTGACCTGATGGATGCCCTGCGCTTCCTCCCGGAAGAGGGGCAGATCTGGCTCGGCGAGCAACGCATGATTCTGATGTCGCTGCAGGCATCGGCCTTCTTTCGCAACGAGCTCGTCACCACCCTGGGGGTGGAGCGCGCCCGTGGCGTCTTCATCCGCCTGGGCTACTACTCCGGCCTGCAGGATGCCGAGCTTGGCGAGTCCCTGCGCGGCGAGCGGCTGGGGCTGCGAGACAGCTTCCTGGCGGGCCCGCAGTTGCACGCCCTGCAGGGGCACGTCAAGGCGGTGCCCGGCCAGCTGGATATCGACCTGGAGAACGATCGCTTCTACAGCGAGTTCATCTGGAAAGGTTCCTTCGAGGTGGAGGTCTGGCGTGGCCGGGACACGCAGAGCAGCCCGGTATGCTGGACGCTGCTGGGTTACGCCTCCGGCTATGCCACACAGCTGCTGGGACGCGAGGTACAGTATCGGGAAGTGGAGTGCCTGGGCTGTGGTGATGCCCGCTGTCGCATCATCGGCAAGTTTGCCGAGGAGTGGCCCGACCACCAGGCCTTCTCGGCCGTGCTTCGCGAAGCGCCGCTGATCGACGAGCTCTATGAGCTGCAGGCGCGGGTCGCGACCCTGGAGGGAGACCTCACCCGCCGGCGCCACGAGGATGACTGGGGCCCCATCGGCGCAGCACCCGCCTTCCGCGAGATGCTGGCCATGCTCGACAGCGCCGCCGCCGCGGAGGTACCCGTGCTGCTGCTCGGCGAGACGGGCACCGGCAAGGAGATCCTCGCTCGCCGGCTCCACGAGCAGAGCCAGCGAGCCGCGGGGCCCTTCATCGCCATCAACTGTGCGGCCATCCCGCCGGAACTGATCGAGTCGGAGCTGTTCGGCGTCGAGAAGGGCGCCTATACCGGCGCGATGCAGTCACGCCTCGGGCGCTTCGAGCGCGCCCACGGCGGCACCCTGTTCCTCGACGAGCTCGCGGAGCTCTCGCCGCGTGCCCAGGCCGCCCTGCTGCGCGCCCTGCAGGAACACCAGATCGAGCGAGTCGGCGGCCAGGGAGTGAAGGAGGTGGATGTGCGGGTGGTGGCGGCGACCCACGCAGACCTGCTCCAGCGCGTGGAGGAGGGTCACTTTCGACGCGACCTCTTCTTCCGCCTCAACGCCTTCACGCTCACGGTGCCACCCCTGCGTGAGCGTCGTGAGGATATCCCCGCCCTCGCCGAACACTTCCTCGCCCGCTGCGAGCACCACTACCAGCGTCGCACCCTGGGCTTCTCCGACCAGGCGCGCTCGGCCATCGCCCAGTACGCCTGGCCCGGCAACGTGCGCGAGTTGAAGAACTGCATCGAGCGCGGCGTCATCCTCACCGATGACCAGAAGCACATCACCGAACGTGCGCTGTTCGGCGACTACCGGGTTCCGACGCTGCAGCGGGAGAAGGGCCAGGGGCTGGATGAACGTGGCCGGCTTTCGGCGTCGGCAGACGACTCGAGCACGGAGTTCACGCCCCGCCGGCATATCCAGGCGCTGTTCGATGCGGGATTGACCCTGGAAGATATCGAGAGGGAGATGCTGGTGGCGGCACAGGCGGACAGCGACGGTAATATCGCCGCTGCCGCCCGCCGGCTGGGCATGACACGCCCCGCCTACGCCTACCGCCTGAAGAAGTACGACCTGCGCTGAGGCCGAGGGGTCAGGGCTTCGCCCAATCCGCCCGGCTGCTGTGCACGGCACTCTTGTGAGTGATCTTCCAGACGCCGTCGAGCCTGATCAGGGCCAGCACGTCCACCCAGGAGTCCGCCAGATTCTCGGTGTTGTCGAAGCCGAGCAGCACGCTGGCCACCTCGCCGGCCTGTGTCACCTGGATGACGCGCCCGCGCACCTGCCGGTGGCTGGCCGCCCAGCGCGCGAAGCGGTCGCTGATCAGGTCCTTGCTGAAGCCGCCCTCGGCATCCAGGGCCAGGATCCAGGCATCCTCGTGGAAGGCCTCCTGGAGCTTGTCCAGACGGCCCTGGAAGCCGTCCACATAGCACTGCACCACGCGTACGATCTCGTCATGATCGGGCGTGCGTTCGTCGGCTGTCGTGCCCATCCTCTTCTCCTCTGGGTATCGCAATCACATGAACGCCGCCTGCCGTGAGACGACAGGCGGCGTGCTGCCCATGCAGGTGGATCAGGCGGGTTGCGGCAGGCCGAGGATCTCACGGGCCTGCTGCCAGGTCGCCACCGGACGCTCGTACTTCTCGCACAGCGCCGCGGCACGCTCCACCAGGGCCGCGTTGGAGGGCGCCAGGGTGTCGCGGTCGAGGCGCACGTTGTCCTCGAGGCCGGTGCGGGTATGGCCGCCAGCGGCGATGGACCACTCGTTGAGCTTGAGCTGGTTGGAACCGACACCGGCGCCGCACCACTGGGCATCGGGCGCCAGTCGCTTGAGGGTCTCGATGTAGAAGTCGAAGGTCGGCTTGTCGGCCGGCATGGCGTTCTTCACGCCCATCACGAACTGCACGTAGAGCGGGGCCTTGAG
Organism: uncultured Halomonas sp.; assembly: GCF_947501415.1. GTDB lineage: Bacteria > Pseudomonadota > Gammaproteobacteria > Pseudomonadales > Halomonadaceae > Halomonas. The sequence continues at coordinate 17,108 of NZ_CANMVL010000010.1, read as the reverse complement.
CTTGCCCTGCTTCGAGAGGTTGACCGCCTGATGGATGTGCGACAGGTCGAAGGCCTCGATCTCGGGCTTGATGTCGTACTTGAGCATCTCCTCGGCTAGCCAGTCGACCAGCTGGGGCGGATTCTCGTAGACGCGGTTGGGGAAGTTGTTGGAGCCCACCGAGAGGCTGGCCATATCGGGCTTGAGCGGCAGCATGCCGCCCCGCTCTTCGCCGGCCCCGGAACGACCGCCGGTGGAGAGCTGCACAATCATGCCGGGGCAGTGCTTGTTCAGACCTTCCAGCAGACGGCCGAACTTTTCCGGGTCGGAGCTGGGCGTCTGGTCGTCGTTACGCACGTGGCAGTGGGCGATGGTCGCCCCAGCCTCGAAGGCCGCCTGGGTGCTCTCGATCTGCTCCTCTACGGTGATCGGCACGGCCGGGTTGTTTTCCTTGCGCGGCAGGCTGCCGGTGATGGCGACACAGATGATGCAGGGGTTGGACATGGTGACCTCTCTTGGTACCGAAGCGGTACCGTGGCTCAATATCATCAGGGGGCGCCTCCCCCCGTGGCGTGTGCTCGGCGCCGAAGACGCCGAACGCCGCCCCGGTGGGCGGCGCGGATGACCGGAGCCCTGGAGGTCCAGGGCGCCGGGTCAGAAGTCGAAGAAGACCGTTTCACCCTCGCCTTGCAGGCGAATGTCGAGACGATAGCGCACCTTGCCGTCGACCTCCTCGCGCCGGGCGATCAGGGTCTGGCGGCGGGTCGGTGACTCGATGCGCGACAGCACCGGACAGGCGGCGTTGGCCTCGGCCTCATCCTCGAAGTAGAGGCGCGTCTGCAGGTGAATGTTGATGCCGCGGGCGAAGATCGACAGATTGATATGCGGTGCCTGGGACTGACCACTGGCATGAACCACCGGGCCCGGTTTGACGGTAGTTAGTGACCACTCGCTGCCATGATCGAAGGTGGTAGCGGTTCGCCCGAAGCTATTGAACGGCTTCTCGAGGTCGAATTCCGGCTGATACTCGCCGTTGCTATCGGCCTGCCAGGCTTCGATAAAGGCGTCGCGGACCAGGTCGCCATTGCCATCGATCACCGTGCCGACCACCTCGATATGCTCCCCCTCGGCCTCGGGGCGAGCCATCTCGTTCCAGATCTCCTCGTCGCGGGTCGGGTTGCCGGCGGCGGCCAGGGCCAGGCCGATATGTACGTAGGGGCCGGCGGTCTGGGAGGCGGTCTCACGCAGCATCAGTTCGCTGGTGGGTCGGGAATTCGGCTGGTTCATCTCGTCACCCCTGTTACTGATTTTCGAAGTAGGTCTGCAGTTCGCCGCGCACCACCAGGTCGAAGCGATAGGCCAGGCAGTCCATGGGCTTGCTGCGGGCCATGTCCAAGCGACCTATCATGGTCTCCACGGCTTCGGGGTCCTTGAGGGTGTGGACGATGGGACACAGCGGGATCAGCGGATCGCCCTCGAAGTACATCTGGGTAATCAGGCGCGTGGAGATCGAGGGTCCCATCACCGACACATGAATGTGCGAGGGGCGCCAGCTGTTGGGATCGTTGGGCCAGGGGTAGGGGCCCGGCTTGATGGTGCGAAAGCGATACCAGCCCTGCTCATCGGTCAGGGTGCGCCCCACGCCACCGAAGCTGGGGTCCAGCGGCGCCAGGTAGCTATCATTCCGGTGGCGGTAGCGACCACCGGCGTTGGCCTGCCACATCTCCACCAGGGTATGAGGAACCGGCTTGCCGAACTGGTCGACCACGCGGCCGAACATGATGATGCGCTCGCCCTGGGGTAGCCCCTGGCTCTGGTCCTGACGAAAGTTCAACAGCAGATCGTTATCGTGAGGGCCCATGCGCAGCTGACGAAAGTCAGGGCCGGATAGCTCCGACACCGTGGGCTTCTGCATGCTGACCAGAGCCTGCTGCGGTGACCGGGCCACGGAGGTCTTGTACCCCGGGGCATAGGCCGGCGGGTGCCAGTTGCGGTCGCGCTCGACGAATCGCTTGCTGTCATATTGCATTTCGTTCCTCTCTCAAGGGGGATTACATTGACCCAAACCAGTCTGACGGTAGTAACGCGACCTGCCAATTGACACCTTGCGCCCCACACATAACCCATAGGTTATGGGTCGCCTGATGCCACTCCTCGCAACGTCTCACAAAATGTCTCCAGCGCCAGCGAGGGCGCCAGGCTGGAATTGATGCATAACCCCACCGATCCCCCTCGCTCCTCCAGTGGCAGAGCCAGCTCGGCAAGCTCTCCCAAGCCGAGCGCCTCGCATGCAGCCTCCTCCGGTGCCACCCAGACGGCATCGCTCCCCTGGACGTAGTACCGACTAAGTGGAAGGGAAAGCGTCTCGAGCTGGCTCGCCGGTGACTCTAGACCATGACGCACGAAGAAGGTGTCCACCCGCTGGCGCAGCGTGGTCTGAGGAGGCGGTAGCACCCAGGGGAAGCGCATCAGCTGCTGCGGTTTCAGATATGTCTCGCCGGCGAGCGGATGGCCGACTCGTACCACCAGTATCAGGCGCTCATAGAAGAGATGCTCGAAGGCGAGGTCGAGAATCTCCCGCGCCTCTGTCATCCGTCCCACCACCAAATCAAGCTCGCCGCGGCGCAGTCGAGAGAGCAGAAAGGCGCTGGGCCCGGTGACCACATTGACACCACTCTCCCCCTCCATGCTCGCCTGCCAACGCAAGATCGCCTCCGGCAGTAATCGGCTCTCCACCGTGGAGAGGGCACCAACGCGCAACCAGCTACCGGCGTGCCCCTCGCCTAGCGCTCCAATCCCCTCTTCCAGGGCACGCAGCGCCGGGCCGGCATGCCTCAGCAGGGTCAGGCCGGCCTGGGTCAGGGAGACACCACGGGGGGTACGTTCGAAGAGACTGGCATCGGTGATCTCCTCGAGCTCCCGAATGGTCTTGGAGACCCCCGGCTGTGTGATCGACATCCGCTCGGCAGCCCGGGCAAAGCTGCGCTGGCGAGCCACCTCCAGGAAGGTCTGAATATGACGGAGCTTGATTCGCGCGTTGAGCATTCAGGCCTCCTGCCGAGGGGCATCGATCATGCCGGCGGCTGAACGGGGCTACTCGCCCCAGCCCAGCTCCTTGGCCAGCGCGAATGCATGATTCGCCGCCGGTACGCCGCCGTAGATGGCCACATGCATCAGCACCTGGCGCAGCTCGGCCTCGGTCAGCCCGATGCGCTTGGCCGTCTTGAGGTGCAGGGTCAGTTCCTCGCGGCCCAGGGCGGCCAGGATGCCGGTGGTGATCATGCTTCGCTCGCGGCGGGTCAGGTCCTCGTTGCTCCACAGCTCGCCCCAGGCCAGGCGAGTGATCATCTGCTGGAAGGGAGCGTCCAGGCTGGTGGCGTTCTCGGTGGAGCGCGTCACATGCTCCTCACCCAGCACCTGCTTGCGGGTCGCAAGGCCGGTGGCGTAGTCCACGCCATTGGCGCCCACATCGCCCAGATCCACCGCCATCACCACCAGCAGCTTCGCGGCGAACAGGCCCGGCACCTCCACGGAGGGGACGTGGCCGACGCCTTCGAGGATCTCCAGGGGCGCGCCGTCGAGCTCGGTGGCCAGGGCTTCGAGGGTCGCCGGCGGTGTCGCCAGGTCCTCGCTGCCGCCCAGCAGCTGCACCTTGACACCCTTCCCGGCGAGCCTGCCATCGAAGGTGTCGCGGCCCAGCATCTCGCAAAGCTTGGCGTAGGCCTCGTCGTCACCGCGCCCCATCTGGGTGCACCAGCCCGCCTTGAGGGCCGGCTCGGCCTCGAAACAGGCGGGGGCGAACCAGCGCGGCACGATCTCCTCGGACATCGCCGCCAGGCCCTCCTGGCGCACGCGCCCGGCGCGGGTGTTCCACAGCTCGGCGTTGCCGATCACCGCCCCGGTGTTGGTCAGGGTGGCAGTCAGCAGGCGCTCGCCGTGCTCGGCGATCAGCGCCTGGCCCACCACACCGCCGATGGAGGTGCCGGCGAAGTGAAAGCGCTCGGCACCGGCATGCTCGACCAGCGCCAGGGCCTCGGCGGCCAGATCGGCCGGGGTGATGGGGGCGTCGCCCCAGGCCTGGCTGGCGCCATGGCCGGGAAGGTCCCAGGTCAGCACCCGGTAACGCGGCAGCAGCGACGGCAGTACGTCGTCCCACACCGCCTGGCTCATGCCCAGCGGGTGCGCCAGCACCACCAGAGGGTTGGCCTCGGCGCCGAGCAGGCGATAGGCGACGCTGCGTCCGTTGATAGTCAGAAATGCCATGGGAAGTCTCCTGTTATACCCGCTCGATCAGCGTAGCAATGCCCTGCCCCACGCCCACGCACATGGTGCACAGGGCGTAGCGCTTGCCACTTTTCTGCAGTTCATGGGCGGCGGTCAGCAGCAGGCGCGCCCCGGACATGCCCAGCGGGTGGCCCAGCGCGATGGCGCCGCCGTTGGGGTTGACCCGCGGGTCGTCATCCTCGAGGCCCAGGTCGCGCATGCAGGCCAGGGCCTGGGCGGCGAAGGCCTCGTTGAGCTCGATCACGTCGATCTCGTCAAGCGACACACCGGTCCGCTCGAGCAGGCGGTTGACCGCCGGCACCGGGCCATAGCCCATGATGCGCGGCTCGACCCCGGCGGTGGCCATGCCGAGGATCTTCGCCATGGGCGCCAGACCGTGCGCCTCGACGGCCGATTGGCTTGCCACCAGCATCGCCGCGGCGCCGTCGTTGACCCCGGAGGCGTTGCCGGCGGTGACGCTGCCGCCCTCGCGGAAGGGGGTGGGCAGGCCGGCGAGCTTCTCGAGGGTGGTCTCACGCAGGTGCTCGTCCTGGTCGAAGACCAGCGGCTCCTGCTTGCGACGCGGGATCTCGATGGCGGTGATCTCCAGCGCGAAGCGGCCGGCCTGCTGGGCGGCGGCGGCCTTCTGCTGGGAGCGCAGCGCGAAGGCGTCCTGGTCCTCGCGGGAGATCTTGAACTGCTCGGCCACGTTCTCGGCAGTCTCCGGCATGGAGTCGACGCCGTAGGCCTTCTTCATCTGCGGGTTGATGAAGCGCCAGCCGATGGTGGTGTCCTCGATCTTCTGGCCCCGGGAGAAGGCGCTGTCGGCCTTGCCCAGCACGTAGGGCGCGCGGGACATGGACTCCACGCCGCCGGCCAGGGCCAGCTCCATCTCGCCGGCCTTGATGGCGCGGAAGGCGGTGCCCACCGCATCCATGCCGGAGCCGCACAGGCGGTTCAGGGTAGTACCCGGCACCGAGGTCGGCAGGCCCGCCAGCAACGCGGACATGCGTGCCACATTGCGGTTGTCCTCACCGGCCTGGTTGGCACAACCCATGAAAACCTCTTCTATGGCGGCAGGCTCAAGGCCCGGCGCCTCGGCCAATACCGCCTTGAAGATGGTGGCGGCCATGTCGTCGGGGCGCACGCTTGCAAGGGTACCGCCGAAGCGGCCCACGGCGGTGCGGCGTGGATGGCAGAGGAATACGTCGCTCATATGACTCTCCTGATCGGCTTACTGGCCGGCATGGGCTCGTTCGGTACGCGCTTTCAGCTCGCGCAGGATCTCAAGCTCCTTCTCGCTGGGCTCGGGGGTATTCTCAAGCACCTCGGCGAAGCGAATCTCCCATCCAGTGGCCTCCTGGACCTGCTCGGGGGTGACTCCCGGATGGAGCGAGACCACGACCAATTCTCTGGTCTCGGGGTCGGGCTTCATCACACAGAGGTCGGTAATCACCCGGGTCGGCCCCTTGCCGATATTGGGTACGCCCTCACGGCCCTTGCCGTCGCGACCGAAGCCCAGCGTGGTGACGAAGTCGACCTCGTCCACGAAGGCACGCCTGGAGTGCTTCAGGGTGATAAACACTTCACCGGCATTCGTTGCGATCTCCGGCGCTCCCCCGCCACCCGGCAGGCGTACCTTCGGCTCTCGGTAGTCGCCGATCAGGGTAGTGTTGAGGTTGCAGTAGCGATCGATCTGGGCGGTGCCTAGAAAACCCACATCGATCTTGCCGCCCTGCAGCCAGTAGCGAAACATCTCCGGCACCGCCACGGTGGTCAGGGCCGTCTCGGCCAGCTCGCCGTCGCCGATGGAGAGCGGCAACACATCGGGCTTGGTCTGCAGGGTCCCGGACTCATAGATCAGCACCACGTCAGGGGCGTGGGTCAGGCGCGCCAGGTTGGCTGCCTCTGAAGGCAGGCCGATACCAACGAAGCAGGTGGTGCCGTTCTCCAGGGCGCGGGCCGCGGTGACGGTCATCATCTCGGCGGAGGTATAGTCGAGGCTCATCAGGCGTTCCCCCCTGCGTTCATGACATTCTCTTCGATCCAGGCGGTGAAGGTATCGCGATCCCGGGCGATGGCGTCCCACTCCTTGTAGAAGGCGTTGTTGCGCGGGTAGTAGCCGTGGGCATAGGAGGGCAGCGCGCCCTTCTCGGCCACGGCGATGGCGTCGATGGCCCAGCCCGGGATGATGCAGGCGTTAGGGTGATAACCCGGCTCGCTGCGCAGGTCGTCGACGATCTCCTCGACGGTGACGATGCTCTTGGCAGCCGCCAGCACGGCCTCCTTCTGCACACCAACAATGCCTTCCACCAGCACGTTGCCGGCGCGGTCGGCCTTCTGGGCGTGGACGATGGAGACGTCCGGGCGCACCGAGGGCACCGCGGCCAGGCGCTCGCCGGTGAAGGGGCACTCGATAAACTTGATCTGGTCATTAACGCTCGGCAGTTCACTGCCTACATAGCCACGCAACACGGCCAGTGGCAGCCCCGCCGCACCGGCTTCGAAGGCGCAGGCCATGGCGGCATGGCTATGCTCGAGAATCTCGACCTTATGAGGCCAACCCTTTTCTACTGCGTCGCGCAGGCGATGCAAGGAGCCCACCCCGGGGTTACCGCCCCAGGAGAAGATCACCTTCTTGGCGCAGCCGGCGCCGATCAGCTGGTCATACACCAGGTCGGGCGTCATGCGTATCAGGGTCAGGTCACGCTTCTTCTGGCGGATCACTTCGTGGCCCGCGGCGAAGGGAATCAGGTGGGTAAAGCCCTCCATGGCCACGGTAGCACCGTCCTCGACGTAGCGCGCCACCGCATCATGCAGGCTCAGGAACTCAGCCATGGGTCTATCTCCTGGCGGTTGTTCTTGCCAAAGTTCGAATAGCGTACTTTGATTTGCGATACGAACAAATTACTCCCACCACTCCGCATCGTCAATCCAGGGCCCAGATAGCACGCAGGGGAGGCAATGCCTCCCCTGCGTGTTCACGGGTCAGTTTTTATTTTATCTCAGGGTGTTAACCAGCGTTCAGCCAGGCCTTGGCACGCTGGACCTGACGCTGGCTACTACCAAGGTATAAGGCCGGGTCCGTCGCCTGCGCCACCGCCTCGGCATCGAGCCGCCCCTGGACCTCGGGATGCTCATTGAGCGCCTCGGCGTAGGGAGTGCCCTGCCGGCGCGCCGTCTCGGCGGCCTCGGCGCTGATCCGCTTCGCGGCATCGGTGCCGAGGGTCGGCGCCAGCAACTTGGCCACCGGCTCGGCCATGATCCCGCCGCCGGTAGCGGCCAGGTTGCGCCGCATCGCCTCTGGGTGCACCTCCAGCCCCTCGAGCAGCGCGGCGGCCTGCTCCAGGGCCCCCTCCAGCAGCAGGGCACTGTCGACCAGCGGCCCCCACTCGGCATGCCACTCACCGAGCCCGCGCTCCAGCGGCTGGGCGGCGGCGTTGAGCAGCACCGAGGCGTGGCCGTGTACCTGGCGGGCGGCGCCGCGAATCAGTGCGCAACGTACCGGATTGCGCTTGTGGGGCATGGAGGAGGATTCACCCATGCCGGGGGCCGAGGGCTCGGCCACCTCCCCGACTTCGGTCTGGGTCAGCAGGGATACGTCCAGGGCCAACTTCTCGACGGCGCCGGCGGCGGCATCCAGGGCCGTGCCCAGGGCATGGACCGGCTGGCGGTCGGTATGCCAGGGCAACACCGGCGCGCTCAGGCCCAGGCGCTCGGCCAGGGCATCCATGAAGTCGAGCCCCGCGTCATCCCAGCCCGAGTGCACCCCCACGGCACCACCGAACTGCACAGGCAACTCAACGCCGGCCAGGCGCCGCCGGGCCTGCTCCAGGCCGGTGGCCCAGTGGGCCACCTTGACACCGAAGGTGATGGGTAGCGCCTGCTGCATCAGCGTGCGCCCCACCATCGCCGTGCCGGCATGGGCCTCCATCAGCGTGATGGCGGCGATGCGGCAACGCACCAGCAGAAGATCCAGTGCCGCCAGGCGCGGCTTCAACAGCAGCATCAGTGCCGAGTCCACCACGTCCTGGCTGGTGGCACCTTGGTGGAAGTAGCGCTTGAGCTCATCGGGCAATGCCGCCCGCCCCTGCTTGACGAAAGGGATCGCTGCGTTGCCACCGCTGGCGATGCCCGCGGCGATCGCCTCCACATCGAAGGCGTGCGCGGCGAGGATATCGCGCATCTGACGACTTGCCCCGGCGGGCACGGCACCGCGCGCCTCCTGAACCTCCGCCAGGCCCAGCTCGAAGGTCAGCATGGCCTGGACCATGTTCTCTGAATCGGTCTCGGCGAGTGCCGACTGGCTCATGAAGGGGTGCTGCAGCAAGGAGGCAGGCATGGTGATCTCCCGGGTTCAGGGGGATGAGAGCTGGGCCAACCGACGAAAGCCCAATACCGTACAAGTGTTCGCGATTCGAACGCTATGCTAGATTGGAGACACACCATGAGCAACTCAGCAAGCCCTTGATGGAACGCCGATGACACCCGAGGAAGAGGTTCTCAGTCCCGATGATCGTGACTTCGTCACCGCCCTGGCCAGCGGGCTGGAGGTGATCCTGGCCTTCGACGAGGCGCATCCGCGGATGACGCTCAGCGAGGTCGCCGCGCGCACCGGCATGAACCGGGCCCGCGCCCGGCGCTTCCTGCTGACCCTGCATGCCCTGGGCTATGTGCGCAAGCAGCAGCGCGTCTTCGAGCTGGCCCCCAAGGTGCTGCAGCTCGGCTATGCCTTCCTGTCCAGCAACAACTACCGCAGCGTGATCCAGCAGGTTCTGGAAGATATCACCCGGCAGTGCGGCGAGTCCTCCTCGCTGGGCGTGCTCGACGGCGAGGCGATAACTTATGTGGCCCGCTCCTCTTCGCCACATCGCTTGATGGCCATCACCCTGTCGGTCGGTACCCGCCTGCCCGCGGCCCATACCTCCATGGGCCGTGTGCTGCTGGCCCAGCTGTCCGAGGCGGAGCTGGATGCCTGGCTCGCCCGCGTCACGCTGGAGAAACATACCGACAAGACCATCACCGACAAGGGAGAACTGAAGCGCTGCATCCTCGAGGTGCGCCGCCAGGGCTACGCCATCGCCGACCAGGAGCTCGACTCCGGACTACGCTCACTGGCAGTTCCCGCCTTCGATGCCAATGGCAAGCTACTGGGCGCCATCAATATCAGCACCAATGCCGCCCGGATCGATCACGATACCCTGATACAGGAGTATCTGCCGCTGCTACAGCAGAAGGCGCAAGAGATTCGCACCACCATCAGCTGATCTGCCAAGGAAGGCCTCATGCTGGAGATTCTGACGATCACGCTACCGATCTTTATCTTGATCGGTGCCGGCTTCCTGGCGGCGTTTTCCGGGCTGCTGAGTCGCGACAATATGCAGGGCATCGCCACCTTCGTGATGTTTTTCGCCCTGCCCTCGCTGCTGATTCGAGCCCTGACCGCCACCCCGCTCGAAGAAGCCTTGAATATCGGCTACCTGCTGGCCTATGGCCTTGGATCGTTACTGGTTTTCGCCGTGGGGATCGCCCTGGCGCGCTGGCGCGGCCATGCGCTGGATGCCGCGGCCATTCACGCCCTGGGCATGTCGGCGGCCAATAGCGGCTTTATCGGCTATCCGGTTGCGGTGATGGTCATCGGCCCACCGGCGGCGATCTTCATGGCGCTGAACATGGTCGTGGAAACCCTGCTGATCATTCCCATGGCCCTCACCCTGGCCGAGGCCAGCCGCCACAACGGCGGCGGGCTTTCCCGGGTCGTCCACAAGACGCTCGCCAGGCTCTCCCGTAACCCGGTATTGATCGGCCTGCTGACCGGCGTGACCCTGGCCCTGACCGGCTGGCAGCTGCCCACCCCACTTGCCAAGGCCATCGATATGCTCGCCGAGGCGGCCGGGCCGGCAGCCCTGTTCACCATCGGTGGCATGCTGCATGGCTTGAAGGTGCGTGGCATGGCGGCCGATATGGGGCAGATAGTGATCGGCAAGCTGCTGCTGCACCCCCTGGCGGTGCTGGCCTTCTTGCTACTGCTTCCCGAGCCAGACCCGATGATGATTGCGGGCGGCCTGCTGTTCGCCTGCGCGCCGATGATCAGCGTCTATCCGCTGTTCGGCAAGCAGTTCGACCAGGGCGATACCAGTGCCGCCGCACTGATGGTCGGCACCCTGGCCTCCTTTCTTACCATCAGCCTGTCGATCTGGCTGCTGACCCAGGCCGGCCTGCTGCCCATCTAGTCACCTAGTTCGACCGCATCACCGCCTCCAGGGCGGCGCGATAGCCCTGGCTCCCCAACCCCGCAATCACACCATCGGCACGCAGCGAGACATAGGAGTGGTGGCGGAAACTCTCGCGCCGGTGCACGTTGGAGAGGTGGACCTCGATGACCCGGCCGTCGAAGGCGTTCAGGGCGTCGAGGATCGCCACCGAGGTGTGGGTATAGGCCGCCGGGTTGATGATGATCGCCGCGGTGCCGTCCAGGCGCGCCGCCTGGATCCAGTCGATCAGCTCCCCCTCATGATTGCTCTGCCGACAGGTGATCTCCCAGCCCCCCAGGGCCGCCTGCTCATGGAGCGTGTTATTGATGTCGTCCAGGGTCTCATGGCCATAGACCTCGGGCTGGCGGGTGCCCAGCAGGTTGAGGTTGGGACCATGCAGTACCAGTGCCTTGTTCATTGATAGATATCCTTGGTAATCAATCCTTGGGCTCTGCCGCCTCTTCCGGCGGTTCCAGCAGCCGCTGCCACGCCTCGATGACTGCCCGGCGATGATCCTTGAAGGCCTCGTCGCGACCGCGTGCCGGCTCACGGGTAAGCGAGGCACGATGGGCGGCGCTGCGCAGCGCCAGATAGGCCTCCCGCAAGCGCTGGCACTCCCCGGCCGGCAGGCGCTCGCTGGCCTCCAGCGTCTCGAGGATACGCATGTTGTCGCTCCACTCGAGCAGTGCCGGTGTCTCATGCCCCATGGCCAGCACGGCGTACTGACAGAGGAACTCGAGGTCGATCATGCCGCCAGGATCGTGCTTGAGATCGAACTCTCCCTCCGCGCTCTTGCCACCCAGATGATCGCGCATCTTGTGACGCATTTTGGTGACCTCCTCACGCAGCAGCGCCACGTCACGCTCACGCCCCAGAATCTCGCGACGCACGTCGTCGAAACCTTCGGCCAGCCGTGCATCCCCGGCCACGACCCGAGCACGCACCAGCGCCTGGTGTTCCCAGGTCCAGGCCTCACGGCGCTGGTAATCCGCGTAAGCCTTGAGCGAGGTGACCAGCAGGCCGGAATTGCCCGAGGGGCGCAGCCGCATATCCACATCGAACAGCGTACCCGCGGGCGTCACCGCGGTGAGCAGATGGATGATGCGCTGACCGAGTCGCGTGTAGAAGATCGCATTGTCCAGCACGCGCTTGCCATCGGTCTCACCCTGGGGAGCGCCATCGTGGATAAACACCAGGTCCAGGTCGGAGCCGTAGCCCAGCTCGATGCCGCCGAGCTTGCCATAACCCACGATCAGAAAGGCCGGCGTCGCATCGGCGCGGCTGCCATCGGCCAGCAGAGGAAAGCCGTGCTTGCGAGTGAGATGTTTCCAGGCCCTGGACAACACCGCCTCGAGGATCACCTCGGCGATATAGGTGAGGTAGTCGCTCACTTTCATCAGATGACGAGTCCCGGCGATATCCGACGCGGCCACATGCAGCGTCTGGGCGTGCTTGAAGACTCGCAGGGCCTCCAGCTGGGCCTCCTCGTCCTCCTCGGGGATACGGCCCAGGGATTGGCGCAGCTCGTCGGCGAGCCGCATCTTGTCGGCAGGCGTATAAAGGGTATCGGGCGTCAGCAGCTCGTCGAGCAGGATCGGGTAACGGGCCAGCTGTTCGGCGATCCACGGGCTCGCCGAGCAGAGCGTCATCAGGTGCCCCAGGGCATCGGGGTTCTCGCGCAGCAACGCCAGATAGGCGGTGCGCCGCAGCACCGACTCGATGAGTGGCAGCACGCGCTCCAGGGCAGTATCCGGCGCGTCACTCACGGCGACGGCATCGAGCAGCAGCGGCAGCAGGGCCTCAAGGCGCTCATAGCCGATGCGCTGCATGCCCTGCACCTGCCGCGAGTGATAGAGCGCACCGAGTCGTCGTGCCGCGGCGGCGGGATCGTTGAAACCCGCCTCCTCCAGGAGCACGGTCCTCTCCTCCTCGTCGAGCTCGCCCCGCCACAGTGCTCGCCACTGTTCCAGGGGAATGCCGCCGGCGGTCTCGTCGGCGACCTCCTCCACCTCCTCCTCGGGTTCGGCGATCACCGCATCGAAGTGATGACGCACCCGGCCGCGCACTTCGTCGAGGCACGCCATCAGTGCCGGCCACCCCTCCAGGTCCAGCGCCAGCGCGACCCGCTCTCGATCGAGCTCGTCGTCGGGCAGACACTGGGTCTGACGATCCTCCAGGGCCTGCAGCGCATGCTCCAGGTCGCGCAGGAAGACATAGTCGGGCATCAGCTCCTCGACCACCTCGACGGGCAGCAGTCCCAGCTCGGGCAGGCGCTCCAGTGCGGTCTTCAAGGAAGTCACCTGCAGTTCAGTGTCGCGCCCACCGCGAATCAGCTGAAAGGCCTGAACCACGAATTCCACCTCGCGGATGCCCCCGGGGCCGAGCTTGATGTTGCCCTCCATGCCCTTGCGGCGCACCTCGCGATTGATCATGCCCTTGAGTTCGCGCAGCGACTCGATGGCCCCGAAGTCGAGATATCTGCGATAGACGAAGGGACGCAGACCGGCCAGCAGCTCGGCACCGGCATCCAGATCGCCGGCCACCGGCCGCGCCTTGAGCATGGCGTAGCGCTCCCACTCGCGCCCCTGGTCCTGATAGTAGCTCGAGAGCGAGTTGAAGCTGCCGACCAGCGGCCCCCCGTCGCCCAGGGGGCGTAGGCGCATATCGACCCGGAAGGCGAAGCCGTCGGCGGTAACCGCATCCAGGGCTCCAATCAAGCGCTGCCCCAGCCTGGTGAAATACTCCTGATGCTCGAGGGACTTGCGCCCGCCTTGGGTCTCGCCATTCTCGGGAAAGGCGAAGACCAGGTCGATATCCGAGGAGAGGTTGAGCTCGCCGGCCCCCAGCTTGCCCATGCCCAGCACCACCAGACGCTGCTCATTGCCATCGCGACGCAGGGCGGGACGCCCCCAGCGCGGCTCCAGGAATGTCTCCAGCCAGGTCAGCGCTACCTCCAGGCAGGTCTCGGCCAGCCGCGACACCGCCGCCGAGGTGGCCCACATGTCGGTATCCCCGGGCCGTGTCAGATCACGCCAGACGATGCCCACCATGCGCGCGCGGCGGAAGCGTCGAATGACGGCATGCATGGAGGCTTCGTCCTCGACCTCCTCGAGGCGCTCCTCGAGCCAGCCGCGCAGGGCATCGGGATTCGGGGAGGCATCGAGCTCGCCACTGGCGTCCAGGTGCATGAGCCAGTCGGGATAGCGCACCAGCGTCTCGGCCACGAAGTCCGATATGGCCAGTACCCGGGCCAGCTGCTCGCGACGCGGCTCGGCGAGACCGAGCCAGTCCTCCAGGGGGGAGTCGCGGTCGGTCATCTCCGCCAGGTGCTCGGCCTCCCCCAGCGCCTCGGCGAGCCGCTCCCGGGTGTGCTCCAGCGGCGCCCTGAGGGGGTCGGGAGTGTCGTTCAGTGGCAGGAAGTCTTCGGGCAGAGGCATCGGCGTCTCGCGTCCAGGGTGGCGAATACCCCCAGCATAGCGAAGCGAGGCCCCCGCTGGCACCCGCCGGGTCGATGTATCAGCCGAAGAGTTTCTGACCCAGCAGCAGCAGCCAGGTCAGGCCGGCCAGCAGCAGCGACATCATGACGGCGGCAGACCCCAGATCCTTGGCACGCCCGGAGAGCTCGTGATGCTCGGGGCCGATGCGGTCCACGATGCTCTCGATGGCGCTGTTGAGCAGCTCCACGGCCAGCACGACCAGGCCGCTACCCAGCAGCAGGATCCACTCCACCGGCCCATCGCCGAGCCATCCGGCCAACGGCAGCAGCAGCAGGAACAGGGCCAGCTCCTGTCGAAACGCCGCCTCGTGGCGCCAGGCAGCCTTCAGCCCCTTTATCGAGTAGCGGGTAGAGTTCACCAGGTGACGCCAGCCGGTATGTCCGGGTTTCATCGTCTCTTCCTTGTGTTTTCCTTGGCGCGTTGACCAGGTCGTTCAGTGGTCATCGATCATGCGCTCGAGGTCAATCGCCAGGGGGTCCAGGACCTCGGACCAGCTCAGATAGGGAGTACTGCCGGTGCCGTTGATCAGCACGCTGAAGGCGCCCCAGCGGCCGCTTGAGGTGCGAAAATAGCCACTGACGGCCCTCACCGTCACCGGCTGGTTGAGGGTGCCGGTCTTGAGCATCACATGCCGCTGGAAGGTATCGGAGCCACGCCTGATAAAGCGCATGACGCCATTGTCCGGAGACTGCAGGGCGGCCACGAAGCTGGGAAACAGGGAGGGGCGGTGATAAAGGCTATCCAGCAGGGCATTGGCGCCACGCGCCGAGGTGCGATTCTCCGGCGTCAGTCCACTCCCGCTGAGCAGAGTCACCGGCCCATGGCCGGGAATGCCGGCCACGAAGGCCTCGATGGCGGCCCCCGCCGAGCGCAGGTCAGCGCGTGGCGCCTCGACGAGGTTCAAGGCCAGCATATCGGCCATATAGTTGTTGGAGTAGTTCATGGTGCGAAGCAACAGCTCCTGCAGCGGCTTGCCATCCACGGCGGCCAGCGTTGTCGCCGTGGATGGCGGTGCCTGCTCGGTCGTATCCGCCCCGCCACTCACGGCGATGCCGGCCTGGTCGAGCATCGCCAGCAGCGTCAACGCCATCTGGCCGGCCGGGTCGGCGCTGGCCCGATAGATATCGCGAGGATGGGCATTGGTGGAGATCTGGCCGCTCAGCTGCATCACGTCGCGGCCATCACGGGTAATGCGCACCGCGCTGATCTCGGTGCCACTGTTGTCCGGGCGGGTCACCACCCCGTTGTCGATGGCCAGGATGGCCGCCTGGCTATCACAGCCGGTGACGTTGGCCGGCTCGCCGGGCGTATCGGCGGGTGCCACATTGACACACCAGTTGCCGTAGTTGACCCCGGCCGAGGAGAGCAGCGCACTATAGGCGTGACGAGTACGCTCTCGCGCCTCACAACGGTCGTAGGTGAGGCACTCCACGGGGCCGAAGCGCCACTGGCTGACCATCAGCCTGCCGTTTACCCTGCGCACTCCCGACTGATGCAGCCGCTGCACCAGACGCCACAGGTCTTCACTGGTCAGCGCCGGGTCACCACCACCCTCGAGGATCAGGTCGCCCTGCAAGACCCCGTGACTATCTGGCTCCCGTGTACTGACCAGACGAGTGGTGAAGCGGTGCTGTGGTCCCCAGCGATCCAGCGCGGCCGCGGCCAGGTAGCTCTTGCTGACCGATGCGGGGGAAAGCAGACGCTGCGGCTCGATGGCGGCCACCACGCGATCATCATCCAGCAGCCTGGCTTCGGCGCTGATCCGGAACCCCTTGTCGAGTAGACGCGAAAGAGTATCGAAGCCGGAAGCATGGGCGGGCAGGGAAAGACACAGCAACAGCAGGGCAACGGCAGAACGCAGGCAACAGCGCATGACAGGGCTCATAAGCGAGTGAATGTGGGCCTTCAGTGAGCGGAGACGGTAGAGAACAGCTGGATCACCGCGACACCGCCAATGATCATGGCGATACCCAGCAGTGCCGGTAGATCCGGCTTCTCACCATAGAGCAGAACGCCTGCCACGGTCACCAGCACGATTCCCAGCCCCGCCCAGATCGCGTAGGCGATCCCCACCGGCACGGTGCGCAGCACCAGGGCAAGCAGATAGAAGGCCAGGCCATAGCCCACCACCACGGCCACACTTGGCCCCAGCCGGGTAAAGCCCTCCGAAGCCTTCAGGGCGGTAGTCCCCACCACCTCGGCGACGATGGCCAGGGCCAGATAGACGAATGCCATCATGACTCTCCTTCTTGCGCGGGAACCAGGGCCGGATTGGCCGACAACCCGGCCACCAGCCGCCACAGTGGCTGACCACTGAGGTGGTACTTCCTCTCGAATGGTGTCAGATAGGTTGTTCCGGGGGCGTGCGCCTCCACGAGGGTCTCCACCCCAGTAGCCTGCCGTAGGGCCAGCGAGAACTCCTCCAGATAGAGTCTCCAGTTGGAACGCAGCTCAAGACGCCCCCCCAGGGCCAGGATGAAGGGCAGCACCGGATGGCCATGCCAGCGCAGCTTGAGCAGCGCCGCCTTGGGATAAGGATTCGGGTAGAGCAGGTAGTGACGAGCCGGCCGCCAGTTGGCCTGAAAGGCAAGCCGCCAAAAATCCACCAGGTCGGCTCGCACCAGCAGCGCATTGTCCGGCAGCGGTCCATGCTCGCGACTGAGGCGGCTATCGCTGCGATCGATCCCCATTACGGCGTGGTCGGGGAAGGCTTCCGCCAGCTGACGAGTCGAAATGCCCACCCCGCAACCGGCATCCAGGATCAATGGCAAGTCGCTGCGCGCCTCTCTCCAGCGAGCGGCCGAGGCGAAGGCTTCGCGGGTATGCTCGGCGACAGGCTTGCGCCACGGATACTCCAGGGCACGCGCCACGCGTGTCTCGAGGCCCTGGTGAGGCCCCGCCTGATTGGTAACGATGCGGCGAGAAGTGGCTTGCATGACGACCTGCTGTGATACGAAACGAACACTGATTCTACCAGCCTCGCCTATCCCCCGCTCGAACTGCACCATCGTCTCGCCAGCGCCACCAACGCAAAAAGCCCCGAACTCATCATGAGCTCGGGGCTTTTTTCAATAAGTGCCTGAGGGTGGTCGCGCCGGGCTCCGGCGGCCGGCGC
>NZ_CANMVL010000009.1 GCF_947501415.1 uncultured Halomonas sp. | reverse complement strand
ACTATGAGCAACAGAGTCAAGCCAAGAAGGTGGCCTGACTCAAACCAACGGGTCTCCGAGAAAGCCGGTACGGTTCAGTTTATGCTGAAACCCGTGCTTCGAGCGTGGAGCAATTCGATGGGTGAGCGATAAGGATGAGCGATAGGGGTCGGAGTACTCCCGCCCGGAGTGGAAGTGGCGGCACTGGCCAGTGGTGATGCCGTGTAAATGAACTTTTAGTGAAGTCGATTTTCATCTCGGGCCATTCTGCTGGCTTCAGTAACCTCAGGAGACCACCCATGTACGTAAAGCGGGATGCCAGCGGTCGTATCGCACAGGTCAGTCGAGATAAGACGCCGGAGTGTAACGAGTATGTGATGGCTGGGTCGCCGGCACTGGTGGCGTTTCTTGTCGACGAGGAGATGGGGCACGATGAGGCCTCCCTGCAGACGTCGGACCTGGCCTTCGTGCGCGTGCTGGAAGATGTGATCGGGCTGTTGATGGATAAGGGGGTGATAAATTTCACCGAGTTACCGGAAGCGGCCCAGGAGAAGATGATGGCACGACAGTCACTGCGGCGACGGCTGAATGGACTTGGCCTGGTGGGGGCCGAGGATGAAGAGGGCGGGGTGATCTGAATGGATTGAGTTGGCTCCTGCCGAGAGGGCCAAGAGTTGAGCCGAGGACGGAGTCCACATTCGTATCACAGCCCGGTGGGTGGTTGGTTCTTCGCTTCAGTCAACAAGCCTCGCCTGGTAGCCGGGCCGATCCAGCTGGCGAATGCCTGGGCCGGTGACCCCCTTGATGCCGAGCTTGAAGATCACCTCGGCCTCTTTCAGGCTGGCGACGCCCTCGGCAATGGGTATCATGCCAATGGAGTGGCAGAGGGTGGCGATTCCCCGGAGGAGTGTCTGGTGATCCAGGCTCTCGTGAAGACCCTCGACCAGGGTGGCGTCAATCTTGATGTAGCTCAGACCCAAGCCCTCGAGATCGGTAATGCGGCGGAACTCGCGACCCACATGTTCCACCCCCAGTCGGCAGCCGAAGAGCTGTAGCTCGCGACCCAGACTGCGCAGTGTCTCCAGGTCGTGGGTCAACATGGCTTCCGGCACTTCGATCCAAAGCTGGCGTGCGGCTTCCCGGTTGCCCTGGAGCAGATGGTGGAAGTCCAGCATGAAACGCCCATCGCGCAACGACGCCGGGGAGAGGTTGATGCCCAGTGGCATGCCGTGGCGATTGATCTCGCGCAGCGTCTCTCGAGCCACCGTCAGGTCCATCAGGGGTTCGAATCCAAGGCGAGAGATCCAGGGCATGAAAATATCGGCCGGGCGCCATTCGCCCTTCAGGCGCAGACGCGCCGGGCACTCGAGATGCAACAGCTGACCTTGAGCATCGAGCACCGGGTAGCGGCCTAGATATACGCCATCCTCGAGTGCCTGAGACAAGGCCTGGCGCCATTCGGCGTGGCTGTTGAAAAGTGTCAGGCGCTGAGCCCCCTTGGCCACCAGCTGGACAAGATGGCCGCTATTCTCGGCGTTGGCGAGTGCCCCGTCGAGGCTTGCCAGAAGGGCGCTCGGTTGGTCGCCCTGGGCGTAGGTGATCAACGCCGAAGGAAGCGTGAGGGTAGTCTCCTGCTGTGCCTGCTCGAGGAGGGTCAGCCGCTTGATGATCTCTTCGCCGATCAGCGCAGTATCACTGGAAGAGGGGATCAGCAGGGCGAAATCACTGCCGCTCAGACGGCCGGCAACCCCTTCGCCCACCAGCGTGCCAACCTGTACGAGGCTCTGCCCCAGCTCGTGCAGCAGCATATCGGTTTCGGCCTGCCCCAGGCTTTCGTTGACTTTCCTCAGTCGTGACAGCCGGACCATGGCGAGTGTGCCTGTGGCTTGGCGGTCGCTACACCTGAGCTTGTTGTACAACTGGTTCATGAAGGCCTCTCGATTGAGTACGCCCGAGACCGGGTCGTGCTGCAATCGCTTGCGAAGCAGGTCGAGGCGCTCGCTCTCACGGCCAAGTATCTCGGCAAGAGATTCGGAAAGGCGGTTCATGGCTTTGACCACCTTCCGCACCTCGCGCAGTCGAGGTTCGGGAGTGGTGATAAACTGGCGGTTACCAATATCGTGGGCTTGCTTTATCAGGCGTCGCAGCGGTCGGCGAATGCTACGTGCGACCCATGCAGCGAGTAATAGGCCGACCAGGCAGAGTATTCCGAACCAGCCGGCAAGCTTTAGAGTCGCGAACCACAGCGACCGATAGGCGATGTCGGGCTGGCTCTCGAGGGTCAGAGTGCTGTATCGGTTCAAGGGGTCATTAACGGTCGCATGGCCGGCCGGTGCTTCGATGTTGGCCAGGTTGACAAACCAACTCGGAACCTCGATAGACGGCTTGCTGCCCTCATGCAGGGCCACGACATTGCCTTGTGTGTCACGCAGTTCGATTCGGCGGTAGTGGCCGGAGTCAGACTGGGTGGCAAGCAGTTGGCCAATGTTATCCGGGGTCATGCTCACCTGGCTGATGGCCAGTGCCACAGCCTCGGCATTCAGACGGTTGCGTATTTCGGCTTCCTGCTCCAACTGGAGTCGGAAGCTGGTCAATCCAATATACAGGGTGCCGCTAAAGGCTAATAAGAGTACCAGGGCGATAGTCAGCCAGAGCTGCTTGATAAGCGACACGTCGATGTACTCCCCATGGGGTTGGCGTCCAGCAGTCACGCTTCAGGTCAAATATCGAGGCGTAACGGCTGCGTCAGCGCGAGCTTCTTTTAGCTGGGTGGCTCGCGACGGGTCATGAGTGTCAGCTTACAGTAGCTAACGCAGTTTTACATCAACTTACAGGTGCGCCAGACAAGGCTGAAGTTCGAGTCGGAGGAGTCGGTTGCTCTGCTCAAGACGCATCCTTATTCCCTACCCGGTCCCTCCATATCCAGTGCACGTGAGTGTCGGCCGGCATGAGAGTTTGTGGGCCGCTTGGGGCTTGCCTCGTCTCAGGTGCCCCAGGCGTGCCGTCGGCCTGAGCTTAGTGTGCCTCGCTTCTGGGTTCGTTCTGGACCGCGCCTGGCGTGAAGGGGGGGCGCCCCGCCTTGTTGAGAACCGGGTTGGCGTACTGGGTCAGCCACCACTCCCGAAGCTCGGCAGGCACCTGAGCAAGCCGTGTCTCGAAGCGCTCGCGATCGGCCTCGGTGATCTCACCAGGGTCGACAAGCTCCGCTGCGTGACCAAGGGCCTCCAGTGCCAGATAGTGGCTCGGGAATAGCTGGTAGCCTTCCAGTACCTGCCGGTCGATCTCGGCGGCGACCTCGTCAGGCGCCGTGAAGTCGGCGCTGAGCGGGGTGCCGAAGGTGAGCTTGACGCGCCCCTTGTGGCCGGTGATGCCGGCAACAATGGAGCTGATGTCCTCGTACTGACCCTTTTCGTATTTGCCGAGTGTGTGCATCGCGTGCAGTTCGCGGGCCTTCTGTACATCGCACGGATCATACTCGTAGCTGATCGCGACCGGTACCAGGCGCAGTTCGCGGATCGCCTCGCCGAGGCTTGCCTGGCGATCCTCGGCCCGCCGCGACATCGTCATCATCTTGATGATCGCCGGGTCGGTACCATCGACACCGTCCTTGGCGCGCCCCTCACGCTGGGCCATCCAGATGGAGTGATTGTCGCCGGTAATGGAGTGACGCATATAGCCGGAAAGCTTCTGGTAGGCGGCCAGCATGGCGCGCTTGCCACGTGCGCTGCGCGGCACGATGAAGCTCTTGTTGAGGCGCATCAGGTCGGTGACATAGGGCTTCTTGAGCAGGTTGTCGCCGATGGCGATGCGCACCGTGTTGCGACCCGCCAGGTAGAGGGCGTAGTTGACGAAGGCGGGGTCCAGGGAAATGTCGCGGTGGTTACCGATAAACAGATACGCCGTTGCCGGGTCGAGCCTGTCGAGTCCGGCGGTGGTGAACTCATCGGTCGTGGTGCGAATCATCCGCTCCATGTAGCCGGCGATACGCTGCTGGAACTGCTTGATGCTTTGAACGCCACGCACCTGCCGGCGCAGCGCCAGGCTTGCCAGTCGACGCGAGAGGCCAGGCATCAGGCGCGAGAGTCGCGGCAGGCGATAGCGGGTCAGGGCATCGAGCAGCTCTGGCTCCTGGGTGAGGTTCGCTAGCACCCCCGCGACCTCGTCGTCGTTGAAGGGGCGGATGTCGGCCCAGGGGTCCTGAGCGCTGCTGTCGGGTCGGTTCTCGGTCATGGTGCTTGGATGTCGCTTGCGGTGCCGGCCTCGCCGCCCAGCCAGGCAATGAGGCGTTCGGTGTTTTCGCCCAAAGCCTGGGCCATCAGTACGAAATCGGTATCCAGGCGCAGCAGGGCGTCATCGCCATCATCGCTGGCGTTGGCCTCGTCGATCAGTGCGTCGCCGAAGCGCAGCGACTTCAGCGCCAGGTCGTCATGCAGGACGAAGCTTAGCCGGCCCTCGATCTCCACCGCCAGCTTGCTGGCCTGCCGTCCGCTCTCCAGCAGTTGCTGGATCTCGTCGCTGTCGAGGTCGACCTGGCGGGCACGCAGTACGCCGTCATCGCCCTTGGCCTTAAGCTCCACCTGGTCACCCACCACCAGGTCGGCGGGGCGTGAGGCGGGGTCGGTAAGCCACTGGGTCATGGCGCGCATTGGCATTACCTGGGTTGCCAGTGGCGTGACCTTGAGACTGCCCAGGGTTTCCCGCAGTAGGTCGAGTAGCTCCTCGGCTCGCGTTCGCGAACTTGCGTTGACCCCGATCAGTCGGCGCCGGGTGTCCCACCAGAGGTCGATCTTCTGGCTGCGAACGAATGCACGAGGCAGCAGCTCCTCGACTACCTGCTCCTTGAGGGTGATCTTCTCCTGGCGGCGCAGCTTGCGCCCCTCGCGAGCCTCTACCTCGGCGGCGCGCTCGTCGACCTCTTCCTTGACGACGCTGGCGGGCAGCAGCCGTTCCTGACGCAGGGCGCTGAGCAGGCGTTGCCCCTGCAGCTCGTGGAGGCGGCTGGTGTCGGCACGACCGCCCGGGAAGGTCCAGCCAAGGCGGCGGGGATCCTGTCCGCCCAGAGGTCGCGCCGCCTGTTCGGCAAGGGCTTCTTCGAGCGTGGCGGCATCCAGCTCAGGTGCGTCGTGTAGCCGATAAAGGTGTAAGTGCTTGAACCACATGCAGCATTTTTCCCGGAGAAAAGGGCCGCCATTATCACCGAAGGGGCGCGAGGGTGCCAGCATCGATCATGAGTCAGATATAAAACGAATGTTTGAATTCGGGCGGTGTGGATGCCTAGAATCGAGCCTTTTCAGGCCAAGGAGTGATGACCCATGGATAGTCGAATTTCCTCTGTTTCACTGCGCGTGCGTGGTTACCATCTCGATGGTTATGGTCACGTCAACAATGCCCGTTATCTTGAGTTCCTGGAAGAGGGGCGCTGGGCCTATTTCGATGATCGCCCCGAGCTGTTTCATCGTCTGCAGCGCGGTGATCTGGCCTTCGTGGCGGTAAATGTCAATATCGACTACTGCGCGGCGGCCGTGGCCGGCGACGATCTCAAGGTCAGCAGCAGGGTCTGCGAGCTTGGCACGCGTAGCGCGCGCATGGCCCAGGAGATTCATCGACGTGGCGATGATGCACTGATCAGTCGTGCCACCATTACCTTCGTATTGCTCGACGTGGCCGCCAACCGTGCCATTCCCATCGAGGGGGAGCTGCATGAGCTGTTGGCTCCCCTCGTGCTGGAGTAGCGGTGGCGGGGCGGAACTCGAATAGTCAGCTCCCTTTGCCCGCGCCGGAGTGATATGATGTGCGGCTGTAAATGGCGCCCCGGGCAACGCCACGGCGGGCGGCCAACCTCCTGCAGTGCAAAGGATTCGACGACCCATGGGTGAGCTCGCCAGAGAGATTCTGCCAGTCAACATCGAGGACGAACTCAAGCAGTCGTACCTCGATTACGCGATGAGCGTGATCATCGGCCGGGCGCTGCCGGATGTGCGCGACGGCCTCAAGCCCGTGCATCGGCGCGTGCTGTTTGCCATGCACGAGCTCGGCAATGACTGGAACAAACCCTACAAGAAGTCCGCTCGCGTGGTGGGCGATGTCATCGGTAAGTATCACCCCCACGGTGATAGTGCCGTCTACGACACCATCGTGCGCATGGCCCAGGATTTCTCCATGCGCCATGTGCTGGTCGACGGCCAGGGCAACTTCGGCTCCATTGACGGCGACAGTGCCGCCGCCATGCGTTACACCGAGGTTCGCATGGCGCGGCTCTCTCACGAGCTACTCGCCGATCTGGAGAAGGAGACCGTCGACTGGGTCGACAACTACGACGGCACCGAGCGTATCCCCGAGGTGCTGCCCACCAAGGTGCCCAACCTGCTCGTCAACGGCTCGTCGGGTATCGCCGTGGGCATGGCCACCAATATCCCACCGCACAACATGGGGGAGATCATCAACGCCTGTCTGGCGTTGATCGATGACTACACCCTCACCGTCGACGACCTGATGGAGCATATCCCCGGCCCCGACTTCCCCACGGGCGGCATCATCAACGGCCGTGCCGGGATTCTCGAGGCCTATCGCACCGGCCGTGGGCGCATCTACGTGCGTGCCTGCCATACCATCGAGCATGACGAAAAGAGTGGCCGGGATCACATCATCATCGATGAGCTGCCCTACCAGGTGAACAAGGCGCGTCTGATCGAGAAGATCGCCGAGCTGGTCAAGGAGAAGCGAATCGAGGGGATCGCCGAGCTGCGTGACGAGTCCGACAAGGACGGTTTGCGGGTGGTGATTGAGGTCAAGCGTGGCGAGTCCGGGGAGGTAGTGGTCAACAACCTGTTCGCCCAGACCCAGCTGCAGACCGTTTTTGGCATCAACATGGTGGCGATCGAAAACGGTCAACCGAAGATCCTCAATCTGAAAGAGATTCTCGAGGCATTCATTCGTCATCGTCGCGAGGTGGTGACACGGCGCACCCTGTACGAGCTTCGCAAGGCTCGCGAACGTGGCCACATTCTCGAGGGCCTCACCGTTGCCATCTCGAACATCGACGAGGTCATCGAGCTGATCAAGGCCTCGCCCAATGCGGCCGAGGCAAAGGAGAAGCTGCTTGCACGAGACTGGTCGCCCGGGCAGGTCACCGGAATGCTCGAGCGGGCCGGCGCCACCTCCTGCAAGCCCGAGGATCTCGAAGAGGGCTTCGGGCTCAATACGGCGGGCAGCGAGTATCGCCTGTCGCCGGCTCAGGCCCAGGCTATCCTCGAGCTGCGTCTGCACCGCCTGACAGGTCTCGAAACCGAGAAGTTGCTCGACGAATATCTCGGTATCCTCGAAAAGATCGCCGAATTGATGGCCATCCTGGCGTCCGCCGAGCGTCTTCTCGAGGTGATTCGCGAGGAGCTGGTTGCGGTACGTGACCAGTTCGGCAATCCGCGCAAGACCGAGATTCAGGCCAGCCACCTTGACCTCTCCATGGAGGACCTGATCGCCGAGGAGGATATGGTGGTCACCGTGTCTCGCTCCGGCTATGCCAAGACCCAGCCGCTCTCGGACTACCAGGCCCAGCGACGCGGTGGTCGCGGCAAGTCCGCCACCGCCATGAAGGACGAGGATGTCATCGAGCATCTGCTGGTGGCCTCGACCCATGACACCGTGCTGCTGTTCTCCAATCGCGGCAAGGTCTACTGGCTCAAGGTCTACGAGATGCCGGCGGCCAGCCGTGGGTCACGCGGCAAGCCGCTGGTCAACATGCTGCCGCTGGATGAGGGCGAGTCGATCAATGCCATCCTGCCGGTGCGCGACTATGACCCCGAAAGCTATATCTTCTTCGCCACCGCCAAGGGGACGGTGAAGCGTACCAGCCTCGAGCAGTTCTCGCGGCCGCGCAGCGTCGGCCTGATTGCCATCGATCTCGAGGAGGGCGATCGCCTGGTCGGTGCGGCCATTACCACGGGTTCCGATCATGTCATGCTGCTCTCCTCCAATGGCAAGGCGATCCGTTTCGAGGAGGGAAATGTGCGGGCCATGGGGCGGACCGCGCGCGGCGTGCGCGGCATGCGCCTCCTCGACAGTGCCGAAGTGATCAGCCTGATTATCCCCCAGAGCCAGCTGATCGATGCGGAGGCCAGCTTTGATAGAAGGGCGGAGAGTGACGCCGAGATTGAAGGCGAGGAGGGAGCGTCCGTGGAGGCCGGTAATGGCGGCCAGATCTATATCCTGACCGCCTCCGAGAACGGCTACGGCAAGCGCAGTCGCCTTGAGGAGTTCCCGCTGCGCGGCCGTGGCGGTCAGGGTGTCATCGCCATGCAGACCAGCGAGCGCAATGGTTCGCTGGTAGCGGCCATGCAGGTCTACTCCTCCGATGAGATGATGCTGATCACCGACCGTGGCACCCTGGTGCGCACCCGCGTCGATGAGGTCTCGATCACTTCGCGAAATACCCAGGGCGTGATGCTGATTCGACTGGGTAACGAGGAGAAACTGGTCAAGACGGTTCGCGTCGATGAGCCCGAGGAGTCGGAAGAGCCTGAGGGCGCTGGAGAGGCTGAAGGCGCAGACGATGCCTCCGCCGAGGCAGGCAACGAGGGTGCGGGGTCAGACCCCGAAGAGGATTGAGAGGGGCTGACCCCAATGGAGAACCAGGACGCATGACACGTCATTTCAACTTCTGCGCCGGTCCGGCGGCGCTGCCTACCGCGGTGCTGGAGCGGGCCCGCGACGAGATGCTCGACTACCGTGGTCACGGCCTGTCGGTAATGGAGATGAGCCACCGCTCTGCGGAGTATGTTGCCATCGCCGAAAAGGCCGAGGCCGATCTGCGCGAGCTGCTGGCGATCCCCGCCAACTATCGGGTGCTCTTTACCCAGGGCGGGGCGACGCAGCAGTTTGCCGCGGTGCCCTTCAATCTGCTGGGAGGCGGCGGCACCGCCAACTTCGTGGATACCGGCATCTGGAGCCGCAAGGCCATCGCCGAGTCACGCCACCTGTTCGGTGATGCCCGGGTGGCGGCTTCGAGTGAGACCAGCGGCAATACCCGGGTGCCGCAGCAGGGGGAGATCGAGCTCTCCCATGATGCGGCCTACCTGCATGTCACCGCCAACGAGACCATCGGCGGACTCGCCTTCGACTATACCCCGCGGGCGGTGCGTCCGGACGGGGTCGAGGTGCCGCTGGTCTGCGACATGTCCTCGTCGATCCTCTCCGGGCCGCTGGATGTCTCGCGATACGGCGTTATCTACGCCGGAGCGCAGAAAAATATCGGCCCCGCCGGGTTGGTCGTGGTGATCGTGCGTGACGATCTGCTCGAGCGCGCACGCCCCGACATGCCCACGCTGTTTGGCTACAAGACCCTCGCCGAGGGCGGCTCGATGGTCAATACGCCGGCGACCTACAGCTGGTATCTGGCAGGGCTGGTGTTCGAGTGGCTCAGGCACGATATTGGTGGCTTGCCGGCCATGGAAGCCATCAATGCGCGCAAGGCCGCCAAGTTGTATGCCGCCATCGATGGCAGCGAGCTCTACTCCAATCCCATCGCGCCGGCGAACCGTTCACGCATGAACGTCCCGTTCGTGCTTGCCGATGAGCGACTGGACAAGCCGTTCCTCGCCGAGGCCGAGCAGGCGGGGCTCCTCAACCTCAAGGGCCACCGCAGCGTGGGCGGCATGCGGGCCAGCCTTTACAACGCCGTTCCCGAAGCTGCCGTGGATGCACTGATCGATTTCATGGCCGACTTCGAAAATAGAAAGGGCTGAATATCATGAGCGACACCCCCATCGATCTCGATGCGCTGCGTAGCCGCATCGATGATCTGGACAGCCAGCTGCTGACGCTGATGAACGAGCGCGCCCAGTGCGCCCAGCAGGTGGCCCAGGTCAAGACCGCCGAGGATGCCGGGGCGGTGTTCTATCGCCCCGAGCGCGAGGCCCAGGTGCTGCGTCGTATCATGGCGCTCAACAAGGGGCCGCTGGATAGCGAGGAGGTCGCACGCCTGTTCCGCGAGATCATGTCGGCCTGTCTGGCGCTGGAGCAGCCCATCAAGGTTGCCTATCTCGGCCCCGAGGGTACCTTTACCCAGCAGGCGACCCTCAAGCACTTCGGCGAGAGTGCCATCAGCCTGCCGATGGCCGCCATCGACGAAGTGTTTCGTGAGGTGGAGGCCGGGGCGGTTAACTACGGGGTGGTGCCGGTGGAAAACTCCACCGAGGGCGTGATCAATCACACCCTGGATTCCTTCATCGATTCCGGCCTGCGTATCTGCGGCGAGGTGGTGCTGCGAATTCACCATCACCTGCTGGTGGGCGAGACCACCCGGCGTGACAAGGTGTCGCGGATCTACTCGCATCCGCAGTCCTTCGCCCAGTGCCGCAAGTGGCTGGATGCCCACTATCCCCAGGCCGAGCGGGTGCCGGTCTCCTCCAATGCCGAGGCGGCACGCCTGGTCAAGACGGAGTGGCACAGCGCGGCAATTGCCGGCGACATGTCGGCCAAGCTCTATGGTCTGACCCGCCTGGCCGAGAAGATCGAGGACCGCCCGGACAACTCCACGCGATTCCTGATTATCGGCAATCAGGATGTGCCCATGTCCGGCGACGACAAGACCTCGATCGTGGTGGCCATGCGCAACCAGCCCGGAGCGCTGCATGATCTGCTCGAGCCCTTCCATCGCCATCAGATCGACATGACACGTCTGGAGACCCGTCCCTCGCGCAGCGGCGTGTGGAACTATGTCTTCTTTATCGACTTCAAGGGGCATCACGAGGAGCCCCGGGTTGCCGCGGTGCTGGAGGAGGTGCGCCTGCGCGCCGCCGAGGTCAAGGTGCTGGGGTCCTACCCCGTCGGCGTGCTCTAGGGCATGGCATCGATGGTGACGCGTAAGCACGAGGAGTCTTGCATCCTGATCGTCGGTCTTGGCCTGATCGGGGGCTCGCTGGCCGCCGCCCTGAGAGCCAGTGGCTACGGTCGTCGCGACAGCGACGATCTCGGCGGCTTCGGGCCGGCTGAGCAAATCGTCGCCTGTGATCCGGATCCGGACGAGATCCGGCGCGGCCTCGAGATGGGGTTGATTGATCGCGGTGATACTCGCCTCGAAAGGATGGTCGACGGTGCTTCGCTAATCGTGCTGGCCGTGCCGGTGCTGGCCATGCGCAGCGTGATGGGTGAGCTGGCCCGCTATCTGGGTGACGCAGCCGGCGACGTGGTGATCACCGATGTGGGCAGTACCAAGGCAGCCATCCGCGACTGTGCGCTGGAGGTCTTCGGCCGGATGCCGGCCAACCTGGTGCTCGGCCACCCCATTGCCGGCTCCGAAAAGAGCGGTGTGGCGGCGGCTGATCCCGAACTCTATATCGGCCACAAGGTGATCCTCACGCCCGAACCGGATACCGACCCCGAGGCGCTGGCCCGCGTACAGGCACTTTGGGGCGCCTGTGGTGCCGACGTGCTGGAGATGGGGGTGGAGCGCCACGATCAGGTGCTGGCTCGCACCAGCCACCTGCCGCATCTGCTGGCCTTCTCGCTGGTGGACACGCTGGCGCGCCAGGATGAGCGTCTGGAGATCTTTCGTTATGCCGCCGGTGGTTTTCGTGACTTCACGCGTATCGCCGGCAGCGACCCCGTCATGTGGCGTGACATCTTTACCGCTAATCGTGATGCCGTGCTCGCCTCCCTCGATGACTTCGAGGCCGGCGTGGCACGCCTGCGTGATGCCGTGGAGCGTGGTGATGGTGACGCCATGTTGGCGATCTTCGATCGCGCCAGCCATGCTCGGCACTACTTCGAATCCCTGCTCAACAAGACCAGCTATCAGGCGGAATATCAGATGCAACAGCAAGGTAATCTGCGCTACCGGATGAGCCCCGGTGGTGCCGTGGTCGGGCGCATTCGTGTTCCCGGTGACAAGTCGATCTCTCATCGCTCCATCATGCTCGGCGCCCTGGCCGAGGGAGTCACCGAGATCAAGGGGTTTCTGGAGGGAGAGGACAGTCTGGCGACCCTCCAGGCATTCCGCGAGATGGGGGTGGCCATCGAGGGGCCATATCAGGGGCGAGTCACCGTCCATGGAGTCGGCCTGCACGGCCTCAAGAAGCCCTCAGGTCCCCTGTATGTCGGCAATGCCGGTACCGCCATGCGCCTGTTCGCCGGGCTGTTGGCCGGTCAGGCCTTCGATACCGAGCTCACCGGCGATACCTCCTTGACCAAGCGTCCCATGAACCGGGTGGCCGACCCGCTGCGCCTGATGGGGGCCGAGATCGACACCGCCGAGGGGGGGCGACCGCCGCTGCAACTCCATGGTGGTCGTGCGCTCAAGGGCATCACCTACGACATGCCCATGGCCAGTGCCCAGGTGAAGTCCTGCCTGCTGCTCGCCGGCCTGTATGCGGAGGGGGAGACACGGGTTAGCGAGCCGGCCCCGACCCGTGATCACACCGAGCGGATGCTGGCCGGGTTCGGCTATACGGTGCACCGTGATGGGGGTACCTGCTGGCTCTCCGGTGGTGGTCGTCTCACCGCGGCGCCCATCGATGTGCCCAGCGATATCTCCTCGGCGACCTTCTTCCTGGTGGCCGCGGCGATAACCCCGGGTTCGGACCTGGTGCTTGAGCATGTGGGCATCAACCCGACTCGTATCGGCGTGATCAATATCCTCAAGTTGATGGGGGCAGATCTGCGCCTGGAGAACGAGCGCGAGGTAGGGGGGGAGCCGGTAGCCGATCTGCATATCCGCCATGCGCCGCTGCAGGGCATCGATATCCCACTGGAGCAGGTGCCCCTGGCCATCGACGAGTTTCCGGCGCTATTTATTGCCGCGGCCAATGCCCGGGGAACCACGCGTCTGCGCGGCGCGGAAGAGTTGCGTGTCAAGGAGTCCGACCGGTTGCAGGCGATGGCCGACGGGCTGGCCGCCATCGGCGTCGAGCACACTCTCTATCCCGATGGCATCGATATCGTTGGTGGAGGCAATGCCGAGGGTTCCAACTATGGTGGCGGCCGTATCGACAGTCTCGAGGACCATCGCATCGCCATGTCGTTCGCCATCGCTGCGCTGCGAGCGAGCGAGGAGATCATCATCGATGACTGTGCCAACGTGGCTACCTCCTTCCCCGGGTTCGTCGACCTGGCACGCAAGGTCGGACTGACACTCACGGAAGAGAGCGGCGAGGAGGGGGCATGAGCGATTCCCAGACCAATCTCCAGGCGCCAGTGTTGACGATCGATGGCCCCGGTGGAGCCGGCAAGGGCACCATCAGCCGCCTGGTGGCTGAGCGCCTGGGCTGGCACCTGCTCGACAGCGGCGCCCTCTATCGACTCACGGCGCTGGCTGCCGGCAAGCATGACGTGTCCCTGGATGATGAGGCGAGTCTCGCCGAGGTGGCGCGCCATCTCGAGGTGATGTTTGTCGCCGAAGGCGGCACCACCCGGGTGATGCTCGAGGGCAGCGATGCCACCACCACCATCCGTACCGAGCAGGTGGGGGATGCGGCCTCCCGTGTGGCGGCGCTGCCGGGGGTCCGCGAGGCATTGCTGAGCCGCCAGCGCGACTTCCGCCAGCCCCCGGGGCTGGTGGCCGATGGCCGTGATATGGGCACCGTGGTATTCACCGATGCGCCTCTGAAGATATTTCTCACCGCGAGTGCCGAGGAGCGAGCCCATCGTCGCCAGGCTCAGTTGCGGGAGGCCGGTGTGGGTGCTAGTCTATCGAGTCTTTTGAAGGAGATTCAGGCGCGCGACGCCCGCGACATGCAGCGCAGCGTGGCGCCACTCAAGCCGGCAGAAGATGCCATCACGCTTGATACCACGCGCCTGACGATACCGGAAGTGGTGGATCGGCTGACGGAGCTGCTGACCCAGCGTGGTCTGCTCCCCGACGCCTGAAACTCCCTTGCGGCGCCCCCGGCAGCATGTGATGACGTGGCTCGGCACCGTTTGCCGAGAGCTGAGCCAGGTCGAACCAGCGCCAACATCTCCGGGGGTTTGGTGAATAAGGCCCGCACTCGCTGGTGGTGCGGAGGAAGCGACTCCGTCGCACTTTAACGTTGATCACGTAGGAACATCATGAGCGAAAGCTTTGCTGAACTTTTTGAACAGTCTCTCCAGGACATCAACATGGAGCCGGGCGCCATCGTCGTGGCTACCGTTGTCGACATCGAGGGTGACTGGGTTACCGTCAATGCCGGCCTGAAGTCCGAAGGTCAGATCCCCTCGGCCCAGTTCCGTGACGAGAACGGTGAGCTGGCCATCGCCGTCGGTGACGAGGTCCACGTCGCCCTGGAAGCCGTTGAAGACGGTTTCGGCGAGACCCGCCTGTCCCGCGAGAAGGCCAAGCGTGCCGAAGCGTGGAAGGTGTTGGAAGCTGCCTTCGAGAAGGACGAGATCGTCAAGGGCGTGATCAACGGTAAGGTCAAGGGTGGCTTCACCGTCGATGTCGACTCCATCCGTGCCTTCCTGCCGGGCTCCCTGGTCGACGTGCGTCCGGTGCGCGACACCACGCACCTCGAGAACAAGGAACTCGACTTCAAGGTCATCAAGCTTGACCCGAAGCGCAACAACGTTGTCGTTTCCCGTCGTGCCGTCCTCGAGGCCGAGAACAGCGCCGAGCGCGAGGCCCTGCTTGCGACTCTGCAGGAAGGCCAGCAGATCCTGGGTATCGTCAAGAACCTCACCGATTACGGCGCCTTCGTCGATCTGGGTGGCGTCGACGGTCTGCTGCACATCACCGACATGGCCTGGAAGCGTATCAAGCATCCGAGCGAGATCGTGGCCGTGGGTGACGAGATCAGCGTCAAGGTCCTCAAGTTCGACCGCGAGCGCAACCGTGTGTCTCTGGGTCTGAAGCAGCTGGGCGAGGATCCGTGGGTCAACATCAAGGATCGTTACCCGGAAGGCACCAAGGTTCACGCCACCGTCACCAATCTCACCGATTACGGCTGCTTCGCCGAGCTGGAAGAGGGTGTCGAGGGTCTGGTTCACGTCTCCGAGATGGACTGGACCAACAAGAACATCCATCCGTCCAAGGTGGTGCAGGTCGGCGACGACGTGGACGTCATGGTACTGGATATCGACGAGGAGCGTCGTCGTATCTCCCTGGGTATCAAGCAGTGCACTGCCAACCCGTGGGAGACCTTCAGCGCCACGTACAACAAGGGCGATCGCGTTGCCGGTACCATCAAGTCGATCACCGACTTCGGTATCTTCATCGGTCTGGAAGGCGGCATCGATGGCCTGGTGCACCTCTCCGACATCTCCTGGACCGATACCGGCGAAGAAGCGGTTCGCCAGTTCAAGAAGGGCGACGAGGCCGAGGCCGTGATCCTCTCCATCGATCCGGAGCGTGAGCGCATCTCCCTGGGCATCAAGCAGCTGGATACCGATCCGGTCGCCGAGTTCCTGGCGGTCAATGACAAGGGTACTGTGGTTACCGGTCGTGTGATCGAGGTCGATGCCAAGGAAGCTCAGGTCGAGCTGGCCACCGATGTCGTTGCCGTGCTCAAGGCCTCCGAAATCAGCGCCGACCGCGTCGAGGATGCTCGCAACGTCCTCAACGAGGGTGACAGCGTCGAGGCTCGTATCATCGGTGTGGATCGCAAGAACCGCCAGATCAACCTCTCCATCAAGGCCAAGGATCAGGACGACACTCGTCAGAACCTGAAGAAGCTGCGTGAAGAGGCTCCCGAGAGCGGTGGTCCGACCACCATCGGTGACCTGATCAAGCAGCAGATGGGTCAGGACTGATCGGATAACGCTTTCCGATCCGCCAAGACCGCCGCCCTCCGGGGCGGCGGTTTTTTTGTACGAGATATTTCCCTCTCTCGATGCTCGAAATAGTGGGCGAACTTCAGTCTCTCGGAGTCTATGCCGAATAGTGGTGCCATGAACTCGTAAAGTTATTCGCCAGGGAGAGTTCATCATCTTGGTGTTTTATCTTTGCCACTACTGCTGAGTTTGAGTGTGGGTGGAAGTGTTTAATTGCGCTAACTTGCACAGGCTAATCAATTCAACCAGACTATTGCCAAGGATTGATCTTAGCGCGCATAATATACATCCCTTGCATCCTGTCGTAATTTCCAAGGAAACTTCCCATGTCTCTTCTTAACGAATATATGCAGATGGAGCAGCAGTTGAAGGAGCTCCAGGCCAATCTTGATAAGCTGCAAAATGATAAGCGCCTACAGAGCGAGCTCGAGTTCAAGGAAAAGCTCGAGTCGCTGATGAAGGAGTATGGCAAGAGTGCAGCCGAGGTCATTGCACTGCTCGACCCCAAGCCGGCAACTTCCGGGGCTAAGGCGGCGTCAACCGCTTCCACCGGCACGCGTCGCAAGCGTAAGCTGAAGATCTACAAGAATCCCAATACCGGAGAAGTTGTCGAGACTCGCGGTGGTAACCAGAAGACTCTCAAGGCGTGGAAGGATGAGTTTGGTTCCGACACCGTCGAGTCCTGGCTGGTGCGTGTCGAAGACTAGTTCTCTGGCGTGAATGGCAGAGAGCGGCTCTTGCGAACGGCGCCTGTGGGCGCCGTTCGTGTATCCCGCCACCAGGCCGAAGTCTGCTCTTGAACGGGAGAGCGAGCCGCCAGGCTGGAGTCATTCCCTAGGGCTGGCTGTGGCGTGTGGCGCATGATGGCTTTAGCGATTGCGCTGAATGCGAGTATAATCGATGCTTCTCCAATCGGGCGGTGTGCCATGCACACCACATTCAGCCCGCTTAAAGATGACCACCAATGAAACAACAGACACCACGCAAAGCCATGGGTGAGCGCGATAAACTGCGCCAGTTCCGGGAACTCGACGATGCCTTTGCCGAGGCACTGCGCGCGCTGGACGCCACTCCGGCGGCCGAGCCTGCTTCCGAACTGACGCTGGAGCCTTCCGACGCAGAGGATATGGCTCGGACGACAACGGCCCCCGAAGAGTTTGAACAACGACTCGAGGCACTGATGGCGGAGTATGATTTCTCGTCACAGCGTGTCAAGGAGCTGCTGGAAACCCTGCAGCACTTCGAGTCGGATACCTGAAGGCATCACGCCTCTCGGGTGGAAAGCTCAAGCGCCGTGATACGCTCCAGCGCCTGATGGCGATGATGACCGCACAGTTCGGCGTCATAGTCGAATAGCCGGCAAACAGCCGGCCGAGAGGGATCCCCGAACAGTCGGCAAAGGTTGTGCTCGTCCAGCTGTACGCAGCGTGTCCCGGCCGGTTTGCCCTCCGGCATGCCGGGTATGGGCGAGGTGATCGAGGGGGCGATACAGCACGCCCCGCAGCCGGGGCGACACCCCGGCGACTCCTGTTCATATGGCATGATGTTCTCCTCGCGACTGGGGAGCGGCTCGCTATGGCCGGGCCGTGGCCACCGCGCCCTTGTCGACACCCTCGAAGGCCTGCACGCGAGTCGCTCGACCGGTTTCCTGGCTGATCTCGTCGGCTAGCCACGCGGCGATATGCTCCACCGTGGTCGGTGCTCGGCAACACCACGCAGCGCTCCCGAGGCAGGGTCAGCGTGAAGTGACCCTGTTCGGCGGTGTAACGGCTGGTCAGCCTGCCGAGAGAGGTGGCGCCCGGCCCCTCGGCCACGTCGGCCGTGTCCACCAGGTAGCGATCCGACAGGCGCGAGGCCCAGTCGGCTTCGAGCGCCGGTTGGCGCCGCCCATCCTGCCAAATGTACAGTCTCGAGCGATGGCCGTGGGCGATGCGCTGGCAGTTGCCTGCATGGCGCCTGAGGCCATGGCTATAGGTGTAGCTTGCCCCCTCGATGGTCTCTTTGCGCAGTGTCAGTCGAATGGCCTCAACCCGCGGTGGTGGCTCGTGCGACAGCTCGGCGGCCAGCTGCTCGGCCAGTCGGCTCGGGGTGATCGTATCCCAGGGCAGCAGGGTGAAGGCCTGGCGAGGGCCACGGACCTCCATGGCATAGGGGCTCTCGGTGCGCACACAGAGCCCCTCGTCGCAATCGTTCACACTGATGCCGGGGGCTTCGGTGGGTACCAGCAGGGTGTGGTCGGCACCCTGGTCGAGGCGCGACTTGATCCACGGCTTCACCTCGCCGAAGTCGAATAGCATGCCATCCTCGCCGAGCTCGCCATCGAGCTCGGCATCCACGGACCAGGTGGCGCCGATCAGGCCCCGGTTGGGACACCACAGGGAAACATCGAGGTGGGTGAGATGGTTGACGAACAGTGTCATCAGTCGATCCCCGCAATCTTGTGGGTCTGCAGCGACAGCCGCCACTGTGGGTTGGCCAGGCAGTAGGCCACGGTCTCGGCAAGGGTATCGCCGACATCTCCTTGGGGAGCGGTGTCCATGGGCTGCAGGAAGAAGTGCCGGAAGCCCAGGTCGACAAACTGTTCGGGCAGCGCCTCGGCCTGGGGATAGACCAGCTTGAGCTCGTCGCCTGAGGTCTGAACGAGCGGGACGGTGCCCTTGGGGCTGACGCACAGCCAGTCGATGCCAGGTGGCGCCGGCAGGGTGCCGTTGGTTTCCACGGCGACATCGAAATTGCGGGCATGCATGGCGGCAATCAGGGAGTTGTCGAGTTGCAGCAGCGGCTCGCCTCCGGTAAAGATCACCTGCGGTGTGGCCGTGCCGGGGGCGTCCGGCCACAGGGCGGCCAGATGGTCGGCCAGCGCCGAGGCCGAGGCGAATCGACCGCCGTTCTGACCATCGGTGCCCACAAAGTCGGTATCGCAGAAGCGGCACATTGCCCGGGCCCGGTCCTCCTCGCGACCCGACCAGAGGTTGCAGCCGGAAAAGCGGCAGAAGACGCTGGCGCGACCGGCCTGGCCGCCTTCGCCCTGCAGCGAGTAGAAGGCCTCCTTGACCTGATACATCAGTGATCTCCTGTGGCAGAGCGTGGGGCCGACGAGACGGCGGGGTCGGGTTGCTGATCAGCTGCGCCGGAGCTGGGGTGCTGAGAGTCGGCGTCGGAGACGCGCCGTTGGGAGTAGCTCAGCGGATCGCGCACCCCATTGGCGGCGAAGGCCGCCAGGCGCTCCCGGCAGCTGCCGCAACGCCCGCAGGCCAGGGCTTCGCCCCGGTAGCAGGTCCAGGTCTCGGCGTAGTCGAGCCCCATGGCCAGGCCATCGGCGAGGATAGCGGCCTTGTCGTGGTGCAGGTAGGGCGCATGAACGGCGATCGGGGTGAAGTGGGCGAGGCCGGCCACGGCCTGCATGGCCGCGACGAACTCGGGTCGGCAGTCCGGGTAGAGCACGTGGTCGCCGCCATGGGCACCGTAGTCGACCCGGTCGGCGCCGATGTTCACCGCCTTGGCGATGGCCAGCGAGAGCAGGATCATGTTGCGGTTGGGTACCACGGTGTCCTGAAGGCTGGTCTCTTCGTAGTCGGCCTCCGGTAGCGTACGGCTGGCATCGGTCAGAGCCGAGGCGTCGATCAGGCCATGGATGGCGGTGATGTCGACCACCTGATGGGGCACGCCGAGCCGCTGGCAGACCCGGCGGGCGACCTCGAGCTCGCGGGCATGGCGCTGGCCGTAATCGAAGGAGAGGGCGTGTACCCGGCGGCCCTCGCGTAGGGCTCGGTGCAGCACGGTATAGGAGTCCATGCCACCGGAGTAGATCACCACGGTGGCCGGGGAGTCGGGTTGGGTCATGAGGATACCTGATGAGTCGGAGAATTTGTCCGTCCCGTCGCACCATCTATCGGGCGCGTCGGGACCTTGGCCGGGGTCCGGTCCGGAAGGCCGCCTAGTCTACGCAAGCCAGGGGATTCTGGCCAGAATCGGCGTGAGTTGCTAAACTTTCGCGCCTTTCATCCCCTTGCATCCCTGCGGCCAGGCGCCGTCGAGGATGCCATCGTCCTGACAACGGTGATCCCCATGCAAGCCCCTGAACTGCTGTCCCCCGCGGGCACCTTCAAGAACATGCGTTACGCCTTCGCCTATGGCGCGGATGCGGTCTATGCCGGCCAGCCGCGCTACTCGCTGCGCGTACGCAACAATGATTTCAAGCTCGATAACCTGCACAAGGGCATTGCCTATGCGCATGAGCGGGGCAAGCAGTTCTACGTGGCCTCGAATATTGCGCCGCATAACAGCAAGCTGAAGACCTATCTGCGCGATATGGAGCCGGTGATCGAGGCCGGACCGGATGCGCTGATCATGTCCGACCCTGGGCTGATCATGATGATTCGCGAGCGCTGGCCCGAGCAGGAGATTCACCTCTCGGTGCAGTCCAATGTGGTCAACTGGGCGGCGGCGCGCTTCTGGCAGCAGCAGGGGATCAGCCGAATCATTCTCTCTCGCGAGCTGTCGCTCGAGGAGATCGCCGAGATCCGTGCCGAGTGCCCCGATCTCGAGATCGAGACCTTCGTGCACGGTGCCCTGTGCATCGCCTATTCCGGTCGCTGCCTGCTCTCGGGCTACTTCAATCACCGCGACCCCAACCAGGGTACCTGCACCAACGCCTGCCGCTGGCAGTACAACACCGTGGCGGCGGCCCACGACGAGACTGGCGACCTGGTGCCGGCCAACTCGGCCGCGGCCCATGCCGCCAGCGGTGTCTGGACACCGGGCCAGGGGGGCGGCCAGGGCGGGTTGATCGCATCGGGCGGTGGCAGCGCGCGCCACAGCACGGCCACGGCCGGTGGGATAGAGGGGCAGGATGAGCTCTCGGCCCTGATCGAGGATGCCACACGCCCCGGTGAGCTGATGCCGATCTTCGAGGATGAGCACGGCACCTATATCATGAACTCCAAGGATCTGCGCGCCGTGCAGCACGTGCCGCGGCTCACCGAGATGGGCGTCTCCTCGTTGAAGATCGAGGGGCGCACCAAGTCCCACTACTATGTGGCGCGCACCGCCCAGGTCTATCGTCGGGCCATCGATGACGCCGTGGCGGGCCGTCCCTTCGACATGCGTCTGATGGATGAACTCGACAACCTCGCCAACCGCGGCTACACGGAGGGCTTCTATCGCCGTCATGTCCACGACGAGTACCAGAACTATGAGCGTGGCAACTCGGTGGGGGTGCACCAGCAGTTTGTCGGTGAGGTGATCGGCTACGACCCCGACCGCGGCGTTCTCGAGGTCGACGTCAAGAACCGCTTCGAGGTGGGGGATGGCATGGAGCTGATGTTGCCGGGTGGCAATCGTCGTTTCGTCCTCGAGCATATCGAGAACAGGCGCGGTGAATCCGTCGGCGCAGCCCCCGGTTCGGGTCATGTGGTGCGGATCCCGGTGCCTGGCGAGGCGATCGCCCCGGAGCGAATCGAGTTTGCGCTGCTGATGCGCGACCTGGGCTGACGGGAGACTGCTGGGGTAAGAGTTTGTCGGCGTCATACCGGTGAGAGACGATGCGAGCCCACCCCTTTTTCCAGGGGGTGGGCTCGCGGCGTATATGGCGGTCACCCGGCTGGGATGTCACCCCTTGCGTAGTGAGGCGTTGAGGTGGTCGACCACCTCGGCCCAGTCGGCATCCTCCTCTATCGCTTCGCGCAGGAACTCCGCCTGTCCTTCGTTCCAGCAGGCGGCATCGGGCAGGGCCGTCTCCTCGGGGATGGGGGCGTGGCGGTCGATAAAGCGCTTGATCGAATCGGGATCAGAAGCGAGCCCGAGCTGCTCGAAGAGTTCGCTGAAGGGGTGGTCGGGATGTTCCATGGTGGCGTCCCCGGCTGGGTCAGTGGGGCGGTCAGCCGATGGTGACCGCGAAGCATGCACCCCCACCATAGCCATTTGTCGCGGCCTCTGCCTGAAGCGCGTCAACGCTCCTGAGTAGGTGGCTCTAACGCTCCCCCACCAGTGGCGCAAGGAAGCGACGTCGCCGCTCGGCATCCTCCAGTGGCTGGGCGAGCAAGTGAACCAGCTTGGTCAGGGCCGCCTCCGGAGTCATGGTGCCACCCGCCAGCACCCCGGCATCGGTGAGCCCCTGGCCGGCGGCATAGTCCCCCGGACGGACGGTGCCATGGGGGCACTGGCTGATGGCGACGATCAGTTTGCCGCCAGCGCTGGCTCGGGTCAGCTGTTCCAGCAGGGCAGGATCGTCGGGCAGGTTGCCGGCTCCCCACACCTCTAACAGGGCCCCCTTGAGGCGTGGGTCGTTGAGCCAGGCCGCCAGCTGCCGGGTGCTGATGCCAGGCCACAGCGCGATACGCGCCACGCCGCCGTCGCCAAGTGGCGCATAGTCGGGTAGCTCAAAGCGTGGCGCGATCTCCTCCTCTCGGGCGAGGCCATGCTCAGGGGCAAGGCCATGTTCGGGATAATGCCTGGCGGTGCCTGCGATCAGCTCGCCTAGCAGTGGGGCGTTGGGGCTTTCGAAGGCGATGGCATCGCGAGTATGCCACTTGCGGGCACACGCGCCACGCAGCAGCCTTCCCCCGAAGGCGATGGCAACCTCCTGGAGCACCGGGTTGGCGGCGAAGCGCAGTGCCAGGGCGACGTTTCCCGCGGCGTCGCTGTCGGGCGCCTCCAGGGGCTGCATGGCGCCGGTGAGCACTACGGGGCGGTCGATGCCCTGCAGCTGGTAGGCGAGACTCGCGGCGCTCCAGGCCAGGGTATCGGTGCCGTGAAGCACCACGATGCCGGGATGGTCACGGTAGCGGGCGGCGATGATCGCGGCCAGTCGCGACCAGTCGGCGGGGGTGGCCGCGCTGGAGTCGATGGGGTTCGATAGGGAGAGCAGCTCGTAGGCGGGCAGTTCGGCGAGGGTGCCCCCCGGCAGGCCCTTCAGGGCGCGTGCCAGGCGGGCTTCGATATTGCCGCCCGGGGCCAGTCCTCTGGGCGTCTCCTGCATCCCCAGGGTACCGCCGGTGTAGATCACCAGCAGGGGGCGAGGCCGTCGGGAGTCAGGCATGCTCATGGGCAGCTCCAAAGTGGCGTGTGGCCGATATCATGGCGGCACAGGGGCATGATCAGAGCGTCTGGTCGCTATCGGGTGACCACCTGGCCATCATTGTCGATCTCCAGGCGGCGGTTGCGACCGGCAAAGAGGGCAAAGGTGGCGGCTAACGCACAGATCGCCAGCAGCACGCCGGTGATGATGCCAAGCCCCAGGTCGAGCTGAAGCATCACGCCCACCCCCAGCGGACCCATGGCAGCCAGGGTGTAGCCACCGCCTTGGGCCAGGCCGGAGAGCTTGCCGGCCAGGCGCGAGTTGCCGGTGCGCAGTACGATCAGCGTCAGGGCGAGACTGAAGCTGCCCCCCTGACCCAGACCGAGCAGGACCACGCCGATCCAGCGCAGTGAGGATGCGCCCTGCAGCAGCAGCCAGAACCCCGAGGCGACCAGAGCCAGTACCAGGAGCAGGACGGGACGCTGATCCCGGCCCAGGCGTGCCAGCCAGGGGGCGGCCAGGGCGGCCGGCAACTGCACCATTACCGAGGCACCCATCATCCAGCCGGCCTCGGCTTCACCGTAGCCACGGGCCACCAGCAGGGTGGGAAGCCAGCCAAAGACGATATAGGCCAGGGATGACTGCAGCCCCATCATCAACATGACCTGCCACGCCAGGGGCTGGGTCAGCACCGCGCGCATCGAACCGCCGCCGCCGGGCAGCGCCGTTTCATCGCGGCGGGGAGCCAGGGTCTGCCAGGCCACCAGGGCGATGAGCGCCAGCGCCGACCAGCTGGCAAGCCCCAGATGCCACGCGCCCAGCCAGTCGGCCAGAGGAATGCTCAAGCCCGCTCCTAGGGCCCCGCCCAGGCACAGTGCCATGGTGTAGACGCCTGTCATCAGATCGGCCCCCGCGGGGAGCTCGCGCTTGACCAGCGCCGGCAGCAGGGTGCCAGCCACCCCGATGGCGGCACCCGCCATCAGCGTGCCGATAAAGAGCGTGGCGACGACGGGAATGCCTCGCAGCGCCAGTCCCACGGCCAGCAGTATCAGCCCGGCGGCCAGAGCCCGCTCGGGTCCCAGTCGCTTGGCCAGCCAGGGGGCCATGGGGGCAAACAGCCCCAGGCAGAGAACCGGTAGCGTGGTGAGGGTGCCGATGGCCAAGGGCGACAGCCCCGTGTCCTGCTGGACACGAGTCAGTACCGGGGCCAGAGAGGAGAGGGCGGGACGCAGATTGAGTCCCACCAGCACCATCAGGGAGATAAACAATCCCAGGCTGAAGGTGGAGCCCCGCCTATCCGCGGTCATGGCGCCACTCCCTGGTCTGCTTGGGTCGCAGTCTCAGGCGCTGCTCTTCTCTGCGGGGTGCCAGGAGAGGATGCTCCTCGCTTTGGTTCTCGGGCCGAAAGACCACCCTGCCAAGATGGTGGGGCATCTCTTGTTTCACCTGGCGCAGGATATCGGTGACATCCTCCGCACTGACCAGTGCGCCGCCACCGTTTAGCGGGTCGGGCTGGGCCACCAGGCGACCCTCGAAGAGCCAGCAGCGCTGGGGAACCTGGGCGATCTGCCAGTCGCGTCCCTGCCAGCGGGCCCGGCCATCAGGCAGCAGTTGCAGCTCATCCAGCGGCACAAGCGCCTGGAAGAGTCGGGCGTTGAGCACGGCTCGACCACCAGTGGCCATGGTTACGGGGCCCGTGTAGCGAGACTCGGCCAGCGCGTTCATTACCGCCTTGCGATTCGGCTTGGCGGGCAGTGTCGCACGACCACAAAGATGCAGCAGGTCGTGGTCGACCTGCTTGATAACCCAGATATCAATAGATTGCTTGCCAAACAGATGTTTGAGCATGGTTGAGTGACATTGTCAGGGGAGTGGGGGTATATTCACATATTGTGATGCTGTCTGCTACCGCCGGGTCAGGCCTGCTGACGGCCGCCGCCACTGCCTCCGCGGCGCCGGCGACGCGTGCCCGCTGGCTGTTCGGCGCCACGGCTCTGCGCCTGCCTGCGGTTCTGGCCACCGCCACCGCGATTCTGGCCATTTCCGCCGCGTCCACCACCGCCACGACGATTGCGGCCGTTTTCGATGGGCTCCGGCTTGGCATTGGGGTCGGGCTCGAAGCCGGGCTCGATGCGCTTTTCGAGGTCGCGCTTGATCAACCGCTCGATGCCCTTGAGCAACCCATGCTCGTCGACGCAGACCAGCGACACCGCCTGGCCTTCGCTACCGGCACGGCCGGTGCGGCCGATACGGTGGACATAGTCTTCGGCGACATTGGGCAGCTCGAAGTTGACCACGTGGGGCAGCTCTTCGATATCGAGGCCGCGGGCGGCGATGTCGGTAGCCACCAGCACCTGCAGGTCGCCGGTCTTAAAGGCGGCCAGGGCCTTGGTGCGCGCGGACTGGCTCTTGTTGCCATGGATCGCCATGGCCGGGATCTCCTGCTTGGAGAGCTGTTCGGCCAGACGGTTGGCACCGTGCTTGGTGCGGGTGAAGACCAGTACCTGATGCCAGTCGTGCTCGGTAATCAGGTGGGCCAGCAGCTCGCGCTTCTTCTCGCGGTCGACACGGTAGATCGTCTGGTCGACGAGCTCGGCGGTGGTGTTGCGGCGAGCGACCTCGATCATCTTGGGATCATCGAGCAGCTTGTTGGCCAGCGCCTGGATCTCGTTGGAGAAGGTCGCCGAGAACAGCAGGTTCTGGCGCTTCTCGGGCAGGACCCGCAGGATCTTCTTGATATCGTGAATGAAGCCCATGTCGAGCATGCGGTCGGCTTCGTCGAGCACCAGAATCTCCACCTTCGACAGGTCGACGTGTTTCTGCTGCTGCAGATCGAGCAGACGCCCGGGGGTGGCAACGAGCACATCGAGGCCCGGGCGGATGGCATCGACCTGGGGCTGCTGGCCGACGCCGCCGAAGATCACGTGGCTCTTCAGGGTCAGCAGGCGACCATAGTCGGCCACGCTCTCGCCCACCTGAGCGGCCAGCTCACGGGTCGGTGTCAGCACCAGGGCGCGCACCTGGCGCTTGCCGGGACGTGGGCCGTCGGCCAGGCGCTGAAGCATCGGCAGGGTAAAGCCGGCGGTCTTGCCGGTACCGGTCTGGGCGCTGGCCAACAGGTCACCGCCCTTGAGCACGGCTGGGATCGCCTGCTGCTGGATGGGAGTCGGGGTGGTGTAGCCTTGTGCCTCGACGGCGTTCAGCAGTTCGGCACGCAGGCCGAGTTCGGAAAAGGTCATGCGGTCTCCGCAGAACACCTCGGCCGTGCCGCGCGATCGTGCGCAGCCAGTCCCGGGCCGGGGTGTGAAAGATTCGGGGTCATGGCGCGGCAGGAGGGACTCGCTGATGTGCCGCGACGCGCATTATGCCAGATTCCGGGCTTGGGCGCAGCTACTCTTGTCGGCGTGTGCTGCGAACGGCCGCGGCGAGCTCGTCGGCCGCGCTGTCCCACCCTCGGCCCAGGGCGCGGACCAGCGCAGGATAACCATCGGCCTCGAGGACGTTTTCGATCTCCAGGGGCTGCATCGCCAGCAGGCTCCCGTCGGCGGCATGCAGACGCCAGCGGCCGCCGATGACGGCCCGGCCATCATGACGCCCCTGGAAACGGTCGATCTCCAGCGCCAGGCGCAGGGCGTGGGTCTCGCGGGGGGCCGTGCCATCGAGCAGTACTCGGGTATCGGGAAGCCGCTGCGCCAGGCGGTCGCGCAGGCCGCGTTGCAGCTGCTTGCCGAGGGCTTCGGCCCATTGATGACCGCGGGCTTCCACCAGGGTGATATCGTCGATCTGCATGACGATGCCCTCGACATCCAGGTAGTCGGCGAGTCGTGGCGTGGCAACCTGCAGCTG
Source organism: uncultured Halomonas sp. (assembly GCF_947501415.1). Lineage (GTDB taxonomy): Bacteria > Pseudomonadota > Gammaproteobacteria > Pseudomonadales > Halomonadaceae > Halomonas. The sequence continues at coordinate 298,629 of NZ_CANMVL010000009.1, read as the reverse complement.
ATAGCGCGATTCAGCTCGCGCCGCACCCTGCCGAGCGGTCTCTGGCAGGGTGGCTTCTGGCAGTGTGTAGCGCTCGGGCGCGGGCTTGCTGCTGGCGCACCCCCCCAGCGTGCCAGCCAGCAGCAGGGGGGCCAGGGCGGCACCAATCCATCTTCTTGCCATCATTACAAGCTCTCCATACAGGCTCTCCAGGCGGTGGGTGGTCACTCTCGTGGTGCGCGCGGCACGGGGTCCTCGGCATCCAGGCTGTCGAACAGCAGGGCACGCGGGTTGTCGGACAGCGTTCTGGCCACCGGCTGGAGGTCACGCAGCAGCCGCTCCAGGCGCTGGCTGACGGTCACCAGCTCCTGGTAGGCCGATGACTCGGGCGAGAGTCCCTCCAGGGTGGTGCGCAGCCCCTCCAGGGTGGCATTGAGGTTGGCCGGGGCCTCGCGGGTTCCGGGGGCTTCCACCAGCTCCCTCAGGGAAGCGGAGAGCGTGCGTACCTCCTCGAGCATCGCCTCTGAGGCATCGAGATTACGGTCGAGGCCCTCCAGCAGGGGCTCCACCTCCAGATCGTTGAGCTTGGCCAGCAGACTGGTGATCTGGGACTCGATCAGCGCGAAGCCGCCGGACGTGGTGGGGAAGACACGCTGCTCGGCGAAGGTGAGCGGTGCATACTCCTCCTCCAGCTCGCTGTGGAAGTTGAGGTCCACGAACAGCGCCCCGGTCAGCAGGTTGCCGCTCTTGAGGCTGGCACGCAGCCCCAGCTCGAAGAAGCGCTCATACCGTTCCCGCCACTCGTCGATGTCGACCGCCTGGTTTTCGATGCCCAGGCGCTGGGGCTCGATGCGGATCAGTACCGGAATGGCGAAACCATTGCGACCGCCGGGCTGCTCGGCGGTAAAGTTCCAGGGCACGGCGGCCACGGTACCCAGGCGCACGCCGCGAAACTCCACCGGCGCTCCCTTGGTGAGACCGCGAACGGAGTCGTCGACCAACAGCACGTATTCCAGATAGCGGTTGAAGGTTCCCTGGCGTGCGGTGTCCTCGTCGGGATAGAGGGTGAAGGTCGTGTCGGCGGCCACCGTGCCGCCCAGCGGCAGGTCCTCGGGAATGCCGAAGGTGACGCCACCACCGAGCAGGGCCTCGAAGGATTCGACATTGACCCGAAAGCCTTCGGAATCCAGACGCAGGTCGATGCCGCTGGCCGACCAGAAGCGAGTGCTGTCGGTCACCAGGCTGGCGTAGGGGGCCTCAATAAAGACGCGATGCTGCATGCGCCGGGTGGTGGCGTCGAAATTGGCCTCTTCCACGCGGCCCACGGTGTAACCCTGGTAGGTGACCGGGTCACCCACCCGCAGCGAGTTGCCCAGCTGGCTGATCAGGTTGATGCGCAGGCCGGCGGCCCCGGCGGGTGCCACGGGCGGCTGGTCGCTCACCTCGAACTCGCGCGCCTCGATCTCGCTTTCGCCCGGCTGCAGCTGAATATAGGCACCGGACAGCACGGTGTTCAGGCCGCTGATGCCTTCGCGCCCCACTCGCGGCTTGACCACCCAGAACTGGCTATCCTCGACCAGCATCGCCTCGTTGTCCGGTCCCATGCGTGCGGTGATGACGGCGGTAGAGAGGTCCTCGGAGAGGTGCACCTGCTCGACCCGGCCTACCTCCACATTGCGCGTCTTGATCAGGGTGCTGCCCGCCTCGATGCCCTCGGCGTTGCTGATGGTCAGGGTGATCTGCGGGCCACGACTACGATAGTTGTCGTAAACCAGCCAGGCACCGATCAACAAGGCGACGATGGGCACGATCCAGATCGGTGAGACGCGTGCCTGGGGCGTTGCCCGGGCATGGTGCTGTGGGGTGGAGGCGTCATCGTGGCGCTGTGTCTCTTCACTCATCCAGAGCTTCCTTCAGGGTGTCGTCCATGGAGGGCGGCCGAGATGCCGTTGTCTCAGAGGGCGTCGGCGAGTCCCAGATCAGTCGGGGGTCGAAGGTCATGGCGGCCAGCATGGTGATCACGACCACGGCGCCGAAGGCGAGGGCGGCGGGCCCCGGCTCGATGGACATCAGCGTGCCGGCGCGAATCAGCGCCACCAGGATGGCGACCACGAAGACGTCGATCATCGACCAGCGACCGATGAATTCGGTGACTCGATAGAGCCGTGTGCGGGCCGCCGCATTGAGCTCGCTGCTGCGCCTGACCATCAGGCACAGCCAGGCCAGGGCCACCAGCTTGCCGACCGGCACGATCACGCTGGCGATGAAGATGACGGCGGCGACCGGCCAGGAGCCCATGCCGATCAGCTCGACGACTCCGCCGACAATCGTCGAGGGGGAGCTATGTCCCAGGCTGGTGGTGGTCATTATCGGATAGACATTGGCCGGGATATACATGATCGACGCACCTGCCAACAGCGCCCAGGTGCGTTGCAGGCTATATGAACGCCGGGCATGCAGTGTCTCGCCGCAGCGCTCACACTGGCCATGACCAGCGGCATCGAGGCGGCCGACCAGCCCACAGGTGTGACAGCCGGTGAGGTCCTGAGGAGCCGCGGTCTCGCCGGTGCGGGCCCCCTTCGGCGCACGCGGCTCGCCGGCCAGCGAGAACCACATCCAGTCGGCATCCAGCGACTGGGTGGTCAGCAGCAACAGGAGGGCGAAGGCGCAGAAAGACCAGAACGACACGCCGAGGTCGATTTCAGCCATACCGGCGATCTTGATCAGGCTCACCAGGGCGCCAATGATAAAGACATCGGCCATCATCCAGGGCGTGAGGTGTGCCAGGGAGCGCGCGATCGTTCGGCTGGCCGGTAGCGGGGTGTCGCGTAGCAGCCCAAGCTGCAGCCAGATCACCCCGGCCAGATAGATCGCAGGCAGTACCACGATGGTCAGGATCACGGCGCCGCCCACTATCGGCTGGTGGAATCCGATCAGAGTCGTGGCGGTCTGGGTCAGCTCGATGCGATTACCGATGCCCCCCACACTGAAGCTGAGGAAGGGAAACGCCAGGGCCAGGCCCAGAGCCATCAGGGCAGCCAGCGCCAGGGCCAGGCTGCGCTGGACGGGGCGAAAATGGCGGGTCACCAGGGTGTGATGGCAGCGTGGGCAGTCGGCCTTCTCGCCGGGGCGTAGTGGTGGCAGGGCGACCAGCCAGTCGCACTCCTGGCAGGCACGCAGGCGACGGCGTGCGCGACTCTCCGGTGGCATGCGCTCGACACGTGGTGCCTCACCCTGCAGCAGCGGCGGGGTGGCCAGGCGTTGGCGAAGAGGAATTGAGGGCGTGGCCAAGGGGGCTGATCTCTCCTGGGGCGCGGCTTCACTCGAAGGGCGGCGCAGGCGTACACTGCGCCGGGCCATGGGCTGACGGAAAGTGTGACACGTCACCACGGGCACTGCCATTTTTCAACATGCACATATGAATGTAACGGGAACGAGACGATGATCCTACCCGCGGTGGCGGTAGTGGCGGGACTGATCCTGCTGGTATGGAGCGCCGAACGCTTCGTCGATGGTGCGGCGGCAACCTCGGGCCGCCTGGGGTTGTCGCCGCTGCTGATCGGCATGCTGGTGATCGGCTTCGGCACCTCGGCGCCGGAGCTGGTGGTCTCGGCGCTGGCGGCAGGGCAGGGCAACCCCGGGCTGGCGCTGGGCAACGCCTACGGCTCCAATATCGCCAATATCGGTCTGATCCTGGGGCTGGTGGCGCTGATCGCGCCGCTGACGGTGCACTCCTCGGTGGTGCGTCGCGAACTGCCGGTGCTCGGCGTCGCGACACTGCTTTCGGCGTTGTTGATGTGGGGAGGCGTCATCGGTCGTCTCGAAGGGGTCTTGCTGTTGGTCCTGCTGGCCGCCTTCATGGGAGGGAGCATCTGGCGTGCCCGTCACGAGGTCTCGGATCCGCTGGCCGCCGATACCGAGGAGAGCCTGACGGTTCACCCCATGAGCCTGAAGGCGGGCCTGATCTGGACCGGTATCGGCCTGGTGTTGCTGGTGGTCAGCTCGCGAGTCCTGGTATGGGGCGCCGTGGCCATCGCCCAGGGCCTCGGGGTCAGCGACCTGATCATCGGGCTTACCGTGGTGGCGGTGGGCACGTCGCTGCCGGAACTCGCGTCATCAATCAGCGCGCTGCGTCGCAACGAGCATGACCTGGTGCTGGGCAATGTGGTGGGGTCCAACCTCTTCAATACCCTCGGGGTCGTGGGCCTGGCGGCGGTGATTCATCCCATCGAGGTGGGCTCCGAGGTGCTGCTGCGCGACTGGAGCCTGATGACCGTCATGACTATTATGCTGGCGCTCTTCGCCATGGGCTGGCGAGGACGAGAGGGGTGCATCAACCGCCTCGAGGGGACGACGCTGCTCGCGATGTTTCTGGGGTACACCGGTTGGATGGTGAACCTGGTGGTTAGCGGCGGGGGTGGCTGATCCCCCGGCTGCGACAATGCGACACCCCTCGCCAAGGCTCCCATGCTGTCGGGTCGTTGGTGAATGAGCGTATGCTGATAGGAAAACCGAGTGGGTATCGGTGGCCGGCTGATCGCGGCCCTCGTTTCACTCGGGCCTGCTAGGCTTTGACTGACCCTTGGTGTCCAGGAGGCGTGCATATACGCACCCCCTTGTGACCTTCTCGAGTTACCAGCGTAACGAGGCAAGCGCCATGGAACTGGATCCTCTTCTGCTGTCGCGACTACAGTTCGCCTTTGTGGTCTCCTTTCATGCCATCTTCCCGGTGTTCACCATCGGCCTGGCATCCTACATTGCCGTGCTCAACGGCCTCTTCTACAAGACGGATCATCCCGCCTGGGACCGCCTCGCGCAGTTCTGGACCCGAGTCTTTGCGGTGGTGTTCGGCATGGGCGTGGTATCGGGCATCGTCATGTCGTTCCAGTTCGGTACCAACTGGAGCAACTTCTCCTATGCCACCGCCAACTTTATCGGACCGATGCTCAGCTATGAGGTGGTCACGGCCTTCTTCCTGGAGGCGGCCTTCCTCGGGGTGCTGCTGTTCGGGCGTGGCAAGGTGCCCCAGGGGGTGCACCTGTTCGCCGCGATCATGGTAGCGCTGGGCACCTTCATCTCGTCGTTCTGGATTCTCTCCGCCAATAGCTGGATGCAGACCCCGGCCGGCGCGGAGCTGATCGATGGCCGCTTCCATATCACCGACTGGTCGGCGGCGATCTTCAACCCGTCCTTCCCCTGGCGCTTCTCCCACAAGGTGATGGCATCGTTCGTTACCGGTGGCTTTGTGGTGGCGGGCGTCAGCGCCTGGTACCTGCTGATCGGCCGCGATGTCGAGGCCAACCGCCGTGCGCTCTCCATGTGCCTGTGGCTGCTACTCGTGCTGACACCCGCCCAGGCGGTGATCGGCGATTTCCACGGCCTCAACACCCTGGAGCACCAGCCGACCAAGGTGGCCGCCATGGAGGGCAACTGGGAGACCGATACCAATGTGCCGCTGCTGCTGGCTGCCTGGCCCGACCAGGCGGCCCAAGATAATCGCTTCGAGATCGGCATCCCCAACCTGGCCAGCCTGATCCTGACTCACCATGTCGATGGCGAGATACCGGGCCTCAACGAGGTGCCGGAGGATGAACAGCCGACGGTATGGCTGGTGTTCTGGTCGTTCCGGGTCATGGTCGGCCTGGGCGTGCTGATGATCGGTGTCTCCCTGGTGGGGCTGTGGCTGCGTCGCGGCGGCCGCCTCTATCGGCAGCGAGGTTACCTGCAGGTGCTGAGGCTGATGAGCGTAACGCCCTTTGTCGCGGTGCTGGCCGGATGGTTCGTGACCGAAACGGGCCGCGCGCCCTGGCTGGTCTACGGACTCATGACCCACGCCGAAGGGGTCACCCCGTCACTGACCGGGGGCATGGCACTGTTTACCCTGATCGGGTACATGACGGTCTATGCGGTGGTGTTTGCCTGTGGCCTCTACTATCTCACTCGCGTGGTGCGACAGGGCATGCTGCCCGCTTCGGGTGACGATGCCGACCCTTCGCCTCATGCCAAGCGGCCCTTCTCGGCAGCCAATGCCCGCTTCGATGACGATGCGGCCCCAACCTGGAGGCAGTGATATGGAATCCTTCGATCTCTCCATGATCTGGGCGGTGATCATCGGTTTCGGCGTGATCATGTACGTGCTGATGGACGGTTTCGACCTGGGGCTCGGCATCCTCTACCCCTTCGCGCCGAGCGAGGAGGCCCGGGACGTGATGATGAACTCCGTCGCCCCGGTGTGGGACGGCAACGAGACCTGGCTGGTGCTGGGCGGGGCCGGGCTGCTGGGGGCCTTTCCGCTGGTCTACTCGGTCTACCTGCCGGCCCTCTATATCGGTGTCTTCCTGATGCTCGCCGGCCTGATATTCCGCGGCATCGCCTTCGAGTTCCGCTTCAAGTCGCGACGCAACCGAGTGTGGTGGAACCGTGCCTTCTGCTGGGGCTCGGCGGTCGCCGCCTTCGCCCAGGGCGCCGTGGTGGGGGCCTATATCGAGGGCTTCCCGGTCGAGAACTTCGTCTTCGTCGGAGGGGCCATGGACTGGTTGACGCCCTTCGCGGTCTTGACGGGCATCAGCCTGATGGTCGGCTATGCACTGCTGGGGGCCACCTGGCTGATCCTCAAGTCGGAGGGCGAGATCCAGCGCTGGGCCTACCGCATCACTCCGGTCCTGCTGCTGGCGGTGCTCTCCGCCTTCGCCATGATCAGCGTCTGGACCCCGCTGGTGGATCCGGCGGTGTTCCAGCGCTGGTTCGACCATATTCATCTGATCTGGGTGCTGCCGGCCCTGGCACTGGCCTGTGCCGCCTGGCTGTTGATGGCGGTCCATCGGCGTCAGGAGGGGCAACCCTTCATCGCGACGCTGGGACTCTTCCTCTTTACCTACCTGGGCCTGGTAGCCAGCAAGTGGCCGGTGATCGTGCCCCCCGACTACACGATCTGGGACGCCGCCTCGGCCCCGGAATCACAGCTCTTCCTGCTGATCGGTGTGCTCTTCGTGATTCCCATCGTGCTGGCCTATACCGCCTGGTCCTATTGGGTATTCCGCGGCAAGGTCCGTCCCGGCGACGGCTACCACTAGTCGGTGGGTAGCCGTCATGGTGCCACCCGGGAGGCCTCCCGGTGGCTGGCCGCTTATGCTGCCGGTGAGCGCTGGCGCCTGACGCTGGCGGTCGCCGCCGGAGTGGTGGCCGCCCTGGCCACCCTGGGGCAGCTGGCGCTGCTCGCTCGATTTATCAGCGAGCTGCTGGTGGCGCAGGCGCCGTTGTCGAGGTTGACTCCCCTGGCGCTGGGCATCCTGGCGCTGCTGCTGGTGCGCAGCCTGGCGCTGTTCTTTCAGGAGCGCCTGGGGCTCGTTGCCAGCCTGGCCCTGCGACGGCGGATACGCGGCGAACTGCTTGATCACCTGGCCAGGTTGGGGCCGGCGGGGCTCTCCACCAGGCACTCGGCGTCATTGGCCAGCCAGCTGGTCGAGCAGGTCGAGGCCCTGGATGGCTATATGGCGCGTTATCGCCCGCAGCTCGCCCTGGCAATACTCCAGCCGCTGGTGGTGCTCGTGGCGGTGGCCTGGCTCGACTGGCTGGCGGCGCTCTTCCTGCTGCTGTCGGCGCCACTGATCCCCTTGTTCATGGCCCTGGTGGGCATGGGGGCCGAACGCCTCAATCGCGAACAGTTCGAGGCGGTCTCGCGGCTGTCGGGCCACTTTATCGACCGGGTCCGGGCGGTCACTACCCTGCAGCTCTTCGGGCGCACCCAGGAGGCGACCGCCGAGGTGCATGGCGCCGCCGACGACTATCGTCGGCGCAGCCTGCGAACCCTGCGCGTGGCTTTCCTCTCCTCGGCGGTGCTGGAGTTCTTCGCCTCGGTGGCCATCGCCGTGGTGGCGATCTATGTCGGGTTCGGTCTACTCGGCTATATCACGTTGGGTCCCTCGCCTGAGCTGACCCTGTTCAGCGGCCTGCTGGTGCTGCTGCTCGCTCCGGAGTTCTTCCAGCCGCTGCGTGTGCTCTCCCAGCATTATCATGATCGGGCCGCTGCCCTGGGCGCCGCCGACGGGCTGATGACACTGCTCGCCGAGAGTGTCGAGGGCCTGCGTGGTAGCGACGGTGAAGAAGCGCCACCCGCCGCCATATCGGGGGAGCTGATTCGCCTCGAGGCGGCCACGGTGAGCTATCCCCAACGCGGCCGTGTGCTCGGCCCCCTCGACCTGGTCCTGGTGCCCGGCGAGGTGGTGGTGGTGAGCGCCCCCTCGGGGGGAGGAAAGTCCACGCTGCTGCAGCTGCTGGCGGGCTTCGTTGGCCCCGAGGGGGGGCATCGGTGGATGGCGCCGGGGCTGCGCTACGCCTGGATGGATCAGCGGCCGCTGCTGGTCAAGGGCAGCCTGGCCGATAACCTGTGCTTGTCGGCACCTCAGCCGGGTGTGAGGGCCATGCGCCGGGCCCTGGAGCGTGCCGGCCTGGGCGAGCTGCTGGCACGCCTGCCCGAGGGGCTCGATACACCGCTGGGCGAGCGAGGGGCGGGGCTCTCCGGTGGTCAGGCGCAACGGCTGGCGCTCGCCAGGGTCTTCCTGTGTGATGCCCCGCTGGTGCTGCTCGATGAGCCCACGGCGAGCCTGGATGTGGCGACCGAGGCGGATATCATCGCGGCGCTGAGGGAGCTGGCCCGGGAGGGACGCTGTCTGGTGATCGCTACCCACCACCCGGGGCTGATGGCACTGGCCGACCGGCAGCTGATATTCGATCGGCAGGGGGAGCGCATCCGATGAGAAAATCTGTCGAGGAGCGTCGTGATCTGTGGGGCGAATTGGCCCCCTGGCTACAACTGCTGGCACGCCGCCGCGGACGACTGGCCGCTGGCGCCGGGTTGATGGCAGTGACGCTGCTGTCGGCCATCGGACTGCTGGCGCTCTCCGGCTGGTTTATCACCGCCACCGGTCTTACCGGCATGCTGCTGGCCGCAGGAGTGGCGGCGCGCCTGGACGTCTATCTGCCGGGAGGCGGCATCCGTGCCTTTGCGGTGACGCGAACCGTGGCTCGTTATATGGAGCGACTCTACAACCACGACACGGTGCTGCGACTGCTCGCCGATCTACGTGGACGGCTGTTCGGGGTGATCGCCGCTCTCGATGCGCACGCCCTGAGAGAGCGGCGCGCCAGCGACTGGCTCAATCGGTTGACCGCCGATATCGATACCCTGGACAGCCTCTTTCTGCGATTGCTGGCCCCGGCTATGGTGTCGCTGCTTACCATCCTGGGATTGGGGGGCTTCCTGGCCCTCTGGGTGCCCATGGCGGGGCTCGTGGTCGGGGGCGTGTTGCTGATCGGCTGGGGCTGGCTGGTGGTCGGCCAGGCGCGTCTCGGAATGGCCGCTAGTCGGCGCCAGGTCACCACTCGCGAGTTACTTCGGGGGCGTCTTGTAGAGCAGATGCAGGGCATGGCAGAGCTGGAAGCCTATGGCGCCCTTGCTCATCATCGTCAGCGGATCGAGGCCCTGGAGGCGGAACTCTATCGGGATCAGCGATGGCTCGGGACCCTGGTGGCGCTGGGCAATGCCCTGGTCACGATGCTGGTGGGAGGGGCGGCACTCACCGCGCTGTGGCTCGCCGCCACGGCCTGGCAGGCCGACATGCTCAGCGGACCGGTGGCGGTGATGATGCCCCTGGCGGTGCTGGCCTTGAACGAGGCACTGACCGGTCTTCCAGCTGCCTTTACCTGGCTGGGCGCCACCCGGGGCGCGGCCCGACGACTCAACGGGCTGCGCCGGGCCGCGCCTCGGCCGCCGGCGGTGAGCAGTGGCCGGGACGCACGCCCCGGTCCTCTTTCGGTAAACATCGACAGGGTCTCGCTGCACTATCCCGGGGCGCCACTGGCGGCTCTTGAGGGGCTCTCGTTCCGGCTCGCTGCCGGTGAGCGGCTGGCACTGTGCGGTGTCTCGGGGGCAGGCAAGTCGAGTGTCGCGGGGCTGCTGCTGCGTCAGCTCACGCCCAGCGCCGGCGAGATCCTGCTGGGAGGCGTGGCCCTGGACGCCTGGCCAGAGGCATCGCTTCGCCGGCGGGTGGCCGTGCTGACCCAGCATATCGACCTGCTCGATGACAGCCTGGCCGCCAACCTGCGCCTGGCCCGACCGGAGGCGGAGGATGAGGCGTTATGGGCGGCACTGGCCTGGGTCGAGCTGGCCGACTGGGCGATGACATTGCCCGCGGGCCTCGCCACTCGAGTCGGCGAGGGGGGGCGACGCCTCTCCGGTGGCCAGGCGCGACGCCTGGCCCTGGCTCGGCTGTACCTGCTGGACCCCGATCTGGTACTGCTCGACGAGCCCTTCGCCAGCCTCGATGCCGCTACCGTGGCGCGGCTGAGCCCCCGCCTGAATACCTGGCTCGAGGGGCGTACCACGATCTACCTCGTGCACCAGCTGGATGGCGGAGATTTCGACCCACCCGGGATCGATCACAGCCTGATACTGGTCGAAGGTCAGGTAAATTCATACAAGGAGTCGATATGACTGTCAGGGACGCACTACCCGAGCGGGGCCGTCGCCATCTCTCCCTTCGCCTCGCCATCTTGCTGGCCGGGGCATGGCCACTAGGCTCGGCCCTGGCCGCCGAGCTGCCCGTCGAGGCGGTGACGCTCTCCTCCGGCGGCCTGGCAGAGGTGCAGCGCAGGGCCAGTCTCGAGGGGGATGGCACCCTCCATTTGGAGGTGCCCCTGGAGCAGGTCAACGATGTGCTCAAGAGCCTGGTGGTGCGTGACCCGGCGGGACGCCTTCAGGGGCTCAGCCTCGATGGCCTGGCGACGCTTGATGAGACCTTCCGTCGGCTGCCCTTTGGTCCGGAGGATCTGGGCTCGGTGGCCCGGCTGGCCGATAGCCTGCAAGGGGTCAAGGTAAGGGTGAGCTCCGGTGGGCAGCGCCTCGAAGGGCTGCTGTTGGGTGTCGCGGAGCAGGGTGCCGACGAAAACGGGCGCGCCGTGCAGACCCTGTCGCTGCTCGAGGATGAGGGTGGCGTGGCCACATTGCGCCTGGGCGACGATGCCCGCCTCGAGTTGCTGGACCCTGACCTGCGTGAGCGCCTGGCCGAGGCCGCCGAGGTCAGTGGCCGCGCCCGTACCGACGAGATGCGTCGCATCGCCATCGACCTCGAGGGCGAGGGCGAACGTGATGTGTCGCTTACCTATGTGGTGGCGGCTCCGGTCTGGAAGAGTACCTACCGATTGCTGCTCGAGGCCGACGGCAAGGCTCGCCTGCAGGCGTGGTCGGTGATCGAGAATGCCAGCGGCAGCGACTGGAGCGATGTGGCGCTGACGCTGTCCAGCGGCGCCCCGGTCACCCTGACCCAGCGTCTGCTCGAGCGCTACTGGCCAACGCGCACGGAGGTGCCGGTCACTGCCGACAGCATCGCACCAGTGCGGCCCGACGAGGGTGCCATGGAGGCGCTTCGTGGTGCCAAGGCCGAATCCATGATGGCCTATGGCGACGCTGCAGTGAGCCGCAGCGCGGTGGCGCCCTCTGCCCCGGCATCGCGCCCCGAGGTGGTCGAGAGCGCAACGACGGCCACCTGGCGTCTCCCCACCTCGGTGGATCTCGCGGCGGGGCGGACCCTCTCGCTACCCTATATCGATGCCGCCCTGCCGGCCCGCCGTGTCTCGCTCTACCAGCCCGAGCGCGGCGAGCGTCATCCGGTGGCGGCGGTGCGTCTGGAGAATAGCACCGATGCCTGGCTGCCGCCGGGCCTGGTGGCCGTCTATGACGCAGGAGTGGGGCACGTGGGTGATGTCAACCTGCCGGGGATTCCCGCCGGGGAGTCGCGTCTGGCCAGCTTCGCCGCCGACCGCAAGGTGCGTATCGTCGAGAGCGCCCATCCCGAGGAGCGGCTCGAGCGCATGGTCATCGTCGATGGTGCCCTGCGGATCACTCACCAGTCGCGGCGGGTAACGCATTACGCGGTAGAGAATGATGCCCGTGAGGCCCGTCAGGTGTTGATCGAGCATCCCCGGCGCAGCGGCTGGGAGTTCGCCTCCGAGGCCCTGATGGAGAGCACCCCCAGCCATCATCGCCTGGCGCTTGCCCTCGCGCCTGGCGAGAGTGGTGAGGTCGTGGCGCGGGAGACCCGGGTGCGGCGTCAGAGCCTGGCGCTGGCGAATGCCGGCGTGACCCAGCTTGTCGAGTGGCGAGAGGCCGCCGACGGCGAGACCGCGGCGCATCTTGAGCAAGTGCTGGAGCGTCGCCGGGCACTGGCCGAGGTCGAGCGAGAGCTTGCGGGTCTCGAGGAGCGGCTGACGCGAGCCGCAGAACGCCAGGCACGAATTCGTGACAACCTGGCGGCGGTGGGTACCGACAACGATCTCGGCCAGCGCTATCTGGAGGATCTCGAGGCCGAAGAGGAGAAGATCGCCTCCCTGGAGGAGCAGCGAGAGGCACTCGAGTCCGAGCGGGAAACGCGCCGTGAGGCCCTGGCCGAGACGCTGCGTGAGTTGCCGTAGAAGCGTTGACAGGTGCGGCTTTCGTGTTGGCCCGCTTTCTTTCAGGATGGGGCCATACCGTTCCGGGAGAGTGAGATAAGCGATGCGAGACTTCCTGACCCGACTGCCCAAGGTCGAGCTGCACCTGCATATCGAAGGCACCCTGGAGCCTGAACTGATGTTCGCCCTGGCCGAGCGCAACGGCGTCACGCTGCCCTATGCCTCGGTGGAGGAGGTGCATACCGCTTACGACTTCAGTGACCTGCAATCCTTCCTCGACCTCTACTATCAGGGGATGAGCGTATTGCAGACCGCCCGGGACTTTCATGATCTGGCCATGGCCTATTTCCGTCGTGCCCATGCCGAGGGCGTGGTGCATGTGGAGATGCACTTCGACCCCCAGGCACATCTCGTGCGGGGCGTCGGGCTCGCGGTCGTCATGGAAGGGCTTTCCCTGGCATGCCGCGAGGCCGAGAGGGAGCTGGGCCTCTCCACGGCGCTGATCATGGCGTTTCTGCGCGACCGCGATGCCGACGAGGCGGTGTGGGTGCTGGAGCAGGCGTCGCCCTATTGGGAGATGCTCGATGCCGTGGGGCTGGATAGCGCCGAGCTGGGCAATCCCCCGGAGGCGTTCAGCGAGGTCTTCGAGCGCGCTCGCCGCCTGGGCATTCCGCGAGTGGCGCATGCCGGCGAGGAGGGGCCCCCGGAGTACATACGCAACGCTCTCGACCAGCTCGACGTGTGTCGTATCGATCACGGGGTGCGCTGTCTGGAGGATCCGGACCTGGTGGCCCGCCTGCGCGACGAGCAGGTGGTGCTGACGGTATGTCCGCTCTCCAATCTGCGCCTCAAGGTGGTCGAACGGCTCGAGGAGCACCCGCTGCCACGAATGCTGGCCGAAGGGCTCAATGTGACCCTCAACTCCGACGATCCCGCCTACTTCGGAGGCGGCATGCTGGCCAATTTCCTGGCCTGCAAGCGTGCCTTCGGCTGGGACAAGGAGACTTTCCGCCGCCTGGCCGGCAACGCCATCGAGGCCGCCTTCGTCGGCGAAGAGCGCCGCCAGGAGTGGCGTCGGCAGCTGGCGGAGGCCTGACCGACCAGTCGTATCGCCATGACCGAAGACGGCAGCTCAGAGGCTGCCGTCTTGCTATCCAGGCCCGGCGCATGGTCAGGCCTGCACCATTGCCATCGGGCTCATGTGGTGGCGAGCAGCACCACGCAGAGGGCGGCGGAGACCCACATTGCGAGTCGAATCTCGCCACCCTTGCCGGTGGCCAGCTTGATCAGCACGTAACTCAGGAAGCCAAAGGCGATGCCCAGCGTGATGGAGTAGGTGAGCGGCATCAGGATGATCGCCAGGAAGGCGGGAAAGGCCTCTTCGTAACGACCCCAGTCGATGCGGCCGATCGGCGACAGCATGAACAGCCCAACCAGCACCAGGGCCGGGGCGGTGGCGATGGCTGGCACCAGCGACAGCAGCGGCGACAGGAACAGGAAGGGCAGGAACAGCAGGGCGATGGTCACCGCAACCAGCCCGGTGCGTCCCCCCTGGGCCACGCCCGCCCCGGACTCGATAAAGGTCTGGGCGGCACTGGTGCCCAGTGGTGCCGCGATCATCGAGGCGAAGGCGTCCACGGTCATGGAGCGCTTGAGGTTGCGCGGGTTGCCATCTTCGTCCTTGAGGTCGGCGGACTCCGACAGCGCCATGAAGCAGGAGAGGGCGTCGAAAAAGTTGGTGAACAGCATCACGAAGATGAAGGGCAGGTAGGCCACCTTGAGGGCACCGAGGATATCGACCCTCAAGACGGCACCGAAGTCTGGCCAGGCGGCGAGACCGCTCCACTCCACCATCAGCTCCTCGCCCCACAGCCGACCCATGGGGGCCGCCAGCAGCGTGGTCAGCGCGATGCCCAGGATCAGGGCGCCGTTCATGCGCAGGATCACCATCACGGCGGTGGCCATCAGGCCGATGAAGAAGGTCACCAGACCGGGATCAAAGCTGCCCAGGGTCACCAGGGTGGCCTCGCTGCCCACGATAAAGCCGGCGTTCTTCAGCCCGATAAAGGTGATAAAGAGGCCGATGCCGCAGGTGATGGCATAGCGTAGCGAGGCGGGAATCGCCTCGATGATCGCCTTGCGCACATTGAAGACCGCGAGCACGGCAAACAGCACACCCGACCAGAACACGCAGCCCAGGGCGACCTCCCAGGAGAGGCCGGCCCCCAGCACCAGCGTATAGGTGAACAGGGCGTTCATGCCCATGCCCGGTGCGACCAGGATGGGGTTGCGCGCATACAGGCCCATGGCCAGGCTGCTCATGAAACTGATCAGCACGGTGGCGGAGAGTGCCGCCGAGAAGGGGATGCCGGCCTCGGCCAGGATCGCCGGGTTGACCACGATGATATACATCGAAGCCAGGAAGGTGGCGACGCCGGCAAGGATCTCGGTCCTTATGCTGGAGCCTCGTCGGCTGACACCGAAGTAACGATCGAGTGGGTGCACGTCGGCCGGCGTCGGCACGCTCGTCGATTTATCGGCCAGTGGCGAAGTGTTGGCGCTCATGGATACCCCTTGTTGTTGTTGAGTAGCAGTACTGAATCAGTTGTTGTCGATCGGCGATTCTTGATGGGCCATGATGATGGAACGCTCCCTGGTGCCCATCATGGCCGGGACGTGTCGGCGCCTCGCTGGTACGCCGACACGAGGAGCCCTTCACTCGTGTTCAGGACCTGTGCCTTTCTTCCAGGTCATCACGTCGATGTTGTAAACGACCATCGGCCCAGGTTTCGGCGACACAGCGGTCGTCGCCCATCATCATCACCGCGAAGAGCGTTTCGGAAAGCGAGGTGCTTCGCGCCGTACGCCGCGCCATCAGCGGTGTGGCGGCAGGGTCGAGCACCACGAAGTCGGCGGCCATGCCCGGCGCCAGACGGCCGATATGGGCGTCGAGAGAGAGTGCCCGGGCATTGCCCAGCGTCAGTCCATAGAGTCCCTGCCAGGCGGTGAGAGGCTGACCGCGCAGCTGTCCCACCTGATAGGCGGCCTTGAGCGTGGCTAGACCGGAGAGGTCGGTTCCGGCGCCTACGTCACTGGCGAAGGTGACGTTCAATGCCATCTCCCGGGCGGCCTGACGGTCGAACAATCCGCTGCCCAGGAAGAGATTGGAGCTGGGGCAGAAGGCCAGGTTAGCCCCGCGCTCGGCGAGACGGCCACGCATCTCGTTGTCGAGGTGGATGCCATGGGCGAAGGTGCTGCGTGGTCCTACCAGCCCCGACTGTTCATAGACCTCGAGGTAGTCCCGACTACCCGGGAAGAGCTCGGCGACCCAGTCGAGCTCGCCGGTGTTCTCGGCCAAGTGGGTCTGCACCCACAGGCTGTCGTCGCTGCGCAGCACCCCACCGGCGGCGTCGAGCTGCGCGCGAGTGGAGGTCGGGGCGAAGCGCGGCGTCAGGCTGTAGCCGAGCCGCCCCTTGCCGTGCCAGTCGCCGATCAGTCGCTCACTGTCACGGATGCCCCCCTCGAGGTCGTCGGTCAACCCAGCTGGGGCATGGCGGTCCATCAGCACCTTTCCCGCCAGCATGCACAGGCCGCGGCGGTGACTGGCGGCGAAGAAGGCATCCACCGAGGCGGGATGGCTGGAGCAGAACACCTGGGCGGTGGTAGTGCCGACCCGCAACAGCTCGTCGAGAAAGGCATCGGAAAGCGCCGCGGCGTGGTCGGGGTCAGCGAAGCGCTGCTCCTCGGGGAAGGTGTAGTCATTGAGCCAGTCGAGTAGCTGGCGACCGTAGGAGGCGATGATCTCGAGTTGCACATAGTGCACGTGGCTGTCGATAAAGCCCGGTGTAATCAGCTTGCCGCGATGATCGATCACCTCAGTGTCGGGGGGCAGAATCGGTGCCAGGCTGGCGTACTCCTCCACCGCCCGGATCCGGCCATTCTCGACCCACAGGGCACCGTCGGCGATATGGCGCACACTGCCCGGGGCGGGCGTATCGTCATCGCCGGGATCGGCATCGAAGCTCAGCAGTTCGGCGCGTACAACGCGCGAATTGGTCGTCGTCATTTTCGTTGAGGCTCGTGGTATGGGCGCTAATCGGGGCTAATCCGGGGTAGGCCTGCCTCTCTCCTCTTCGGCCTGCCCCCGGCGCCCCTAGGTTTTTGGTGTCGTCAGGCCAAGGGCACTTCGCAGTTCGGCCGGATCCAGGCCCCGCTGTTCGGGGCGTTCGTTGTCCGCCACCAGTGGCAGCAGCTCGGCCACGGTGGCCAGGGCGATGGCGTAGGGGCGCTTGTCGCTGCCTCTCTGCCTATTTCCCTCTGCTCCTGTCGTCATGCCCATGGGACAGCGCACCCGAGCCAGGGCAGCCTCATCGTGGCCGGCGTCGCGCAGACGCGAGCGGAAGCTGGCCCATTTGCTCCGGGAGCCGATCAGGCCGATGGAGGCGCAGTCACCGCGACGCAGCAGGGCGTCTATCAGAGCGCGGTCTTCGGCATGGTCGTGGGTCATCACCAGACAGTGGGCGACCGGCGGCAGGGCGGCCACGGCGGCCTCGGGATCCGGTGCCGGACGACATGCCAGTCGCGCCTGGTGGGATGCCCAGTCGGGAAAGACGCCCTCGCGGCTGTCATGCCATAGCAGCTGCCAGCCGAGGGGCTCGATCAGGCGGGCGATCTCGCCGCCCACATGGCCGGCGCCGAATAGCGCAAGGGTGGTGGTGCTGCCGGGAAAGACCTCGATCAGCACATTGACGAAACCTCCACAGCACTGGCCGCTGCGACCGCCCAGGCTGAAGGCTTCCAGGCTGATGCCGGGTTCCGGGCGCCCTGCGTGTCCGGCCAGACGCTGCCGGGCGGCGGCGATGGTCTGCCACTCGAAGGTGCCGCCTCCCAGGGTGTCATAGACGGCGTCTGCGGTGATCACCATGCGTGCCCCGGGCTCGCGTGGCGTCGAGCCGGCACTGGTGACCTGGGTGGCCAGGGCATGGGGCACGCCCTCCTGCTGCAGGCGATGAAGGGCGGCGTGCCAGCTTTCCGGGCGCGCACTCATGGCACTACCTCCTCGCTGGCCCTTGCCTCCTGATGGCCATGGCGGCGCAACGCCTCGGCGGCCATCAATACCCGCTCCGGCGTTGCCGGCGTATCCAGGCGTGGCGAGGCATGGTAGCCAGCAAGGCTAGCCAGGGCATCACGAAGCGCCGACCATACCGAGATGGCCAGCATGAAGGGGGGTTCACCCACCGCCTTGGAGCGGTAGAGGCTGGCCATGGAGTTGGGGTGGCCCTCCATCAGCTCGACATTGAACACCGGCGGCAGGTCCCCGTAGGTGGGGATCTTGTAGGTGGCTGGCCCCTCGTTGAGTAGGCGCCCGTCGTCGTTCCACCTGAGCTCCTCGCTGGTCAGCCAGCCCATGCCCTGGATAAAGCCGCCTTCGACCTGGCCCAGGTCGATGGCCGGGTTGAGCGAGTCGCCGACGTCGTGAAGGATATCGACGCGCGCTACCTGGTACTCCCCGGTCAGGGTATCGACGTGGACTTCGCTTACAGCGGCGCCGAAGGCGTAGTAGTAGAAGGGGCGCCCTTTGCCGGTTTCCCGGTCATAGTGGATCAGCGGGGTGGCATAGAAGCCCTTCTCGGAGAGCGATATACGACCGAAGTAGGCCGCCTGCACCAGCTCACCCCAGGGGATGCGCCGTTCGCTCTCGCCGCTGCCGGCCACCAGGTGGCCCGCTTCCAGGCGCATGCCGTCACGCTCGAGGCCCTGGTCGGCATGCAGGTTCGCGGCGGCGAAATCGAAGAGCCGTTCCTTGAGCCTGAGACAGGCGTCCCGGGCGGCCATGCCGTTGAGGTCGGCGCCGCTGGAGGCGGCTGTCGGTGATGTGTTGGGAACCTTGTCGGTGCGGGTAGCGGTGATGCGTACCGCCTCGAGATCCAGTCCCAGCTCGCGTGCGACCACCTGACAGATCTTGGTGTGCAGGCCCTGGCCCATCTCGGTACCGCCATGATTGATCTGCATGCTACCGTCGGTATAGACGTGGAGCAGGGCACCGGCCTGGTTGAGGTGTTTGGCGGTAAAGGAGATGCCGAACTTCACCGGCGTCAGCGCCAGTCCCCGCTTGATCACGGAGCCTTGGGCATTGAACTCGGTGATCTCACGCCGGCGCTGCCAGTAGTCGCTGGAGGCTTCCAGACGCTCGATCAACTCGTGGAGCAGGCCAAGCTGTTCCACCGTCTGGCCATAGTGTGTGGTTCGGCGCAGGGGCGTCTCGCCCCCTCGATAGAGATTGCGCTTGCGAATGGTCAGCGGGTCCTCGCCGACACGCCGCGCAATGTCGTCCATGGCCGCTTCGATCACCATCATGCCCTGGGGACCCCCGAAGCCGCGGAAGGCGGTGTTGGAGGCGAAGTGGGTGCGTGCTCGGTGGCCGGTGACCCGGGCCTGGCCCAGCGAGTAGGCGTTGTCGGCGTGGAACATGGCGCGGTCGACGATTGCCTCGGAGAGGTCCGGCGAGTATCCGCAATCGCCGATCAGGGTAAGTTCGCCGCCCTGGATCACGCCCGACTCGTCGATGGCCAGACGGTAGCGATTGTGGAAGGGGTGGCGCTTGCCGGTGACGCGCATGTCCTCGGCGCGGGGCAGGCGCAGCTTGGCGGCACGCCCGGTGCGACGGCTGATCAGGGCAGCGATGCACGCCCACGGCGAGGCCTGGGTCTCCTTGCCCCCGAAGCCGCCCCCCATGCGACGCACCTCCACCGTGACCGCATGCAGCGGCACGCCCAACACCTCGGCGACCAGCTTCTGGGTCTCGCTGGGGTGCTGGTTGGAGGTGTGAACCACGACGCCCTCGTCCTCGGTAGGCGTCACCAGGCAGGCCTGGCCCTCGAGATAGAAGTGCTCCTGACCGCCGACGAACTGCTCGCCTTCCACGACCGAGGAGGCCATGGCGAGGGTGGCTTGCCAGTCGCCGCTCTCTTGAACGTGGGTCGGGCGCACGAACTCGCCGCGCTCGGCGGCGGCCACCGGGTCGAGGCTGGCCGGCTGCTCGTCGATCTTCACGACGCCTGCATCCATGGCGGCCTTGACCGCCTCCCGGGCGGCCCGGTGACTCTCTCCGGCGACCGCAAACAGGACCTGGCCCGCGTAGCTGATCTCCTCTTCCACAAAGATCGGGTCGCCGGGAAATACCGGACCAATATCGGTATGCCCCGGCACGTCGTGAAAGCCGACCGCATCGACCACGCCTGGCAGGGCGCGGACGCGTTCCATGTCGATCGGCGCCAGGCGGCCGTGGGCGACCGGGGAGAGCGCCAGCGCGAGATGCAGGCAATTGGACGGTGCCTGAATATCGTCGATATAGGCGGCTTTCCCGGTCACGTGCTTGACGGCGCTTTCGTGGGCATGCGCGTGGGCGTGGATATTGCTGGCGGTGACGCTCCCCTGGCGCTGGCGGGGCTTAGTGAGCGTACGCATGGAGCATGACCTCCCGAGAGCCTTGGGGGTTATCGTTGGACGGGTGCGATTCGCTTACCACCAGCCGCAAGCGTTCGAGCAGATTGGCGGCGCTCAGGCGGCGGTAGTCGGCACTGCCGCGCACATCACTCATGGGTTGGAAGTCCGTCTCGAGAGCGGCACGGGCCGCAGCGAAGGCCGCAGGTGTGGGGGCGTGCCCCTCCAGGGCCGCCTCGGCCGCCTCGGCGCGTCTGGGGATCGCCGCCATGCCGCCGAAGGCCAGGCGCACGTCACGCATCACGCCGTCGTCAAGGTGCCAGGTGAAGGCCCCAAGTACCGCGGAGATATCATCCTCCCGGCGCTTCGAGA
The DNA here is from genome assembly GCF_947501415.1 of uncultured Halomonas sp. Lineage (GTDB taxonomy): Bacteria > Pseudomonadota > Gammaproteobacteria > Pseudomonadales > Halomonadaceae > Halomonas. The sequence goes on along the minus strand of NZ_CANMVL010000009.1, from coordinate 278,388 downwards.
GCTTCCAGATCCTCAGCTCTCGCTCGGGCTGGGGGTGGGGCAGGAAGATGGCGCGAATCACCTCGCCCGGGCGTAGTTCGGTGTGCTTGTAATCGAGGAAGAATTCATCGAGGGGGAGCTCGCGCTCGGCTATTCCTTCATCGTCTCCTCCTTCAGGGTCTCCCGGGCCCGCCAGCCGGAGGCGACTGCCCAGGGCGAGCAGCACCGGTGGGGTGTCGCCGATGGGCGAGGCGTTGGCGATATTGCCACCCAGGGTGCCGCGGTTGCGTACCTGGGCCGAGCCCAGACGATGGAGTAGATGCTCGAAGGAGGGATAGTGCTCGGCCAGCAGCGGCTCGAGGCGTGCATAGGTTACCGCCCCGCCGATCCACCAGCCGTGCCGTCCGTCATCCAGCGTGGCCGGCTCGATGTGCTGGAGCTCTGCCACCCGGGTCAGGTCCACGACGCGCGGGAAGCGGGCCAGGCGTTGGGTCACCTCGAGCCAGAGGTCGGTGCCCCCGGCGACCAGTGGTGCCTCGGGGTGAGTTCGGCGCTCGGCTATCAGCGACTCAAGCGAGGCGGGCTGAATAAAACCGGACTCCTTCGACTGGAGCGCCGGCCCGGCGTTCTCCGGTTTCTCACCGACCATGGCGCTGTTGCCTTCCGGGGCTGTCGGCTCCCAGACCCTGACGACGGGGGCGGGGTAGTCACCCATGGCCATGGCGGCATCGCGAATCGGGCGATAGCCGGTGCAGCGGCAGAGGTTGCCGCCAAGCGTTGCCTCCAGGCGCGCCGCCGTCAGCGGGGCAGGTGCGCGCTGTTGTTCTTCGTGAAGGGTAAACAGCGACATCACGATCCCCGGGGTACAGAAGCCACACTGGCTGGCGTGGCACTCGACCATGGCCGCCTGTGCCGGATGCAGGGCATCGCCCCGGGACAACCCCTCGACGGTTACCAGGGCGCGATCGTTGAGCTGATGAGCGGGTGTGATGCAGGCGTTGGCGGCCTGATAGCGAAGGGTACCCTGGTCGTCGCGCTCGCCGATGGCCACGGTGCAGGCGCCGCAGTCACCGGTGGCGCAGCCCTCCTTGGTACCGGTCTGGCCCAGGGTGTCGCGCAGCAGCTCGAGCACGCTGGTGTCGGGCGTCGCCTCGCACCGGCGCGGTTGGCCGTTGAGCAGGAATTCAATCATCACCGTTCTCTTGTGGTTGGTCTTGGGGCGGTGGCGGAATCCGAGGCTTAGGTGTCAGGGGTAAGCCTCGAATCCAATCTGACCGATCGGTCAGGAATGCTTTTAGCTTGGTTCAGGAAAGGAAGGAATGCAAGCTCTGACCCGACTGCTCCAGGGCAATCGCAAGATAGCTTGGCAGCCTGGTGGCTCGGGGCTGATCTGGCGACAAGCCCCGGAGCGCCGGACCGACGAGGAGGCGCTGTGAATACTTCCCTGTACGCTACCGACGCCTTCCCTGGCGTAGGACCTCCTTTTCGGCTTGTCCCCAGCGCCCCTTGTTTCCGATAACGGCGATATCCCTGCCGACCATCGCCACCATGGTTTGCACGCCTTGGGGGCGTGCGGCAAACTCCTGCCATTCAGACCGCCCAGGAGAGCCCCATGACCCAGCGTGATGCTGTCGTTTCCGTTCGCACCGACAACGGCAGCGGGGCCACCCGGGAGCGCAACGAACGCGAGATACTGGCTGCCGCCGAGCGGGTGTTCGCGGATCATGGCTACCGCGGCGCCAGCCTGGCCGAGATCGCGGCCCAGGCGGGGCTTCCCAAGTCCAACCTCCTCTACTACATGGGTAGCAAGCGTGGCCTCTATGTGCGTCTGCTGGAGCGGATGATGGCGCGCTGGAATGCGCTGCTCGACGAGATCTCCGTGGATGACGACCCGGCCGAGGTGCTGGAGGCCTTTATCCGCAGCAAGATGCAGCTCTCCCGGCGACACCCGGAGGGGTCGCGACTGTTTGCCGCCGAGATCCTGGCCGGTGCCCCCTTTCTCCAGGAGTACCTGCGTGGCGACCTGCGGGACTGGGTAGAGGCCCGCGCGGCGATCTTCCGCCAATGGGCCGAGCGCGGGCTGATGGACCCGGTCGACCCGGTATGGCTGATCTTCCTGATCTGGTCGGCGACCCAGCACTACGCCGATTTCGAGGCCCAGGTGGTCGGCATCACCGACCGGGAGTCGCTCAGCGACAGCGATGTCGAGAGCATCACCAACTTCCTGACCCGGGTGATCCTCAAGGGCTGTGGTGTTGAAGCGCGTGCCGAGACGGAGCGCTGACACCACATGACCCTGCCCATCGACGCTCGCCTCGACGCTATCCATGCGGCGTTGGCCGATCACTCCCGTGCGCTGCTGGTGGCCGAACCTGGTGCCGGCAAGACCACCCGAGTGCCGCTCTCCCTGCTCGATGCCCCCTGGGCCCGGGAGGGTCGCCTGCTGGTGCTCGAGCCGCGACGAGTGGCGGCACGACTGGCCGCCGGCTTTATGGCCGATCAACTGGGTGAACGGCTCGGGGAGACGGTGGGCTACCGGATGCGCGGCGAGAGCCGGGTGGGCCCTGCCACGCGTCTGGAGGTGGTGACCCAGGGGGTGCTCACCCGGATGCTGCAGGAGGACCCCCTGCTCGAGGGCGTGTCCGGGATCGTCTTAGATGAGTTTCATGAACGTAGCCTGGAGGCGGATCTGGGCCTCGCCCTGGCCCTGGACGCCCAGACGGTGCGTGATGACCTGCGCCTGCTGGTGATGTCGGCCACCCTGGATGTCGATGCCCTGCTCGGCGTGCTGGGTCAGGAGACGCCGGTGATCGAGTGTCCGGGGCGAACCTTTCCGGTCGAGACCCGCTATCGAACGCTCGATGCCCGCCAGGAAATGCCTGCCCAACAGGCCAGGGCACTGCTCGACGCCATGGCCGAGCAGCAGGGGGATGCCCTGGTGATCCTGCCCGGGGTGGCGGAGATTCGTCGCCTGGCGGCGGAACTGGCCAGCCGTGCCCCCGAGCTGCTTGCCCTGGAGCTCCACGGACGCCTGCCTCTCGACGCCCAGCGCCGCGCCCTGCGCCCCGACTCGGAGGGGCGCCGCCGGGTGGTGCTGGCCACCGCCATCGCCGAATCCAGCGTCACCGTGGATGGCGTGCGCCTGGTGATGGATGCCGGTCGCGAACGGGTACCGGTGTTCCAGCCGCGCAGCGGCCTGACCCGGCTGGAGACCCGGCGCGTTAACCGTGCCAGCGCCGACCAGCGACGCGGGCGTGCCGGCAGGCAGGGGCCGGGGCTCTGCGTCCGGCTGTGGGCCGAGGAGCAGCCGCTGATCCCCCATGGTGAGCCGGAGATTCGTCAGGCCGACCTGGCGCCGCTGGCCTTCGAGCTGGCGCGCTGGGGTATTACCGACGCACACCAGCTAGCCTGGGTGACGCCGCCACCGACCGGCCCCCTGGCCGCCGGTCGCGACCTGCTTCGCCGCCTTGGGCTGGTGGATGATGCCGACCACCTCACCGAGCTTGGGCGAGGCGCATCACGCTGGCCCACGCATCCTCGCCTGGCGGCGATGTTGGAGCGTGCCGGCGAGCGCCGGGCGTCCGCACTGGCCTGTGCCCTGGTGGCACTGCTCGAGGAGCGCGGGGTCGACCAGGAGCGTGACCTGGAGCGCATGTTGCAGGCCCGGCTGAGTGAGCCTCGTTCGCACCGACAGTGGCAACGAGACGCCGAGCGCCTGGCCCGCATCGCCGGGGTGGCACTCAAGGTCTCCGACCCGAGCCCACTCGGAGAGCTGATGGCCATCGCCTACCCGGAGCGTATCGCCCAGCGCCTCGAGTCGCCGGGACGCTTCCGCCTCGCCGGGGGTGGGCATGCCACCCTGCCCGAGGGCCATCCCCTGGCCCATACCGAGCTGCTGGTGGCCGCCGAGCTCTCCGGTGAGGCCAGCGGCGCGCGTATCTTTCGCGCCGTGGCGCTGTCTTGTGAGCGCCTGGAGGCGCTCTATCCCGAGTGTGCCGAGTGGCGCACGCGTCTCGAGTGGTCCGACGAGCAGGGTGGGCTGACGGGGGAGGAGGTGCGCGGCCTGGGGGCCGTGGTGCTCGAGCGACGTGCCCTTCAGGCGTTGCCGCCGGAAGCGGTGCGCCAAGCTCTGCTCGATGCCCTGCGCCGCCGCGGGCTCCCGGATAACCAGGCGCTGACCCAACTGCGGGGCCGGCTGGCGCTGCTGCACCGCACCCTGGGGGAAGCGTGGCCGGAGGTGTCCGACGAGGCGCTGCTCGAGGAGCTCGACGACTGGCTGGGGCCCCACCTCGACGGCATTCGTCGGCTGGATGCCGTGGAGCGCCTGCCGCTGGCGCGTCTGCTGCTGCATAGTCTCGACTGGTCCCTGCGTGGACGTCTCGATGAGCTCGCCCCGGAGCGCCTGACGGTGCCCAGCGGTGCCACCCACCGGGTCGACTACGCGCCCTGCCTGGCGGGCAAGCCACCGGTGCTGGCGGTGAAGTTGCAGGAGTGCTTCGGCTGGCACGCCTCGCCGCGGGTTGCCGAGGGGCGCGAGGCGGTACTGTTGCATCTGCTCTCGCCGGCGCGTCGGCCGCTGCAGGTCACTGCCGACCTGGCCAGCTTCTGGGCCGGGGGGTATGCGCAGGTGCGTCGCGAGATGCGAGGTAGGTACCCCAAGCATCCCTGGCCCGAGGATCCCATGGCCGCCGAGGCCACCGCCCGTACCAAGCGTCGCGGCTAGGAGTGGTCATACCGCAGGCATCGAGACCGACGGCGCCGCCTCAGCACCCATTTCTCGACCTCGATCACCAGGTAGAGGCCGATGCTGACCGCAAGGATCACCAGCCAGTGGAACGGGGCGAGTCCCTCGGCACCGAACACCAGCTGCATGACGGGCAGGTAGGTCCAAACTAGCTGCAACGCTACCACGGCCATGATGGAGCCCCACACCGGCCGGCTGCCGAAGATACCGCCGAGGCTGAGGGTGCTGCCGATCAGGAAGCGGCTATTGATCAGGTAGGCGGCGCTGCCCATCACCAGCATGTTGACGGCCCCCGCCCGTGCCAGCTCGATGCTGCCGCCCTGGGCGTTGAGAATCCATGAGAAGACCCCGAACACGCCGAGCAGCAGCAACAGGGAGACAAAGCCCACCCGCCACAGCAGGAAGAGGTCGAGCAGGGCGGCGTCCGGTTTTCGCGGGCGCCGCCTCATCAGGTTGTGCTCACCCTTCTCGAAGGCCAGCGCCAGGCCCAGGGTCACGGCCACCACCATATTGACCCACAGCGCCTGAACCGGCGTGACCGGTAGCTGTGTGCCGGCTACCACGGCCAGCAGGATGGCCAGACCCTGGGCGCCATTGGCGGGCAGCAGATAGGTGATGGTCTTGCGGATATTGTCGTAGACCTTGCGGCCCTCGCGGATGGCCCCGACGATGGTGGCGAAGTTGTCGTCGGCCAGCACCATCTCCGCGGCCTCCTTCGCGGCTTCGGTGCCCTGGATGCCCATGGCGACGCCGACGTCGGCACGCTTTAGCGCCGGACCGTCATTGACCCCGTCACCGGTCATGGCACAGATGCCGCCATGCTCCTGCATCGCCCGAACCAGGCGCAGCTTGTGCTCGGGCGCCGCCCGGGCGAACACATCCACCTGGAGGACCACCTCGCGAAGCTCGGCATCGCTCATCGCCTCGATCTCGCGGCCGCGTATCGCGCGTTCGGTATGGGCGAAGCCCAGCTGGCGGGCGATGGCCAGGGCGGTAACCGCGTGGTCGCCGGTGATCATCACCGGGCGGATGCCGGCGGCCAGGCACTCCCGCACCGCCGTGATGGCCTCGTCGCGAGGTGGATCGAGCAGTCCCACCAGCCCCAGCAGTATCAGGTCGTCCTCAGTGTGGTGATCCTCCAGCGCCTGAACCTCCTGGAGTGGCTTCTCGCCCAGGGCCAGGACTCGAAGGCCCTGGGCCGACAGCGCATGGATACGTGCTTCCCACTGCTGGCGCTCAATCGCCATCTCCCCGCCATCTTCGCGACGCACCCGAGTGCATCGCTCCAGCAGGCGGTCGGGCGCCCCCTTGATCAGCAGAACCTGCTGCCCCTCGCGTTCATGCAGGGTGGCCATGGACTTGCGTCTGGAGTCGAAGGGGATGGTGTCCAGGCGGCGGTGCTCGTCACGCAGGGAGCGTGCCACGATTCCCGCCTTGGCCGCCGCCACCACCAGGGCACCCTCCGTGGGGTCACCGTGGATCACCCACTGGTCCTCCTCATGGGCCAGCTCGGCATCGTTGCAGAGTACGCCGACCTCGAGGAAGTGGTGCAGGGCGCGATGCGCCTCGGTTACCAGAGGGGGCGAAAGCGAGTTGTCGTCGGCATCCAGCGCGTGGAAGTCACCGTCGGGGGCGAAGCCGGTGCCGGTGATATGGATCTCTCCCTCCGGCAGCCAGATCGCCCTGGCGGTCATCTCGTTGCGGGTCAGGGTGCCGGTCTTGTCGGTGAAGATGGTGGAGATCGAGCCGAGGGTCTCCACCGCCGGCAGGCGCCGAATAATGGCATTCTGTCGAGCCATGGCCTGCACCCCCAGGGCCAGGCCGATGGTGACGATGGCCGGCATGCCTTCCGGGATGGCCGCCACGGCGAGCCCCACCGCCGCCATGAACATCTCGCCGACGGGCTTGTCATGAACGAGCACCCCGAAGGCGGCGGTGAGCACGGCGATGGCCACGATGACCAGGGCCAGGATGTGACCGGCCCGGTCGATCTGGCGCAGTAGCGGCGTCTTGAGCTGTTCCACACCGCGCAACATCTCGGAGATGCGGCCGATCTCGGTGCGGATGCCGGTCTCCACCACCAGCCCGCGAGCGGTACCCTGGACCACGAGGGTGCCGGCGTAGGCCATGCCGGTGCGGTCGCCAAGGTCCGCGTCATCCGCCACCGGTGCGGTAGCCTTCTCCACCGCGGTGGACTCCCCGGTCAGGGAGGCCTCGTCGGTGCGCAGGCGCTTGGCCTCCAGCAGGCGCAGGTCCGCCGGCACGCGATCACCGCCCTCCAGCATGACCACATCGCCCGGCACCAGCGCCTCGGCATCGATCGTCTGGCGCTTGCCGTTTCGCAGCACCCTGGCCTGTGGCGAGAGCATATCGCGTATGCTCTCCAGGGCCTGCTCGGCCTTGCCTTCCTGAAGGAAACCGATCAGGGCGATGATCAGCACCACGCCGAAGATGGCGATGGCATCCAGAGTATGGCCAAGCCCCAGGCTCGCCACACCGGCGCCGATCAGCACCAGCATCAGGATATTGTTGAGCTGCTCCAGCAGTCGCTTCCACCATGGACGGCCCTCGGCCCGCTGAAGCAGGTTGGGGCCGAAGCGCGCCAGACGAGCTCGGGCCTCGGCCTCGCTCAGCCCGTGACGATCGGCCTCGAGGTGCTCGAGGGCCTGCTGTTCAGACTGGGCATGCCAGGCGACTCTCTTCCAGGGGCGGGGCTCGGACATCCAGTAACCTCCAGCGGCGGGGCAATCTATTCCAGATGTAACACACTCGATGTTGCAGTGCCGTAATGCAGGACAAGTTATCGGCTCAAGTGGCTGGTCTCGAGGCGAGAAGGGTGGCGGCACTGCTGGTCGAGCCGTCTTCCGACCCTTGGTAAGATGGAGGACTGCCAAGCTCACAGGAGCCTCCATGCCGAGCCCTTCAACTACTTGTCCTCGTGTCTGTCCTGGTGCCTGTCCTTGTGATAGTGGCAAGCCGCTGGACGCGTGCTGTGGCCGCTACCATGCCGGGGAGGTCGCCCCCACGCCCGAGTCCCTGATGCGTTCGCGCTACAGCGCCTTTGTGTTGCACCTTACCGACTATCTGCTCACGAGCTGGCATCCCGAGACCCGACCCGCGTCGCTGACGGCGGATGACACCACCCACTGGCTTCGGCTGCAGGTAGTGAGCAGCGGCGAGCAGGGGGATGAAGGCTGGGTGACGTTTCGTGCCACCTTCCGTGAGGGCCACCATTACGGGGTGCTCGAAGAGGCGTCACGGTTCCGCCGGGAGGCGGGCCACTGGCGCTACCTGGATGGACAGCCGGCCGTGTCGCGCCTGAAGCCCGGGCGCAACGACGCCTGCCTCTGCGGCAGCGGGCGCAAGTTCAAGCGTTGCTGCGCCCTGGGCTAGCCCCTCCTACGGCTGGCCGTCCTCCGGATGAGCCCTTAGACTGGCCGGCCGCCGCCTCAACACTCTTCACTCCTGCGATCGGATATCTCCCATGGCCCAGACCCTCTCGAAACGAATCAACAAGTACATCAGCGAAAGCGGCATGTGCTCGCGGCGAGAGGCCGACAGGTACATCGAGCAGGGCAATGTGCGTATCGATGGCAGGCGAGCCACCCCCGGCGACCGTGTCGCCCCCGGCAGCGTGGTCAAGGTGAATGGCCAGGTCGTCGAGCCCCTGGCGCTGGAGGAGGAGGATCTGGTCTTCATCGCCCTCAACAAGCCGGTAGGCATCGTCAGCACCACCGACCCGGACGAGAAGGCCAATATCGTCGACTTCGTCAAGCACGGCACCCGAATCTTTCCCATCGGCCGTCTCGACAAGGACTCCCAGGGGCTGATCTTCCTGACCAACAACGGCGACCTGGTCAACCGCATCCTGCGCGCCAGCAACAATCACGAAAAGGAGTACCTGGTCACCGTCAACAAGCCGGTGACCGACGAGTTTCTCGCCGGCATGGCCGGTGGTGTGCCGATCCTCGGTGAGGTCACCAAGAAGTGCCGGGTGGTCAGGGAATCGCGTTTCGTCTTTAACATCACCCTGGTGCAGGGCCTCAACCGTCAGATTCGCCGGATGTGCGAGGTGTTCGGCTACGAGGTGGTAAAGCTGGAGCGCATCCGCATCATGAATGTGTCGCTCAAGGGGCTGGCCATCGGTGACTGGCGTGATCTGACCCCAGACGAGGTATCGACGATCCTCGCCATGACCGAAGACTCCGCCTCGGAAGCCGGCGAGCCCGCGCGTCGCAAGACCCGGCGCAAGGGGGCGGGCGGTGGGAAGGCCCGTACCGGCAGCTCGGCGGGAAAGCCGGCAGGTAAGGCGGGAGCACGCCAGAAACGCACGCCGCGTGGCGCTGACGGGGCCAGCTCTCGCACTGGAAAGCCCGGCGTAGGAAAACCCAGTGCTGGAAAATCCGGTGCGGATAAGTCCGCCGCCGGCAAGCCCGGCTCAGGAAAGCCCGGCTCAGGAAAGCCCGGTGCCGGCAAGCGTAAGGTGACGGGGAAGGGCGCGGCTGCCGGGAAGGCGTTCGCCGGGAAGTCGGCTGCTGCCAAGAAGCCGGGAGCCAAGCCGAAGGGCGGCCGCCCCTCCGGCTCCCGTGCCAAGGCAATGGCCCCGGGCAGCAAACCCCGTGGCAGGAAAAAGTAGCGCTTCGCTCCAGATAAAAAAGAGAGACCCTTATGACCGACCTTCGTCGATACAGCCCTGCCGCGGCACGCAATCGTCAGCCGATTCTCGAGGTGCTTCAGGCCGCGTTGCCCGAGCGCGCACGGGTGCTGGAGCTCGCCAGCGGCAGCGGTGAACATGCCGTGCACTGCGCCACCGCCATGCCGCAGTGGGTATGGCAGCCGAGTGATCCGAACGCCGAGGCGCTGGCCTCCATCGCCGCCTGGCGCGAGCAAATGGGCCAGGCCAACCTGCTCGAGCCGATGCGTCTCGACGCCACCGATAAGGAAAGCTGGCCGGCGGGGCCCTTCGAGGCGATCGTTGTGATCAACCTGGTCCATATCTCGCCCTGGGGGGTGAGCGAGGCGTTGATGGCGCGCGCCGGTGAGCGACTCGTCTCCGGCGGTGTGCTCTATCTCTATGGTCCCTACCGCCGCGCTGGCGAGCACACCGCACCCAGCAACGCCGCCTTCGATGCCGACCTACGACGCCGCGACCCACGCTGGGGGGTGCGGGATCTCGAGGAGGTGGTCGCCGAGGCCGAGCGCCATGGCCTCAGGCTCGAGCGCACGGTGGAGATGCCCGCCAATAATCTTAGCGTGGTACTCGTTCGCGACTAGGGAGCCTCGGGGATTTCGCCGGGCTCACGGTAGCGGGGAGGTGCGTTCTCGCGCTCCTCGCGGCTGAGGGTCTCGTCCTCGGCGGGTACCCCCCATACCGTCTCTCTATGCCCGTCGTCGAAGGTATAGGTGGTGCAGCCGGCAAGCAGCAGAGTCCCCAGCAGGGTGGCAGGCAGAAGTAGGCGTGTCGTCAGCATGGGGCATCCAGTTGTCATCGAGCAGCGCTCAAGGCGAGCGCCGGGCAGGAACCCCAACGCTACCCTGTCTGGCGATACCAGGGAAGTGCTCGGCTTCTCTTCAGGGCACTTGCGGGTCCGCAACGGCATGAGGCCAATTTCTTTGTGGCGGCAGCGAGTTGCGGGACTTGAGTCGGGCAGTGGCGGCGAGTAATCTCGCTGAACTTAGCATGACCTCACGTCAACACAGGATCGAAACACATGGACCAACTGCTCGAAAGCCTGACGGAAATTCTGGGACCGGAAAATGTGCTGACAGGCGAGGCCGTGCTGGAACGCTCTTCCGACTGGTTCACGTCGCTGCCCTGTGAGGCGGCGGCCATCGTGCGCCCGGCCACCACCGAGCAGTTGAGTCAGATCATGACGCTCTGCCACAAGGCTCGCCAGCCGGTGGTGACCCATGGGGGCGTGACCGGCGTGGTGCAGGGGGCCGTTGCCAGTGCCAACGAACTGGTGGTCTCGCTGGAGCGCATGACGGCCATCGAAGAGGTGGATGCGGTGGGCGGCACCATGACGGTGCAGGCCGGCATTCCTCTTCAGAGCGTGCAGGAAGCCGCCGCCGAGATCGACATGCAGTTCCCGCTGGACCTTGGGGCCCGAGGCTCCTGCACCATCGGTGGGAACATCTCGACCAACGCCGGTGGGGTTCGGGTGATCCGCTACGGCATGATGCGCCAACAGGTACTCGGCCTCGAGGCGGTGCTGGCGGATGGTCGAGTGGTCAGCTCCATGAACAGGATGCTGAAGAACAATGCCGGCTATGACCTCAAGCAGCTGTTTATCGGCAGTGAGGGCACCCTGGGCATCGTTACCCGTGCCGTGCTGAGGCTGCAGCCGAGGCTGCCCAGCGAGCAGTGTGCCCTGGTTGCGGTCCCCACCTTCGATGCCCTGACTTCACTGCTCGACCTGACCTCGAGGCGACTCGGCCTGAGCGCCTTCGAGGCGCTCTGGAACAGTCACTATCGGCTGATGACCGAGGAGAGTGGTGCCCACCGGCCACCTCTGGCAGCCGACTCCCCCTTCTATGCCATCATCGAGACCCAGGGAGTGGATCGGGAACTCGATGCCGAGCGCTTCCAGACGCTTCTCGAGCAGGCGTTCGAAGAGGGGCTGGTCAGCGATGCCGTGCTGGCCAGTTCCGAGGCCCAGCGCCAGGAGCTATGGGCGATCCGGGAGAATATCGAGGTGCTGGTCCGGGCCCTGGATCCGATGTTCTCCTTCGATGTCAGCCTGCCGATTCCCGCCATGGAGACCTATGTGGCCGACCTGGAGCGGCAGCTGGCGGAGGCGTTCCCCGAAGCGGGCCGACTGGTCACCTTCGGCCATCTGGGGGACGGTAACCTGCATATCATGGTGACCGTGGGCGATGCCGGCAGGGAGAGCCGTTATGCGGTCGAAAAGATGGTGTATCACCCCCTGGCCGAGATCGGCGGCTCCATCTCGGCCGAACATGGCATCGGAATGGAGAAGCGTGACTACCTCTATCTGAGCCGCAACGAGGATGAGATCGAGGTGATGAAGATGCTCAAGAAGGCGCTTGACCCTAAGGGACTGCTCAATCCCGGCAAGCTGTTGCCCTGAGCGCTGCCGGGACAGGCGGTCGGGCCTGGAGAGAACGAGAGGGGCCTTGCCCGACACTTGAGCGATGAGCGATGCCGCCTGACCAGGCGGCATCGCAGTTTCATGCCCCCGACCAGCCGGCCAGGATGGGCACGTAGACCACCAGCAGCAGCACCGCGATCAGCCCCAGCAGGTAGGGAATGATCGCCCGGGTGATGCGCTCCAGCGGCAGCTGGGTCACCGACGATGCCACATAGAGATTGATCGCCACCGGCGGGGTGATCATGCCGATGGCCAGGCCCACCACGATGATCAGCCCGAAGTGAATGGGGTCGATGCCCAGCTGGGTGACCAGCGGCAGCAGCACCGGCGTCAGGATGATCAGGGCGCTGGCGGTCTCGATAAAAACGCCGGTGAGCAGGATCACCGCGACCACCAGCAGCATGATCACCATCGGGTCGGTGGAGAGCGAGAGCACCGCCTGGGCGATGGCGCCGGGCACCTGCCAGCTCGACAGGGTCCAGCTGAGCACCGCCGAGGTGGCGATCACCAGCATGATCACCGAGGTGGTGATGGCCGAGCGGATCAGGATGCGGTAGACATCCTTGATTCCCAGATCGCGATAGACGAACAGCGACACCAGCAGGGCGTAGTTGACCGCGATCACCGCCGCCTCGCTGGGGGTAAAGACCCCGGAGAAGATCCCGCCGAGGATGATCACCGGCGTCATCAGTCCCCAGCTGGCGCTCTTGAAGGTACGCCAGATGGTGGCCGCCGACAGGGCGGTGCCACGCGGGTAGTTGCGACGATAGGCCTGCACGATGGCGATGGCGGAGAGCCCGAGGCCCATGGCGATGCCCGGCAGGATACCGCTCAAAAACAGCGTCGACACCGACTGTTGAGCGATCACGGCATAGATGATCATCGGCACCGAGGGCGGGATCACCACCCCGATGGTGCCGCTGGCGGCGATCAGGCTGGCGGCCGAGGCGGGCTCATAGCCCTTCTTGCGCAGCTCCGGCACCAGGCTCGAGCCCACCGCGGCGGTGGTGGCGGCACCGGAGCCCGAGATGGCGGCGAAGAACATCCCGGCGCCTACCGAGACGATCGACAGGCCACCCTTGAGAAAGCCGAACAGCGAATCGGCGAAATCGACAAGCTTCTCGCTCACCTTGCCCTGGGCCATCAGGTCGCCTGCCAGGATAAACATCGGTACCGCGACCAGGGCGAAGGAGTTGATGCCCTGGAACATCTGCTGGGTGACCACCATCAGCGGCACGCCCTGGGCATTGAGCGCCACCAGGGTGCTGGCACCGATGGCCAGGGCGATGGGTACCCCCAGCAGCATGAAGAGCAGAAACAGCAGGAAGAGCAGGGCGGTCATGGCGCCTCCTCGTTGTCGCTCGGGGAGGCAGCATCACCGCTCAGGGCCAGGGTGGCGATATCCACCAGGGCGTACCAGGCCATGATCGCCGCCGAGAGAGGAATCACGGCGTAGATCCAGGTCATGGAAACGCGCAGCGAGGCGGACTTCTGGAAGCTCTGGACCTGCATGTACTCCCAGCCGATCATGACCAGGGCGAGTAGAAAGCTCAGTGCCACCAGCAGGGCGACGATGCGTGCCAGGCGCCGCGGTAGCGCGGTCAGGGCATCGACCACGAAGGTCACCGCGATATGGCGTCCACGGCGGAACGCCAGGGTACCGGCCAGGAAGGTGATCCAGACCAGCAGGAAGCGGGCCACCTCCTCGGTCCAGCCCACGGCGGTGAAGAGCACCCGCGACAGGATCTGCAGGGTGATCACGCCGATCAACGCCGCCATCGCCGTGAAGACCACGGGTGCGATGACGGCGTCGAGGGCGCGCTCACTCCACTGCAGCGGTCGCAGCAGGGAATGGGCGAGGGAAGGCACTTACTTCAGCGCCTCCTGGATGCGCGGCAGGTAGTCACCGAACTGCTCGCCATACTGCTCATAGACCGGGGTCACGGCCTGCTGGAAGGCGGCGATATCCGGCTCCTCGACGATCTGCATGCCCGCCTCACGCAGCGCTGCCAGCTGTTCGGCCTCCATCTCGGCGTTGACCCGGCGCTCATGCTCGGCGGCTTCCTGGGCGGCCTGCTCGATCACCGACTGGGCGGCCTCCGGGAGCTTGTTCCAGGCCGGCATGCCCATCACGAAGAGCGCAGGGGCGTAGGTATGGCGCGACAGCGTCATATGGTCCTGGGTCTCATGGAGCTTGAAGGAGTGGATCACGTTGACCGGGTTCTCCTGGCCGTCGATGGTGCCCTGCTGCATGGCGGTCAGGGCCTCGGTCCAGGCCATGGGCACGGCGTTGGCGCCCAGCTCGCGGAAGGTGTCGACGTAGACGGGGTTCTCCATCACGCGGATGCGCAGGCCGTCAATATCCTCGGGGCTCTCCACGGCGCGCTCGCTGTTGGTCAGGTTGCGAAAGCCGCGCTCGGCATAGGCCAGGCCCTTGAGGTTGACCTCGGAGAGTCGGTCCAGCAGCTCCTGGCCGATCTCGCCGTCGAGCGCCTCATAGGCCGCCTCGGGGCTGGGGAACAGGAAGGGCAGCTCGAAGACCGCCATCTCCTCCAGGAAGTTGGCCACCGGCCCGTTGGTGATCACGCCCATGTCGACGGTGCCGATCTGCATGCCCTCGAGCAGGGTGCGCTCGTCGCCCAGGGTGGCGTTGGGGTAGAGCTCGATATCCAGCTTGCCGGCGGTGCGCTCCTCCACCAGCTCCTCGAACTTCATGGCGGCGAGGTGGAAGCCATCCTGTTCATTGACCACATGGGCCAGGCGCAGGGTCATTGGGTCCATGTCATCGAACTCGTCAGCCTGGGCATTGGCGGTCATGGCCAGGGAGACGGAGAGTGCCAGCGTGCTGCGGATAAAGCCGTTCATTATCGGTTTCCTTTGTGTGTCAGCAAGTTGCAGAGTCCAGCGCTGGAAAGCATGCATCGCGCTGGGCGCCGCGGTCAATCGAGCCGAGGGGTCACTCCGCCAACGCGGCGGCCTGGGCACGCAGCCAGGCGATCTCCTCGGCCCAGATGGCGGGCTCGATGGTCTCCAGCACCAGCGGCATATTGTTGGTGCGCGGGTCCTGCATCAGGACGGTAAAGCAGTCGCTGCCGATATTGCCCTGACCGAGACTGTGATGGCGGTCGACCCGGCTGCCGAACTCGCTCTTGGCATCGTTGAGATGCATGCCCTTGAGGTACTCGATGCCCACCACGGTATCGAACTCATCGAGCATCGCCACACTGGCCTCCCGGGTGCGTAGCTCGTACCCGGCGGCGAAGGCGTGGCAGGTATCGATGCATACCCCGACCCGTGACTTGTCCTCCACCTGTTCGATGATCTCGGCGAGATGCTCGAAACGCCAGCCCAGGTTACTGCCCTGGCCGGCGGTGTTCTCGAGTACCGCGGTGACGCCACGGGTCTGGGCGAGCGTCTCGTTGAGCGATTCGGCGATGCGCGCCAGGCAGTCGCTTTCGCTGATCTTGCGCAGATGGCTGCCCGGATGGAAGTTGAGGCGATCGATGCCGAGCTGCTCGCAGCGTTGCAGCTCATCGAGAAACGCCGCCCGTGACTTGGCCAGTCCCTCGGCCTCCGGGTGACCCAGATTGATCAGATAGCTGTCATGGGGAAGGATCTGGCCGGGTCCGAAGCCATGGCGCCGGCAGGCGCTGCGGAAGGCCTCGATCACCTCGTCGGTGAGGGGCTTGGCCCGCCACTGGCGGTGGTTTTTGGTGAAAAGGGCGAAGGCGTTGGCGCCGATCTCCACCGCACGTTCGACCGCCTTGTCGACGCCGCCGGCGGCGCTGACATGGGCTCCGATAAATTTCACTGCTCTCTCCCTGTAACGGTTTGATGTCGCGGCATTGTAGGCGTCCAGGGCGGGACGGCAACTCTCAAGGTCGTCGCCCCAGCCAGTAGCGATGGCCGCGTCGTTCGGGGCGCGCCTCCACCAGTGGTTCACGAGGGCGATAGGGTCGTCCTGAGGGTGGCCTGGGGCCCTGGCGTTCGGCCAGCGCCATCAGGCGCTGGATTCGCTCGCCGGTAGGCGGGTGGGTCTGCAGGTAACGCAGCCAGCCCGGCAGCTGCCGGCGACCGAACAGGGTCGTCAGCCAGATGCCGTTGCGCTGTTCCAGAAGAGAGAGTGCCTCGGCCAGTGCCTTCGGGTCGCGAGTCAGTGCCGCCGCCTCCAGGTCCGCGGTGAACTCGCGGTTGCGCGACAGGGCCAGCTGCAGCAGGGAGCTGGCCAGAGGCGCCAGGCCGACCGCGAGCAGCTCGAGCCAGGGCATGCGGATCTCGCCGGCCATGACCATCGGCAGCAGGGCAATCAGCGCCAGCTGCACCAGCATGGCCCCCCACACGGTGAGTCGCGTCATGGTAGCGGCCATGGACATCACCCGGGTATCACCGTGGCGCAGATGGCTGACCTCATGGGCCAGCACGCCGGCCAGCTGGCGCAGGGGCAGGTTGTGCAGCAGGCCTTCGGTTATCGCGATGCCACCGTCCCGGGCATCGCCCACGGCGAAGGCGTTGAGATCCGCGGAGGGAACATAGAAGAGCCAGGGTGGCTGGGTGATCCCCGCGCATCGGTAGAGCAGCTCCATCACCCGGTAGAGCTGCGGCGCCTGATGTCGGTGCAGCGCCCCGGCGCCACTGCGCGCCAGCACCAGCCTGGCCGGAATTCGTCCTCCGAGGTAGAGGGTCAGCATTACCAGGCCGAAGACCCACAGTACGCCCACGGGGCCCGCCAGCAGCCAGGCCGGCATGGCGAGCAGTATCGACATGCCGACCAGAATCAGCAGGTGCTGGCAGGTGTTATGCAGCCGTTGGGCGGTGAGGCGAGAGCGCATGGCGAATCTCCTGTTGGGGGCCATAGGGAAGGCCCCGGCAGACCCGTGATAGCCCTGGCCGCTGACCAAGGCGGCAACCCTGTATGTAACAGTGTATGTCAGCACGTAAAAATTTTATGGAAATACTTCCCAAGGATTGAAAACCCTGCAGTGATGCGTTTTATTAGCCGGATAAACAACTAGGAGAGTCACGATGTCACTGCCCATTCACATTCCGGAAGTTCTGGAGCATCTGCTGCGTCAGGCGGAAGCGATCAAGGCGTCTGAAGAGGCCCTCAGCACCTACA
This sequence comes from uncultured Halomonas sp., assembly GCF_947501415.1. Lineage (GTDB taxonomy): Bacteria > Pseudomonadota > Gammaproteobacteria > Pseudomonadales > Halomonadaceae > Halomonas. Next base: position 261,437 of record NZ_CANMVL010000009.1, on the reverse strand, counting down.
TCGACTGAGCGCTCACGGGCCAGGGACGGCCGACCCTTCTCAGGGCTATCGCAGCTTCCGGAAGCATGAATAGTGAAAGGCTCCGGGGGCAGGTCGGAGAGGGGGTCCGAGGACCAGGGATGGCCGAGGTAGCCTACAAGGAAGTACTCGTAGCGCCCCCTCGACGGCCTGTCGCCGGAACAGCCTTGAGTGTTGCTGCCATCTGCGATAGCGATGCAACCTTCACCACGCCCCTTTCCCCAACTTACTTCCAGCTCTCTGCATGCCTGTTAGCTAGCGCGGCCCCCGGCTCGGCAAGGAATGCTGACGACAGCGTCCAATTGAGATGAGGTTACGCCTCCGGCACTATGTGCGCTCACCGGCGACGGGTCGGTGATCGGTTTGCCAACGACCAGGGACGCGACATGGGCCAGCTGCTACGCATCGTGATGATCCACGGCCACCTCGAGGGAGTGGTCGAGCTCAGTGTGGATGGCCACACCAATATCTGCGGTACCAATGCCTCGGGCAAGACCACCCTCCAGCGGCTGGTGCCGGTGTTCTATGGTGAGCTGCCCAATCGGGTGGTGCCGCGTACACGCCTCAAGTTCGATGCCTTCTATCTACCCCATCGCAACAGCTACCTCGTGTATGAGTACCGTCGCGAGGAGGGGGATCTCTGCCAGGCGGTGTTGACCCGCCGTGCCGAGGGCGGGGTCGAGTACCGCTTCGTGGGCGATGCCTACCGGCCCGAGGACTATCTGGTGCAGAGCGACGCCGGCGTGGTGGCGCTGGACTATGCCCAGTGGAGCAATGGCCTGCGCCGCCGGGGGGTATCGGTCTCGCCCAAGCTGGGTGCCACCTCCGAGTATCGTGCGGTGATCCAGAATGACTTCACCCAGACCTGCAGTCAGCCCCGGGGCAACAGCAAGGAGGGGCTGCGCCTGCGCCAGACCGCCGCTCGCTTCAGCCTGGTGCGGCCCGGTCAGCGCATCCGCCATATCGAGAAGCTGGTCTCGGCGGTGCACGCCAAGGAGGGCAAGATGGACACCCTCAAGACCATGCTGGCGGCGATCTTCGAGGAGGATGGCGTCGAGCTGCCGGTGACCCGTATTCGCAACACCAAGGCCCGTGAGTGGATCGCCCGCATGCGCCAGTCCATGCGTCTGGAGCCCCTGCAGCGCTCACTGGGTGAGCTGGAGCGACTGGATCGCGAGATCGCCGATCTCGAGGCCTCGCTCTGGCAGCTCAAGCCCCAGCTGGAGGCCGATCGTCACCGCGCCGAGCGCGAGAAGGCCGAGCGTGAGGCCGAGATTCAGCAGCGACAGCGTGATTTCCAGACCCGCGAAACGGCCTACCGCGAGCAGCGCGATGCCTACAACGACCGCGCCAGCGAGCTGCAGAGTGAGCTGGAGCAGACCCGCGGCGTGCTCGATGACCTGCAGCGCCAGTATGAGGCCTTCGAGGCGGCCGATATGCCGAGTCTGGAGCAGGATCTCAAGGCGCTGCCCCAGTGGCGTGAGCAGCAGCAGCAGCTCCGTGATCATCTGGAAGTGATGCAGCAGGCGGTCAAGGAGAGCAAGGCCAAGCTGGAGGCACGCCTGGTGGAGCTGGGTGACCTACTCGAGGCGCGGCGCGATGAGCTTCAGGGCCTGATCGATGCCCTGGGGGAGGAGAAGGAGGCCTGCCGCGACCAGCAGAGTGAGGCCGAGGGGCGCCTGGATGCCGACTATCAGGCTCGCCGCCAGGCGCTGGACGATGACTACCGCGCCCGTCTGGAGCAGATCACCGAGCGCCTTGCCGAGCTCAAGGCGGGCCTTTCGCACACCGCCCAGAGCCCCGAAGAGGCCCGCGAGGCGGAGCAGGCCCAGGCTCGGGTCGACCAGGCCCAGAGTGAACAGGCGTCTGCCGCGGCGGCCATGGAGCAGCTGCGTGGCGAGCTCGATGGGCGCAAGCAGGAGCGCGACGCCGCCGAGCACGCGCTGGAGAGGGCCCGGGCCCGGCGCACCCGCGCCGAGGCGCACCTTGCGGCGCTGCAGCTGCAACGCGACCCCGCCCAGGGCAGCCTGCGTCACTTTCTGCGCCATCACCGCCCGGGCTGGGAGCAGACCCTGGGCAAGGTGGTGGCGCCCGAGCTGCTGGAGCGGCGCGACCTCGCCCCGCAGTTCAACGAGAGGGCGAGCGACGACCTCTTCGGCCTGACACTGGATCTGGCTGCCATCGAACCGCCCGACTATGCCCAGGACGAGGCCGAGCTGCAGGCCGCCATCGCTGCCGCCGAGGCGGCGCTGGGCGAAGCCCAGGAGGATGAGAAGGCGGCCGAGAAGTCCCTGCGGGCCAGCCATCAGCGAGTGCAGGAGGTCGATGCCCGCCTGGAGCGCGCCCGCACCACGCGACGCCGCGCCGCCGAAGAGGTGGATTACGCCCTGCAGGCGCGCAGCCAGTGCCAGCAGCGCCATGCCGCCGCCCAGCAGGCGCGCCAGGCCGCCAGCCGTGAATCGCTGGCCGAGCAGGAGGCCGCCCATCAGGCCGTACGTGAGGAGCAGCGCCAGGCCCTGGAGTCACTGGCCGATGGCCACCGTGCCCAGCGCCTCGAGCTAACCGCCGATTTCCAGGCGCGGCTGACCGGCTTCGATCAACAGATCCAGCAGCACCGCCGTCAGCTCACCGAGCACAAGGAGGAGCACCGCCGCCAGCGTGACGAGCTCAACGCCGCTTACGACCGCGAATTGGCGGAGCAGGGGGTCGATCCGGTCAGCGTGCGCGAGACCCGTGCGCGCATGGAGGCCCTGGCCAGTCGCATTCGCGATACCGAGGGACGCCGCGATGAGCTGGATGCCTATGCCCGCTTCATGCGCGTGGAGTGGGGCGAGCGCAAGCCGCGGCTGGTGGAGAAGGAGGCCGAGCTCTCTCGCGAACGCGATGCCCTCGAGCGTCGACGTCAACAGCACCGCGCCGACTTCCACGCCGCTCGCGACGAGTACCGGGCGACGGTGAATGAGCTCACGGCCCGCCGTGATGCGGCCAGCAGGCTGGTGGAGACCCTCGCTCCGCTGCTCGACAAGCTCGAGTCCCTCGCCTTGGTGGCGGCCCCCGAGCCCCTCGGCGAGGTGCCCGGGGATACCGAGGAGCGCATCGAGCGCCTGCGCCAGGGGCTTACCGATCATGCCCGCGAACTCGAGGCACTGCGCCGCGGCTGCGAGAAACTGGAGTCCGAGCTGATCAAGGGGGCCAGCGCCGACTTCCAGGATACCCTGGAGGCCGAGCGTGCCCGGCTCGATGGCGATAGCCCGCGCCGCCTGCTGCCGGTGATCGCCGGCATGCTGCAGCTTCTCGAGGGCCAACAGCAGCAGCTGCTGCAGGAGGGGCGCAACCTCTCCGATGACCTCGACAAGTTCTTTACCGTGTTCAGCGACCTCAACCGGCGTATCAGTGCCCAGAGCCGGCGCCTGTCGGATGAGGTGGCTGACGATCTCAAGCTCGAGGGCATCGGTCGCGCCGAGGTGAAGATCCAGTCCACCATCGACGAGTTGGGCTTTTGGGAGCCGCTCAAGCGATTCTCTCAGCACTACCGCGAGTGGCGCGACTCGGGCCAGCCGCTTCCCGGTGACGACTATCTCGATAGCCTGGCCGATGTGGTCGAGCTGTTGCGCAGTGACCAGCAGTACAGCTTCGAGAGCCTGCTGCGCCTGGAGCTGCATCTCAACGAGGGCGGTACCGACCTGGTGATCCGCAATGATCGTCAGCTGCTGGAGTCCTCCAGCCACGGCATGGCCTATCTGATCCTGTGCAAGTTCCTGCTCGCCTTTACCCGGCTGCTGCGCGGGCCGGCGGAGATCGCCATCCACTGGCCGATCGACGAGATCGGTACTCTCGCCTACCACAACGTCGAGAAGCTGTTCGATGCCTGCGACAACAACCATATTCACATCGTCGGCGCCTTCCCCAACCCGGAGTCGGACGTGCTGCTGCTGTTCCATAACCGTTATCTGATCGACCGTGACGAGGCCGAGCCCGCCAAGCGGCGGCTCAAGCGTATCGAGCCACGCCTGAGCCGCCTGGCACAGCGCCTGCAGGCACGCGCCGAGGAGGTGGCATCATGAGCCAGGACATGAACCCTCAAGCGGAAAGCGACGAGGCGATGATCTCGGCACATGCGAGCCCCGAGCGCTCCCTGGTGGCGCTGGGGCCCCTGGTCGAGCGGCTGCTGGCCGGCGAGTTCCTCTGTGCGGTCAGCGACGAAAGCGCCTTTCGTCACCTGCAGGACGAGCGGACCCGCGAGCAGATCGATGCCTATCTACGTCCGCTCAATCGGCGACTGGCCACCAACCACGAGGGCAGCGTCTATTTCCTGGCCTGGCGGACCCTCGATGAAGGGGCCCGGGAGCAGCTCTCCCGACAGCTGGCGGATACCGTCAACAGCCTGCTCCCGCTACTGGAGTGGTTGCAGCTGGTGCAGGAGGCGTTGGGGCGCGATGGCCCTGCCGCCCCGGGTGACGTGCTCAAGCCCGCCGACTTCAGCTCCCGCTGTGAGGATCATCAGGGGCTGCGCGAGCGCCTCGAGCGCCTGGCGGGCGATCCCTTCTTCGGCTCCCAGAGCGACCAGCTCGATGCCCAGCTCAAGCAGGTGTTCAAGCGGCTCAGGGAGCATGGCTATCTGCTGCAACCCCATCCCGATCGCCAGTACTACCTGGTCACCGCCAAGATCGACTACCTCATCGATCTGGTGCGCTTCATTCGCGACGAGGAGAACCTGCCGGTGGATGACCAGGCGCCCAGTGGCCAGGAGAGCCTGCTGTGAGTGATGCCCCTTCCCATGATCTGGAGAGCCGCCTGATCACCACCGGGGTCGAGCGGCTGGCGCTGCTCGGCAAGCATGCCGAAGCCTTGATGGCGGGCTACGCCCGGGACGAGGTGCCGCTGGAGGGGCTCAGCACCACTGCGCTCAACCGGCTGCTGGCGGCCCGCATCCTGTGGCGTCCGGACGAGCAGGGGGGCGTCAAGCTCGCCCCCAAGGTGCGGGAGCTGATTGCCGAGATGCTGGCCGACGAGAGTCGCCGCCACGTCAACGCCGATGTCGCCGAGACCCTGGAGCTTATGCGCAGCCTGGTGCAGAGCTACCGCGAGGCCCGCGATGGCGGTGAATACTGGCGGCAGGAGCAGCAGCTGTTGCGCCTTCGCCAGGAGGTGGATGACCTCAACGGCCGCTTCGCCGATGCCATCGACAGCCTGTGGCGACGCCTCAACGGCGACTTCGGTTTCGTCAGCCGGCTGGGCGACAAGATCCGCGAGAACGAGCGTGCCCAGAAGCAGATCGTACGGCTGCTCGATGGGCTGGCGCTGATCGACTTCGACGAGCTGATCGAGCTGGTAGGCAGCGACGGCGCCCTGCGCAAGCTGCTGGTCAGCGGCCTGCAGCAGCAGCTGACCCAGCACTACACCAGCCTGCGCGAGGTGCAGCGGCGCATGGTTGAGCTGATGGCACGCTTCCGCCAGCAGCAGTCGCGCAGCCGCCTGGTGGCTGGAATGGCCGGTTTCCTGCGCGAGCACCCGGGGTTCGTGCCTGGCAACTATGCCCGGCGCGGCGAGGTGCCGGCGCTGGTCAATCGCGCCACGCCGCTGGTCGCCGCCGGTGCCGCGGCCCTGGACCACCATCCCGATAGCCGGGCGCTGACCGAGCTGCTGCACCGGTTGCCGCGCCCGGCCCAGCGTCCGGAGCCGGTGACCGCCGCCGGTGCCGCCGCGCCCCAGGAGGACGCCCTGGTCGCCGCTCGTCACCAGGCCCTCAAGGAGGAGGTGGAGCGCTTCTACCTCTCGGTGGTGGACCGTGGTGGCGAAGGCGTCAGCGCCCTGGAGTATCGGCAGGAAGGCGCGCTTGAGTGGGGCGAGGAGATCTGGCTATTCCAGGTGATCGCCGAGTTCCAGGGCCTGCCCCGCAACGAACAACGCGCCTTTCGCCTGAGCCAGCAGGAGAGCCAGGCCAGCCCCTACAATCATCTGCGACTGATCCACGACGTCGTCGTGCAACTGGCGTAAGCGCCTAGGCGCTTGCCATGCCGCTCTCCATGTCGATATTTAAACCGCTATCCAACAAACCGCTATCCAACAAACCGATATCCAGCAACCCGCTATCCAACAGGCTGCGTACCCACCATGCTGCTATCCAACCGAGCCCGTAAGCTGCTGCGCGACGGCCTGCAGGAGCTGGCCACCCGACCCGTCGTGGACAGGAAGCGCCGGCCCGTCATCAACGATATCGTCGATTGGTGCCGGGATCACGATATCGAGCTTGGGGCGCGTCTCTCCCATGACCGGCTGCGACTCGACGCCGAGCTGCTTGGAGTGATCGATGAGACCCTGGTCGGCCTGGGCGAGCCTGCCCTGGGGGCCGACCTCGCTGGCCTGAGCACCACGCAGCAGGCGGCGCTTGGCAATCGCGAGGACAAGGCGGTGCGCGAGAAGCCCCGGGCGCAGCGAGTGCTGGCCAGCCTGCCGGCGATGGGAAAGCGAGTCGGCCTGGTTCGGCGCGAGCGAGAGGTAGCGGATATCGACTGGCGGGATATCGACCTCGACGCCTTCGAGGTGCTGGTGCAGATCGAGAACCTGGATGGCTTCTATGACTTCTCGCCGGCGATTCCCGCCCTGGAGGGCTGGTCATCGCTGCTGGTGCTCTACCGTGGCGACCGCCACTATGGCGGTGGCTTCTCACGGCTGGCCGAGGCCTGGCAAGCGGGCGGCAAGCCGCATCTCTATCTGGGGGATTTCGACGCCAAGGGGGTCGGCATCGCGCTCTCCAGTGGCGCCACGCATCTGCTGCTGCCGCCGCTGTTGGTCCTTGCCGAGCGGGCCAACCCCCAGCACTTGCCGCCAGAGCAGCAGGGCGATCAGCAACGACTGCGAGCCCACGTCGCCGGGTTGCCCGCCGCGCATCCGCTGGCCGACTCGCTGGCGATTCTGCTGGACGACCAGCGCGGCCTGCGCCAGCAGTGGTTTGGCGATGCCGAGCGCTGGCGGCGGGTGGCGCTGTACGATGGTTTGCCATCCTCGCCGTGACTAGGCACCGATGCCCTCGAACTTCCCTATCTGGATGACGTGACCGTGGAACTTCTTCAGCAGCTCGATATGCGCCATGCCCTGACCGGCCTGGTAGCGCTTGTGGTCGGTGTCCTGATCACCTTCTCTCTCCAGCAGCGCCGGCTAGGCGCCTTGCGCCATCAGCGGGATGTGGCCCGCGATGCGCTTCACGCCCAGCAGCTGGAGGCCCGCGAACAGACGGTGGCGCTGCAGGTGGCGGAGGGCGAGGTGGAGACCCAGCGCGAGGCCGTCGAGGCCAGGGGGCGTGAGCTCGAGCGCTTCCGCGACGCCTATTATGCGCTCAAGCAGACCCATGGCGAACTGACCACCCGACTGGAAGAGAAGGAGGCTCACTTCGCCCGTCAGCTGGCCTGGATGGAGGGGAGCAAGCAGCAGCTCAAGGTGGAGTTCGAGAACCTCGCCAACGAGCTGCTGGAGCAGAAGGGCAGGGCCTTCACCTCGCTCTCCGAGCGCAGCCTTGAGGGGCTGCTCAAGCCGTTTCAGGAGGAGATCAAGGGCTTTCGCGACAAGGTCGAGACCCTGCACACCCAGGAGACCGCCCAGCGTGCCAGCCTCACCACCGAGCTCAAGCACCTGCAGCAGCTAAATCGTGATATCACCGACCAGGCCGCTCAGTTGACCGAAGCCCTCAAGGGGCAGAAGAAGGTGCAGGGCAACTGGGGCGAGCTGATGCTGGAAAACGTATTGGACAGTGCGGGCCTGCGCGCAGGGGTGGACTATCAGCGCGAGAAGAGCTTCACCACCGAGCAGGGCAAGCGCCGCCCGGATGCCCTGGTCTATCTGCCCGAGGGGCGCCATCTGGTGATCGATGCCAAGACGTCGCTTGCCGCCTATCTGGAGTATGTCAACGCCGAGGATGAAATGACCCGCAAGCGCGCGCTGGCCGATCATGCCAGCGCCGTGGGCGATCGCATCGAGGAGCTGGCGGACAAGCACTACTATGATCTGCCGGGACTCAACTCCCCGGAGGTGGTGATCATGTTTATCCCGGTGGAGTCGGCCTATATCGAGGCCCTGCTTCACGATGCGACCCTTTATCAGCGGGCCATCGAGCGCAACGTGCTGGTGGCCACCCCCACCACGCTGCTGACCAGCCTGAATATCGTAAGCCAGCTATGGCGCTTCGAGAATCAGAGCCGCCACAGCGCCGAGCTTGCGAGAAAGGCCGAGCGCTTTCATACCAAGCTCTCCTCCTTCCTGGAGAGCATGCAGGAGGTGGGCAGGAAGCTCGACGGCGCCCGCGAGAGCTACGACAAGGCGCTGGGTCAGCTGGTCAACGGGCGTGGCAACCTGGTCAAGCAGGCCAGCGAGTTCCGCGAGCTGGGCGTGGCGGTGAAGAAGGAGCTGCCCGCCGAGGTGCTGGAACGGGCCCGGCTGGAGGTCGGCACTTCGGGGCCCGCCAGTCAGATCGAGCCGACAGCGGGAGAAGAGCGTTAAATGCTCTGCCGGCCCGGGAGGGCTAGACTGGCGTTGAGTGTCACTTCGACAGGGATGGTAGATAACCGACATGGCCTTTCGTTTTCAGCGCCGTATCCGTCTGGCGCCGGGTGTTCGCCTCAACCTCGGCAAGGGAGGGCTCGGCCTTTCGGTGGGGCCACGGGGGGCCAGCCTGAGCGTTGGCCCCGCTGGTGTGCAGGGCCATGTGGGGGTGCCAGGCACCGGCCTGGCCTATCGCCAGGGTCTGGATGGCCGCGATACCGGGGAGTCAAGCGGCGGCCGCCAGAAGGCTGCGCCCCCTAGCGGTCGTGGCGATAGCGGTCGTGGCGATAGCGGTCGTGCCGATGGTAGTCATGGCGATGCCGCGGCGCTCGAGGCGCGGTTGACCGAGGGCGATAGTGTGCCGATTCGCCTGGAGGTCGACGAGAGCGGTCAGCTCCACTACTTCCACGACGATGGCACTCCCATGGGTGATGCCGAGGCACGCATCATTCGTCGTCATGCCGAGGCGAGCCTGCGCGAGCAGCTCCAGGCCTACTGTGACCGTTTGAATGCCGAGATCGAGGGACTGGGGCGGCTGCACGAGGAGACCCCATCGCCCGAGTCCAACGGCTATGAGGTCAGCGAGTTCGACGAGGCCCCGCCACCGCCATTTCAACCGCTGTCGCCGGTATGGTGGCATGCCCTGGTTCCGCCGGCGAGGCGTCGCCGAGAGGCGCGCAATGCCCGTCTCAAGAGCGAGTTCGATGAGCGTTATCGCGCCTGGGAGTGGCGCAAGGCCGAGCATGATGCCGCGGAGTTTTCCCGTTACCAGCGCGAGAGCGATGGAGTGTGGGATGACCCAGAGGCCATGGAGGCGACGCTGCGCGAGCGGCTCGAGGAGATCGACTGGCCCCGCGAGACGCTGGTCGACTTCGAGCTGGGCAGCAATACCGCGACCATTGCGGTGGATATCGACCTGCCCCGGGAAGAGGAGATGCCGGACCGCTACTGGGCCATGCCCCCCAAGCAGCTCAAGCTTTCGCCCCGCCGGCTGAGTGCCACGCGTCAGCGCGAGCTCTATCGCGATCACGTGCATGGCATCGCCTTTCGCGTGCTGGGAGCGGTGTTTGCCCGCCTGCCTGGGGTCAAGGAGGCGCGTGTGTCGGGCTACCGCCAGACCACCGACCCAGCGACCGGCAGTGAATCTGATCAGTATCTTTATAGCGTCAAGGTGACCCGGGAACAGTGGGAGCGTATCGCGTTCGACAACCTCGAACAGATCGATCCGGTGGCGGCGCTCGAGGCCTTCACCCTGCGCCGGGACATGACCAAGACCGGCATCTTTCGCGATATCGAGCCGCTGAAGCTGGTATAAGCGAAGGGCGGGCCTGAGCCCGGTCAAGATGCTGGCCTTAACGTCGCGATAAGCTGGTATCAGTGAAAAGAACGGCGCCGAATCATCCTGCTGGCGCCCAGCCGTCCGTCTGGAGGAAGTCGTGATGAACGTCATATACCGCATCGATCGCCCCTATGACTCCGGCCGCATCGAGGTCTACGGCGACGAGCCCTACGAGTGGCGCATTCTCGACCATTCAGATCAGGTGGTGCGCGACAGCGCCACCGACGACAGCAGTGCCGGCGGCTACAGTGCGGCAGAGCTGGCCCTGCGTGACGCCATCGCCTTCGACGCCGACGACAACGTGGTGCCTATCTTCTTTGGCCACAGCGCCGACGCCGAGCGGGAGAATGCCGCCCAGGCCCAGCGGACCGCCGAGAGCCTGCAGGCCCTGGCGGGGGCGCTGAAGAGCGCCGCCAGCCAGGCACGACTGGACAGCCGTCATGCCACCGATGATGACGCCCAGGACTATCTGGATGCCCGCATCGAGGCGATGGACCGAGTCGTTGAGGAGCTGGAGGAGAGCGTCGGTCGGCTGAAGACACTGGCCGAGACAGAAGCGTAGCGTCGCTTCAGCTGCCCAGGCCAAAGGATCATCATGGTGCGGGCGGCTCACCAAGGATGCTGATCCCAGTACCGAGCCGCTGTTCGATGCTCTGACCGATGGCCAGTAGTCGCGCCTCCTGCCGGGGCCCCGCCATTACCTGCAAGCCCACCGGCATGCCGGCGCTATCGTTACCCACCGGCAGCGTCAGGCCGCACAGCCCCATGAAGTTGGCGATCATGGTATTGCGGAGCGCCTGCATATTGGCCCTTGCATAGGCCTCCACCGAAAGCAGACTTTCCACGGTGGGCGGCGTGATCGCCACAGTGGGGGTGAGCATGGCGTCCACACCGGCGATCTCCCTCTCGGCCATGCCATACAGCTTGTCGATAAGGGCGCGTCGACGCACGTACTCCCAGGCGGGCATGTCGTCTACCGCCTCGACCCTGGCGGCAACATTGGGGTCCAGCGCGGTGATCGCTTCGGGAAGGTCGGTCTTGAGAAAGGCCGACAGCTCCGCCGCGGCAACTCCCCCCTCCAGGAACAGCCTATACGCCTCATCGGTGTTGGGCAGATCCAGGGTCACCAGGCGCGCCCCGGCGGCCTCGAGCTGGCGGATGGCGCGTTCGACGCTCTCTGCAATGCCTGGGCTGCAGTCGTCCCAGAAAAACGCACTGGGCACGCCAAGGGTGAGATCGGCGAGAGTGGGAGGGGCCGGGACGCGGTCATCGCGGCCTGTCAGTGCACCATCCAGGGCGTCGAAGGCAAACGCCAGGTCGTCGACGCGTTGAGCCAGCAGCCCAGGGGTGTCCAGGGTCGGGGAGAGCGGCACGATCTGCTTCCCCGGCCAGCGTCCCGCGGTGGTCTTGAGGCCTGCCACTCCCGTCATGGAGGCGGGGATGCGCACCGAGCCCGCGGTATCCGTCCCGAAGGCCAGGCTTGCGGTTCCACCGACCAGCGATACACCCGCACCGGAGCTCGAGCCCCCGGGGATTCGGTGATTCTCAAGATCCCAGGGGTTGCGCGGAGCTCCCCAGTGGGCATTGGTCCCGAGGCCGCCGAAGGCAAACTCCACCGTATGGGTCTTGCCCATCACGCTGGGCAGTTGGGCGAGCAGGGCCCTGACCAGCGGGCCGGCCTGCTCCCACTGTGGTGGTAGCCGCCGGGACGAGCCGGCATAGGTCGGCAGCCCCGGCACCGCAAATAAATCCTTGAGCGATACGGGGATGCCCATCAGCGCGCCGGTGTCTCCCCCCTGACGAATCACTTGATCTGTGGCCCGGGCGTGGGCGAGGGCAGCCTCGCCGTTCCAGGTCATGTAGGCGTGATCGTGCTGGCCGCGGATGCGGTGAGCTTCCAGCGATGTTTCTGCCAGCGTGGTGGCCGTGAGTTTACCGCTGCGCAGAGCGGCATACTGCTCGCGGAGCGGGAGTTTGAGGGGGGAGTCGGTCATGGCTGTATTTCCTTATTGTCAGTCACGAATCGAGACGTGGTTTGGCTTCAGAGAGCTCTGTGTGATGCGAGGGATGGGTTAGCTTCCCATATTATTAATGAACTTGTATAAGATCCAAAGCCAGAAAAGAAAATGGAGCAAATAACAGAAAAAGCCATACCGGGATGGCATGGCTTATATGTCATAAGGGCAGGCGCAGCGATTAGGCTGTGGCAAGATCGTTTTCGACGGAACTATTTTCATCGGTCGAGGAGGGCGTGGCATAAAGTTCTTCTGGAACACCCTCTTGTTCGTAGTGCTTCGGATTGACCCAGGTGGTCGTTACATGCTCCCAAGGTACGTTTTCACCGGTCTGCTTACGGTGAAAGTTCGCTCCCGTTTTGGAAGCCTGACACCAGGTGGTGGCAGGGAAGAACCCAATGGTGTCCCCATCGTAAACCACCTTGAAAATATCCATCATAAATGCGTTGACCTCCTAAACATACCAGACCCCCATGCCAGGAAAAGAATCCAGCATCATGCCTTGAAGTAACACTTTTTAGCTGACCCTATATTGTACCATTTGCAATAAAAAGTAGCTAATTTGGAAGTTTTAGGAGTGTTGAAAAAGTGGAGTAAACGAGGTCTTATTTGCTTTCCTGGCCGTTCATCTTCCCGATCCACTCCAGCTCCAGCCGAAAGGGCCCCGACCGCCGGTCGGCGATAAGCAATCCCACCTGCCGGAGCGCCGCGGGATCGAGCGGCGGCGCATCCTCCAGTCGCCGACCGCGAAACACCGCCTCGAACTCGTGCCAGGGCAGGGCAAGGCGTTGCCACTCGCCGGTGGGGGGCTGGAACAGCGCCCGGTAGGCCGCGCCCTCGAACAGTTGGTTGGTGCGCAGGCGCAGCTGGTAGCGGCGGCCGTCGCCGCGCACATCGAGCAACAGGCCCGGAGCGCCGCTCAGGTCCATGGCCTCGCGCTCGCGGCGAACCGAAGCGAAACCGCCGTTGTTCTCCAGGGACGTCTCGCCACTGAACACCCCGACGCCGTCTTGCACCTGCAGGTTGCCGAGGGAGACGCCGCCCATCACATCATCGTTGATGGCTTGCCAGCGCTTGGCCTCGGCCGCGTGTTGAAAGTCGATCAGGTGTGCCGTCATCGGGGTCTCCGGGGTTGCTTGTTGCCGACTGCCCAGTTTTCCTGCCAAGGCATTCTCGTCTTATGTTGGCTCACCGTTGCGAAAGAGAAACGCTGCCGTTCACCGGCCGATCAATGCGCTCATGTCCTGAGTCAAGTGAACGCCACAAGTCAGAATATTTCCCTTTCGCCATTACTGTGCTGCCTCGTTTTGAGCGAGGCAGTCTCTATCCCTGGACGAAGTGCGGAAAGGCCTGCTCGGCCCATGCTTCGCCGTCAGGACCTGGCGTGTATGAGCTTTATCTAGCCTGGGTGCCGCGACTCAGTGTTCTGAGCATGGCGTCAAGCACATCGGCTTCACTGAGCTGGCCCCGGGAATTCTGGCTCGTCATTGGTGCTCGGGCTCGGTCAACAAGATAGCTTCATGCCGAACCTCGTCGGTCAGTGTCTTCAGGGCATTATCCTGCTGCAGCAGCTCGATCGCGTCACAAACGGCGCGGCGAATCGCGTCGCGCTGCTCTGCCATAGTGGTCGTTCCACGCAGCACTTCCAGTAGGGGGGTCTCCAGGTACAGGGGATGATAGCGATTGGCCGGGCGTTCCTCGAGGTGATCATAGAAGTGCCAGCCCTTGTGGGGCGTCCTCTCTCGAAGCTGTTGCACGAGTCGCCGATAGCTCGGTAGTTGCGGGTAGATGTCGTGTAACTTGACCGAGAAGTCGAGAATGATGTTTAGCATCACTCGGTTGGTATGCCGGTTCTCCACCAGGTGGTCGCGACCGTCGAGAATCACTCCCACGAACAGTCCCGGCATCCAGTGAAGGGGCCCTCCGGCGGGGATCAGTTCAAACCCCAGCCGGCCCCAACGCGTCTTGGGGTTGCGTCCTTCATAGCGCTCCTTGAGCGGCCATTGCTCGTATGCCAGCGGTGCCAGCGCATCTCCCAGTTGCTCCGGAAAACGCCACACCACCGGGTAGAACGCAAGCGCCTGATGGCTGATCGCTTTAGCCGGGTGCAGCCCTTCGTGCCGCAACAGGGCCAAAAAACTGGCGATATGAAATTGCTCTGCTGGGTCACTCAGTGTGTTGTGCTGTGTCTCCAGCAGCTCGTACACGTTCTCCCAGCACAGACAACCATGCGCTTCCGGCCGATGCTGGCCGGTATTGGCAGAGATCACGATTACCCGAGCGGTCCGGCCGGGAAACTCCGATGCCGCCAGGTCGCGATACTTGTTCACCTGCTCAGCGGAGAGCGGAGCATGCACCTTATGCTCGAAAAGCAATGCGCCGCCCGGCCACTTGGCGAGCATGTCGAGCCGAGCACCTGGATAGGTCGCTTGTGTCTCCCAGGTGACTTCCTGATCGTCAGCAGGCAGCTCGAGGCGATCCGTCTCCGGCACATGCGTCATAACGGTGTCGAGAAAGGCATCGGCCACATTACGGGAATTCCGCAGCAGCCAGGCGAAAATCTCGGTGAGGTAATCCTCGAGGCTATCGCGGCCTTCTCGGGGGCGATAGCGGCGGAGGCTGACCAGCAGGGTGTCGTCCATCAATGCTGTCCTAGCAGTAAAAGTGAATGTCGCCATGTGTCATGGCGCAAAAAAGGTATTGTGAATTAGACTCGTTCCAAAGCCTGATGGCCATCGCGGATGTTTAGTCGTGCCTGTTACCTTATGATGCCGCCTATGACAACGCTCTTCTGAATCCGATGGCGAAAGACTCAATCACGCTGGTACGTCATGCCTAGCGGAAGGTGTGGCACTGGCTCTCCGGCCTGACCTACGCACGCACGGCAGGAATGAAGAGCCTATTCCAGGCTTCCCGGTAATCACCAATTGGCTAGGTTCTCGAGTTCTTGTGCTCTCTGCGCCGTCTCACGCAGCACGCACTCATTCGAGGCGACCATTGCCAAGGTTCCTCCCGCTGTAGCGTAGAATTGACAGTTTGCATCCCGGTACTGAATCCAAAGGCGCTGCGCATCTAGAAGCTCTTGCCGGCGCTCGCCCGAGATATTGTTACGCAACTTCTGGTAAGCCCCATTCAGTCGAGCATCTTGGGTTTTTATCTCCTCACCGATGCAGTTCATCATATTGACGGTGACGCCACCCGATGCGTCCATACAGTTCGAGTACCTACCCGTATAGAGGTCCTCTGCGGGCGTCATTGGCGAGATGGCTAAGAACAATGCTCCTGCAAAAACTCGCTTCATCATGATTCGTAGTTTCCTTGCGATTGAGGTTGATGTTCCCGTGATGCCGGTCGAGGAATCCGGTTTGCTGTTTCTAATGTGTTTTTCTCCCCAGCCACATAGCCCTTTCGCTGGATCCTACTGCCTAGGCAGGTTATACACGTGCGATGGTGTCAGTGGCCATCAGCTCACTTCCGATGGCTGTGCCATCCAGTGGTATGCCGGCAAGTGTCAGCCTGGCTCCAGAGCCAGCGAGGGTCATGGCATGGCGCTGACCGGCTCGGAGATGCGCCTGCTCGGGGTAGAGCAGTACCACCGACTCACAGTCGTAGGCGCTGGCATAGGTTGCCAGCTGGTAGAGATCCGACGTCGAGAGGGCGGCCAGGGCATCCGGCCCCTCGATGCGCTTCCACTTGGTATCCAGGATGATCACCGGCCGCCGGGATTCGTCCAGCAGGCTGATATCCGGCCGCATAAGGAGTCGGCCGAGGCCGTTCTCCTCGTGACCCAGATAGCGCCGCGGGCCCTGTTCCATTAGCTTGAGCCCGTGGCGACGCGCCAGCGGGCGCAGGCGGCTGGCGGTATAGCGTTCGAAGAGACGGTTCATGTCGAAGAGCAGGCTGAAGGCCTGTTGGCGCCCTGAGCGGGCATCCAGAAACTGACCCTCCAGGAAAAGGTGGGCCAGCGTCACCAGCGGGGCGTAGCGGCTCTGCATCCGGTTGAGCTGATCGGCCGTAGGGCCTCGCTCATGGGGCGTCAGAGTGCCGACGTCACCGAAGCGCATTCGCAGGGCGTGGAGCTGCTGGGCAAGCAGGGGGCTGGTGGTAAGGGAGATCACCAGCCGCAGTGCTGAGTGCAGCAGGCGGTTGATCGGAATGTCGGCGATCAACTCGCTGTAGTGACAGGCCAGGCGTTGGGGCTTGAAGAGGTTCTCGCGCTGTTGGCGCACCAGGTCGATGCGGCCGCGCACCTGGTCAAGGGTGTCGTCGATATCCCGATAGTCCCGCAGTAGCCCCTGTTGTAGCTGGCGCTCCAGCAGGTGAGCGAAGTGGCGGATAAAGAGGTCCAGCAGGGTAGTTCGGCTGGTAGCCAGGCCAGCACCGAGCGTATCGACGCCCTCCAAGTCACCGGCGCAGGCCAGCATGGTCAGCAGGGTGTCGCGCTGCTGGGCTTCGGTCTGATACGGGGTGAGCTTGGGCAGCACCTCCACCTGCAGGCCGTCCACCTGGACCACCCCGCAAAACTGGGTGAACTTCACCCGTTGATGACCCCACTGCAGGCAGCCTGGCGGCAGCATGCTCTCGGCGCCGGCCAGGGCGTCAGCCTCGTGGGGTGCCAGGTCGCGCCCCTCGCCGACCGCAAGCCAGCCGTGCTCGTAGGCGGTGAGTTGCCTCATGCCTCGGCTTCCAGCGACTCGTAGATCTTCTTGATGGCGTCGGCGCTGATCTTTCCCGGCGCCTTGACGCGGTAGTCGGGCCGCTCGGGGAGCAGGTCGTCGCTGTCGGGGAAGAGGCGGGCCGGATCGAGGGTCTCGGCGGTGATCAGCTGCTGCTCCACATCGGCCCCTTCGTCTGCCAGCACGCGGCGGATCTGGCGCCAGTCGTCATAGAAGTACTCCGCCAGCATGGGGATGATGTCGTAGACCATCACCCGTCGCAGGGCCTCGAGGTCCTTCACCTCGGTGAAGTAGGCGTGGCCGAAGGTCTGATCGCGGTGCAGCAGGTAGCGCAGGCGCAAGTTGATCGCTTCCAGCAGGGCGCGCAAGTTGAGCAGGCCGCCTTCACCGTCGGGGATATAGCCGTCCCCCTGGCCGCCGGGAATCCGCTTGGGTTCCGGCATCAGCTCGTGGAAGTGGAAGCGCCGGCGCAGGGCGGCATCCATCAGCGCGATGGAGCGGTCGGCGGTGTTCATGGTGGCGTAGATATCGAGGTTCTTGGGCACCCCGAACCGCTCGCCCGAGTAGGGCAATACCAGCTCGATGCCTTCGACCAGCTGGCCTTCCTCGTCCCACCAGGCGCGCTTGTCGGCCTCGATCAGGGTGATCAGCTCGCCGAAGATACGTGAGATATTGCCGCGATTGATCTCGTCGATGAACAGCGCGTAGCGCTGCTTGGGGTCCTGGCTGGCGCGCAGGCAGAACGCCTTGAACAGGCCGTCACGCACCTCGTAACTGATGGCGCCGTCTTCGGTGGTCTGCGGGCGGATGCCCTCGACGAAGTCCTCGTAGCTGTAGGACTGATGGAAGGTTACCGTCAGGTGGCGCTTGATGCGGGCGTCGTCGCTGGCTGGGCCTTGCTTGAGTTGAGCGAGCTTCTCACGTAGCCCTTCGCCGGCTTCCTCCCAGTCGCCAGTCAGGATCCATCGGCCGCCATGCTGCTTGTCAAAGATCAGCGGTGAGATGCGCTTCTCGGCTGCGGTCTTCACCGTTTCTGACTCCAGTACCGCATGCTGCTGAAGCGCACCCCAGCAGGTCTGGCGCAGGTGCGGATTGTTGGCCCGCCCCTGCACGCGTGCCTTGGCCTTGAAGTAGGGGTGGACGATCAGGTCATTGACCGTGGCAATGCCACCCAGGTCTGCCAGCGCCAGGGCGATGGCCTCCCACCACGCGGTGCCCGCCAGCTGCTCCTCCAACCACTTGCCAGTGGGGGCCTGCTTCGCCTCACTCTCGTACTTAGGCATCAGGTGCTTCTGCAGGTGATAGGTCTTGCCGGTGCCGGGCGGGCCATAGAAGATCGTGTTGGCCGGCCGGGCGATCTGGATGGCCTCCTGTATAGGCGTGTCGGCCTTCGCGGCTGAGACCTTCACCGGCGGCAGTTTGTCCCACAGCTTGCCGATCAGCTTCGCCGAGAGCGACTTGACCTCAATGCCCGAGCCCTGGGGCGACCAGTTCTGCCCATCGGTGGTATCGGCCTGGAGCTTGTCCATGCTGATGTAGGTGTCGACGTCAGGATCGCGCAGGTCGGTCAGGGTGATATCGACAAAGCGAGCTTTCTCGCCGTTGTCGGCGCGGTCCGGGTTGTAGTGTTCATCTTCATATGGCGCCGAGGCGATATTGCCCCGAGCGATTAGCCCGCGAGGCTCCTGGCCCACCCGTACCAGGTAGAAGGTGTCGCCTTCGCGGGGGTGGGTGGAGGCGGTGCGCCAGGACAGGGTGACGTTCTCGCCACTGGCGATCTTCAAACGATCATCCTGATAGGACTTCCAAGGCCAGTGCTTCGGATTCCAGGCCATCAGCCAGATGCCGGGGGAAGGGCGCCACTGCTCCAGCCAGGGGGAGTCGTAGAAGTCTACCTTTTGGTCGCCCTCACTTTCCAAGCGCTGGCGAAGCTCCAGGAGAGACTGGTCGATCTCTCGGTCCGAGAGTTGTTTAAGCCGGTGTTTGGAGAGACCAGCCATCTTTTCCAGGATTTTTTGCTTGTCGAGTATGATGGAGATGTACTCGAAGCTATCCGGAAAGAGCAGGTAGCTCAGGATATGCGGGAGCTGTCGTATGCCATCGCGGCGTACCGTGGCCATCCAGTCGGCGAAGGCCCAGGGGTCTTCAGCCTGCCGCTGCTGCTGGTCGGGTGGGAGCGATTTGAAGGCGCGGATCAGGTCGATCAGAAAGACAAGCTCACGCCAGCGATGGGTATTGAAGCCCGTACCGGTGCTGCCGACGCCACCGAGGGCCTGGTCATTGAGGCAGGGGGGTGGCTCGGGGAAAGCCTCACCGCTCAGCTCCCAGATCTCCTTCACCATGCGGCGCTTGGTGGCAGGCTTGATATTGCTCGAGAAAAGTAGCAATAGCCAGTTGAGTTCCGCCATCAGCTGAATGGCATCAGCCGAGGTGTCGGCTAGCTGAAGCGATAGTTTGTGAATGTAGCTGTCGCCGCCCTCGATGGGGTTCTGGGTAAAGCTTCGGTCCAATTCCTCCAGGTTGTCGTGCGTCCAGAGGTCCTTGTCACAGAACAGGCTGCCGTCCTGGAGTAAGCAGATTTCTTTCCAGCGATTGGCTGCGGCCAGCAGGTGTGTGGTTTCGTGCTTGTGGCTATAGTGGCTCACGCGAAGGCTTCCTTGTCGTTCGCAAATAATGTGATGAGGAGAACAACCTTCTGTTTGTTAGGTCACGATAAACTACTCGCAGCCTACATCATGCTGTCTTCTTGAGTTTGAGCTTAGCACCCTATGTGCTTCAGGGCAGTTGATGCAGCTGGTGTAATCTCGCTCTGGTTCAGTACGGTTTTTACTCAGGTGCGTTGTGTCTGTTAAAGACGGGGGTAGGAAGGAGGTGAGGCAGCAATAGGAAAAATAGGAGACTAGATAATCTTGAGGTTTCTGCTGCATGGGTTCTATACACGCAGCAACGAAAAACCGCCACTCGGCATGACCCGTTAGTGGCGATTTCTCTTGATGTTTCTGGTCGGAGCGACAGGATTCGAACCTGCGACCTTTGCAACCCCATTGCAACGCGCTACCAAGCTGCGCCACGCTCCGACTCTCGTTTTCGGTTTCCTGGCCGTCCGGCCTGTGCCCCGAGAACGAGGCGTATACTAGCGCGTTAGCCGGCAAATGAAAAGCCCCTTTTGCACTTTCTTTTCAGATGCTTGGGTTGTGAGCGCTGGGGCGTGCCGCGATGATGCTCTATGATGTCGGCGGTTTACGCCGCGTGTCGGGCGTTGTCGGGGTCGCAGAGGGGGGGGAGTTGCCATGCCGTTGATCATGGGGATGAGTTTGTTGCTGGCTTGCCAGTTCCTGGGGGAGCTGGTCGCGCGTGGGCTGACGTTGCCGATTCCAGGCCCGGTGATTGGCATGGTGATCCTGCTGATTGGGCTGCTGGTGAATGGCAAGGTGCCCAGGAGCCTGCGCATGGCCGGCGAGGGTCTGCTGCGCTACCTTACCCTGCTGTTTGTGCCGGCGGGGGTGGGGCTGATGGTGCATTTCGCGCTGATCGGTCGTGACCTCTGGCCCATCCTGATCACCCTGGTGGTGTCCACGGGACTGACCCTGGCCGCGACCGCCTGGGGATTGGACCGGCTAAACCGGCGCCGGGGAGGGGAGTCGCGATGAGCCTCGCAACGCTGGATCAGCTGTGGGTCTATCTCTCCGGGAACCCGCTGCTTTCGCTGTTGATGACGCTGCTGGTGTTTAGCCTGGCGGTGCGCATCAACACTGCCCTCGGCGGCACGCCATTGCTGCACCCGGTAACGCTCTCCATTGCCATTCTGATCGGCCTGCTGCTGCTGGTGGATATGGATTACGCCACCTACTTCGAGGGGGCGCAGTTCATCCACTTCCTGCTGGGGCCGGCCACCGTGGCGCTGGCGATTCCCCTGTATGACCATCGTGAGCGTGTCAGGCGGCTGCTGGTGCCGCTGCTGCTGGCTTGTCTGCTGGGCATCGTCACGGCGGTGGCCAGCACCCTGGGCATTGCCCTGGCATTGGGGGCTCGTCTGGAAACGGTGCTCTCCCTGGCGCCGCGTTCGGTGACATCTCCCATTGCCATGGGGATCGCCGAGCAGATCGGAGGTATTCCTTCGCTGGCGGCGGGTCTGGTGCTGCTGACGGGTTCGATCGGCTGTGCGCTTTCGCCCTGGGTATTCCGTCTGTTGCGGATTAAGGATCCGGCGGTGCAGGGGTTCACCCTGGGGCTGTCGGCCCATGGCTTCGGCACGGCCCAGGCGTTTGCGCGGATCGGCGCCGTGGCCGGGGCCTTCTCGGGGCTGGCCATGGGGCTGACAGGGCTGCTTACGGCGTTTCTGCTGCCGCTGATCACGCGGATCTTCGGGCTGGGGAACTGAAAAGGCGCCCGATCAGGGCGCCTGGTTTATCTGGCGATGTTGATCGCTGAAGGGTGGCCGGGCTCTGTCCGAAAACTGGCTGCGCTCGCCGACTTTTCGGTCAAGCCTAGATCTCCTCCCATAGGCGCTTGCGGAAATCGTGACTGAGCTTGGTGGCATGCTCCAGGCGTTTCATCTGCGCGTTACTCACCTCCTTCACCAGCTTTTCATAGCAGGCCTGTACCTGCTCCGGAGTCGTGGGTTGGGGGCCGTCGAAGCATTCGGCGATTCTTTCACCGCTCTCGGCGATGGCTTTCAGGAATTCGGCTTCGAACTGCAGGGCCTCGGCTAGGCCTTCCATCCAGGCCAGCTGGGTGCGCGCCATGGGGTTGGCACCCTTGGTCCACTGCTGCTGCCACCACTCAAGCATCGGGTTGGAGAAGGGGTTCTGGGGCATGACGACCTCCTGGTCACTGGTTCAGCGGATGGCGGATGCGGCATACGCCTCGTGATGTTGACTAGAGTATAGGAGAGCGTAGGCGGGAGGACGCCGCCGGGGCGCTTTCCTTTGATGCATGTCAGGGAGCGAGTGCGATGTGGAGTGTGGTCAAGTCGGTGTTGGCGGCTTTCTTCGGCGTACAGAAGGATGCCCAGCGCCGGGAGGACTTCGAAAAGGGCCATCCCGTGGCCTTTATTACCGTGGGAATCCTGATGGGCCTGGTATTGGTGGCGGTCGTGGCGTTCGTCGCCGTGTCGGCGGCCCGTTGAAAAAGGCGTTGGCGGTGGACGAGGGCGCGACTGTTGGCCGCAGTGTGGGTGACTACACTGCCTTACAGTTATAGCTGAATCGAACGACGTTCCACGTAGCTAGCGCGTGGTACGACAATAACAAGTCACGATAACCAGCAAGGAGGAGGCGCCGATGCGCACGTTCATCGTGTGGACAGCAGGTTGCCTGGTCGTCCCCCTGATGACGACGCTGGCCATGGCCAATGGCTGGAACATGCCGGTGGGGGTGACCGACGTGAGTCGAGAGGTCCACTCCCTGCACATGACCATCTTCTGGATCTGTGTGGTCATCGGCGTGATCGTGTTCGGGGCGATGTTCTACTCCCTGTTCCGCTTTCGCCACTCCAAGGGGGCCAAGGCGGCGCACTTCCATGAACACACCCTGGTCGAGGTGATCTGGACGGCGATTCCGCTGTTGATCCTGATCGGCATGGCGGTACCCGCTACCGCCACCCTCAAGAAGATGTATGACCCCTCCGATGCCGATCTGGATGTAATGATTACCGGCCAGCAGTGGCGCTGGCGCTACGAGTATCTCGGCGAGGATGTCGCCTTTACCTCCAACCTCGGCACCCCCCGGGAGACGATTCGTGGCAAGGGGGAACGAGGCGAGCACTACCTGCTCGAGGTCGATGAACCGCTGGTGTTACCCGTGGGTCGCAAGGTGCGCTTCCTGATGACTTCCGATGATGTCATCCACTCCTGGTGGGTGCCGGACCTGGCCGTCAAGCAGGACACCATTCCCGGCTTCGTCAACGAGAATTGGGTGCGGATCAACGAGCCCGGGGTCTATCGCGGTCAGTGCGCCGAGCTATGTGGTATGGACCACGGTTTCATGCCGATCGTGGTGCAGGCGCTGGAGGAGGAGGAGTTCGATGCCTGGCTCGCCGAGCGCAAGGAGGCGGCCGCCCAGGAGGCCTCCGGCGTCGACCGCGAATGGACCCTGGACGAGCTGATGGCGCGTGGCGAGCAGAGCTACAACGCGGTGTGTGCCTCCTGCCACCAGCCCGATGGAAGCGGTAATGAGCCGGCCTTCCCGGCGCTGGCGGGCAACCAGGCACTAATGGAGGAGCGCGAGCGGCATATCGAGACCGTGGTCAACGGGGTCTCGGGCGCCGCCATGCCGGCCTTCCGCAATACCCTGAGCCCGGTGGAGATTGCCGCCGTGATCACCTACGAGCGCAACGCCTGGGGGAACGAGACCGGCGATGTGGTTCAGCCGTTGGAGATTGCCGAGCGGCTGGAGGAGTAGGCCGGCCGCGGTTGTCCCAAGCGATCAGATAAGAACAGCGACAATCAGGGAGATTGACCATGGCGCCCAAGCTGCCCTTGCATCACCCCGTCGAGCAGAGCTCTACCGCCAGTGCCGGCGGCCAGGCGGCGCACTCGGCCCCACCCCGTGGCCTGATGCGCTGGCTGCTGACCACCAATCACAAGGAGATCGGCAGCCTCTATCTGATCTTCTCACTGACGATGTTCTTTATCGGTGGTGTCTTTGCGCTGGTGGTGCGCGCCGAGCTGTTCCAGCCCGGGCTGCAGCTGGTGGAGCCGGAATTCTTCAACCAGATGACCACCATGCATGGCCTGATCATGGTGTTCGGGGCGATCATGCCCTCCTTCGTGGGGCTGGCCAACTGGATGATACCGCTGCAGATCGGCGCGCCGGACATGGCCCTGCCGCGCCTGAACAACTTCAGCTTCTGGTTGCTGCCGGTGGCCTTCACGCTGCTGCTGAGCACCCTGTTGATGCCCGGGGGTGGCCCCAACTTCGGCTGGACCTTCTACGCGCCGCTCTCCACCACCTACGCACCGCCTTCCACCACCTTCTTTATCCTCTCGTTGCATATCGCCGGTATCAGCTCGATCCTCGGCGCCATCAATATCATCGCCACGGTGCTCAACCTGCGCGCGCCGGGCATGCGGATGATGGACATGCCGCTGTTCTGCTGGACCTGGTTGATCACCGCCTTCCTGCTGATCGCGGTGATGCCGGTGCTCGCCGGGGCGGTGACCATGATGCTGATGGATATCAACTTCGGCACCAGCTTCTTCAATGCCGCCGGTGGCGGGGATCCGGTGCTCTTCCAGCATCTGTTCTGGTTCTTCGGGCATCCCGAGGTCTACATCATGATCCTGCCCGCCTTCGGGATCGTCTCGGCGATCATCCCCACCTTCTCCCGCAAGCGGCTGTTCGGTTACGCCTCCATGGTCTATGCCACCGGGGCCATCGCCATCCTGTCGTTCATGGTCTGGGCGCACCATATGTTCACCGTGGGCCTGCCGCTGACCGCCGAGCTGTTCTTCATGTACACCACCATGCTGATCGCGGTGCCCACCGGCGTGAAGGTGTTCAACTGGGTGGCCACGATGTTCCGCGGCTCGATCAGTTTCGAGCCGCCCATGCTGTTTGCCCTGGCCTTCGTGGTGCAGTTCACCATCGGCGGGTTTTCGGGATTGATGCTGGCCATCTCGCCGGCAGACTTCCAGTATCACGACACCTATTTCGTGGTGGCGCACTTCCATTATGTGCTGGTGCCGGGGGCGCTGTTCGCGATCCTGGCCGCGGCCTACTACTGGCTACCCAAGTGGACCGGCCACTACCCCAATCTGAAGTTGGCCCACTGGCACTTCTGGCTCTCGGTGATCGGCGTCAACCTGACCTTCTTCCCCATGCACTTCTCGGGGCTTGCCGGCATGCCGCGGCGGATCCCCGACTACGCCCTGCAGTTCGCGGATTTCAACCTGGCATCCAGCCTGGGCGCCTTCCTGTTCGGTGCCTCTCAGCTGCTCTTCGTCTGGCTGATCATCAAGTGCGTGCGCGGTGGCGAGAAGGCCCCGGCCAAGGCCTGGGAGGGTGCGGAGGACCTCGAGTGGAGCGTGCCGAGTCCGGCTCCGCTGCACACCTTCGAGCATCCGCCCACCTTTCGTCGTGACGAGAATTCGGCATGACGAAAATTAGGCGTGACGAGAAGTAGCAGCGGCGTCCCTAGCGACTAGCGGGAGGAGAGATATGGAGGAGCGTCAGCAGCACGGCAGCCAGAGGGCCCGAGGGGTCAGGCGAACCGTGGCCCGAACCCTCTTCGCCCTGGCCGGCATGTTCGCCTTCGCCTTCGCCCTGGTGCCTCTCTATGACGTCTTCTGCGAGGTGACGGGGCTCAATGGCAAGGTGGATACCCAGGGCCAGGCACTGGTCGCGGAGGAGGTCGACCAGAGCCGCGCGGTAACCGTGCAGTTCGTGACGCGCACCAGTGCCGGCCTGCCATGGAACCTCGAAGTGGAGACGCGTCAGATTCGCGTGCACCCCGGGCAGAGTGCCGAGGTCGGGTTCGCCTTCCACAACACGGCAGACAGCGCCGTCTGGGGGCGGGCCGTACCCAGCGTGACGCCGGCCCGCGCCAACCTGCATCTGCGCAAGCTGGCGTGCTTCTGTTTCGAGGAGCAGCGCCTGCAGGCGGGGGAGCGGATCGAGCTACCCCTGATCTTCCAGCTGACCCGGGATCTGCCTGCCGACGTCAATACCGTAACCCTGGTCTATACCCTGTATCCGGTTGACCGTGATGAAGCAGCGCTTCAGGCACGCGCGAGCGGCGACATAGGAGGTGAGGCATGAGTGGTGGCAGCTACTACGTTCCCCCAACCAGCAAGTGGCCGGTCCTCGGCTCGCTGGCGCTGGGTCTGATGTTGATCGGTTTCGGGATGATCCTGGTACACGGAATGAACGGCATCATGATGGCGGTCGGCTTCGTGGCGCTCCTGACCGTGATGGGGTTGTGGTTTCGCGACGTGATCAAGGAGTCGCGCGGGGGGCTCTACGATGATCAGATGGATCGCTCCTTCCGCCAGGGCATGGCCTGGTTCATCTTCTCCGAGGTGATGTTCTTCGCCGCCTTCTTCGGTGCGCTCTTCTATGTGCGTACCTTTGCGCTGCCGTGGCTGGACGGAGAGGGCGCCAAGGGGGTGGCGGCCCTGCTGTGGCCGGAGTTTACCGCCAGCTGGCCGTTGATGGAGCCGCCCGGCGATGTGGCGGGGCCGCGGGAGGTGTTGAGCCCCTGGCAGCTGCCGTTGGTGAATACCCTGATCCTGGTGGGGTCCAGCATCACGCTGACCGTGGCCCACGAGGGGTTGAAGGAGGGCATGCGCGAGACCACGCGCAACTGGCTGCTGGTGACCGTGCTGCTGGGCCTGAGCTTTATCATCATTCAGGGGGTCGAGTACTACGAGGCCTATCACCACTACGGGATTACCCTGGAGACGGGCATCTATGGTTCGACCTTCTTCCTGCTGACCGGCTTCCATGGGGCCCACGTGATCATCGGGGCCACCATCCTGGCGGTGATGCTGCTGCGGATCCTGCGTGGTCACTTCGCCGCCGAGAATCACTTCGGCTTCGAGGCGGCCTGCTGGTACTGGCACTTCGTGGATGTGGTTTGGGTCGGCCTCTTCCTGTTCGTCTATGTTTTCTGACCCTAGCTTTCTGAAAGCCGTCTTCCGAGCCTCTGAGGCTATGTCCTTAAGACTGTTGCGATTGTCGGGATTCAGCCGAGATTGCCCGCGTAGAAGCCATAGAAGAGCAGGGCCAGCAGGATGGCGGCGAGGGCGACCCGCAACTTGAGGGAGACCAGCAGCCGCCGTGAGGCGGCGTCGTCACGCAGCAGGAAGCCGGCACCGGCGGCGAGGCTGGTCACCATAGCCAGGAACACCAGGGCAATCAGGATCTTGAGCAGCATGGCGCACTCCTTGGATATGAAGGTTTCCCAGCATGCCCGCCCGGGACGGTGGCGGCAACGCCTGTGGTGGACGCTCTGGTCCCTGCTGGTCGTGCTGGGGGTGGCGCTGGGGGCGTGGCAGTGGGAGCGTGGCGAGCAGAAACGTGCCTACCTGGCGCAGCTGGAGGCGGCACCAGCGCTTACCGACCCCAGAGAGGCTCCCCCCGAGGGTAGCCGGCTGACGCTGTCCGGCGAATACCTGGCCGACAAGACCCTGTTTCTGGATAACCGCACCCACGAGGGGCGCCTGGGGGTGGCACCCCTGACGCCGTTGCGCGGCGATGATGGTCGCGTCTGGCTGATGCAGCGTGGTTTTCTGGAGACCGGCACCAGTCGTTCCGACCCCGAAGTGGCGACACCCAAAGGGCGGGTCACCCTGCGTGGCCGCTGGCAGGCGGCAGGGGATGGCGCCCCGCTGTTCGGACCCAATCGAGAGGGCGCCAGGCTTCAGCGCATCGAACTCGATGCCTGGCCGCTCGACTTCGCCCACGCCGGCTGGCTGCACCTTGAGGAGGGGGCCGGTGTGCTGCCCCGCTGGTGGTCACCGAGCGTCATGCCCCCGAGTCGCCATGTCGGTTATGCCGTGCAGTGGTGGGGACTGGCTCTGGCGGCGCTGGTGGTGATGGTGCTCGGTGGCCGGCGCATGGGGCGGCATCCCGATGAGATACTCACGGAGGATCGATCATGACGATGGCCCATGCCACCCCCTATGGACGGCTCAAGCTGGCGGCGCTGCTGCTGTTTCTCTCGCTGCCGGTGCTGGTCGCCACGGTGATGGCGCTATGGCGTATCGGCATTCCCGAGGGGCGCACCGCGCATGGCGAGCTGGCGCCTGGGGTGCCGGTGCTGGCCGAGTGGCCGCTGACCACGCCGATGGCACCCGCGGTCTCCGGCGACTGGGTCCTGGCATTCGACTGCGGCGAGCGCTGTAACGAGCTCAGCGATCAGTGGTGGCGCCTGCATCGCGCACTGGGCAGCGACGCGCCGAGGGTCAGCCGGCTTCGCGTGGGCGGCATTGACGATGCACTGCCGGGTGCGGTGGTGGGGCAGTGGGCCGAGCGCCCCGCCTGGCTCGAGTCGGACCGGTTATGGGTGATCGATCCGCGGGGTCAGGTGGTGCTCGGTTATGAACCCGAGGCGGACCCCTATGCGGTCAAGGCAGACCTGGGGCGCCTGTTGCGCATGAACCCGGAGGCACCCTGGCAGGTTGGCCAGGAAATGGCGGGGCGCTGAGCCCATATGGCAAGGGAGGGTTGGCGATGCATGCAGCACGTCGGCGGTTGGCACTGCTCAAGGCGTTGAGTCTGGCGGGTGTGGTGTTCACGGTGGGGGTGATACTGCTGGGGGCCTGGACGCGCCTGGTGGATGCCGGCCTGGGTTGCCCGGACTGGCCGGGCTGCTACGGCGCCCTGGTGGTGCCCGACGAAGGGCAGGCGCTGGCGCATAGTCCGGACTCGCCCCTGGAGAGCGCCAAGGCCTGGATGGAGATGGTCCATCGCTATGTGGCCTCCGCCCTGGGCCTGCTGGTGATTGCCCTGGTGGTGCTGGGCTGGCCACTCAGGCGCCATGCCGACTATCCCTGGCGGCTTTCCCTGGGTCTGCTTGGGCTGATCATGGTGCAGGGGGCGTTCGGTGCCTTCACCGTGACGCTGAAGCTGTGGCCTCAGGTGGTGACGCTGCATCTGCTCGGCGGGCTTGGTGTGATGCTGGTGTTTCTGTGGCTGCATCTGCGCCTGCGTCGCTGTGCCAGTGGGAATCTGACCTTGGGAGGTGTGGCGCCGCCCCCTCGTCGTCTCACCCCGCTATGGGGACTGGCCGCGGTACTGCTGGTGATTCAGCTGGCCCTGGGGGGCTGGGTCTCGAGCAACTATGCCGGCATCGCCTGCCAGGGCTTCCCTACCTGTAACTCCCAGTGGTGGCCGGCCCTGGACTGGAGCGAGGGGTTTCATCTGACTCAGAGCGTCGGCCCTAACTACCTGCATGGTCAGCTGCATGCCGAGGCACGTAGCGCCATCCAGGTGGGGCACCGTCTGGGCGCGCTGGCGCTGGGTCTCGCCATTCTGGGACTGTGGGTCGGCTACCGACGCGAGAGGGCGATGCGTGGTCCCCTGCTGGCGCTGGTGCTGACCTACGCCGTGCAGTTTTCCCTGGGTGTCGCCAATGTACTGCTGTGGTTGCCGCTATGGCTGGCGCTGCTGCATACCGCGGGGGCCGTGGGGCTGGTCGTGAGCCTCGCGCTGGCGGCCTGGCGGTGGCGCTCTCTCGAACCATCCCCGCACAGATCACAACCCATAACGCAGCAGAAGAAGGAGTGGGTCCATGTCTGATTCACTGACCACCGAGATCCGCGTCTCCGAGCTCGCATCCCCTTCGCTGAGCGGTTGGGGCTGGCGGGACCTGGTTACCCTGTGCAAGCCACGCGTGGTGCTGGTGATGCTGGTGTGTGCCCTTGTCGGCATGGCGCTGGCGCGGCCGGTGTTGCCGTCGCTTGGGGTCGTCTTCTTCGGCCTGGCAGGCATCGGCCTGACCGCCTGTGGTGCGGCCGCTTTCAACCATGTGGTCGACAGGCGACTCGATGCCATGATGCTGCGCACCTCGCGGCGACCGCTCGCCACCCGACGCATGCCCGGCAGCATTGCCCTGGCCTGGGCCACGCTGCTGTCGCTGGTCGGCCTCGGGCTGCTGGTGTGGCAGGTCAATGGGTTGACGGCCTGGCTGACCCTGGGGTCACTGATCGGCTATGCGCTGGTCTACACGACCTTCCTCAAGCATGCCACGCCCCAGAATATCGTGATCGGTGGGCTGGCCGGTGCCGCACCACCGCTGCTTGGCTGGACGTCAGTCACCGGCCAGGTGGGGCCCGAGCCACTGCTGCTGGTGTTGATCATCTTCGCCTGGACGCCACCGCACTTCTGGGCGCTGGCGTTGCACAAGCGTGATGAGTACGCCCGTGCCGGGGTGCCGATGCTGCCCGTGACCCACGGCGTGGCCTTCACCCGCCTGCAGGTATGGCTCTATGGCTGGCTGACCGTGGCAGTGACGCTGTTGCCGTTCGTGATCGGCATGAGTGGTGCGGTCTATCTGGTCGGGGTGATGGCGCTCAATGCGCGCTTCATGTTCTGGAACTACCGCGTCTGGCGGGGGCAGGACCCCAGGGCACCGCTGGCCGCCTTCTGGTTCTCGATTCGCTATATCCTGGGGCTGTTCGGCGTGCTGCTGCTGGACCACTACGCTCAGGCCTGGACGCTGTGGCTGGCGCCGGCGATCCAATAAGTGGGGAATGACGCCGACGGAAGGCGCAGCCCGTGATACGACACGGCCCGGCAATTGCCGGGCCGTGTCGTGTTGGTCTGGAGCCTGTTTGTCAGATCAGGTTTATCAATGCAGGGTTACCAGAACAGGACGACCAGCAGGTAGGCCATCACGGTGACCACCACGCTGCCGGCCAGGTTCAGGGCGAAGCCGGCTCGGATCATCGACTGAATCTTCATATGCCCGGTGCCGAAGACGATGGCATTGGGTGGCGTGGCCACCGGCATCATGAAGGCACAGCTGGCGGCGATGGCGGCCGGCACGGTGACCAGCAGCGGCGAGATATCCAGCGATAGTGCCAGGGCGCCCAGCAGCGGCAGGAAGGCGGCGGCGGTGGCGGTGTTGGAGGTCACCTCGGTCAGGAAGATGATCACCAGCACCACGATGCCGATCATGGCCAGCAGTGGCAGGGTACCGAAGATGCCCAGCTGGCCGGCGATCCACTCCGCCAGGCCGGTCCGGGTGATGGTGCCGGCCAGGGCCAGGCCGCCTCCAAACAGCAGCAGGATGCCCCAGGGCACCTGCTGGGCATCACCCCAGGCCAGGAGACGTTCGCGGGACTGCCCCCCGCTCGGGATCAAAAACAGCGCAATACCAGCCGCGATGGCGATGCCGGTGTCGGTCAACCAGGGCAGCCCGACGTCGTTGAGCAGCGGGCGTGCCACCCAGGCGATGGCGGCCAGAGAGAACAGCACCGCCACGCGCCGCTCGGCGGAGGACATCGGGCCGAGGTTGGCCAGCTCGGTATCGATCAGCTCGGCACTCTGGTTTGCCGCATCGAGCTTGAAACCGCGTCGCGTCAGCCACCACCAGGCCGCCACCATCATGGTGATGCTGATCGGCAGGCCCACCAGCATCCACTGAGCGAAGCCCAGGTCGATGCCGCGGTCCTCGGCCAGGTAGCCGGCCAGTAGCGCATTGGGTGGCGTGCCGATCAGGGTGGCGACACCGCCGATGCTGGCCGAGTAGGCGATGGCCAGCAGCAGGGCGGTCGCGTAACGGCTCAGCTCCTCGGGATCGTTGTCTTCGAGCAGGCTGATCACCGACATGCCGATGGGCAACATCATGATCGAGGTGGCGGTATTCGACACCCACATGCTGAGGAAACCGGTGGCGACCATGAAACCGGCGATCTGTCGACGTGGCTGGTGCCCCACCAGCTTGAGCACGTGCAGGGCGAGGCGGCGATGCAAATCCCAGCGCTGCATGGCGATGCCGAGCAGGAAGCCGCCCAGAAACAGGTAGATGATCGGGTTGGCGTAGCTGGCGGTCGCCTCGCCCATGCTGCCCAGCCCCAGTGCGGGTACCAGCACCATGGGGAGCAGCGAGGTGGCAGGAATCGGGATCGCCTCGGTAGACCACCAGGCGGCCATCCACAGCGCCATGCCGACACAGGCCCAGGCCGCCGGTGGCATCTCCGCGGGCGGCGGTAACAGCAGGGTGAGGAGCAGCAGGGCGGGGCCAAGCCACAGGCCGATCCTGGCGGCGAGTGCGGGCGGTGCCGGTGCCCTGGGCGAGCTGGAGTGATCAGGCATGGCGGGTTCCATTACCGGGGTGAGTGCATCGAAGGGGTGAGTGCCTGACAATGAGGCGGCCGCATTGTACTCAAGAATCCTATACCGCGTCAGGGGCATGCCCTGGCGGGCTTCGGGTCGAGGAACGTTGGGGTCGCGGCCTGCAAGGGGGTAGAATTGTACGCTCACTTTCTGTCATGCCATGGTGATACTCGATGAGCTCCACCACCGCCCTGATTCTTGCCGGCCTAGCCCTGGTGATCATCGCCGGCCTCGGTGCCTATGCCTTCACCCTGTGGCGCGAGGTTCGACGGCGGCGGGCCATGCAGCAGGACGAGCTGCGTCGGGCCCATGAAAACTGTCTTGAGAACCTGGAACTGGTGGCCTCGGCACTGCTGCAGGAGCAGGTGGATATCACCGAGGGCGCCTGGCGTTGCAAGGTGCTGCTCGAGATCCTCGACTCACGGCTGTTGGAGCGTGAAAGCTTTCGCCCCTTCGGTGAGGTTCATGCGCGGACTCGCCACCTTCATACGCATGAAGCACGCAAGGCGCTGACCCCCAAGGAGCGCTTCAAGGAAGACAAGGAGCGCTTTGCGGTCGAAGAGGAGCATCGCGATGCCGTCCTCGAGGCCGCCCGGGCCGCGCTGGTGTTTCGGCGCGACTGGCCGGCCAGCCTGCATTGAGGATCAGGCACTCAAGGGTGCTTTATCGAACACTGTGCGATGCCGCCAGGATTTGCTAGTCTATCCCTAGACGATTGAACAAGTTGCCGAGCTGCTGCAAGCTTGGCGGCGTGCCGAGAACGTCTTGTCACGAGTGACAGACGTCTTCGGCATGGGTGTTGC
Source organism: uncultured Halomonas sp. (assembly GCF_947501415.1). Classification (GTDB taxonomy): domain Bacteria; phylum Pseudomonadota; class Gammaproteobacteria; order Pseudomonadales; family Halomonadaceae; genus Halomonas. Next base: position 229,268 of record NZ_CANMVL010000009.1, on the reverse strand, counting down.
GACAAAGATCGCAGCGCCTGATCGTCGGGATCATCTGGGAGGCGGCAAGCGGTTGCCTACCCTGGAGCGAAAAAAAGCAAAGAGAAGGAGTTTCACATGAAGAAGTCCACGACTGGCTTGCTGCTCGGTTCTGCTCTGGTGGTCGGCCTTTCCGGCTGCGCCACTTCAAACAGTACTACCTCTGTCGACAAGCCCTGGTACCAGCACCCGATGGTGTGCGGCCTGGCCGGTGGTGTCATCGGCGGTGGTATCGGCTATGCCACCAGCAGCGAGTCCGATGAGGATGACGGTGCCGCCATTGGCGGGACCGCTGGTGCCACCATTGGTGCCATGCTGTGTGCCGACACGCCGGAGCCGGTGGCCGAGCCCGCGCCGATGCCCGAGCCCGAGCCCGAGCCCGTGTTCGAGCCGGTGACCCTGCAGAGCGATGTGACCTTTGCCTTCGACTCCGCCGAGCTGCGCCCGGGCGCTGCTTCCGAGCTGAACAAGGTCGCCCGCACCCTCAATGATAACCCCGAGGTGCGCGTGACCATCGCCGGTCACACTGATGCGGTTGGTACCAATGAGTACAACCTGGGCCTCTCCAAGGACCGCGCTGACTCCGTCGCCAGCTACCTGTCGAGCCAGGGCGTTGCCGGTAACCGCATGCGCACCGTGGGTTACGGTGAAGAGCGCCCGGTTGCCACCAACGAGACCGACGCTGGCCGTGCCAAGAACCGTCGCGTGGAGATCATGAGCCAGTAAGTCCGGGTTCATGTTCACGGCGAGCTTCGGCTCGCCTGCAGGGGCGCCTCAGGGCGCCCCTGTTGCGTCGGTACTGTGGCGCCATAACAGTGGCGCCATAAGTGGTGCTTTGTTATCGTGGCGCGTCATCCGGCCCGGCACCGTCTCGCCTGGAGTAGCTCTTCTCCAATCATGGCGATGGCCGGGTTCCGGCTGACAAGTACCTTTTCACTCTTTGTTCACTGCGACATGTGGTCTTTCGTATGGGCCACCACTGCGCGAAAGGACCCCCTTCATGCCAATCGTGACCCTGCCTGACGGCAGCCAGAGACGCTTCGATGCCCCGCTGAGCGTGATGCAACTGGCCGAGGACATCGGCCCCGGACTCGCCAAGGCCTGTGTGGCCGGAAAGATCGACGGAGTGCCGGTGGACGCCGCCGATATCATCGATCGTGATGCCGAGGTGGCGATCCTCACCGCCAAGGACCCCGAGGGTCTGGAGGTGGTGCGTCACTCCTGTGCCCACCTGATCGGTCATGCCGTCAAGCAGCTCTATCCCGATGCGAAGATGGCCATTGGCCCGGTCATTGATGATGGCTTCTACTACGATATCGACTTTGGCCGCTCGGCGACTCCCGAGGACCTCGAGGCCATCGAACAGCGCATGAAGGCGCTGATCGACAAGGGCTATGATGTGGTTCGCGAGTATGTCGATCGCGATAAGGCAATGCTTGCCTTCCTGCACCGCGACGAACCCTACAAGCAGGAGATCGTGCGGGAAATTCCCGAAGGGGAGACGATTCGGCTCTATCATCATGAAGAGTATGTCGACATGTGTCGGGGGCCACATGTGCCCAATACCCGGCACCTGAAGTCATTCAAGCTGACCAAGCTGGCCGGTGCCTACTGGCGTGGCGATGCCACCAAGCCCATGCTGACGCGCATCTATGGAACCGCCTGGCCCGACAAGAAGCAGCTCAAGGCCTACCTGAAGCGCCTCGAGGAGGCGGAGAAGCGCGATCACCGCAAGCTGGCGCGCAAGATGGATCTCTTCCACCTCCAGGAAGAAGCGCCGGGGATGGTGTTCTGGCACCCCAACGGCTGGACCATGTATCAGGCGCTCGAGCAGTATATGCGTCGGGTGCAGATCGAGAATGGTTACCAGGAGATCAAGACGCCTCAGGTGGTGGATCTGTCGCTGTGGAAGAAGTCCGGTCACTGGGGACACTACAGCGAGCTGATGTTCACCACCGAGTCGGAGAAGCGCGATTACGCCATCAAGCCCATGAACTGTCCCTGCCATGTGCAGGTGTTCAATCAGGGGCTCAAGAGCTATCGGGATCTGCCGCTGCGTCTGGCGGAGTTCGGCAGCTGCCACCGCAATGAACCCTCCGGTTCCCTGCATGGTCTGATGCGGGTGCGTGGCTTCACCCAGGATGACGCCCATATCTTCTGTACGGAAAAGCAGATTCAGTCCGAGGCCGAGGCGTTTATTGCCCTGACCCTCAAGGTCTACAAGGATCTCGGCTTCGACGAGGTAGAGCTCAAGCTGTCGACGCGCCCCGATGACTTCATGGGCGAGGCAGAGCTGTGGGATCGCGCCGAGGCGGGTCTCGAGGCCGCGCTCGACTCCACCGGCCTCGAGTGGGAACTTCAGCCGGGCGAGGGCGCCTTCTACGGTCCCAAGATCGAATTCTCCCTGCGCGACTGCCTCAATCGGGTCTGGCAGTGTGGTACCCTGCAGCTCGACTTCAATTTGCCAGGACGGCTGGGTGCTCAGTTCGTCGATGAAGACGGTGCCCGCAAGACACCGGTAATGCTGCACCGTGCGATTCTCGGCTCGTTCGAACGCTTCCTGGGGATCCTGATCGAGCATCATGCCGGCGCCATGCCGCTCTGGCTGGCTCCCCAGCAGGTGGCGATCCTCAATATCACCGATTCCCAGCGTGAGTTTGTGCTGGATCTTGAGCGTCGGCTGCAGAAATTCGGCTTGCGCGTCAAGGCGGACTTGAGGAATGAGAAGATCGGCTTTAAAATCCGGGAGCATACCTTGCAGAAAGTTCCCTATCTCCTGGTGGTAGGAGATAAGGAAGTCGAAGCCGATTCGGTCGCCCTGCGTACGCGCAGTGGTGAAGATCTGGGCACCATGACGGTCGATGACCTCATGGCGCGCCTCGGAGAAGAGCTCGGTGAGAGACATTCGTCAATTGCCTAAGGAGACGGAACATCAAGCGTAGCAACCAACGTGGACGTCCTCAGGACAAGCGTCCGCCCATGAACGAGCGTATTACCGATGATCAGGTTCGCCTGATTGACAGCGACGGCGAGCAGCTGGGCATCGTGCCCACCAGCGAGGCGCTGGAGCGCGCCGAGACCGCCGGTATGGATCTCGTACAGATTTCCAATGCCGATCCGATCGTCTGCAAGATCATGGATTACGGCAAGTTTGTCTTCGAGCAGAAGAAGCAGAAGGCGGCTCAGAAGAAGAAGACAAAGCAGATTCAGGTCAAGGAAGTGAAGTTCCGGCCTGGCACCGACGAGGGCGACTATCAGGTCAAGATGAAGAACCTGACACGTTTCCTCGAAGCGGGCGACAAGGGCAAGGTCACGCTGCGTTTCCGCGGTCGTGAAATGGCGCACCAGGACATCGGTCGCAAGCTGATGGAGCGGATCGCTGCCGACCTCGAAGATCTCGGGAGTGTCGAATCCTTCCCGAAGATGGAAGGTCGTCAGATGATCATGATCATTGCGCCCAAGAAGAAGCAGTAAGCGGTACCAGCAGTACCAAAAGAAGTGATCCGGTGGCCGGTTCAACGGGCGCAAGGTGTCATGCCTTGCGTCGGCCTCGGGTTTTCTGAAGAACCTCGAGCGGAGTTATTCTCATGCCGAAGATCAAGAGCAACAGCGGCGCTGCCAAGCGCTTCAAGAAGACGGCCAACGGCTTCAAGCACAAGCAGTCGTTCCGTAGCCACATCCTGACCAAGAAGTCCACCAAGCGTAAGCGTCAACTGCGTGGCATGAAGCAGATCCACGACGCGGACAAGCCGCTCATTCAGCGGATGCTGCCCAACCTGTAAGACCCTTGGTAGACCCATTTTTCGTCAGGAGTAAGCTATGACTCGTGTCAAGCGGGGCGTCGTCGCCCGTCGCCGTCACAAGAAGATTCTCAAGCAGGCCAAGGGTTACTACGGTGCCCGGAGCCGCGTCTTTCGCGTCGCCAAGCAGGCGGTCATCAAGGCAGGCCAGTACGCCTACCGTGACCGTCGTCAGCGCAAGCGTCAGTTCCGCGCCCTGTGGATCCAGCGTATCAACGCCGGTGCTCGTCAGCATGGCCTGTCCTACAGCCGCTTCGTCGGTGGCCTGAAGAAGGCCGGAATCGAGATCGACCGCAAGGTCCTGGCTGACCTGGCCGTCAACGAGAAGGCAGCCTTCGCTGCCATCGTCGAGAAGGCCAAGGCTGCCCAGTAAGAGACAGCGTCATTTTCGGCCACCCGGCATCTGCCGGGTGGCTGTAGACGTCGCAGGGGAAGAGCAGCCGCTCTTCCCCTGTTTTTTTTAGCCCTGTGTTTTACGTATCGAATTCGGAGCGCAACGGATGGACCACCTTCCCAACCTGGTCACCGAGGCCCGCCAGGCGATCCAGGCCGCCGACAGCATCCCGGCACTGGACGAGCTGCGCGTGCGCTACCTCGGCAAGAAGGGCGAGATCACCGCGCTGCTCAAGGGGCTGGGCAAGCTGCCCGCCGCCGAGCGCCCGGCTGCCGGCGAGCGGATCAACGAGGCCAAGCAGGCTCTGGGGGCCGAGCTTGAGTCACGCAAGGCCACTCTCGAGAAGGCCGCTCTCGAGGCGCGTCTCGCCGCCGAGCGACTCGATGTGACCCTCCCCGGCCGTGGTCAGCCCAGCGGTGGCCTGCACCCGGTGACTCGCACCCTGGAGCGCATCGAGGGCCTGTTCACCCGCGTTGGCTATGACGTCGCGGTGGGCCCCGAGATCGAGGATGACTACCACAACTTCGAGGCGCTAAATATTCCCGCCCATCACCCGGCGCGGGGCATGGCCGACACCTTCTATTTCGACGCTACCCGGCTGCTGCGCACCCACACCTCGCCGGTTCAGGTGCGTACCATGAAGGAGGGCAGTCTGCCGATTCGTATCGTCTGCCCCGGGCGGGTCTACCGCAGTGACTCGGATCTCACCCATACCCCGATGTTCCACCAGGTGGAGGGACTGCTGGTGGACGAGGGGGTGAACTTCGCCGACCTCAAGGGCACGATCGAGGACTTCCTGCACGCCTTCTTCGAGCGTGATGATCTCTCGGTGCGCTTCCGCCCCTCCTACTTCCCCTTCACCGAGCCCTCCGCCGAGGTCGATATCCAGTGCGTGATGTGCGCAGGCGAGGGGTGTCGGGTGTGTGGCCATAGCGGCTGGCTGGAAGTGATGGGCTGCGGCATGGTGCACCCCGAAGTGTTCCGGCACGCCGGCATCGACAGCGAGCGCTATACCGGCTTCGCCTTCGGCATGGGAGCCGAGCGCCTGGCGATGCTGCGCTATGGGGTCAACGACCTGCGGCTGTTTTTCGACAACGACCTGCGCTTCCTGCGCCAGTTCGCCTGATCGTCCACCGGAAACGCAGAACACAGCGATAGGATTTGTCATGAAATTTTCCGAACACTGGCTGCGCGAGTGGGTTTCCCCTCAGCTGGCAACCCAGGCACTGGCCGACCAGATCACCATGGCAGGGCTCGAGGTCGATGCCGTGGAGCCGGTAGCAGCGGCCTTCGAGGGCGTGGTAGTCGCCGAGGTGGTGGAGAAGCAGCAGCACCCGGATGCCGACAAGCTCAGCGTCTGCCGGGTCGACGATGGCAGCGGTGAACCGGTTCAGGTGGTCTGTGGTGCGCCGAATGTAGCGGCGGGGCAGAAGGTGGCCTTCGCTCGAGTGGGTGCGGTGCTGCCCGATGACGCCAAGGCGTCGGGTTTCAAGATCAAGAAGGCCAAGCTGCGGGGGCAGGAGTCCCGGGGCATGATCTGCTCGGCGTCCGAGCTGGGGCTCGAAGAGGATACCTCCCCGGGCATCCTGGTGCTGCCCGCCGATGCACCGAAGGGCGAGGATCTGCGTGCCTGGCTGGGGCTGGACGACTGCACCATCGAGGTCGACCTGACCCCCAACCGCGGCGACTGCCTGAGCCTCAAGGGCCTGGCCCGTGAGGTTGGCGTGCTCAACCGTCTTCCTGTTCAGGGCCCGGCTTGCGAGGCGGTGCCGGCGAGCCATGATAAGACGTTTGAGGTTCGCGTCGAGGACGCCGAGCGTTGCCCCCGCTATATCGGGCGGTTGATCAAGGGGGTCGACATGACCGCCGAGACCCCGCTGTGGATGGTGGAGCGCCTGCGCCGTGGTGGCGTGCGCAGCATCGACCCGGTCGTCGATATCACCAACTATGTGATGCTCGAGCTGGGGCAGCCACTACATGCCTTCGATCGCGACAACCTTCACGGTGCGGTGATCGTGCGCCTGGCCCGGGAGGGGGAGCGACTGGTGCTGCTCGACGGCCAGGAGGTCAGCCTCAATGCCTCGACTCTGGTGATCGCCGACGAACGCGGCCCGCTGGCCATCGCCGGAGTAATGGGCGGCGAGCAGTCGGGTGTTAGCGAAAAGACGCGCGACATCTTCCTCGAATCGGCATTCTTCACGCCCCTGGCGGTTGCCGGTCAGGCGCGTGACTATGGCCTGCACACCGATGCCTCGCACCGCTTCGAGCGCGGTGTCGACCCCCAACTGACCCGTGAGGCGGTCGAGCGGGCCACGGCCCTGCTGCTCGATATCGTCGGCGGTGAGGCTGGGCCCCTGGTCGAGGTAGCCAGCGACGACCACCTGCCTGCATCGCGTCGCGTCGTTCTGCGGCGTACACGGCTCGAGCAGGCGCTCGGCAAGGCGTTTGCCGTCGAGGAGGTGAGCGAGATACTTGAGCGGCTCGGCATGGAGGTCGAGACGACCGATGCCGAATGGCGTGCCGAGGTGCCGAGCTGGCGGTTCGATATCGCCATCGAGGAGGATCTCATCGAGGAGGTGGCGCGTATCCATGGCTACAACCGCCTACCGGTCCGCCGCCCCAAGGCCCGCCTGGGGCTGCGCAGCGATTATGAGGCGCGCACGCCGCTGGCCCGCCTGCGGCGTCAGATGGTGGCGCGTGGCTATCAGGAGGCGGTGACCTACAGCTTCGTCGCGCCCGAGCTGCAGAAGACACTGCTGCCCGAGGCGGTGTCGCCGGTGCTGTCCAACCCCATCTCCGCGGATCTCTCGGTGATGCGGGCCAGCCTCTTTCCGGGCCTGATTCGAACACTGCAGCACAACCTCAATCGCCAGCAGAGTCGGGTCCGCCTTTTCGAGACCGGTCTCATCTTTCGTGGCGAGCTAGATGACCTGGCGCAGGTGCCGATGCTGGGCGCGCTGGTCTGTGGCAGCCGCGAGCCGGAGGGCTGGGCCGCCGAGCGTACGGCGGTCGACTTCTTCGACCTGAAGGGCGATCTCGAGAGTCTGCTGGCCATGGGCGGTGATGCCGAGGCGTGGCGCTTCGAGCCCGCCGAGCACCCGTCACTGCATCCGGGGCAGTGTGCCCGACTGCTGTATCGCGGTGAGGAGGCCGGCTGGATCGGCACCCTGCATCCGGCGGTGCGTGCCCAGCTGGGGCTCAAGGTCGATGCACTGCTCTTCGAGGTTCGCCTCGATGCTCTGACCCACGGCCGCGTGCCGGCCTTTATGCCGCTATCACGCTACCCCGAGGTGCGCCGTGATCTGGCGTTCCTGGTGGATGAGAATCTGCCCGTGCAGGCGCTGCTGGATACCCTGCGTGCCGAGGCGGGTGAGTGGCTGAGCGAATGCCGCCTGTTCGACGTCTATCAGGGCAAGGGTGTACCGGAAGGGCGCAAGAGCGTTGCCCTGGGCTTGACCTGGCAGCATCCTTCGCGCACGCTTAATGACGAGGAAATCAATCAGTTGGTCGATGCCATCGTCAATGAGTCCCGGCAACATCTGGGTGCTGAACTGCGTACGTAGTGAGGTATCTCCACGGGGCAAGGCAGGCGGGTGTCGATCGTCTAGCGGGCCCGCAAGGGCCTGGAGAGGAGAGCAGCGATGGGTGCACTGACCAAGGCGGAGCTCGCCGAACACCTGCATGCCGAACTCGGCCTCTCCAAGCGGGAGGCCAAGTCCATGGTGGAGGCCTTCTTCGAGGAGATCCGTGGTTGCCTGAGGGAGAACGAGCAGGTCAAGCTGTCCGGCTTCGGTAACTTCGATCTGCGCGACAAGCGGGAACGGCCCGGGCGCAATCCCAAGACCGGCGAGGAGATTCCCATCTCTGCGCGTCGGGTGGTGACCTTCCGGCCGGGGCAGAAGCTGAAGAGTCAGGTCGAAGGGTATCGCGGAGAGCACCACTGATACACTCGATGGCATCTACACTCGATGGCATTACCCTCAAGCGATAACAGCCGGTAATGACTCGTTAAAAACGAAGGGCCACCCCGATGGGGTGGCCCTTCCTGTTTTTATGCTGGTTTATTCATGCGGGGCAATGGCTATACGGCGCCACCGTTCTCCAGGACCCAGGTGATGATCACCTTGAACACATAGCCGAGCATGCCCGCCCCCAGCACCACAAACAGCATGATGGTGCCGAATCGGCCGGCATTGGACTTCTTGGCAAGGTCCCAGATGATGAAGCACATGAAGAGGATCAGGCCGCCGATCATCAGCGGTGTGATCCACGCCTCGAACGTCTGCTGCATGATATCTCCGTCAGGGGTGAAACCCCGTATTATACGTGGGCCGAGGCGGAGATGAGATCGTTGCCATGCGACATAATGCCCCGCGATTGATCCAGGTCGAGATCGAGCCGTCAGGCTCGGCCTGCTTATCGCTGGATGCGAGGCAATCGCGAGATATGTTACCATTTAGGTAAATTTATTAGGAAAATCCGTGACATGCCAAAACTCAAGATCTTCGTGGGAACCATGTATGGCGGCGCTCTAGATGTTGCCGAGCAGGTCAAGCCACTGTTCGAGGAGGCGGGGCATGAGGTGGAGATCTTCGAGAATCCCACTCTGGAGGACCTGACCGCCGACGACACCGACCTGGCGCTGTTCTGTGTCTCGACCACCGGCAGCGGTGACTACCCCGGCAGCTTCGCGTCCTTTGCCCAGGCCATCGCCGAGAAGAGCCCGGGGCTAGGCTCGCTGCGCTACGGGCTGATTGCCCTGGGGGACAGCTCCTACGGTGATACCTTCTGCGGTGCCGGCCGCCAGCTCGATGAACTGCTGGAGGGGCAGGGCGCTCACCGGCTGGGAGAGCGCCTCGAGGTCGATGCCATGGAGACCTTCATGGCCGACGATGCGGCCATTCCGTGGGTCGAGGAGTGGATCGCTTCACAGCAGCTGAAGGTCGCCTGAAATGGGTGGCCAACCGACCGCCGAACGGGTCAGCCTGCTGCTGGGTCTTGCCCTGCTGATGCTCGCCAGCCTCCCGCGCTATCTGGTGGGTGGTCATGGCAATCGCTTCAATCTGATGCTGATGGCGCTGGCCGTGGTCTGTCTGGTGGGCGTGCTGCAGTGGCGGTTGCTGGATGTGGCCGACAGGGTGCGTCTGCCTCGATTGCTGAGCCGTCTGGGGCTATGCCTGTTGGCCGGTCTCGCCGGCATGGCGGGCTGGCATGCCGTGTTCAGCGACTTTATCGGCTGGGAGCTATGGCTCTCCCATGGCGCCACCCTGGGGTTGCTGCTGCATGCCCTTGGCCTCTGGGTAAAGCCGCTGTCCAGTGGATAGCCGGGACAGTCCCCACCCCCCGGCGATAGTCTCCACATCCTAATTCCCACGGGGACAGACCCCGTGGGCTTGTACCTATTGTTGCTGGGGTATGCAGGCTTAGGGATTATCCCAGCGTATAGCAGGGCTCATAGTCGCCGGTAAGCTTCATGCGCCCCTGGGCGACGAAGGAGTCGAGCAGCGCATCCAGACGTGACATCAGCTCAGGCTCGGCGTTGAGTCGGAAGGGGCCATGAGCCTTGATGGCGCGGATACCCTGCTCCTTGACGTTTCCGGCGACGATGCCCGAGAAGGCCCGACGCAGGTTGGCGGCCAGTTCGTGTACCGGCTGCTGACTGTCCAGCGCCAGGTTGGCCATGGCCTCGTGGGTAGGCTCGAAGGGAGCCTGGAAGTGGCGGTCGATGGTCAGTCGCCAGTTGTAGTAGAAGGCATCCTGTCGCGCACAGCGGTATTCGGTGACCTCGTCGATGCCCTTGCGCATGGCGCGTGCCACCTCGATGGAGTCGTCGATGATGATGCGATAGCGGCGACGTGCCTCCTCGCCCAGGGTGTAGACCAGGAATTCGTCGATGCGCTGGAAGTAGTCGGCGCTGCTGGCCGGGCCGGTAAAGATCACCGGCATCGTCATGTCGGCGTTGTCGGGATGGAGCAGGATTCCCAGCAGGTAGAGGATCTCTTCGGCGGTACCTACCCCGCCGGGGAAGACAATGATGCCATGGCCGAGGCGCACAAAAGCCTCCAGGCGCTTCTCGATATCGGGCATCACCACCAGTTCATTGACGATGGGGTTGGGTGCTTCCGCGGCGATGATGCCGGGCTCGGAGACCCCCAGGTAGCGCCCCTGACGTCGCCGCTGCTTGGCATGAGCGACGTTGGCCCCTTTCATCGGGCCCTTCATGGCTCCGGGACCGCAGCCGGTGCAGATATCCAGGTCGCGAAGCCCCAGCTGGTAGCCGACACTCTTGCTGTAGTCGTACTCCTCCCGTGAGATCGAATGGCCGCCCCAGCACACCACCAGGCTCGGGTCAATGCCGGGCTTGAGCGTGCCGGCCTTGCGCAGGATATGGAATACCGCGTTGGTGGTGCCTTCGCCGGTGGTCAGGTCGAAGCGCTGGTGGCCCTGGATCTCGTTGTAGACATAGACGATATCGCGCAGTATTGAGGAGAGATGCTCGCGTATGCCACGAATCATCTTGCCGTCGACGAAGGCTTCGGCCGGGGCGTTGGTCAGCTTGAGGCGGATGCCCCGGTCCTGGGGGACCACCTCGATATCGAAGTCGGCGTAGGCCTCCATCAGGGCCAGACCGTCGTCGGTGGGCGAGCCGCAGTTGAGTACGGCCAGCGCACAGCGGCGCAGCAGGTCGTGCAGACCGGCGCGTGAGGTATCATGCAGCCGCGCCACCTCATGTTGAGAGAGAATCTCGAGGCTGCCTTCCGGCGAAATGGTGGTAGAGATGGTGTCGGGCATTTGGGCGTCCTTGTCGTGCGGAAACGTGCATCCCTGATGCTATCACGACGGACCTGGACGCAGTGATAGAATCGTGACTCCACTCCTCGTGTGACCTCTCATGTTCAACGCGCTCTACTTCAGAACCTTCATCACCCTTGTCGAGACGGGTAGTTTCACCCAGACCGCGCATCGGCTGGAGATGACCCAGCCCGGTGTCAGCCAGCATGTGCGCAAACTCGAACGCTATCTGGACAAGTCGCTGCTGGAGCGCCACGGAAGACGCTTCACGTTGACCGAGGCGGGGCGACGGGTCTACGACTATGCTCTCAAGCTGTTCGCCGAACATGAGCAGTTTCGCCACTCCCTGGACGCCGACTCGACCTATTCAGGGGACTGTCGGCTCGCTTCGCCAGGCAGCGTGGGCGCGATGCTCTACCCCTTCCTGCTCGGACAGCAACAGATGCATCCCGGGCTGACGGTCAGCTACAGCTTCGCGTTCAACCAGGAGATCTCCCAGGATGTGCTGGCCGGCCGTTATGACCTGGGTATCGTCACCGAGCCCATGCGCCATCCCGATCTCGAGGTGACACTCTGGCATCACGAGCCACTATGCCTGGTGGTGCCTGCGGATTTCGCCGGGACTGGCCTGGCCGAGCTGATGGGGATTGGTTTTATCAGCTACTTCGATGGGCTGAATCATGCCAGCGCCCTGTTACGCGGCAACTTCCCCCGGGAGTTTCGCTCCATGAGCCACTTCCGCCGCCAGGGTTTTACCAATGAAGTGGGCATGGTGATGGATGCCGTGGCGCGGGGGCTGGGCTTTACGGTGGTATCACGGCCGGTGCTCGAGACATCGCCCTGGCAGCGTCAGGTCAAGGCGCTGGAACTGCCCGTGGCGGTATATGAAACCCTCTATCGGGTGACTCGGGCGGGCAGCGAAATGCCGCGTCGCTATGTCCGGCTGCTGGAGGACTTTCGTGAGCAGCGTCGTCTCGCCCTGCATGGCTATGGTGACTCGCCAGAGGTCGAGCCATTGCCATAGTACAAAAACTGGCACAGCACAAAAAAGGGCCCCGCATCAGCGGGGCCCTTTGACGTGACGTGCAGACAGACGCGCGCCTGCCTCGCGGCTGTCAGTCGCGATACTCGTCGATGCTCGGGCACGAGCAGATCAACTGGCGATCACCGAAGACGTTGTCGACCCGGTTGACCGCCGGCCAATACTTGGCTGCCTTGACGGCCTCGCTGGGGAAGGCGCCGAGTTCGCGGGAGTAGGGGCGCTCCCAGCCGTCATCCATCAGGTCGGCCATGGTGTGAGGCGCCCGTACCAGCGGGTTGTTGTCGACGGGCCACTCGCCGGCCTCGACCCGGGCGATCTCTTCGCGTATGCCGATCATGGCGTCGCAGAAACGGTCGATCTCGTAGAGCGACTCCGACTCGGTGGGCTCGATCATCAGCGTTCCCGGCACCGGGAAGGACATGGTCGGGGCGTGGAAGCCGTAGTCCATCAGGCGTTTGGCGATGTCTTCCTCGCTGATGCCGGAGCTGGCCTTCAGCGGGCGAATATCGATGATGCACTCATGGGCCACGGTACCGTTCTCCCCCTTGTAGAGGACCGGGTAGTGGTCGCCCAGGCGCTTGGCGATGTAGTTGGCGTTGAGGATCGCCAGCTCGGTGGCCTCACGCAGTCCCCGGGCGCCCATCATCTTGATGTAGGCCCAGGAGATCGGCAGGATCGAGGCGCTGCCGAAGGCCGCCGCGGATACCGCGCCGCATTCGGCGTTGACGCCGTCGATGGGTGTCACCACATGGTTGGAGACGAAGGGGGCCAGGTGTGCCTTGACACCGATCGGGCCCATGCCCGGGCCGCCGCCACCGTGGGGAATACAGAAGGTCTTGTGCAGGTTGAGGTGGCTGACATCACCGCCGAAGTCGCCGGGGCGCGAGAGGCCCACCTGAGCGTTCATGTTGGCGCCGTCGACATAGACCTGGCCGCCATGCTCGTGAACGACCGCGCACACCTCGCGTACACCGGCCTCGAAGACGCCGTGGGTGGAGGGGTAGGTGATCATGATCGCCGACAGGGCATCACTGTGCTTCTCGGCCTTGGCCCGCAGGTCCGCGATGTCGATATTGCCCTCGGCGTCGCACTCGACCACCACGACCTTCATGCCGACCATGGCGGCAGAGGCGGGGTTGGTGCCGTGGGCCGAGCTGGGGATCAGGCAGATATCGCGATGCCCCTCGCCGATGGACGCCTGGTAACGGCGAATGGCCACCAGGCCGGCATACTCGCCCTGGGCCCCGGAGTTGGGCTGCATGGAGATATGGTCGTAGCCGGTGATCTCCACCAGGAAGGCGGAGAGCTCGTCGATCATCTGCTTGTAGCCGGCGACCTGGTCGCGGGGCACGAAGGGGTGCACCGTGGAGAACTCCGGCCAGGTGATGGGGATCATCTCGCTGGTGGCGTTGAGCTTCATGGTGCACGACCCCAGCGGGATCATGGCGTGGGCCAGCGACAGGTCCTTGTTCTCCAGGCGCTTGAGATAGCGCAGCATCTCGGTCTCGCTGCGGTAGCGCGTGAAGGTGGGGTGGGTCAGGAAGTCACTCTCACGGCGACAGGCCGCGGGGATGCCGCTCGACCCATCGGCCAGCGCCCGCTCGTCGAGTTCGCGAACCGAGAGGCCATGCTCCTCACCGAGCAGCACGTCGAAGAGAACGTCGAGATCGTGGGCGGTGGTGGTCTCATCCAGGCTGATGCCGACATCGCCATTGTCGAAGTAACGGACGTTGATCTCATGGGTGAGGCAGCGCCCGTGGATCTTGCCCGCATCGACGCCGGTCAGGCGCAGGGTGTCGAACCAGCTGTCGTGGACCAGCGCCACCCCTTTCTCCTGAATGCCCAGGGCCAGGATGGTGGTCAGGCGATGGATGCGGCCGGCGATGGTGCGCAGCCCCTCAGCCCCGTGGTAGACGGCGTAGAAGCCGGCGATATTGGCCAGCAGTGCCTGAGCGGTACAGATGTTGGAGGTGGCCTTCTCGCGGCGGATATGCTGCTCGCGAGTCTGCATCGCCATGCGCAGCGCCTGGCCGTCACGACTGTCCTTGGAGACGCCGATGATGCGCCCCGGGATCGAGCGCTTGAGCTTGTCGGTGGTGGCGAAGAAGGCGGCATGGGGGCCACCGAAGCCCATGGGGACGCCAAACCGCTGGGTGGTACCGACGACGATGTCGGCACCCAGTGCGCCGGGCTCCTTGAGCAGCACCAGGCTCATGATATCGGCGGCCACGCAGGTCATGATGCCGCGCTTGCCGGCCGCCTCCAGCAGCGGGGCCAGATCGGTCACCCGACCGCTCTCGCCAGGGTACTGGAGCAGGGCACCGAAGGCATCAACCTCGGCGAGCTGTTCCGCCGGGGCGACGACCAGCTCGAAGCCGAAGTAGGCGGCACGGGTACGCACCACGTCCAGGGTCTGGGCCAGGACATCATCGGCGACGAAGAAGACATCGCTCTTGGCCTTCCGGTTGGCGCGCTTGCACAGGGCCATCGCTTCGGCGGCGGCGGTGGCCTCGTCGAGCAGCGAAGCGTTGGCCAGCTCCATGCCGGTCAGATCCATGACCATCTGCTGGAAGTTGAGCAGCCCTTCAAGGCGGCCCTGGGAGATCTCGGGCTGGTAGGGGGTGTAGGCGGTATACCAGCCAGGATTCTCCAGGACGTTGCGCTGGATCACCGTCGGCAGGTGGGTACCGTGGTAGCCCTGTCCCAGATAGCTCTTGTAGGTTCGGTTCTGGGCGGCCAGGCGCTTGAGGTAGTCGAGTGCCTCGGCCTCGCTACGCGGCGGGTCGAGGTCGAGCTCCCGGCCCAGGCGAATATCGCTGGGCACGGTGCGTTCGATCAGGGTGTCCAGGCTGGGCATGTCCAGCTCGTCGAGCATGGCCTTCACGTCCTGCTCGCGGGGCCCGTTATGGCGTTGGATGAAGGCATCATGAGCGGCCAGATCGGCCAGGCGGCGGTTGTCGAGAGCCATGTCACACCCTGTCGATAAAGTAAGGTCCGGTCGCCATCATAGGCGGCACGGTAGATCGTGGAAGCCCCGACCCAGCGGGCCGGGGAGTGAGGCAATCAGCGCAGGATCAGTCGTCGGCGCTGGCCACGGCCTGGTAGCCGTCGGCGTCCAGCAGATCGTCGATCTGGGTGGCGTCCTCGAGGCGCACCTTCATGATCCAGCCATCCTCGTAAGGGGACTCGTTCAGCGTCTCGGGGGCGTCTTCCAGCGCCTCGTTGACGTCGATGACCTCGCCGGCCACCGGGGCGTAGAGGTCGGAGGCGGCCTTGACCGACTCGACCACACCGAACTCCTCCTTGAGCTCGAGGGTACGGCCCACCTCGGGCAGTTCGACGAAGACGACGTCACCCAGGGCTTCCTGGGCATGATCACTGATGCCGATGGTCACGGTGCCGTCGCCATTGTCGAGGACCCACTCGTGGCTGTCGGCGTAGCGGAGATTGGCAGGAATAGAGCTCATCGATATTTCCTATAAGAAAAGTTTTTCCAGGCAGCGGGAATGCTACCGCCATTGGCGGCGTTTGGCGAGTCCATCATCATCGCCAGGGGCTCTCTGATGGCTCGTCACTCAGGGTGGCGGGTCGTAAGCTATTCGTCCAGTTTTGGCGCCGCCAACCTCTTCATGTTTCTGATTGGAAACATGAGGGGAGGCGGGAGCGTGACGGTTGAACGTGCGTCGTTCGTCTGGGTGGTGCGATGACCATAAAATCCGCTATGTTACGCGGGATTGTGTTGGGGTTCGCATGGCCGGTTAGCCATGCTGCGGCGAATCATGCGCCAGAGCCATGGTGATCGATTCTCGCGGTACAGGTTCACGGATCGGTTGCCCGTCGGTCGTCGATCGAGGTGCGAACGATGGGCGGTGAGCCGCAGCGCATAACAATAAACCGCTTAGGGAGATTCACGTGGAAACCTTGAACAGTATCTTCAGCGCCATCAACGGCGTGGTCTGGGGGCCATTGATGCTCATCCTGTTGCTCGGGGTGGGGATCTACCTGCAGGCTGGCCTCAAGCTGATGCCGATCCGCAAGCTGGGGGAAGGCTTCAAGCTGATGTGGCAGGGGCGTGATGGCAAGCACACCCCCGATGGCAAGACGAAGGGCGAGGCGGATGGCGAGATCTCGCCCTTCAACGCCCTGATGACCGCGCTGTCGGCGACCATCGGCACCGGCAATATTGCCGGCGTGGCCACCGCTATCGCCCTGGGTGGCCCCGGTGCGGTGTTCTGGATGTGGATCACTGCCCTGGTGGGCATGGCCACCAAGTTCGCCGAGGCGGTGCTGGCGGTTCGCTTCCGGGAAACCGACAGCACCGGCTACCATATCGGTGGTCCGATGTACTACATCAAGAATGGTCTGGGCCGTAAGTGGCTGTGGCTGGGTGGTGCCTTCGCCTTCTTCGGCGCCGTCGCCGCCTTCGGCATCGGCAACACCGTGCAGTCCAACTCCGTGGCCGACGCCCTCGACAGCACCTTCGGGCTGCCCCACTGGGTTACCGGTGTGGTGATCATGGTGCTGGCCGGCGCGGTGATCCTCGGCGGGATCAAGCGGATCGCCAAGGTGGCCGGCAAGCTGGTTCCGATCATGGGTATCGCCTATGTGATCGCGGGTCTGATCGTGCTGGCGATCAACGCCGACCAGATCGGCAGCGCCTTCGGCATGATCTTTACCTACGCGTTCAACCCCCACGCCGCCGTCGGTGGTTTCGCCGGTGCGGCCGTGATGGCGGCCATTCGCTTCGGTGTGGCCCGCGGGATCTTCTCCAACGAAGCGGGCCTGGGCAGTGCGCCCATCGCACATGCCGCGGCCCAGACCAAGAACCCGGTTCGCCAGGGGCTGATCGCGATGCTGGGCACCTTTATCGATACCATCATCGTCTGCTCCATCACCGCTCTGGTGATCCTGACTGCCGGCGTATGGAAGACGGGCGAGGCCGGCGCGTCGCTGACCGCACTCTCCTTCGACGCGGCACTGCCGGGCCTGGGCAACGAGGTGGTCTCACTGGCACTGGCGGTGTTTGCCTTTACCACCATCCTGGGGTGGTCCTTCTATGGTGAGAAGTGCTTCCAGTTCCTGTTCGGAACCCGCTCGATCATGCTCTACCGGGTACTGTTCGTGCTGGCGATTCCGGTGGGGGCGCTGGCGAGCCTGGGCTTCATCTGGCTGATGGCCGATACCTTCAATGCCATGATGGCAATTCCCAACCTGATCGCCCTGGCACTGCTGTCGCCGGTGGTGTTCAAGCTGGCACGCGCCTACTTCAATGGCGAAGACGTGCTGCCGGGTGAGGAGCTGGACCACGACAAGTCGTGATCCCGCAGGCTTGTGCAGCATCACAGGAGGCGCCCCGCGGGGCGCCTCCTGCCGTTAGGGGTTCTGGTGTGGCTAGCGTCGTGGGCTTGTCGATATCGTTCTTGCCTACCAGACTGGTACGCGGTCCTGCCAGCCAGGCAGTGAACCCACCCATGACATCGCTGACTACCGGAGGAGAGTGCCATGACAATTTTCGAGGCCCTGCGTGAGAGCCACGACAAGCAGCGTCGACTGTTATCGCTGCTGGTCGAAACCAGCGGTGACAGCGAGGGGCGGGACGAGCTCTATCGGCGCCTGCGCGCCGAACTGATCAATCATGCCGGGGCCGAGGAGCGCTCTCTCTACGTGCCGATGATGGAGTACGACCTGACCCAGGAGAAGGCGAGGCACAGCGTCGCCGAGCATCACGAGATTGATGAGGCACTCGAGGCGCTCGACACCACGGACTTCAGCTCGCCGGGCTGGCTGGCCGCGGCCAGGAAGCTGCAGGAGCTCGTGCTTCACCACCTGGAGGAGGAGGAGCAGGAGGTCTTTCAGCTGGCCGGACGGGTATTCGATGACACCACCAAGTCGAATCTGGCCAGGACTTATCGGCAGGAGATGCAGGAGCGTGAGACGCCCTAGGTCTTGGAACAGCCCCATCGCTCGCTGCGAGGGCAGGGGCTGTTGCTGGCATGCTAAAAGGATATTTATACCGTTATCTCGTTGCGCGACATCGCATCCACCCAAGGAGCCTGTCTTGTTCGGTATGGAGAGCAGACGAGAGGCTTATAGGCTCAAGCTGATTCGATGACTCGGCGAAAGGTCAGGCTGATGCGCAGGCCCGGGATGCGTCGGGGCAGCAGGGCATGCTGCAACTGCGCCTGGACCCCAGGCCCCATCACCAGCAGGCTACCGTGGGGTAGCCAGAGATTGAAGGCGGGGGCCTGGCGGTTCTTCCAACGAAAGCGCAGCGGGCGCTCGGCTCCCAGGCTGAGCGCGGCAACCAGTGGGCTATCGCCGAGCTCTGGCTCATCATCGCTGTGCCAGCCCATGCGCTCCTCACCGTCGGTATAACGGTTAATCAGCACACTATTGAAGCGTGCGTCGAAACCCTCTGAGGCGAGGGTGGCGTCGACCCGGTCGCGCAGGTCGGCCACGAGCGGATGCCAGGGCTCGGGAGTGAAGTCACGCCCGGAATAGCGGTAGCAGGCTCTGGTATCCCCCATCCAGACCTGGTGACGTGGGATGGGGTGTTCGCGACCATACAGGCGCAGTGTGGGACGCTGCCAGCAGAGCGCTTGATCCAGCTCGCTCAGCAGGCGGTCGGACTCTGAGGGTGTCAGCACACCATGGCCAAGCCATAGGGGTGGTGCTTCCAGTACTGGCTTCAACGCAGCACGCGGCGCGGGTTGACCGGCTTGCCGCCGTGGCGAAGGTCGAACAGCAGATCATGGCGCTCGGTGGCGTTGCTGTGGCCCACGATACAGAGTGCCTCCCCACGATTGACGTCCTGACCACTCTCCACCAGCAGGCGATCGCAGAGGGCGTAGACGCTCTGCAGATTGTCGGGATGATGGACGATTACCACCTTGCCGAGCTGACGCATGCTGCCGGCATAACGCACCTCGCCTGAGGCGACGGCCTTGGCCCTGGCGCCGCGCTGGGTAGCCAGCAGCATGGGCTGCAGGGTGCCGTGGCTGTCGGTGCCGTAGGCTCTGGCGATGCGATAGTCATCCAGCGGCCAGGGCCAGCGACGCGCCGAGCCTGGGAGCGCTCCAGGATCCGGCAGGCTGGCTCGACGCGCAGTGCTCGGCTTGCTCGAGCTTGAGCCGCCACCGGAGCGGGAAGCCGCGCTGCGCGCGGAAAGCGGGACCTGGATCAGCTGGCCGACCTTTAGTTCGGTGGGCCGTACACCGGGATTGGCTGACTGGATACGCGAGGCTTGGGTCCCGAAGCGTCGGGCGATACGGGTATAGGTATCACCGGGGCGCACCTGATAACGGTAGGGGCCACGGTAGGGGGCGCGTTCGCGCTGGGTGGGCATCAGCAGTCGCTGGCCAACGGCCAGGCGTCTGGCGTTCACATTCGGATTGAAGCGCTGCAGTCGCTCGAGGGGGACCCCCGCACGCTGTGCCAGGGTGCCCAGGGTGTCACCCCGCTGCACGATAACCCAGCCACCGTTACGAGAGGCTTTTGCCGCGTCACGCGTGACCCTGTCGGTCGACTGTGAGGCGCACCCGGTAAGTAGCAGCAGGGCGATCAGAAGCGCGAGAGCCGTTCGTCCTTTTGCTGCCAAAGCGTATTGATCCATGAGTGGAAGCGTTCCTTGTCGCTGGCGTTGTCCTGGTAGTTGCCGCCATGCATCCAGTCTTCGACCGGCAGGACACGGGTCTGCATCACGATACGACCCTCGCGACCGCACAGGTAGCCCCAGAAGCTCGGATTCGGATTGTCGTAGTGAAGGGTAACATCGATGATGCCGGCGAGCTGATCGCTCAGCAGGTTGAGTACCTGAGCGACACCACCGGCACGTGGCCTCAGCAGGTGTCGATAGGGTGACCCCTGGGCGGCCTGCTTGGCCGCTGTAAAGCGGGTGCCCTCCACGAAGTTGAAGATGGCGATGGGCATTTCATGGGCACGCCGACACATGCGCTCCGTGGCCTCCTGGTCGCGACGGGCGAGATGAGGGTGGCGGGCCCTCTGCTCGGCGGTCATGCGGCGCATGAAGGGGTACTCGAGGGCCCACCAGGCCAGTCCCACGATGGGCACCCAGATCAACGCCCGCTTGAGAAAGAAGCGCGGCATGGGAATGCGACGATGCAGGGCGAAGAACAGCACGAAGATATCGGTCCAGCTGCGATGGTTGGAGAGCACCAGCCAGCCCTGCCGACGGGAGAGACCTTCCGGAATTTCGATCTCCAGATTCGGTTTCAGCCAGTGCCGCATCCACCACAGGTTGAGACCGATCCAGTTGAGGGCTATCGCGTTAAGCAGCTTGAGCACCGCCAGGCGCAAGCGGTGGCCCGGTGTCACCAGCTTGACCAGTGTCATCAGAAGCAGGGGAAGACCCCATAACAGGGTGGTCAAGGTAAGCAACAACAGGCTGACAATGCCCCTGAGGGTCGACATGCCGGTCTCCATGGGTGGTCGCGATAATGAGGGCAATGCTAAAGGATCATCCGGTGCCTGCCCAGCACCGCCAGCAATCCGCCCAGCCATCTAGGGGATGACAGGGGGCTGGTCAGCGGCATGCTGGGTTTCGACGACGACCTCCTTCAGGGCCAGGGCAGCGGTGGAGAGTTCGCCATGGGTCAGGATGCCAACGGCGCGCTCGATGGCAGGGGCCTCCAGGGGCAGGCAGCAGGCACCAAGCTCCTCCATCTGGACACGGCACAACGAGGGGACGGCGCTGACGCCCAGCCCGCTGGCCACCATCCTGCCGACGGTAGCCAGCTGATGGCTCTCGAAGGCGGTGGGCAGCGCCAGCCCTTCGGCCTCCAGCTGCTGCTCCAGCAACCGGCGCACCATGGAGGGGCGCTGCAGGGCAATAAAGTCGTGGGTAAGCAGCATCTCCCAGTGAAGCCGGGCATGCCGGGCGAGCAGCGAGCGGGGCGGCACCACGGCCACGAAGCGGTCGTTGAACAGGGGGGTGAAGGCGAGGCTGCCCGTGGCCTCGGGTTCGAAGGCGATACCCAGCTCCACCTGGCCGTTGCGTACCATATCGATGACCTGCTCATTGATGACGTCATGCACGGTGATGTTGATGCGCGGATAACGTTGCCGAAATGCCATCAGGGCGGGGGGCAACAGATTGCTGGCGAAGGAGGGCATGGCGGCGACCCCGAGACGTCCCATCTGCAGGGTGAAGCGCTGGCGCATCAACTCTTCGGTGTTGTCCCACTCGGCCAGCAATCGCTTGGCCAGCGGGACCAGCGACTCGCCCTCTGGCGTCAGGCGCACACTGCGTGTGGTGCGCGTCAACAATCGTCCGCCGAGGCTCTCCTCGAGGCCCTTGATCGCCAGGCTCAGCGCCGGCTGGGAGAGGTGAAGATGCTCGCAGGCCTGTGTAAAACTGAGGGTCTGGGCGACGGCCAGGAAGGCGCGCAGCTGTTTGGCGGTCATGGGGCGGGTATCCGCGAAGGCTATGCGACGAAAGTTAAATTAATAAGTCTTTGCGATCAAATGATAAAAAAAACAAACTTAACAAATATATCCCCTGGGCCAACACTGGGGTTACGACTCTCCACAGACCCGCTATTCTTCCCGGGTACTTTTCAGCCACAACAAATGAGGTGTCCTATGGCCGGATTCGACAAGCGCGTTAACTCCTATGAAGAGGCGATGGCAGGCATCGAGAGTGGCATGACCGTCGCCGCCGGTGGCTTTGGCCTCTGCGGCATCCCCGAGAACCTGATTGCCGAGATCAAGCGTCTAGGTGTGAAGGACCTGACCGTTATCTCCAACAACTGCGGCGTCGATGGCTTCGGCCTGGGACTGCTGCTCGAGGACAAGCAGATCTCGCGGATCTATGCCTCCTATGTCGGTGAGAATGCGCTGTTCGAACAGCAGATGCTCAACGATGAGATCGAGGTCATCCTGACGCCTCAGGGCACCCTGGCCGAAAAGATGCGCGCCGGCGGCGCGGGCATCCCGGCCTTCTATACCGCCACGGGCTATGGCACGCCGATCGGTGAGGGCAAGGAGGTGCGCGAGTTCAATGGTCGTCCGCATATCCTCGAGGAAGCGTTTCACGCCGACTTCGCCATCATCAAGGGCTGGAAGGCCGACCGTTACGGCAACGTGGTCTACCGGGACACCGCTCAGAACTTCAACCCGCTGGCGGCTACCTGCGGTCGCATCACGGTGGTCGAGGTCGAGGAGATCGTCGAGCCGGGCGAGCTGAAGCCGGATCAGATCCATACCCCGGGGATCTATGTCGACCGTATCATCCAGGGCTCATTCGAGAAGCGCATCGAGAAGCGCACCGTGCGCGAAGCGTGACCCCCGCGCAACGAGCGTATATCACCGACTGTTTCTCAACGAACAAAGAGGCAACAAGATGGCACTGACTCGCGAACAGATGGCAATGCGCGTGGCGCGTGAGCTGGAAGACGGCTTCTACGTCAACCTCGGCATCGGCATTCCTACCCTGGTGGCCAACTATGTGCCCGACGGGATCGACGTGATGCTGCAGTCGGAAAATGGCCTGCTCGGCATGGGGCGCTTTCCCACCGAGGAGGAGGTCGATGCAGACATGATCAACGCCGGCAAGCAGACGGTGACGGCGCGCCCCGGGGCGGCGATCTTCGACTCGGCGGAGTCCTTCGGCATGATCCGCGGCGGCCATGTTGACCTGACCGTGCTGGGCGCCTTCGAGGTCGACCAGAACGGCAACATCGCCTCCTGGATGATCCCCGGCAAGCTGATCAAGGGCATGGGTGGCGCCATGGACCTGGTCGCGGGTGCCGAGAACATCATCTGCACCATGACCCACGCCTCCAAGCATGGTGAGTCCAAGCTGCTCGAGAGCTGCAACCTGCCGCTGACAGGTGCTGGCTGTATCAATCGCGTGCTGACCGATCTCGCCTACCTGGAGATCAAGGATGGCGCCTTCCATCTCAAGGAGCGTGCACCGGGTGTCAGCGTGGAGGAGATCAAGGAGCTGACGGCGGGCAAGCTGGTGGTGCCTGATCATGTTCCGGAAATGACCTTCGACTGAAACCGATCACTGCCAGATCCCGCCACGGCCCGGACGTCCAGCGTCCGGGCCGTGGCCGTTCAGGGGTGGCGATTTTATGACCGTTGCGCCGCAGGTCAGGTAGTCCCGGGGCCTGAAGAGAGTGCTTCACAATGTTATCCACAGAAAATGTGGATGAGCTCAGGAAAGTTCACAGCGGGTGTGATGGGGAAGCAGCAGCTCGACCAGTCGCTCCTGATGAGTGGTTACCGACTTCTCGACCAGCGCGATGCCGCCGGTCTCGACCCGGTGTTCGTCCCCCTCGGCGAAGGGCAGGTTGCGCGAACCGGAGGGGTAGAAGCGATAGTCGACCAGTGGCGAGATGGGGAAGAGGCCATGATGGCGGTCACCGGTGCCGGCAAGGCCGGCCTCTTCCATTCCTCGATGCAGGTCGTCAATCGAGGTGCCGAGACGTTGGCAGTCATAGCCGACGTGATGCACGCGAGGGCCGTTGATGGCCAGTACCGCCGCCAGCGGGTGTGCCTGATGAAGCGCCTGGTAACGCTGCCACTCCGGCATCGGCCAGGGGCGCCCTCGGCACAGGCGGTTGGGGCCGCGGTGGGCGGTCTCGGGTGCTCTATCGATGAGCTCTTCCAGTAGTGCCCTCGGCCGTCTCGACAGGGTGCCGATCTGCAGTTCGGCGACCGCCAGCCACGGCCCCTCCTGAGGAGGTGCCAGTAGATTGACCAGCAACCCTCGATCCGCCATGGCGTGACGATGGCGGATGCGAAAGCCGAAGTGCTCGAGAGATGGCAGCAGGGCTTCCATGCCGTGATGGCGGTGATTGAGGGTCAGCAGGGCGAGATATTCTGCCGAGGCGCCGGGGGGCCATAGACGCAGCCCACCGATCTCCGGATGTTGGTGAATGAAATCCAGCCATAGCTGCTGAATGAACTCTGCCCTCTGCATCGAACCCGCTTCCCTTGTCGGCATGACTGGCGGGAAGTATAGGCGCCGGCAGTGAAGCGCCTTTCAACGCCTGGACCACGCAGCTGCTGTTGCCCTGGATCAATGGGTTGCGGCGGCAGCCAGTAGTCGGTGCTCACGCACGTATTGATCGAATTCGGAGAAGCCGCCGATTGGCGTGTCGTCGAGGAACACCTGAGGCACGGTATGTACGGTCTGGCCCACCTTGACGCTAAGGTCGGCCTTGGTCAGTCCTTCGGAAGGCATATCGACATAGCGATAGCCGTCTATGGCATCGCGCGCCTCGAGACGCTGGGCCAGATCCTTGGCAAAGACGCAGAAGGGGCAGCCTGGGCGGCCATAGATGGTCACGAACATCGAAACTCCTCGGCGCGTTCAGCGCGAACATGAATGAAACAGGCCACCATTGTCGATGATTGATGGGGCCCTGGCCAATAGGTACCGGCAAGCCGAGTCATTGAGAGCGGCTATGGGGAAGTATTGAGGTTGGCCATGACAAAGCGCCGTATCTCGTTATGGCCCATATTCAAGACCCGTTCAGCTCACCGGCATCTGCACGCCGCAGCAGATCGCCCAGCTCGGCGTGGATGCCGGGGCTCGAGACGAGCAGGTTCTCGCCATACAGGGCTTCCGGAATACCCTCGGGGCAGGGGTAGAGATGACCGACCCGGGCACCCGCCTCCCTGGCGATCAACCAGCCCGCCGCGAAGTCCCAGGGCGAGACACTCTCGTAGTAGGCATCCAGCCGACCGCAGGCCACATCACATAGGTCGAGTGCCGCTGAGCCGTTGCGACGCACATCCTGGCACTGCTCCAATACAGCGGCCAGCCGGCGCATCAGCGGTGGCCGGCTATCACGCCGATAGGGGAAGCCGGTGGCAACCAGGCTGCGGCTCAACTCCCTGCGGCGGCTGGCGTGGATCGGTCGAGCGTTGCACCAGGCCCCCTCGCCATGGATGGCGGTGAAGGTCTCGCCCAGGAAGGGAGCATGCACAACACCGACACGAAGCGCACCATCTTCCAGCCAGGCGATGGAGACGGCCACATGGGCAAGTCCGTGGGCGAAGTTGACGGTGCCATCGATGGGGTCGACGACCCATAGCGCTCCCTCGGCCGCCAGTTCGCTGCGGTCGGGGGAGAGCTCCTCGCTGAGACGGGCCTCCCCGGGGAAGGTGGATTCCAGGCGATCCCTTATATGGCGATCCACCGCCACGTCGATATCGGTCACCAGCTCCTCGCCAGCCTTGTATGACTGGCTGAAATCCCGGTCATGACGTGCCTTGCGGATCATATCACCCGCCTCCCTGGCGATCTCCAGGGCGTGCTGCAGGCGCTCGTTGTCGGTCATGGTGGATTACCTCGGCGTGAGTGGGTGGCTATCGGGATGACGTTAGCCTAGCAATTCCATCGGCCCCGCGCCGACGCCTGGTTGGGCCCGATGGGCCCCTGTGCCTATACTGGCGTCGATTATCGACATGGAGAGCCCCATGCATGCCCTGACGCCCGAACAGTATCAGCGCCTGCGGCGACTCGCCGAGGCCTGGACCGCCAGTCATCTGCGCGAGTCGAAGTCACTGCCCCAGTTCAACCCACTGCTGGCCGCGGATGCCCTCTGCTTCCAGTGCTACCGCCTCCCCGAGCATGGCGAGCAGCTGGTCGGAGCCCTGGTCACGCCGGTCTCGCTATGGCTGGTGATGCTGCCTGAACGAGCGGATGGCCCCGGGCCCGTCGCGGGTGAGCGCTGCACGCTGACATTGCCCTCGGGTCGTTATCCCATGGAGGCGATCGCGCTGGGCGATGAGGTCGCCTGCTGGCGCCTGGTGCTGCTCGATGATCTGAGCGATGTGACCTCTCGTCAGGACGCCAGCCGTCTCGCCCAGCGGTTGATGGAACGTGTCATGGCCGGTGATGAGAGAACGCAGACGCCGCCGGAACCTGAAGCGTGACGGCAGGTCGCCAGAGGGTGGCGCGGCCTGCCCGTATCCCCTTATGCTGATGGTTCTTGTGCTGGTGGCTCCTGAAGAGCCGCTAACCCCAACCCCCATACATCGTTCGAGCAAGGAGTTGCCCATGTCTGTGTCCGTCACCCCCCGCGTCGCTCTCGTCACCGGTACCAGTAGCGGTATTGGTGAAGCGGTGGTCCGTCATTTCTGTGGCCTGGGCCACCAGGTACTGGCGGTGGACTTCAACCCCGCGGGTCGAGAGGTGGCCGAAGAGGCGGGCGCGAGCTTCTTCCAGGCAGACCTGACCGATGGGGATGCCTGTCGGGCCGCCGTCGCCGAGGCGATCAAGCGCTTCGGCCGCGTGGATATCCTGGTCAACAATGCCGGCGTTCAGCACGTCTCGCCGATCGAGGAGTTCCCCGAGGCGAAGTGGCGTCAGATCATCGACCTGATGCTGACGGCCCCCTTCATGCTGAGCCAGGCCGTTTGGCCCTCCATGCGCGAGAATGGCTGGGGGCGCATCATCAATATCGCCTCGGTACACGCCCAGGTGGCATCGCCGGGCAAGTCGGCCTATATCAGCGCCAAGCACGGCATGATCGGCCTGACCAAGACCGCCGCCCTGGAGGGGGGGAGCCAGGGGATTACCGCCAATGCCATCTGTCCCGCCTATGTGAAGACCCCGCTGGTCGACAATCAGATCGCCGACCAGGCGAAGCTTCACGGGATGCAGGAGCAGGAGGTGATCGAACAGATCATGCTCAAGAATGCCGCCGTCAAGCGGCTGATCGAGCCCGCCGAGGTAGCCGAACTGGTGGCCTATCTGGCGTCCGACTCGGCCGGTGCCGTGACCGGTGCCAGCTGGAATATCGATCTGGGGTGGACGGCTCAATAAACGGGCTTCGCCCGTAGCTGGAAGAACGCCGCGCTTCGCGGGCTTAAGCTGGAAGAAAGGCCTTGACCCAGGCGATTGAGATTTCATGCTGCGTTTTAGCTTCCAGCTTCCAGCTTCCAGCTTCCAGCTTCCAGCTTCCAGCTTACGGCTTATCGTCGCACCGGCCGCTTCTGCAGCTTGCGCTGCAGGGTGCGCCGATGCATGCCAAGCGCCCGGGCGGTGGCGGAGATATTGCCGTCGTGTTCCTGGAGTACCTTCTGGATATGCTCCCAGGCGATGCGGTTGATGGAGGGGGGCTGGTCGGCCACTTCGATCTGCGGGTCGCCATCATCCTTATCGAAGGCGGCCAGCACCTCATCGGCATCGGCCGGTTTGCACAGGTAGTTGACCGCCCCCAGCTTGATCGCCTCCACGGCCGTGGCAATGCTGGAGTAGCCGGTGAGGATCACGATTCGGCACTCCGGCACCACTTCCAGCAGTTCCGGGAGCAACTTGAGCCCGGACTCGTGCTCCAGCTTGAGATCCAGCGTGGCCAGTGCAGGGCGGTGCTGTCGTGCCAGGGACAGAGCCTCCTGGGCGTCTCGGGCAACCACCACCTCGTAACCGCGTCGGGTCATGGCACGGTCAAGCACATGACAGAACATCTCGTCATCGTCGATGATCAGCAGGCGTTGGGGCGTGTCTTGCATGGGGTTCTCGCTCGGATGGTAGGTGAATTCATTCGGTGCCTGCCGCGCGTGGCAGCATGACCTCGGTCAGGGTGCCGCCCTCCGGGTGATTATAGAGGCTGACACCGCCGCCAAAACGGTTGATGGTGGCATGGGTCAGGAACAGACCGATGCCCATTCCCTTGCTCTTGGTGGAGACAAAGGTTTCGCCCAGCTGGTCGGCGATGGAGAGGGCGACCCCGGGGCCGTGATCGCGAATGTCGATGATCACCTCATCGTCATCCCAGTCGAGGCTGACCGCAATATCGTCGGGGTTAGCATCGGCGGCGTTGTTGAGCAGGTTGATCAGCGCCTGCTCGAGCGTCGTGTCGACGGCCAGCATGGGGCGGCTGCGGTGCTCCGCCACGCTCATCTGGTGGCTGACGTCGGGGCGCAGCACCAGCCAGCGCTGGACCACGCCACCCAGCCACACCTCGGCGTCGGTAATCTGTGGCTTGCCCATGCGGCGTCGGTCGGCACTCTCAACCAGCTGCTGGAGTCGTGACTTGCAAGTATCCACCTGCTGGCGCAGCAGCTCGATATCCTGCTGCAGTCTGGGGTGGTCGTCTGCTTCCGCCTCCTCTCGCATTTCGGAAAGCAACACCGCCATGGTAGAGAGAGGCGTGCCCAGCTCATGGGCGGTGCCGGCGGCCTGAGTGGCCAAGGCGATCACCTGTTCATTGCGCAGCGCAGCCTCACGAGTGCGAGACAGGGCCTGCTCTCTGCGGCGCAACGCATGGGCCATCCGGTAGATGAAGAAGGTCACCAGTCCCGCCGACAGGGCGAAGTTGAGCCACATGCCCAGCACATGAAGATTCAGCTCCCCACTGGAGCCGTGCCCCCCTCCAAGCTGCGGGACGGGATGATAGAAGGCCAGCAGGGCGCTGTAGCCCAGCATCGAAGTGGCGGCGATGATCCAGGCACAGCGCCAGGGCAGTGTGGCGGCGGCAATGGTGACCGGCACCAGGTAATAGGTGATGAACGGATTGCTGGCACCGCCGGTGAAGTAGAACAGTAACGTCAGTCCGCCAACATCGGCGAGAAGGTGAAACAGGTATTCACCGTCGGTAACATCGCGATGACGCCCCAGGCGCCACCAGGTCGCCAGGTTGATCAATGCCATCACCAGTATCACGCTGATCACCGCCGTGACCGCGAGCTCGAAGCCGAGCACCTCGACGCCGAAGATGATGGCCGCCAGAAACCCCGTCCAGGTGATGCCGCGTACGATGGTCAGGCGTACCAGGTTACGGTTGGGGGTGGAGAGTGGGAGAGGCTGGGCAGGTTGCATGGACGCTCCGGAGTGGACTGGCCACGATGATACCCGATTAGGCGTCGATGCTGTTTTGAGCTCACGCGCTGTCACTCCCGCGGCGCAGATAGGCCAGCCAGTAGACTCCGGCGACCAGCAGGCTGCCACCTAGGATATTGCCGACGGTAACCACCGCAAGGTTAACGGCCGCACCGCCCAGGGATACCGCCTCGGGTGCCAACCAGAGGCCCATCGGCAGGAAGAACCAGTTGGCGACCGAATGCTCGAAGCCCAGCGCCACGAACGCACTGACCGGCAGCAAAATGCTCAAGAATTTGTCGGTGACGGTATGGCCCCCCATCGCCAGCCATACCGCCAGGCAGACCAGCACGTTGCACAGAATGCCTCGGGCAAAGGCAGCGAGGGGGGAGAGCTCGGTTTTAGCCAGGGCGATTCTGCCCAGGGTTTCCCCTAGATCGCCCCCGCCAAGGCTCGCCAGGTCGGCCCATACTGCCAGGAGTACCGTGCCCAGGCAGCCGATCACGTTGCCAACGTAGACGAGCCACCAGTTACGCAGTAGTTCGCTTCCGCGGATTTCACCGCTGGCCCAGGCCATGGCGAGCAGGTTGTTTCCGGTGAACAGCTCAGCGCCGGCGATCACCACCAGTACCAGCCCCAGACAGAAGGCCAGCCCGCCGAGCAGTCGAGTGACACCGAACCCCAGCTCGCTTCCGGTAATTACCACGGCGAAGAACAGGGCGCCTAGCGAGATGAAGGCTCCTGCCAGCACCGCCAGGATAAGCAGGGTCAAGGCATTGGCCCGAGCCTTGGTCACCCCCATGTGGGTCACCCGGTGGGCAATCTCACGGGGTTGATAAGCGTCACTGAACAAGGGGTCCTGATGCATGGTCGAGCCGCCTGGATGGTCGTGACGTGCTGTCATCTTCACTATAGCGGGTCGCGGCAGGCCACGACGTGGCAGCGGTCACGTCATGCCGGTACAATTCCGCGACTAGCCTCACATAACGCCATCCTCCCTGCGCTCGGCACGAGCGGAGGTGGGATCAATCTGCGACGAGACGTAATGCCCAATCCCAATCAGGCCCGTGAAACCGAGTTGCGACGCACGTTCGCCATTATTAGTCACCCGGATGCGGGTAAGACCACCATCACCGAGAAGATGCTGCTGTTTGGAAATGCCATCCAGATGGCCGGTTCGGTGAAAAGCAAGCGCAACGACCGTCACGCGACCTCCGACTGGATGAAGATGGAGCAGGAGCGTGGCATCTCGGTGACCACCTCGGTGATGCAGTTCCCCTATGGGGGGCGCATCGTCAACCTGCTCGATACGCCAGGCCACGAGGACTTTTCCGAGGACACCTACCGCACCCTGACCGCGGTGGATTCGGCGCTGATGGTGATCGACGGCGCCAAGGGCGTCGAGGAGCGAACCATCAAGCTGATGGAGGTGTGTCGCCTGCGTACCACGCCGATTCTCACCTTCATCAACAAGATGGACCGCGATATTCGCGACCCCATCGAGGTGATGGACGAGGTCGAGACGGTGCTCAACATCCAGTGTGCGCCGATGACCTGGCCCATCGGCATGGGCCGCCACTTCAAGGGGGTCTACCACCTCTACAACGATACGATCCATCTCTACACCCAGGGCCAGGGCAACCGGATTCCCGACGACAAGCGGATCGAGGGGCTCGACAACCCCGAAGTGGATGAGATGCTCGGCGAGGAGCAGGCCGAGGAGTTGCGTATGGAGGTGGAGCTGGTGCGTGGCGCCTCCCATGAGTTCGATCTGGAGGCCTATCGCCGCGGCGAATTGTCGCCGGTGTACTTCGGTACCGCCATGGGGAACTTCGGCGTACGCGAGATGCTCGATGGCTTCGTCGAATATGCGCCGCCTCCCCAGCCCCGTGAAACTGACACGCGCATCGTGGAGGCCGACGACGACCGCTTTACCGGTTTCGTGTTCAAGATTCAGGCCAATATGGATCCCAAGCACCGCGACCGCATCGCCTTCCTGCGCGTCTGTTCTGGTAAGTACGATAAGAACATGAAGATGCGCCATGTACGCATCGGCAAGGACGTCAAGATTGCCGACGCACTGACCTTCATGGCCTCTGACCGTGCTCAGGTGGAGGAGGCCTGGCCGGGTGACATCATCGGTCTGCACAACCACGGCACCATCCAGATCGGTGACACCTTCACCCAGGGTGAGGATATGCGTTTCACCGGCATTCCTCATTTTGCCCCGGAGCTGTTCAAGCGTGTGCAACTGAAGGACCCGCTGAAGATGAAGGCGCTGCAGAAGGGCCTGCAGCAGCTCTCAGAAGAGGGGGCGACCCAGGTGTTCATGCCGCTGGATAACAATAATCTGATTCTCGGTGCCGTGGGTACCCTGCAGTTCGATGTGGTCGCCCATCGCCTCAAGGAGGAGTACAAGGTCGACTGCGTCTACGAAGGGGTGAACGTCAATACCGCGCGCTGGGTCTACTGTGACGATGCAAAGAAGCTCGAGGAGTTCAAGCGCAAGGCCAGTGCCAATCTGGCCATCGACGGCGGTGGTTACCTGACCTATATCGCTCCCACCCGAGTCAATCTGCAGATGACCCAGGAGCGCTGGCCCGAGATCCGCTTCCAGGCGACTCGAGAGCACTAGGAGCAAACGTGAGTCCGCGGTAATAAATGACACCGCCGACCCGGGGCCGGGTCGGCGGTGTTGTGTGGAAGAGTTGTATGGAAGAGTTGCATGGAAGACCAGTCGTATGAAAGGTCAATCGGGGTCACTCCAGATCAGTCTTCCGGATCGTTGGCGGAGTCCACACCGCTATTGGGAGCGGTTGTACCTTCCGGCAACACCTTCGAGTCGTTGCTGTTGCCGGTGCCGTCTTCGGGGTCGTTGGCGGAATCCACGCCGCTATCCGGAGTGACTTCTCCCTCCGATAGCTTCATGGAGTCTGTGCCGCTGGCGGTTCCATCGCCGGCGTCGTTAGCCGAATCCACCCCGCTGTGAGGAGCCATCTCGTCCATGCCCTCCTTTTGATGATCGGCAGCAAGTGCGGTACCTGAACATAGAGCAAGGAACATCATGAGTGCAGTGGTATGTACAATATGCTTCATGCCGTTTCTCCATCTAGGTATGTTGCGTTCCATGCATCTCATATCGAGATGGTGTACACCCCTTAATACGAGAAAATGCATGTTGTGCGGCCTTGTCGACAGCAGTCATCTCGAGCTTTTCATGGGTCCGGAGTTTGACCTCAATTAATACCGCAGACCTCCTCCTATTCATCAGCTCATGTCCAACGTAGTACGTTTAAAGGGTTTTTCCCACCCATTGATGTTAGTAAAAGGTGATGAAATGTATCCACTCGGTTTGCATCATCTTGTGTGAGCCTGTGTCGAAGTGAGGCAACGGTCGCGTAGCAACTCGACACGGGATGAATCGCCCAAGGAGTCACCAGAGTTACTGGAAAAGGAAGTTGCTATGCTTATCGACGCTCATTGCCATCTCGACTTCCCCGCCTTCGACGCCGACCGCGAGGCCGTGTTCGAGCGGGCGAGGTCCGCGGGGGTAGGGCATTTCGTGGTCGCCGGCACCACCCGGGCATGCTGGGACGCGGTGCTGGCGCTGGGCGGGCGTGACGATGTCAGCGTCTGCCTGGGGTTGCATCCCTACTTCATGGAGTCTCACCGTGACGCGGACCTCGATGCCCTGGCCCAGGCGTTGGATGACAATCCTCAGGTGGTGGCGATAGGGGAGTGCGGCATCGATGCCCGCTTTCCCGAGACTCTCGAGGCCCAGTGGAAGCTGTTCGATGCTCAGCTCAGGCTGGCCAAGTCGAGGAAGCTGCCGGTGGTGATCCACTGCGTGCAGGCAAACGACAAGGTAGCCAAGCGGCTTCGCCAGCTGGCGCTTCCAGTCGGTGGGCTGATCCACGCCTTCGCCGGCTCCCCCGAACAGGCGAGCCGATTTCTCGAGCTGGGATTCGTTGTGGGGCTTGGGGGAGCAGTCACCTTCGAACGGGCCAGGCGTCTGCGCCGGGCGGTCGGGTCGCTTCCCGATGACGGCTATGTGCTGGAGACCGACAGCCCCGATATGCCCCTGGCCGGCCATCAGGGACAGCGTAACGAGCCGGCCGCCGTCGATCAGGTGTGTCGTGCGGTGGCGGCGCTGCGCAGCCAGTCGCCGGAATGCGTCGCGGCGAACAGCACCGCCAATGCCCGCCGCCTGTTTCGGTTATAAGGTGGCCAGGGTTTCCGGGTCCAGGCGTTCGACGGGGTAGGGGAGTTTCAGCAGCTTCAGCTTCTGTCCCGCCACACTCAGCGGGCCCATGTCCTCCTTGGTGCTCATCACCACCAGCACTTCGGCCTGACCATAGGCGTCACACTCCGCGGCGAGCACCTCGCCCACCGACTTCTCGCGGCTATCCACTACCGGGCAGCCGATCTCGGGCAAAACCGCTCCCTCGAGTTGGCCGCGCATCGTCCGGCGCTTGACCTGCCCGCGGAAGTGGGCACGCGCCACCACTTCCTGTCCGGTATAGCAGCCCTTCTTGAAGCTTATGCCGCCCAGCGCTTCCCAGTTGATCATCTGGGGCAGCAGGGCGTCGCGATGCTGGGCGGTTAGCCAGGCCAGGCCCGCCTGGATGTCGTGCAGGCACCAGACCGCATTGCCCACCGGCGTGGCCTGGTCGGACAGCCGGCGCCAGATATCGGCAGCGCGATCCGCGGGCAGCAGAGCCAGTAGTCTTTGGCGGGGCCCTGGATGCGCCAGTAGCTGAGTCTCGGCATCGCCGGCCTGGTGCCAGTGGGGCGGAGGGGCAACCCCCAGGCGTACCTCGGCCAGCGCGCCGGCCTCCTGGCCGATCAGGCCAATCAGGGCGAGATCCTGCCGGGTGGCCAACTCGACCTTGTAGAAGACGGCAAACTTGCGCAGATGTTCCGCCAGGGAGTCGACCAGATCACGATGCATTATCAGTCGGTAGTGCTCTTCTGCCACGCGCAGCAACTGGGCGTTGGCCAGCATGCGCCCCTTGGGGGTACAGAACATGGTCAGTGGTGCGAAGTGGCCGTCGACCAGGGTAAGCTGAGTGCTCGCCTGACCCTGCAGGAACTTCTCTGCGTCGGCGCCCTTCACGTCTAGCACACCGAACTGCACGAGCGGTGTTACCACCGTACCATCCAGAGCCTGGCGTGCGGGGTTCTGAGTATCGAAGCTGATACGGTCGTCGGTGAGCGACTCTGCGCCCAACTCGGAAATCCAGTCGTGCATGGGGGCCTCATCGTGTCAGGGGAATATCGGGATACACCAATACATGTGGGCAGGGGGGCGACATTGCAACCGCTGCTGCCCGGGGTGGCTCATGCTAGAATCCCCGCATTATTCACGCCAGGCAATCCGGGAGTCATGTCATGGCCCATCAATCGCTGAGCTTTGAGGGCGTCACCGACGCCGATCAGGTCAACCGCATCACTACCGCGCTGATGATGCTCGACGGCGTTGAAAGCGCCGAGGTGGGGCGTCATGGTGCCGAGGTGGAGGGGCGCGCCCGGCGCGAGGTGCTGATCAGGGCGGTCGAATCGCTCGGGCTTCCCATCCAGGTCAAGTAAGTAGGGAGCAGTGTGCATGAAGAAGACCATTGAGATTCAGAGCGTACGCAACCACATCTTTCGACAGAGAGTCGAACTCGATGGCTTCGAGGAGCTGTTCGTCGATGTGCCGCAGGCCTATGGCGGCGAGGAGACGGCTCCCGATCCTCATGACTACTTCGACCTGTCACTGGGTGCCTGCAAGGCGATAACCTCGTTGATGTACGCTCGGCGCAAGGCATGGCCACTGGATGCGATCAGCGTCAAGGTGCATCGTGATGACAGCGAGGAGCGTCATGGCACCTATCGGCTCGATGTCGAGATGCAGTTTCATGGCATCAGCGACCCAGAGCAGATCGCTCGACTCGAGGAGATCAGCCACAAGTGCCCCATTCATCGGCTGATGACCAGCTCCACCGTGGAAGTGAGCACCCGCGCCGTGACCCCGGCCTGATTCGGGGCCATCCCCGAGCGCCGGCTGCGAAATGCGCCGAACCAACCCGGAGAGACCATGAGCAAGCCGTTTCGCCTCGCCTCGAAGTTTCAACCCGCCGGCGACCAGCCGGCGGCCATCGATGCTCTGGTGGGTGGGCTGGAGGCAGGGTTGGCCCATCAGACCCTGCTTGGGGTCACGGGCTCCGGCAAGACCTTCACCATGGCCAATGTCGTCGAGCGCCTGCAGCGCCCGACCATCGTCATGGCGCCCAACAAGACCCTGGCGGCCCAGCTCTATGGCGAATTCAAGGCGTTCTTTCCGGACAACGCCGTGGAGTACTTCGTCTCCTATTACGACTACTATCAGCCCGAGGCCTATGTGCCATCCTCGGACACCTTTATCGAGAAGGATGCCTCGATCAATGACCATATCGAGCAGATGCGGCTTTCCGCCACCAAGGCTCTGCTCGAGCGTCGCGATGCACTGATCGTGGTCTCGGTGTCGGCCATCTACGGCCTGGGCGACCCCGATCAGTATCTCAAGATGCGCCTGCACTTCACTCGAGGCGAGCTGATCGATCAGCGCAAGTTCCTGCGTCGTCTGGCCGAACTGCAGTACACGCGCAACGACCTCGACTTCAAGCGCGGTACCTATCGGGTACGCGGCGATGTCATCGATATTTTCCCGGCGGATGCCGAGGATGAGGCGGTGCGCGTCGAGCTGTTCGACGACGAGATCGATTCGATCCGGCTATTCGATCCTTTGACCGGCGAGGTGCGCGCCCAGCTGCCGCGCATGACCATCTATCCCAAGTCCCATTATGTGACACCGAGAGAGACCATTCTGGGTGCCATCGACCGGATCAAGGCCGAGCTCGCCGAGCGTCTCGAGTGGCTGAGACAGCATGAGCGGCTGGTGGAGGCCCAGCGCCTGGAGCAGCGTACCCTGTACGATATCGAGATGATGCTGGAGCTCGGCTACTGCAATGGTATCGAGAACTACTCCCGCTACCTTTCGGGCCGCAATCCCGGGGAGCCGCCGCCCACCTTCTTCGACTATCTGCCCGATGACTCCTTGCTGCTGATCGACGAGAGTCACGTCAGCGTTCCCCAGGTCGGGGGCATGTACAAGGGCGACCGCTCGCGCAAGGAGACCCTGGTGGAGTACGGCTTTCGCCTGCCCTCCGCCCTCGATAACCGCCCCATGAAGTTCGAGGAGTGGGAGGCAATCTGCCCCCAGACCATCTTTGTGTCGGCGACGCCGGGCCCCTACGAGGCCGAGCATGCAGGTAGCGTCGTGGAGCAGGTGGTGCGCCCTACCGGCCTGCTCGACCCCGAACTTGAGGTGCGGCCGGCCACCACCCAGGTGGATGATCTGCTTTCCGAGATCCAGCAGCGTGCTGCCGCCGGCGAGAGGGTGCTGGTCACGACCCTGACCAAGCGAATGGCCGAAGATCTCACCGAGTATCTGGATGAACATGGAGTGCGTGTGCGTTACCTGCATTCGGACATCGATACCGTGGAGCGGGTGGAGATCATTCGCGATCTGCGCCTTGGCAAGTTCGACGTGCTGGTCGGTATCAACCTGTTGCGGGAGGGCCTGGATATTCCCGAGGTCTCCCTGGTGGCCATCCTGGATGCCGACAAGGAGGGCTTCCTGCGTAACGAGCGGTCGCTGATCCAGACCATCGGGCGGGCGGCCCGCAACGCCAATGGTCGCGCCATTCTCTACGCCGACCGGGTCACCGACTCCATGCGTCGTGCCATGGAGGAGACAGAGCGTCGACGTGCCAAGCAGATCGCATTCAACGAGGAGCACGGCATCACGCCCCAGACGGTGACCCGCTCGGTGGCGGATATTCTCGAGGCGGCCCAGACTCCCGGCAAGAAGGGCAAGGGGCGTCGCGGTGAGCGCAAGGTTGCCGAGCCGGCCGCCGTCTATGATCCCGCCGAACTATCGCCCCAGGAGTTGCTGCGTGAACTGACCCGAGTGGAGGACGCGATGTTCGAGGCCGCTCAGAACCTCGAGTTCGAGGAGGCCGCGCGTCTGCGCGACCGGCTGAATGATCTCAAGGAGCGTCAGCTGGCGCTTGGCGAGCTTTAGGGATGCGCAGCATAAATCCCACCGGAGCTGCGCCAGAGCGCTACCGGCGGGTTAGAATCTTATCTGTCCATCACCTGCTGACAGAGCCATCCGATGAAGCAGATCTCGTTCGCCCAGGCAGATCACCAGAACACGAAGAAGGTCACCCGTCGAGAGCGATTTCTGGCTCAGATGAAAGATAGTCCCATGAAAACACTGCCGCTCAAGAGCGAGTCCGACACGCTCCACGCCGACGTGACCGCTCGCGCTAGGATGCAAGACCGTACACGGGGAAGGGGAAGGGGGCATTCTCCCGCCCAAAAAAGCGTGCGAGGTCATGCGCGCCGTGGGCGGGGGCAGTTATCCGTAAGCTTTCGCCTTGCCCTGGCTACTCTTCTTGCGCTCGCAATGGCGGCCGGCTCGCCCGCTTTCGCCGCCGCCCCGGCCGAGGGTGAGAACATACTCGGCCTTGTCGGCCTGGAGCTTGGGTTCCTCGCAGCACTGGGGCTTATCGCACTTGCCTGCGTGTTCGTGCCCCTGTCGCGCGCGCTGGGGCTGGGCACGGTGATCGGGTATCTCGCTGCAGGCGTCGTCGCGGGGGGAGGGATGTCGATTTCGTTCACCCGCAATCCCGGGGAACTGCTGCATTTCGCCGAGTTCGGGATAGTCCTTTTCCTGTTTGTGATCGGACTGGAGTTCCGTCCGGCGCGGCTGTGGGAGATGCGTGGCACGATCGTTGGCCGCGGTCTGGCGCAAGTGCTTGTCTGCGCGGCAATGCTGATCATTCCCGCGCTGCTCTTCGGCCTCGACTGGCGTGCCGCGCTCATCGTCGGGCTGGGGCTCGCGCTGTCGTCCACCGCGCTGGTGATGCGCGGAATCGACGAAAGCGGCGAGCGCAACTCGGCCTTCGGGCAGACAACCATCGGGATACTGCTCTTCGAGGATCTGGCCATCGTGCCGTTACTGTTGCTGGTTACGCTTCTGGCCCCTTCCGGGGGAGATGCCTCACTGGCGGACAATGCGAGGTCGGTTGCCCTGGGGCTCGGCGCCATCGCGCTGCTGGTCGTCATCGGGCGTTATGCGCTGGACCCGATGTTCCGCGTCATCGCGCGTACCCGCACGCCCGAGCTAATGACAGCCGCGGCGCTCGGCGTGGTGGTATTCGCTGCACTGATCATGGCGTCCGCGGGTCTGTCCTACGCCATGGGAGCCTTCATTGCCGGCGTGATGCTGGCCGAGTCCTCCTACCGCCACGAGGTCGAGGCGAATATCGAACCGTTTCGGGGGCTCTTCATGGGGCTGTTCTTCGTCGCCGTGGGCCTGTCGCTCGATCTCGGGGCCGTAGCGGAAAACTGGCTGGTGATCGTGCTCGCCGTTCCGGTGACCGTCGCGTTGAAGGGTATCGGAGTCTACGCGGTCAATCGCGCTTTCGGGACGCCACATCCCATCGCGCTGCGCATCGCCCTCACGATGGGACAGCACGGCGAATTCGGCTTCGTCCTTTTTGCCGCCGCAAGCTCCGCGTTGATATTGCCGGGCGACATCTCCTCCCTGGTAACAGTAATCGTCACCCTATCGATGGCCCTCTCGTCGCAATCCAACCGCGCCTACCACATGATCATGGGAAAGAGGGTGCGCGAGACAATCGACGAAGATTATG
The DNA here is from genome assembly GCF_947501415.1 of uncultured Halomonas sp. GTDB lineage: Bacteria > Pseudomonadota > Gammaproteobacteria > Pseudomonadales > Halomonadaceae > Halomonas. Next base: position 190,675 of record NZ_CANMVL010000009.1, on the reverse strand, counting down.
CCGATGCCGAGGGTTCGGCGCTGGTCATCGGTTTTGGCCGGGTGGGTCAGCTTGTCGCCCAGCCGCTGATCGCGGAGGGTATCGCGGTCACATTACTGGACCATGACGCCGACCGCATCCGTGAGGCCAAGCGTTTTGGCGCCCGCGTGCATTTTGGTGATGGCACGCGGCCTGAGGTCCTGCACGCGGCTGGGGCCGCGCAAGTGAAAGCCATCGTGGTCGCCACCGATGATCCGGATACGACTCTTCAAATCGTCAAAGTCATCCCCCGCCGGTACCCGAATGCGTCTCTGGTCGTGCGTGCCCATGACCGAATTCATGCGGTCAGGCTCGCGGGCGAGGGTTTGCCTATCGGCGCGATCATGCGCGAAACGCTGCACTCGGCCCTGTCCATGGGCGCGCTATCGTTGCGCGCTCTTGGCTATTCCGACGAGGAGACCAGCCGCGTGGTCGAGCGCGTGCGCGCGCGTGACGCCTCTCGCCTTGCCGTGCAGACTGTCGACGCTCGCGATGTAAACGAGCGCGAGGCCATCGTGGCGGCCATCGCCCCCGAACCGGTCGGTCGCGCATAGAGCGTGCCTCGCCTCGTTATCTGCATAGCAGGCGTGGGATACTGGAGGTTTATACCGTTATATTGCCATGCGGCAACGCCAATAACCATCTTTGGTGGCAAGAATGTCGACAGACCGTGGGGTAGGGTATAATGCCCGCATTTCAGCCTGCTTACCCGGCGGTGAGATACCGCCAGGGTGCGGGCATGCCGACAAGCCGAGGAGCTTCTTGCCCATGACCGTGATTCGTCAGGATGACCTGATCCAGAGCGTTGCCGATGCGCTGCAGTATATCTCCTACTACCACCCCAAGGATTTCATCGATGCCATGGCGCAAGCCTATGAGCGCGAGGAGAACCCAGCGGCCAAGGATGCCATCGCCCAGATCCTGATCAACTCGCGGATGTGCGCCATGGGGCACCGTCCTATCTGCCAGGACACCGGAATCGTCACCGTCTTCCTGCATGTGGGCATGAACGTTCGCTGGGAAGCCGAGATGAGCCTCGATGATATGGTCAACGAGGGCGTCCGTCGCGCCTACCAGCTCCCCGATAACGTGCTGCGCGCCTCGGTGCTGGCCGATCCCGACGGCGCCCGCCGCAACACCGGTGACAACACGCCGGCGATCATCCATCACAAGATTGTGCCCGGCGACAGCGTCGAGGTACATGTGGCCGCCAAGGGCGGTGGTAGCGAAGCGAAGTCCAAGTTCGCCATGCTCAACCCGTCCGACAGCGTGGTCGACTGGGTCATGGAGCAGCTTCCCAAGATGGGGGCAGGGTGGTGCCCCCCGGGAATGCTCGGCATTGGCATCGGCGGCACCGCGGAGAAGGCGATGGAGATTGCCAAGGAGGCGCTTCTCGACCCCATCGATATCCAGGAGTTGCAGGCTCGCGGTGCCACCAACCGTGCCGAGGAGCTGCGCCTTGAACTGTTCGATCGCGTCAACCGGAGTGGCATCGGTGCTCAGGGGTTGGGCGGCCTGACTACGGTGCTGGACATCAAGGTCAAGGATTACCCTACCCACGCGGCCAACAAGCCGGTGGCCATCATTCCCAACTGCGCCGCCACTCGCCACGCCCACTTCACCCTGGATGGCAGCGGTCCGGCCTCATTGCCGGCGCCGAAGCTAGAGGACTGGCCCGAGGTCACGCGGGAGGCAGGGGATAACGTCAGGCGTGTCGACCTCGACAACATCACACCGGAAGAAGTGCAGACCTGGCAGCCGGGTGACACCCTGCTGCTAAACGGCAAGCTGCTCACCGGTCGCGACGCCGCCCACAAGCGCATGGTCGATATGATTGCCAAGGGTGAGCCACTGCCCGTGGACATGAAGGGTCGTTTCATCTATTACGTTGGACCGGTGGACCCGGTTGGCGACGAGGTAGTGGGACCGGCCGGCCCCACCACCGCCACCCGCATGGACAAGTTCACTCGCACCATGCTCGAGGAGACCGGCCTGATGGGCATGGTCGGGAAAGCCGAGCGTGGTGAAGCCGCCATCGAGGCCATCCGCGACAACAAGGCGGTCTACCTGATGGCAGTGGGGGGCTCCGCCTACCTGGTGGCTCAGGCAATCAAGAAGGCTCGGGTGGTGGGCTTCGAGGACCTTGGCATGGAGGCCATCTATGAGTTCGAGGTGGAGGATATGCCGGTGACTGTCGCGGTCGACAGCCAAGGTACCTCGGTCCACCAGACGGGGCCCGCCAAGTGGAAGGAGATCATCGCCGAGCGCGCCTGAGGCCTGGCGATGATCATGGCGGCCCTGCCTCTTGGCGGGGCCGCCGTCGTTTGGGTATGCTGACCCCCGCAAGGTGTTGCGGGAATCTCCCTCGCGAAGGAGTGGGCTCGCGCCATCACAGCCGGCGCAGCCGGCGACGAGAGTTTTTTGCAGGGAGAGTTCATGACGTCCTGGCTGATCGGGCTGGTAATCTTCACCTTTCACATGGCAGGTATCGTCTCGGCGGTACTAGCACTGCTCTCCAGTCGCACCTCCCAGGGCGCCATCGCCTGGATTCTCTCGCTTATCACGCTTCCCTACCTGGCGGTCCCCGCCTACTGGATCTTCGGCCAGCCGCGCTTCTACGGTTATGTCACCGCCCGGGGACAACGCGACAGCGTGTTACGCCGTGTTCTGGCGCGCTACCGTTCGCATGTCGACCCCTATCTGACCGATACTCCGGATCCCGATGTGCGTGCCGTGGAGCAGCTGGCCCAGATGCCACTGACCAGTGGCAATCGGGCCGAGCTTCTGGTCGATGGCCAGGCGACGTTCGACAGCCTGTTCGCCGGTATCGACAGGGCCGAGGAGTACGTGCTGGTGCAGTTCTTCATCGTTCGCAACGATGCCCTGGGCCTACGGCTCAAGGAGTGCCTCCAGCGCGCCGTGGAGCGTGGCGTTCGGGCATATTTCCTGTACGACAAGATAGGTAGTCACAAGCTGAATGAGGGCTACCTGCGTGACCTCGCCGAGTCGGGGGTCGAGGTCTACGCCTTTCGCTCATCGCGTGGCCTGCGTCATCGCTTCCAGATCAACTTTCGCAACCACCGCAAGGTCGTGGTGGTGGACGGAAAAGAGGGCTGGGTCGGCGGCTTCAATGTCGGCATCGAATACCTGGGGCAGCATCCGCGCCACGGCCCATGGCGTGACACCCATCTCAAGCTTACCGGCCCCAGCGTGCTGGGACTGCAGGAGGCGTTCTGGGAGGATTGGCACTGGGCTACCGGTGAACTGATCAATCTCTCCTGGATACCGACCACCATCTGCGAGGAGTGCCATGATGTGGTGATCGTGCCCTCGGGGCCGGCGGATACGCAAGATACGGCTAGCCTCCTGGTACAGCATGCCATCCACAGCGCCCGAGAGCGGTTCTGGGTCACCAGTCCCTACTTCGTGCCCGACCAGAGCGTGCAGGATGCCCTGCGCCTGGCGGCCATGCGCGGTGTGGACGTGCGAATCATGATCCCCGAACGCCCCGACCATCTGCTGGTATTCCTGTCCGCCTTCTCCTTTCTGCCAGACATGCTGCGTGCCGGCGTCAGGGTCTATCGCTATCAGCCCGGCTTCCTGCATCAGAAGGTGATGCTGATCGATCAGGCGGCGGCCAGCGTCGGCACGGTTAACCTCGACAACCGCTCCTTCCGGCTCAACTTCGAGATCACGGCCTTCCTTCCGGATCGCCAGTTTGCCGCCCAGGTTGAGCAGATGCTCGAGGAAGATTTCAGTCACTGCCGGGAGATCAGCGTCGAGGAAGTCACGTCGCGGCCGTTGTGGCGCAAGCTGATGTCCAGGGCCGCCTACCTGATGGCGCCAATTCAGTGATATATTAATTACTTGCGGTGATCGGCGAGTCCGGTCGTTAACCTCATCATGAATCGGGAGTCACGGTGAACCTCGAGACCAAATGGCTAGAGGACTTCGTTGCCCTGGCTAACACACGCAGCTTTTCCGCTTCGGCCCGCCAGCGTCATGTGACTCAGCCCGCCTTCAGTCGCCGTATTCGCTCCCTGGAGCAGGCTGTCGGGGCCACGCTGGTCGACCGCTCCACCACACCGGTCGGGTTGACCCCTGAAGGGCAGCTATTCCTGATCACGGCGCGCAACCTGGTCGAGCAGCTCAACGAGAGCCTGGGGCATCTGCGGGGCCTGGCCATGGCCAATGAAGCACTAGACATCGTTGCCGCCCACTCCCTTGCATTGAGCTTCTTTCCGCCCTGGATTTCACGGCTGCAGCAGGGCATCGGCGAGCTTCCCACGCGTCTGGTGGCCATGAACGTGGGGGAGGCCATCCATGTGCTGCGCGAAGGCAACTGTGATCTGATGCTTGCGTATCACGACTCCCACGCCACCATGCAGCTGGACTCCGAGGTGTTCCCCTCGTTCTCCATCGGGCAGGTCAAGATGGCGCCGGTGTGCCTTCCGGACGAGGATGGCGAGCCGCGTTTCCCCCTGCAGGGCGAGGAGCCAATTCCCTACCTCTCCTATACCCGTGCCGCCTTCCTGGGGCGCAGTGTTCGCATGTTGCTCAAGAACGACCCCCTGCGACTGCGGCTGCGCACCGTCTATGAGACCGCCATGGCGGAAGGGCTCAAGGGCATGGTGATGCAGGGCATGGGGCTGGCCTGGATTCCCGACTTCTGCATCCGCGAAGAACTAAGAGATGGCCGGCTGGTCCGGGCCGGCGACGAGAAGTGGGACATCCCGCTGGAGATACGTCTCTATCGCTGCTCCCTGGTGCACAAGCCCGGCGTCGAGAAGCTCTGGAAGCAGATGCAGAAGCTGCCGCGTGACTTTCTTCAGGGCTGACTACAACAGGGTTCTATCTACAACAGGGTTCGATTCTTCGATACTTTCTCGGCTCACGGCATGCCGAAGTCGGCAGGCAGGCCCAGGAAGTCCTGAATGATAAAGAAGTGGTCCTCGAACAGGCTCTCCGGATCGAGATCGGCCAGCGCCACCCAGCGTGCGTGATCGCCACCCTGTACCGGCTTGAGACGGGGTAGCTGCTGTTCGGGGCGCAAGGCGAAGTAGAAGGCCTCGGCCAATGTTCGCCCCCGCCAGCTGCGATGCGGCTCGTCGAATAGACGCTGGCCCCGCAACGACCCCTTGAGCACCGGTTCCGGTACCTTGAGGCGCACCCGCTCGCGTAGCTCCCGCAGACACGCATCCAGCAGCCGCTCATGAGGGTTGATGAAGCCTCCCGGCAGGGCGTAGAGCCCCTTGCCGGGCGCCGAGGTGCGCCTGACCAGCAGCACATGCCCCGACTGCACGACCACCGCGTTGACGGTAACGAAGATGGGCGGGTAGGGCGCCTGGGCCCAGGCGCTGCGATACTGATCGAGCAGCACCTGCTCCTCGATCAGCTGACGGTAGTCATTACCGGCGCAGAAGGCGTGGAGGGTGTCGATGACGCCGGGCGGCAGGTCATGGAAGGCGCCGGTGCTGAGATAGTCCCCGGCCGACGGGCTGGAGTGGAATAGCCGTTCACGGATCTGACTGGCGGAGATTCCCTCCACCAGCGGCACGCTCACCGACTCCCATTGTGGAAACAGCGACAGGTAGTAACTGGACTGGCCCCGGCTGGCCCCGATCAGCCCGATGCGTGGGAGGCGTGCTCCCTGGGGGCTGGCAATATCACGCACCTTCCGCTGTACATCACGCACCCAGACATCATTGTTGTAGAGGGCGTCGAGCAGTGGCACCACGGCCAGTCGCTCATTCTCCTCGGCATCGAAGGCACTGCGCAGCATGGCGCTGCGCTCGTCGAAGCGCCACGGGTTGCGAAGCGAGCGCGCCTGCCAGGCCGACCCCACCATCACGATGACCTGCCTGGCACGCTTCAGGGCCTCATGGATGACCGCGAGATGTCCAAGGTGAGGCGGCTGGAAGCGGCCGATAAAGACCAGACAGTCGAAATCGGGGCGATCGGGATTGGCGTCCGTGCAAGGGGTCATGGCAGGCCTGTGATGTAGTGTCCCAACCATTATGTTGGCCACCCAGATGGCTTGCAATGTACCGGGGGAAGGCAACAGGGCTATGGTGATTACTACGGGGTGCTAGTGAAAGGCGCCGGTGACTGGTCGGAGAGGGGGTCCGAGGACCAGGGATGGCCGAGGTAGCCTACAAGGAAGTACTCGTAGCGCCCCCTCGACGGCCTGTCGCCGGAACAGCCTTGAGTGGTGCTACCATCTGCGATAGTCCGGGAGCGGGCGAGACGCCTGGGGCGGGGTTCGGCTATCCTGTGACTACATCACAGGGAAGCAAGGAAGTTCGATGTTCGAAGCGAGAAAGCTGTCGCCCGCCCGGCTCAAGGCCGAGGTGATCTTCTGGTGGCGAGTGATGCAGGGGGCGGTCCAGCTATGGCTTGAACGCAATGCGTTCAGCTACGCGGGCTCGCTGGCCTTCTACACCCTATTCTCCCTGGCGCCCACCATCATCATCGCGGTCACCGTAATCGGCCTGGTGCTTGGCGAGGAGGCGGCCCATGGCCAGATGGTCGCTCAGCTGCAGGGCACCATGGGGCATGATGCCGCCGCGGCCATCGAGGCTGCCGTCGCCCAGTCGCGTATCGAGGAGTCAGGGCTGCTGCCCAGCCTGCTGGGGGTAGGGGCCCTGCTGGTGGGCGCCACCACCGTGTTCGCCCAGATGCAGTTCTCGCTGAACACCATCTGGGGAGTGACCGCACGCCCTAGCGCCAATAGCGCACTGGTGTTTATCAAGAACCGTCTTTTGTCACTGGCGGTGGTGGTCTCCATCGGCTTCATCCTGCTGGTGTCGCTGGTACTTGGCGTCATGCTGCGCGCTACCCTGCAGGCCGCCGACACACTGCTGCCCTATGTGGGAGCGCTGACCACCGGAGCCGAATTCCTGGTTTCGCTGGTGATCAGTTCGCTGTTGTTCGCGACCATCTTCAAGGTGCTTCCCGATGTGATACTCGGCTGGCGGGACGTCATGGTAGGAGCCGTGGTCACGGCGCTGCTGTTTGCGGTAGGCCGGTCGATGATTGCTCTCTACCTCTCTCACACGGCCACCGCCTCCACCTATGGGGCGGCAGGGTCGGTGGTGATGATTCTGCTGTGGGTCTATTACTCTTCTCTAATACTTTTGTTCGGGGCGGCCTTTACCCGCTGCCACCTTATCGCGAGAGGCAGGCCCCTGGTGCCCCGGGTCACCGCCGTGGAGGTCAAGCGCGAACTGCTGGAGAGTGTTCGAGGCGACACCGAAGGTCCTATAAGCAGGAGCCCGTCAGCCTAGTCAGCCAGCCCCTCCTGATCGCGGCACGATATGAGCCATTCATCTGGATCATGACCTCAGCGGCTGGCCGCGATGAGGCCCGGCTGGTAGAAAGGGCATCATAGATGTATCGACAAGGAGCGCGTCATGGAGACGACCTGCGTGAAGGCCCTGGTGACCGGCAAGGTTCAGGGCGTCTGGTATCGCCGTGCCACCCAGGAGCAGGCGCTGCAGCAGGGCCTGACCGGCCATGCGATCAATCTGCCTGACGGCCGGGTGGAGGTGCTGCTTTGCGGCCGACCCGAAGCGGTCCGGGAGGTCGGTGAGTGGCTCTGGAGGGGCCCGGAACATGCCCGGGTTACCCATGTGGAGTTCAATGTTGTCGAGACGCATGCCCCGGATGACTTTCGTACCGGCTAGGCGGGAGATTGACGGCTCAGGCCAGCACCTCGGCGATCCAGTCGCTGACGGCCTGGCCCTCGACCCCGAGGCACACATCCACCAGCGGAGTGCGCGACCAGCGCTCCTCGATAAAGCCACGTCCCTCGGGTGCGAAGAGTGTCTGGCCCTCGGCGTTCCCCTCGGTCACCACCGAGAGGTGGCCCCGTGAGGTGGTGAACAGCTCCGGGCGCAGCAGCCAGGCCAGGGCGCAGCTATCGTGGGGACAGCAACCGTCGATGCCCAGAGCCGACTGATAGAAGTCACGGTAGAAGGCGTAACTGCCTGCCAGCACCCGGCCGAGTTCGCCTTGGCCGGCCTCGATACGCGCCATATGGGCTGGAGTCAGCACGCAGCGATGGGTGACATCCAGGCCCACCAGGGTCAATGGCCAGCCAGCGGTAAGCACCCGAGCCGCGGCATCCGGATCATTGAACATATTGGCTTCGGCCACGGGGGTCACGTTTCCCCCTTCACGGATGGAGCCCCCCATAACGACCACGCCCTTCACCTTGTCGACAAGCGTCGGGTCTAGCTGTAGCGCCGCCGCCAGATTGCCCAAGGGGCCAACGGCGACCAGGGTCACCTCTCCAGGGCGCTCATTCACCGTATCGACGATGAACTGCGCGGCACACCGACTTTCCGCTTGACCACTTACCGTCGGCAGCGTGATATTGCCCAGGCCATTGGCGCCATGAATATGGGCGGGAGGGGCGTGGCGCGGCTTGATCAATGGTGCCGCGGCGCCCTGGGCCACGGGAACCTCGCGTCCGGCCAGCTCGGCGAGCAGCAGGGCGTTGTGGGTTGCAGTCTCGACATCCACGTTGCCGTAGGTGGTCGTCATGCCAAGCAGGTCGATCTCCGGGTGGCGCAGGGCGATGGCGATGGCCTGGGCATCGTCCACGCCCGGGTCCGTATCAAAGATGATGGAGTGGGTCACATTACTCTCCGGGTTACGGGGTTTGAGGGTCGACGGGAGCATCGGGGGAGATCGGGGCCTGCAGGGCGCGCTGGACTTCATCGAGGCTGGGGATGCTCTCTGCAGCGCCGGACCGCTGTACCCCGAGAGCCGCAGCGGTAGCGGCATGACGCAGGCAGTCGTCGATCGACCTGCCAGCCTGGAGCGCTGCCAGGTAGTAGCCGATAAAGGTGTCGCCGGCCGCGGTGGTGTCGACGGCCACGACCGGTATCGCCGGCTGATGTCGGCAGATGCCGTGCCGCTGGTGCCAGGCGCCTTCTCCCCCCAGGGTCAGTACTATCTCGGCCTCGGGTAGTCGCTGTGCCAGGGCATCGAGCAGCTCCTGGGCATCGCTCTCCACGGGGAGCCCGACAAGCAGGGCGGCCTCCGTGCGGTTGACGAAGAGCAGTGAGCACAGATGAAGCGGGAGCCGAGCCACATTGTCATCCATGGGCGCCGGGTTGAAGGCTACCTTCAGCCCATGCTCGACGGCCAGGGAGATCAGCGTCTCGAGGCCGCTGCATTCGTTCTGCAGCAGCAACCAGTCGCCCGGCTGGGTGGTGGCAACGAGCTCTGCCAGCTCCTCCTGGGTGGTGCCATGGTTGGCCCCCGGGAACAGGATGATGGCGTTCTCTCCCTGGACATCGACCTGGATGATGGCGTGGCCGCTGGGCCCATCGAGCAGCGTCACTCTCTCGACGTCGACCCCGGCCCGGGACAGGGTGTCACGAGCCCAGGCATCCTGCTGCCCCAGGCGACCCCAGTGGCTGATGGATCCGGCGGCCCGGGCCATGGCCAGTGACTGGTTGGCGCCCTTGCCACCCAGCCCTACGCTGTAGTCATGGCTCGCCAGTGTCTCCCCCGGTGCCACCAGGTGGGGTACGCGATAGACATGATCGAGGTTGATGGAGCCGAAGTTATAGCAGTGGAACCGAGGAGCGCTGTCGCCCCGGGCCGCGCCTTGTGAGTCGTCGAGCCGCTGCATGATCACTGCCCCCGCTTCCAGTCACTCAGGTTGTTGGCCGTCAGTGTCACCACATTCTGGCGTGCCTCGGGGGTGATCCAGGCATTGTGGGGCGTGACGATCAGGTTGAGCGGTTCATTCAAGGCATCGAGCAGCGGGTGGCCATCACGAGGTGGCTCCTCGGGGAGCACATCGACCGCCAGTCCACCGAGGCGCCCCTCGCGAAGGGCCGTCAGGGCCGCGACCTCGTCGATGATGCCGCCTCGGGCACAGTTGATCAGCAGGGCGCCAGGCTTGACCCTGGCCAGCAGATCGCCCCCCACCAGATGGTGGGTCGCTTCATTGAGTGGGCAGTGCAGGCTGATGGCGTCGACCTCCGGGGCCAGCTCGGCGAGGCCGGGACGCTGATCCTGAGCCTCGTTGCCAGGCCTGGCGGTGAAGGTCACCCGCATGCCCAGGGCCTCGGCGAGCTGGGCCACGCGCCCTCCCAGCTCCCCCTGCCCGACAATGGCCAGATGCTTCCCTTCGAGCTGCAGGGTGCGATGATCCATCAGGCAGAAGAAGGGGCTCTCGTTCCAGCGACCTGCCGCCACATCGCGCCCATAGAGCGGCAGGCGATTGGCCAGGGTCAGCAGCAGCATCAGGGTGTGCTGGGCGACGCTGGCGGTGCCGTAACCGGTCACGTTCCTGACCTCTATCCCCAGGCGACGAGCCGTGGCCATGTCGATATTGTTGGTGCCCGTGGCCAGCACGCAGATCAGCTTCAGGGAGGGCAGCGCTTCAATTGTCGCGGCATCCAGGACCACCTTGTTGACGATGGCGACCTCGGCGTCTGTCAGCCTGGCCTGGGCCTCGTGAGTGGTACTGCGCTGGTGTACCACCAGCTCGTCTACCTGTTCGTAAAGGGGATCGAGGTCGATATCGGGACCGAGGCTTGCGGCATCGAGAAGGACGGCTTTCATTACAGGTTCCTCGTTGGATGAGGGGCGCCTTGCCCGCACAGGTATGAGGCGCGCTATAATAACGCGCTTTGGCAGGCTTGGAAGGCGCCAAGCTCGGCCCCATATCCATTGGGGTCGGGCCGGGCCCGACCGCGTCCTGAACTGGGTAGTGACGATTTGGAGTGATCAAACCATGCCCATCTACGAATACGAGTGCAAGGCTTGCGGCCATCGCCTCGAGAAGCTTCAGAAGTTGAGCGCCGAGCCGTTGACCGACTGTCCCGCCTGCACGACCTCGGCGCTGACCCGCCTGGTCTCCGCTGCCGGCTTCCGCCTGGCCGGCGACGGTTGGTACGAGACCGACTTCAAGTCCGGCAACAAGAAGAACCTTGCCGATGATGGCGGCGCCTCCTCCGGCGCCACGCCAGACTAGCAGGATGGGGTGGTGGCCCGAGGGCCGCCACCCCCTAGCGGTTCGACCCCGTTACTCGAACACTATTTGACTTACACCACGCAACAGAACAGGACACGACATGCGCAGCCATTATTGCGGCCAGCTCAACGAGACCCTGGTGGACCAGACGGTCACCCTGTGCGGCTGGGTTCACCGCCGCCGTGACCACGGGGGCGTGATCTTCCTCGACATGCGCGATCGTGATGGTATCGCCCAGGTCGTGGTCGACCCCGACACCGCCGAGGCCTTCGCCAATGCCGACCGCGCCCGCAGCGAGTTTGTGCTGCGCATCCAGGGCCGCGTGCGGCTGCGCCCCGAGGGCACGCAGAACCCCAACATGCCCACCGGCATGATCGAGGTGCTGGCCAAGCAGGTAGAAGTGCTCAATACCGCCGCCACGCCGCCGTTCCAGCTCGACGAGCACGGCAAGGTGGGCGAGGAGGTGCGTCTCAAGCACCGCTATATCGACCTGCGTCGCCCCGAGATGATCGACAAGTTGCGTCTGCGCTCACGCATCTCTCACAGCGTGCGGGCCTACCTCGAGGGGCAGGGCTTCCTCGACATCGAGACCCCGATCCTGACCCGCGCCACCCCCGAGGGTGCCCGTGACTATCTGGTGCCGAGCCGTACCCATGCGGGCAGCTTCTTCGCACTGCCCCAGTCGCCGCAGCTCTTCAAGCAGCTGCTGATGGTGGCGGGTTTCGATCGCTACTACCAGATCGCCAAGTGCTTCCGCGACGAGGACCTGCGCGCCGACCGTCAGCCGGAGTTCACCCAGATCGACCTCGAGGCCTCCTTCGTGGAGGAAGAGGACATCATGGGCATCACCGAGGCGATGATTCGCCAACTCTTCCAGGACGTGCTCAGCGTGGAGCTTCCCGACTTCCCGCGCATGACCTGGCAGGAGGCGATGAACCGCTACGGCTCCGACAAGCCCGATCTGCGTATTCCGCTCGAGCTTACCGACGTCGACGATCTGATGAAGCAGGTCGACTTCAAGGTCTTCTCCGGGCCGGCCAGTGCCGACGACGGTCGCGTGGCCGCCCTGCGGGTGCCGGGCGGAGCCAAGCTTTCCCGCAAGGAGATCGACGAGTACACCAAGTTCGTCGGCATCTACGGTGCCAAGGGGCTGGCCTGGATCAAGGTCAACGAGCGCGCCAAGGGCCTCGAGGGACTGCAGTCGCCCATCGTCAAGTTCATGGAGAACGTGGTCGAGGAGCTGCTCGAGCGGGTGGGTGCCGAGGATGGCGACATCATCTTCTTCGGTGCCGACAAGGCACGCATCGTCAACGAGGCGATCGGCGCGCTGCGGGTCAAGCTGGGTGAGGATCTCGACCTCTATACCCAGGAGTGGTCGCCACTGTGGGTGGTGGATTTCCCGATGTTCGAGGCCGACGACAATGGCCGCCTGAGCCCGCTGCACCACCCCTTCACCTCGCCGGCCTGCAGCCCCGAGGAGCTCAAGGAGAACCCCGCCGGGGCGCTCTCACGGGCCTATGACATGGTGCTCAACGGCACCGAGCTGGGCGGTGGCTCCATTCGTATCCATGATCAGGCGATGCAGCGCCAGGTATTCGAGATTCTCGGCATCGGCGAAGAGGAGGCTCGTGAGAAGTTCGGCTTCCTGCTCGACGCCCTCCAGTACGGCGCTCCGCCCCACGGTGGCCTGGCCTTCGGGCTCGATCGACTGGTGATGCTGATGACCGGCGGACGTACCATTCGCGAGGTGATCGCCTTCCCCAAGACCCAGAGCGCGGCCTGCCTGATGACCGACGCCCCGGGCGAGGTCAGTGGCGACCAGCTGAAGGAGCTCAATATCCGCCTGCGGCAGAAGGCGAGGGCGGAGACCGCCGGCGAGTAACGGCGACTCCGACCCGAAGTGATCACACCGGCGCCCGAGGGGCGCCGGTGTCATGTTGAAGCCAAGGAGAAGAGAATGGCTGGGCACAGCAAGTGGTCCAACATCAAGCATCGCAAGGCGGCTCAGGACGCCAAGCGCGGCAAGATCTTCAATAAGCTGATTCGTGAACTGACCGTGGCCGCGCGCCAGGGTGGCGCGGACCCGGCGGATAATCCGCGTCTGCGCGCCGCCGTCGACAAGGCACTGTCCAGCAATATGGCCAAGGACACCGTGCAGCGCGCCATCGATCGTGGCGCCGGCAATGTCGATGGCGACGCCATGGAGGAGTGCATCTACGAAGGCTATGGGCCGGAGGGAGTGGCGGTGATGGTCGAGTGTCTCACCGATAACCGCAACCGTACCGTCTCCGAGGTGCGACACGCCTTCAACAAGAGTGGTGGCAACCTCGGCACTAGCGGCTCGGTGGCCTTCATGTTTCACAAGCAGGGGCGCCTGGCGCTCCCCGCTGGCCTCTCGGAAGAGGCGGTGATTGAGGCCACCCTGGAGGCCGAACCCGAGGATATCGTGACCCTGGAGGACGACAGCCTGGAGGTGGTCACCAGCCCCGATGCATACCATGAGGTCAAGGAGGCCCTGATCGAGGCAGGGATAACGCCGGAACGCAGTGAGCTGGGGCTGTTCCCGGAGACTACCACGCCCATCGCCGACGAGGAGTTGGCTCGCAAGGTGATCCGGCTGATCGATATGCTCGAGGACCTGGATGACGTCCAGAATGTCACCACCAACGCGGAGTTTGACGATGCCGTGCTCGATGCCATCGACTGAGGCCGACTCATGCTGATACTCGGCATCGATCCCGGCTCGCGCATCACCGGCTATGGTGTGCTGGATGTGGCGAGCGCCACGCCGCGTTATGTAGCCAGTGGCTGCATTCGCATTCGTGCCGACGACCTGGCCCAGAAGCTCGCCCAGGTCTATGCCGGCGTTGCCGAGTTGATCGCCGTGCACCGCCCGGTCGAGTTCGCCATCGAACAGGTAGTGATATCGAAGAATGCCGACTCCGCCCTGAAGCTGGGCCAGGCACGAGGCACCGCCATCGTGTGTGCCGCCAACCACGGGTTGGCGGTGAGCGAATATGGGCCTCGCCAGATCAAGCAGGCGGTCACCGGGTCGGGGCGCGCCGACAAGCTCCAGGTCCAGCATATGGTCACCGCCATATTGGGGCTCTCCGCGACGCCCCAGGCCGATGCCGCGGATGCCCTGGCCATCGCCTTGACCCACGCCCATGCGCGTCGGGGCCTGTTGACCAGCGGTAGCTTCGGAGGTCATCGCAGCCGGCGCAAGGGCGCTTCCTGGCGGGATTTTCGCCCCTGACACTGTCGCCATATGGCGACGTGATTGATGTTCTCGAACGCCGTTCTGCTGGACTGGTCAGCCCTGTGACCGACCAGTATAGTGGCGGCATCGACGGCCTCTGCCGTCTTCCCTGATGCAAGGATACGACTTTCGATGATCGGACGCCTGCGAGGTACGCTTCTCGATAAACAGCCCCCCTGGTTGGTGGTAGATGTGGCCGGCGTCGGCTATGAGCTGGAAGCGTCCATGACCACACTGGTGGCGCTGCCGGCCGCCGGCGAAACGATTTCTCTCTACACGCACCTCACCGTCCGGGATGATGCTCACCTGCTGTATGGCTTTCTGCGCGAGCAGGAGCGCACCCTGTTCCGCGCCCTGATCAAGGTCAACGGGGTGGGGCCCAAGCTGGCATTGGCGATTCTCTCGGGTATGGATGAGGGCGCCTTTCGGCGCTGTGTTCTGGATGATGACATCAAGTCCCTGACGCGACTCCCCGGGGTCGGCAAGAAGACCGCCGAGCGGTTGATCATCGAGATGCGCGACCGTTTCCCCCATTGGAAGACCCCAGAGGCCGCCCTGTTGGACGGGGGAGAGGGCGAGCCCCCCGCGGGCTCGCCAAGGGACACGCTGGCCGACGCCGAAGCGGCGCTGGTCAGCCTCGGCTACAAGCCGGCCGAGGCATCCAGGATGCTCGCCGGCCTGGAGGGCGAGCCCTCCACCGAAGCCATGATCAAGGCGGCCCTCAGCCGCCGGATGGCGGGGTAGCGCCATGCTGGAGAGCGACCGCCTGATCGCCGCCGACGTCCGCGAAGGGGAAGAGCCCGTCGACCGCGCCATCCGCCCCAAGCGGCTGACCGACTACATCGGTCAGCCTCGGGTACGCGAACAACTCGATATCTTTATCGGAGCGGCTCGCGGGCGCAGCGAGAGTCTCGACCACACCCTCATCTTCGGCCCCCCGGGGCTCGGCAAGACGACGCTGGCCAATATCATCGCCGAAGAGATGGGGGTCGGGCTCAAGTCGACCTCCGGACCGGTGCTGGAGCGCGCAGGCGACCTTGCCGCCATGCTCACCAACCTCGAGCCCGGTGATGTGCTGTTTATCGACGAGATCCATCGCCTCTCGGCGGTGGTGGAAGAGATTCTCTATCCCGCCATGGAGGACTTCCAGCTCGATATCGTGATCGGAGAGGGGCCGGCGGCGCGCTCCATCAAGCTCGACCTGCCTCCCTTCACCCTGGTCGGCGCCACCACCCGAGCGGGGCTTCTCACCTCACCGCTGCGCGACCGCTTTGGCATCGTTCAGCGGCTTGAATTCTATGCCATCGAGGAGCTTACCGAGATCGTGGCCCGCTCGGCTCGCCTGATGGGGGTCGATGCCGACCCGGAGGGTGCCCTCGAGGTGGCACGTCGCTCCCGCGGCACGCCGCGTATCGCCAATCGGCTGCTGCGTCGGGTGCGTGACTATGCCGAGGTTCGCGGCAATGGCCATATCGATGCCGCCATCGCCGATCGTGCCCTGGACATGCTTCACGTGGACCAGCATGGCCTCGACCATATGGATCGCCGCCTGCTGGTCGCGATGATCGAGAAGTTCGATGGGGGGCCGGTGGGGGTGGACTCCCTGGCCGCCGCCATCGGCGAGGAGCGAGACACCATCGAGGACGTGATCGAGCCCTACCTGATCCAGCAGGGGCTGATGATGCGTACCGCTCGAGGTCGCGTCGTTACCCGTCAGGCCTGGTTACATTTCGGCCTGGCCCCCTCGGCGGATGCCGAGGATGCAGCGGGGGAGACACGGCCATGAGCGGTTTTCGCTTCCCGGTAAGAGTCTATATCGAGGATACCGATGCCGGTGGTATCGTCTACTACGTCAATTACCTCAAGTACATGGAGCGGGCGCGCAGCGAGTGGCTGCGCGCCCGGGGCATCACCCAGCACGAGCTGTTCGAGAGCGGCGTGCAGCTGGTGGTCCACCGCCTCGAGTGCCGCTACCTCTCGTCTGCCAGGCTGGATGACGCCCTCGAGGTGAGTGCCGATGTGCTGACCGCTGGACGTGTTCGGTTGCAGTTCGAGCAGCGGGTGACCCGCCTCGGGGAACCTCTGTGCGAAGCCCGGGTCGACATCGCCTGTATCGATGCCAGACGCCATAGGCCGATCCCCTGGCCGGCCCCGCTCGCCGAGCTGCTGCATCCCACTTCTGCTCAATCCCAAGCCTGACGAGGATTCCCGTGAACGACGCCATGTCCATCCCCCATCTGATCATGAACGCCAGCACCGTGGTGCAGCTGGTCATGCTGCTGCTTACGGTGGGCTCGATCCTGTCGTGGGTCGTGATCTTCCAGCGCACCTTCATGATGCGCCGCGCCCGCAAGGCCCATCGTGGTTTCGAGGATCGCTTCTGGTCCGGTGTCGACCTCAACGAGCTCTATCGCGAGGTGCCCCCGGAGCAGGAGACCCAGGGCGCCGAGCATATTTTTCGTGCCGGCTTTCGCGAGTTCAACCGCCTGATGCCCAAGACCCGAAGCCCCCAGGCGATCCTCGACGGCGTCCAGCGCAGCATGCGCGTGGCCTGGTCCCGGGAGGAGGAGCGACTCAACCTGCACCTGGTGTTTCTCGCCACCGTGGCCTCGGCCAGTCCCTATATCGGCCTGTTCGGCACGGTATGGGGCATCATGGGCTCCTTCCAGTCGCTCTCCATGGCCCAACAGGCGACTCTCTCCACCGTCGCCCCCTGGATTGCCGAAGCGCTGATAGCCACCGCCATGGGCCTGTTTGCCGCCATCCCGGCGGTGGTCTTCTACAACCGGCTCTCCGCCGAATCGGGTCGACTGCTTGGCAAGTACGAGGATTTCGCCGAGGAGTTCCACTCCATCCTGCATCGCAACTTGCAGGGTCGGTCCGACGCCGGCGGCGCCTGAGGGAGTCACGTCATGCATGGACCCTTTCATCGCGGGGGAGCCCGCAAGCCCCTCGCCGAGATCAATGTGGTTCCCTTTATCGACGTCATGCTGGTGTTGCTGGTCATCTTCATGATCACCGCGCCGATGTTGACTCAGGGGGTGGATGTCGACCTGCCTCAGGTGACCTCGGAGCCCATCGATCCTCCGGAAGATAGTGACCCCATCATCGTGTCGGTGGATCGCGAGGGGCAGCACTATCTCTCCATCGGTGGTGACGAGACCGCCATGCCTCTCGAGGAGCTGGCCGATCGCGTGATCATCCTGCTTGAACGCAAGCCCGGCACCCCGGTGATGCTGCGCGGTGATCGCAATGTCTCCTATGGCCAGGTGGTGACCCTGATGGGCACGCTGCAGACCGCCGGCGTCGGTAGCGTCGGCCTGATCTCCGAGCCGCCGAGTGGGGGGGAGTAACCTCACCATGGCCAGACGACAGGCTCGAGTAGGCTATGGCATACCGACGCTGCTGGCGGTGGGGCTGCATGTGCTGGTGTTGCTGCTGAGTGTGATCAGCCTGCCGACCAGGGAACATGAGCCCAGCCCCTCGTCCATTGTTCAGGCGACCCTGGTCAGTACCGAGACGGTCACCGACCAGGCCCAGCGTGCCGAAGAGGCGCGTCAGCGAGCCCTGGCCAGGCAGGCGGCGGAAGAGGCGGCCGCCCAGGAGGAGCAACGACGGGCGGCGGAAGAGGCGGCCACCCAGGAGGCACAGCGCCAGTCCGACCAGGCCGCCGAAGAGCAGGCCCGTGAAGCCGCGCGCCAGGCCGCCGAAGCCGAAGCGGCACGGCGTGCCGAAGAAGCGGAAGCCGAGACGCGTCGCCTCGAAGAGCAGCGTGACGCCGAGGAAGAGGCTCAACGCGAGCGCGAAGCCGAGGAGCAGCGCCGCCGTGAGGAGGAGGCCGCCCGACAGCAAGAGGCCGAGGAGCAGGCCCGACGTGAACGGGAAGCGGAGGAGCAGCGTCAGCGAGAGGCGGAAGAACAGGCCCGGCGCGAGCGCGAAGCCGAGGAGCAGCGCCGCCGCGAGGAGCAGGCCCGGCGTGAACGGGAGGCCGAGGAGCAGCGCCAGCGTGAGGCGGAAGAGCAGGCCCGGCGTGAACGGGAGGCCGAGGAGCAGCGCCAGCGTGAGGCGGAAGAGCAGGCCCGGCGTGAGCGGGAAGCCGAGGAGCAGCGCCGCCGTGAGGAGGAGGCCGCCCGACAGCGCGAGGCCGAGGAACAGGCCCGTCTGGCTCGTGAGCAGGCCGAGGCCGAGATGCAGCGGTTGATCGAGGGGGCAGACGAACGTGTCGCCAATGCGCAACAGGGACAGCAGGCCGCCAACGACTTTATTGCCCTGGTACGCCGGGCCGTGGAGCAGGCCTGGCGCATTCCGCCCAATGTCTCCTCAGGAGCAACGGCCGAGATCTCGGTGCGACTGGGACCCTCCGGGGAGCTGTTTGTCGCCGAGATCTCCCGCTCCAGTGGGGATAGTGCCTTCGATCGATCCGCCGTGCAGGCCGTCGAGGCCGCCGCGCCATTCGCCGAACTGCGACAGTTGCCAGCCGGCGTGCAACGCGATTACCGTCAATTCAATCTGCGCTTCAGACCGGGAGACGTACGCTGATGAAATCCTTGATGACTGCATGGCTGACCGCCGCCCTGCTGATGGTGAGTCAGCTTGCCCAGGCCGACCTGACCATCGAGATCACACGGGGCAACGAGAGTGCCACACCCATTGCCGTGGTGCCCTTCGCAGGCCCCGAAGGGCTGCCAGAGGACGTGGCCCAGGTGGTTCACGATGATCTCGAGCGCAGCGGTTACTTCGACCCGCTGCCGCGTCGTCAGA
Organism: uncultured Halomonas sp.; assembly: GCF_947501415.1. Classification (GTDB taxonomy): domain Bacteria; phylum Pseudomonadota; class Gammaproteobacteria; order Pseudomonadales; family Halomonadaceae; genus Halomonas. The sequence continues at coordinate 171,638 of NZ_CANMVL010000009.1, read as the reverse complement.
TGATGGACCAGCCGGCCAGTGCCGATGAGGTGAAATACGGTAACTGGAAGGCATTGGATGTTCGCTACCTGGTGGTGGGCAGCGCCACCCAGGAGGGCGAGGGCTATCGGCTGCGCTTTGAGCTGATGGATGTCAGTGGCGAGAAGCGCATGCTCGGCGAGGTGGTCACCGCCAGCGCGGGTGAACTGCGCGGCGCCGGACACTATATCAGCGACCAGATATTCGAGGCGATCACCGGGATTCGTGGCGCCTTCTCCACCCGCATTGCCTACGTCACCTCCCAGGGAGTCGGTGACAATATGCAGTTCGCGCTCTATGTGGCCGATGCCGATGGCCACAACAGCCAGCAGGTGCTGAGTTCCCCACAACCGATCCTGTCGCCGGCCTGGTCACCGGATGGCCGCAAGCTGGCCTATGTCTCCTTCGAGACCGAGCGGTCGGCGATCTATGTGCAGGACATCGAAACCGGAAAACGGGCGCGTATCAGCTCCTTCACCGGCATCAACGGGGCGCCGGCCTGGTCGCCCGACGGCCGCCGACTGGCAATGTCGCTCTCCAAGGATGGCCAGCCGGAGATCTATGTGATGGACATCGGCTCGCGCAGCCTGCAGCGCATCACCAATGACTCGGCCATCGATACCGAGCCCTCCTGGGGGCCGGATGGACGCAGCCTGGTATTTACCTCCGACCGCAGCGGCGGCCCCCAGCTCTATCGCTATGACCTGGCCAGCGGGGAGCAGAAGCGCCTCACCTTCACCGGTAACTACAATGCGCGTGGACGCTTCTCGCCGGACGGTGAGGCGCTGTTCTTGATCCACCGTTCCAACAACGGTTATCAGGTCGCTCGTCAGGATCTCGGGAGCGGGAGACTGGTGACGCTGAGTGATTCTCGCTGGGACGAGTCGCCCAGTGTTGCGCCCAACGGGACCATGGTAATCTTCGCCACCCAGCAGGGTAACAGCGGGGTGCTGGGGGCAGTCACCGCGGATGGCCGTGCCTCCTTCCGACTGCCCTCCGCTCAGGGTGACGTGCGCGAGCCCGCGTGGTCACCTTTCATGAACTGATCCTTCAGGAGTATGAAACGATGCAATTCAAGCCCTATGCCCGTTCCCTGGCGGTCGCCCTGTCGCTGGCCCTGGTGGCCGGCTGCTCCAGCACCGGCGGTACCCAGGATGGCGCCATGGACGGCACCCGCGATGGCAGCGGCGTCAGCAGCAGTGGCGTGAGTGATGGACGCACCAGTGGCTCCGGTTACGGCGGCACGTCGGGTGCGGCCGGGCAGCAGGCGGATGGACGCATTCCGCAGCAGCGCACGGTCTACTTCGAGTTCGACAGCGACCGTATCCGTAGCGAGTTTGAACCGGTACTGGCCGCCAATGCGCGCTATCTGCGCGACAATGGCAATGTCCGCGTGGTGCTCCAGGGGCACACCGATGAGCGCGGGACTCGCGAGTACAACATGGCGCTGGGCGAGCGTCGCGCTCGCTCCGTGGAGAAGTTTCTCTCCGTGCAGGGCGTATCTCCCTCCCAGGTCGAGGTCGTCAGCTACGGCGAGGAGCGTCCTGCGGCGCGTGGCCAGAATGAGCAGGCCTTCGCTCAGAACCGTCGGGTCGTGTTCGCCTACTGAGGCAACACCCCGATACGAGGGAGACACAGATGGAACACGGTCTGAAGAGGCTGTGCGGTGCGGGAGCCCTGATGCTCCCGCTCTCCGTAGGGGTTCCTGCACTGGCTCAGCAGCCAGTGGTCGAGGACCTGACCGCGCAAACCAGCACGTTTTACCAGCAGACGGATACCCGTGAGGCCGCGGGTGGCAGTCTGGTAATCTTCAACCAGGTGCAGGAGCATCAGGAGGAGCTTCGCCGACTGCGTGGCCAGGTCGAGGAGTTGCGCCACCAGCTTGAGCAGCTTCGCAGCCAGACCCGGCAGCAGTATATGGATCTCGAGGATCGACTGGCCTCGGTATCGGCCGGCATGAGTCGGCCATCGCCGGAGGAGGAGGCACGTGACGAGCGCCCCGGCAGCGAGGCAGGGGAGAGTGACGACGAGGTTGGCACGACGTCAGCAAGCGCCGAGGACCCCGATGCCCAGGCGGCCTATCAGAAGGCCTTCTCCAGCGTACAGGCGCGGGAATTCGACAGAGCCATCGCCGCCTTCGAGAGTTTTGTCGGCAGTTACCCCGAGAGCCGCCTGACGCCCAATGCCCACTACTGGCTGGGGGAGCTGCACACCGCCGAGGGCCGTCTGGAGCCCGCCGAGGCCGCCTTCCGTACCGTTCTTGACGGCTACCCCGAGAGCAACAAGGTGCCCGACGCTCTCTACAAGCTGGGGCTGCTCAAGGCCCGCATGGGCCAACCGGACGCCAGCCGGGAGCTGCTCGAGCGGGTTCGCGAGGCGCACCCCGAAAGCACCGCGGCGGGGCTGGCCGGCGACTTCCTGCGGCAGTCCGGCAACTGACTCATCGAGGAGACTCCATGACCATCTGCAAGATCGACTATCAGGCGCCGACTGGGCTGCTGGATGACCGCGTGATTCTGGTGACCGGTGCCGGTGATGGAATCGGCCGAGCCGCGGCCCTGACCTATGCCCGACACGGCGCGACGGTCATCCTGCTGGGACGCACCACCGCCAAGCTGGAGGCGGTCTACGACGAGATCGAGGCCGCCGGTGGCCCGCAACCGGCGATCTTTCCGCTCAACTTCGAGGGCGCCACCCTCAAGGACTATCAGGATATGGCCGACACTCTGGACAAGGAGTTCGGTCGCCTGGACGGGATCCTCCACAACGCCGGGTTGCTCGGTCGCATCACGCCCTTCGAGCAGTACAATCCCGAGCTCTGGGAGCAGGTCATGCAGGTCAATATCAACGGGCCGATCGGAATGACCCAGGCGCTCCTACCCCTGCTCAAGAGCTCTGCGGATGCCTCGGTGATCTTTACCTCCTCCAGCGTGGGCAGGAAGGGACGCGCCTACTGGGGAGCCTATGCGGTTTCCAAGTTCGCCACCGAAGGCTTCGTGGAAGTGCTTGCCGATGAGCTCGAGCACCTGGGCTCGGTGCGGGTCAATAGCCTCAATCCCGGCGCGACGCGTACCCAGATGCGCCGTAGTGCCTACCCGGGGGAGGATCCTGACACCCTGCGCACGCCGGAGGAGGTCATGCCTACCTACCTGTGGCTGATGGGGCCGGACAGTCGTGGGCACAACGGCGAAAAGTTCGACGCCCAGCCACCGAAGGCCTGACCCCACGAACCCGCTCGCGACATGTTCGGCGATAGCCTGTGCGGGGACGCTGTTGCCCCTTCCCTGGGCGCAACCTTCCTCCACTCCTGCTCCTCGTCCCGGACATGTCGCCGCACTCGGGGTTTCTCAACTGGTGGGGCTCAACTGAGTGTTCTCAATATAGCGCCGCCACCAGCTCCTCGCCGGTCTCGAACCAGAGATCGGCCGGCCAGCGACGATAGTCGTCACCCTCCTCGATATACCCCCAGCCCACTGCCACGGCAGTCATCCCGGCGGCCCTGGCCGCCTGCATGTCCCGCAGATGGTCACCGATGTACCAGCAGCGTGACGGAGGCGTATCCAGGTGGCGCGCTGCCTCCAGTAACGGCGCCGGGTCGGGCTTCTTGACCGGCAGATCATCGGCACACAGTAGTGACCCCGGTTTCAGCGCCAGGCTCTCCACCAGGGGGGCGGCATAGGCGCGCGGCTTGTTGGTGACGATGCCCCAGGGGGCCCCTTCGGCCTCCCAAGCGGTGAGCAGCGGGGCAAGTGGTGCAAAGACCCGGCTCTCGGCGGCCACGGCCTCGCCGTAGGCGGCAAGCAGGAAGCTGCGTGCCTCATCGTGCCCCGGCACCTCCCGGGCCAGTCCCAGGGCGAGCTCGACCAGGGCGCTGCCACCGTTGGAGACCTGGGCACGGATGATCGGGTAGGGGAGGGCGTCGAGGCCATGATGTTCCCGCAGGGCATTGGTGGCCCGCGCCAGGTCCGGTGCGGTATCCACCAGGGTGCCGTCGAGATCGAAGAGCAGGGCGCTCGGACGAGAGATCTGCATCATGTTTCCTCGCGTCGGCAGTGCATCAGATAGTTGACCGAGACATCGGTCGGGTGCAGCCGATAGCGGCGGCTCAGGGGGTTGTAGACCAGCCCGCTCTGCTCGCGGACCTCGAGTCCCGCCTGTCGACACCAGCCGGCCAGTTCGGCGGGGCGGATGAACTTGGCATAGTCATGTGTGCCCCGGGGCAGCATGCGCAGCACATACTCCGCTCCGACCACGGCCAGGGCCAGCGCCTTGGGATTGCGGTTGAGGGTCGAGAAGAACACCTGCCCGCCGGGCTTGACCAGGGTCGCACAGGCACGCACCACGGAGCCGGGGTCCGGCACGTGCTCGAGCATCTCCAGACAGGTCACCACATCGAAGCTTGCCGGCGCCTCCTCGGCCAGGGTCTCGACACTGACCCGCCGATAGTCGATCTCAAGCCCCTGCTCTTCGGCGTGAAGCCGAGCCACGCCCAGCGGCGCCTCACCCAGGTCGATGCCGATGACATCCGCGCCGCGATGGGCCATTCCCTCGCTGAGGATGCCCCCACCGCAGCCCACATCCAGTACCCGTCGCCCGGCCAGACCGGCGCGGGCATCGATGAAGTCCAGGCGCAGCGGGTTGATGTCGTGCAACGGCTTGAACTCTCCGGTGCTATCCCACCAGCGCTCCGCCAGGGCCTCGAACTTGGCGATCTCGCCGGGATCCATGTTCTCCGCTTTCGACTGCGTTGCACCCATTCGCTCTCTCCAGGTTGATAAGGGTGTGGTCGGTATCGCAGCGGTGGCAGGCTGCGACGAGTCCGGTATCATGAGCGCCATTCTACCCGTTCCCGGCGGCGACTTCCCCATGGCGCGGCGCCGCAGCGAACGCCACATCGCGACCCTCGACAAGGACTGCCCCATGATTCGCAAGGCTGTGCTTCCCGTAGCCGGTTTCGGCACCCGTTGCCTGCCCGCCTCCAAGGCGATTCCCAAGGAGATGATCACCATCGTCGACCGTCCGGTGATCCAGTATGTGGTCCAGGAGGCCGTCGACGCCGGTATCCGCGATATCGTGCTGGTGACCCATGCCAGCAAGGGGGCGATCGAGAACCACTTCGACAAGCACTTCGAGCTGGAGACGAGCCTCGAGGCCAAGGGCAAGCATGAGCTGCTCGAGGAGCTGAACGCGATTGTCCCCGACGACGTGAATATCATCACTGTGCGCCAGCCGGAGCCGTTGGGCCTGGGGCATGCGGTGCTCTGCGCCCGACCGGTGATCGGTGATGACGCTCCCTTCGCCGTGCTTCTGCCCGATGTGCTGGTGGACGACGAGGGACTGGAGCGCAACGATCTCACCGGCATGCTGGAGGCCTTCGAGCGCAGTGGCCATGCCCAGCTGATGGTCGAGGAGGTTCCTCACGAGATGACTCACAAGTATGGCATCGTCGATACCGGGGGGGAGGCGCCCGCGCCGGGAGCGTCGAGCCCCCTGGTCGGCGTGGTGGAGAAGCCGCCGGTGGAGGAGGCCCCCTCGGACCTGGCCGTGATCGGTCGCTATGTGCTGCCGGGCAGCATCTTCGCACGGCTTGCCGATACCCCGCCTGGCGCCGGAGGAGAGATCCAGCTCACCGACGCCATCGAGTCACTGCGTGCCGATGAGGGAGTCGATGCCTACCGAATGCGGGGCAAGACCTTCGACTGCGGCCACCAGCTCGGTTATCTCGAAGCCACGCTCGCCTACGGCCGCCGCCATGCCCGCTTCGGGGAGGGCTTCCGCGAGCTGCTCGCCCGCTACGCCGGGGAGGCCTGAGTCATGCGCGTGCTGGTTCACGGTAGTGAGCTATCCGCTGCCACCGCCGCCGCCGCCCTCAGCTGGGTAGGCCACCGAGTCACCTGGCTACCGCATGTCGACCAGCCCTGGTCATCGCTTCGCCGCGCCGACTGGCTGGTCGGCGAGCCGCGGCTGCTCGACCAGCTCGAGAGCGGGCTGGCCGACGGCAGCCTGCGCCTGGCGGAGAGTGCCGAGGAGGCTCTGCAACGCCCTCAGGAGGTAATCTGGCTATCCCTCTCCCCGGAGCAGCGCGGCGAGCTCGATACCCTCTTCATGGCGCTCGATAGCGTCGGCAACCAGCAGCGGTTGCTGGTCAACCACTCGACCTTCCCGGTCGGCGAGACTGAACATCTGGAGGGGCGTCTGGGGTCTGGCAGCCACGCCGTGGCGCTGTCGGACATGATCGAGGAGGGGCGCGCCTGGGAGACCTTTACCCGCCCCAGTCGCTGGCTGCTGGGCTGCGATGATGATAGTGCCGAGGCTCGCGTACGCGAGCTGCTACGTGCCTTCAACCGCCGGCAGGAGGTGGTTCAACGCATGCCCAGGCGTGCCGCCGAACTGACCAAGCTGGCGATCAACGGCATGCTGGCCACCCGCATCAGCTACATGAACGAGGTGGCGGGCCTGGCCGACAGCCTGGGGGTCGATGTCGAGTTCGTGCGCCAGGGCATGGGGTCCGACTCACGCATCGGCTACGAGTACCTCTACCCGGGGTGTGGCTTCGGTGGGCCCAACTTCTCCCGTGACCTGATGCGCCTGGCCGATGTGCAGTCCGCCAGCGGGCGACGTTCGGCGCTGCTCGAGCAGGTGCTCGATATCAACGAGCACAAGAAGGAGACGCTGTTCCGCAAGCTGTGGGCTCACTTCCACGGCCGACTGGAGGGGCGTTGCGTGGCTATCTGGGGGGCAGCCTTCAAGCCCGGTACCGCGCGCATCGATCACGCCCCGGTGCTGAGCCTGCTGCGGGCGCTATGGGCACAGGGGGTGCGCGTGCGTCTTCATGATCCGGCGGCCCTGCCGGCGCTGCGACAGGAGGTCGGCGATCACCCGCTGCTGGAGAGCATGGAGGGGGACCCGCTGGAGGCGTGTCAGGGAGCCGACGCCTTGATGCTGGTCACCGAGTGGAAGGCCTACTGGAACCCTGACTGGCGTCGACTGGCCAACTTGCTGGAGGAGCGCCTGGTCCTCGATGGCCGCAATATCTATGACCCAACATGGGTCGCCGCCCAGGGTCTTCACTACCGGGGAATTGGTCGTCGCGCTGACCCCTGAGGCCGCCTCCTGAGTCAGTCAGCGGGCGGCGGGGGCGCTCGGGCCTGCGAAGTTGGCGGCGGCGAAGCGCCAGTTGGCCAGTGCCCAGAAGGCGTCGAGGCCTGCCGCAGTGTCGGTACCCTGACCGTCGGCCTGATAGTGGACCAGCAGGGGCGTCAGGCCACGGCTCAAGGGTACATGGTGGACGTCGCCGGCCATCACCGCGAGCCCCTGGGCATCGCGTACCAACCACACCCAGCCACCGGGAGGCGCATCGCTGGCGGCGGTGGCAATGGCCTGGCGCAAGCCGGCGGGCTCACCCCAACGCGCCGCGACCGCCTGGCCGAGGGCATCATCGGGTGCGCCACCCTGCGGCGACAGGGAATGCCAGTGGAAGGTAAAGGCCCATGCCTTGGCCGCCTGCCTGGCGAGCTCCCCCTCGGCGCCAAGTAGAATGGCCTCCAGCGAGGCACTCGCCCAGGGCGTGCCCTCCACCAGCTGGTTGAGTCGGGCCACGCAGGCGCGCTGGGTCTGACTGTGACGCTGGATGACCGTCTCGCGTGAGAGGTGAGGTGCCAGGGCCTTGGTGTCATAGGGTAGGGCAGGCAGTTCGAAAGGCATCGGTCTTCCTTGGGCGACGAAGGCGGTGACAGGTGCTGCGTTGGCGCCGCCCCGTGTGCCGACGAGCATAAACCCTTTACACTATTGCCGACCCATGGGCGATGCCTCCGGACCTCGCGGCATGATACCAGCTGCCTTACACACAGGCATCCGCCCCAGCCACACAAGGAGTAGAGCATGGCAGAGCGTCCGGAACCGCGCCGCTACGCCGGACCGATCGTCCCGGATCCCGAGGCCAGCCTGGCGTCACACCGCCCGCGCTGCCCCGAGCCGCCACGGATATGGCCGCTGTGGTTGCTGGTCCTGATCCTCGCCGGCGCCCTGGCAGCCATGGGCTGGTTCGGATGGCAGGAGCGCCAGCGCCTGATATCCCAAAACACCCGACTTAGCGGTGAGCTCTCCAACATCCATGCCCGCTTCGATACCACCATCGGTGAGGGTGATGGCATCGATCGGCTGAAGGAGCGTGTCGAGGCCCTGACACGCCAGGATGAGATCCATGAGCGTCGTTTCGACGTGGTCGAGGAGGATCTTGTGGCGGGACTCGAGCGACTGGAGGGTCTCGTCGAGGACCAGAAGACACGACTGACCCGCATGGGGGAGGCCGCCGCGAACCGAGAGGCGATGCTCTCGGCCTTTCAGGAGTCGCTCGATGCCCTGGAGAGCGCCGGAGAACAGGGGCGCCGTGCGCTGGCCGAGCGCCTGGACCTGGTCAGTGAGGGCCACGATGCAAGCGTAAAGCGGCTCGCCGAGCTCCAGGAAAGGGTTGCCAATGCGGCCGACCTCGACAGCGTGCTTGAAGAGCGGGAGGCGGCCGAAAGCCAACTCGCCGCCGCTCAGGAGGCGCAGCTTGCTCGTCTCGAGACGTTGCAGGAGCGCGTGGCAGCACTGGCCGATGCGCTTGAAGGTGCCGGCGAGGCGCGGGAAGATAGGCAGCAACAAGGGGATGCCCTGCGTTCGCGCCTGGCCGCGCTGGAAACCGATATTGGCGAAATGCGGCGCAGTCAGCTGGCCCTCAGTGCCCGACTCGAGGCACTGCGGCCGTGAGGCTGATGTCGGCGCATCCCGGGGAGTCGCAAACGACAAGGCGTAAGGATATGGAGAATCGGTTGGAGCTACGCCTGATCGCGGCGACGCTGATGCTGAGCCTGCTGCCCGCCTCGACGGTGCTGGCCATTGAGGCGCGGGTCGAGGGGCTCAAAGGTGACCCGGCGGCTAACATTCGTCATTACCTGGATGGGCTGGACGAGAGCCAGTACAGCCGTTCACGGCTGGAGGGGGAGTCGCGGCGACGCGCCGCCGAAGCGATGCGCGCCTACGGTTATTACGAGCCGAAGATCGAGGCTCGCTTGGCCGAAGGAGAGCCGCCCGAGTATATCGAGCTGACCATCGACCCGGGCCCAAGGGTCCGTATCGAGACCCTCGGCTTCCGACTCGAGGGGGATGCCCAGGAAGACCCTCCCTTTCAGGAAGCCATCGATGACTTTCCCCTAGCCGTCGGTGACCCCCTGGTACATGCCCCTTATGACAGCCTGCGGAGCCGTCTGGCCAATCTCTCTCTAGAGCGCGGTTACTTCGAGTGGCGCTATACCGATCGTCGCATGGAGGTACGCCCCTTCGACGAAAGCGCTCGTCTCTACCTGACTTTGGATAGTGGGCCACGCTACCGTTTCGGCGATGTCAGCATCAGCGGCAGCCATATCGAGCCAGACCGGCTGCGCCGACTGCTCCCCTTCACCCCGGGCGCCCCTTACCTTGCCGGTGAGCTGGCCACTTTCAACCAGCGGCTCGGACAGACCGAGTGGTTCCGCTCCGTCACCGTGAGACCGCGGTTGGAGAGCAGCTCTCTGGCGCTCGAGGAGAACACGCCGGGCTGGGCCGAGGCGGTGGCCAGCGAGGGGGGGAGCCGCTATGGCTCGACAAAACGTGTGTCGGCGGCAGGCCTGGGAGGAGTGACGGCGCTGGCCGCGCGTCAGGAAGAGCGCCCCTCTGTCCCCATCGATGTCAAGGTGGCCCCGGCCGAGCGTCACCGTTTCGAGGTCGGGGTCGGCTATGCCACCGATGTCGGGCCACGCCTGCGCTTCTCGTGGGATCAGCCATGGATCAATCGCTATGGCCACGGGCTGGATCATGACCTCTACCTTTCGGCGCCCCAGCAGCGCTTCGGGGGTGTCTATACACTGCCTCTCGATAATCCCCTGCGCGACAGCTATCGCTTCCAGTATGGGCTCAGCCACAAGGACACCGATGATACACGTTCCCTGGAGGCAACCCTGGAGGGCGCGCGCCGCTGGGAGTTCGAGAACGGCTGGATCCAGCATCTCTATGTGCGTACCACCTACGAGGATTTCACCCAGGGTAACGATAGCGAGCAGGTACTGCTGCTCTACCCGGGCATACGCTGGTCGCGTACCCGTACTCGCAACCCCACTTTTCCCAGCTGGGGCGACCACCAGCGGCTGAGCCTGGAGGTCTCCGACGGCCTGTGGGGTTCCGACGCCGACTTCGTGCGCATGACCGGAGAGACACGCTGGATCCGCAAGATCGGGACCGACAACCGTGTGGTGACCGGGCTCGGCCTGGGGGCGATCGAGACCAGCGATTTCTCGCTGATTCCTCCTTCGCTGCGCTTCTTCGCGGGCGGCGACAACAGCGTGCGTGGCTACGGCTACGAGAGCCTCTCGCCTCGCGATGACGAGGGCAAGCTCACCGGCGGACAGCAGCTGCTGACCTATAGCCTGGAGTGGCAACACCGCGTGACCGGCGATTGGTGGGGCGCGGCCTTCGTCGATACCGGTGACGCCTTCGAGGAGTGGGGCCCCGACGACCTCAAGACCGGCGCCGGCCTCGGCGTACGCTGGATATCACCGGTCGGACCGATTCGCCTGGATATCGCTCACCCCTTCGACGATGAGGACAATTCGTGGCGCCTACACTTCGCCATCGGTCCAGAGTTCTGAGTCTGCTCTGGTCGCTGTTTCGCCTGCTGATTCTATTGCCCGTATGGCTTCTTGGCCTGGTATCTCTGCTCTTGGGGCTGGGGCTTTCGCCATGGGGGTTCGGGCTACTGCTTGACCAGGGCGAGCGTATGGGGCTGCTCGAGGTAGATGCCTATGAGGGGGCGCCTCTCGACCGGCTGCAGCTCGAAGGCTTCGCCATGCAGGCCGGGCCTGCCAGCCTCTTCCTTGATCGCTTCGAACTCGCCTGGTCGGAGGAGTGTGTGCTGTCCGGCCGTCTCTGCCTGGAGGTACTCGGTGTCGAGGGTGCGCGGCTGCGTTTGGCCGATAGCGAGCCCGCCGACGAGCCGCCGCCGTCTCCCGCCGGCGACCCTCTCGCCGCCATTGAGCTGCCGTTCCCCATCGAGCTCAGGCGGCTCTATCTCGAGGATGTCGAGGTGCTGCTGGCCGATGGTACGCGCCTGAGCTGGGATCACTTCAGCACCGGGGCCGTGGCCGAAGGCGATACGCTCAGCCTGATGCCGACGCGTCTATCCGGCACCCGCCTGCGCCTGCCGTTGACGCCGGGGGCACAGCTCGCACTGGCCGAGGGAGAGCGGGACGGACCACGTCTTACGGCCACCGCCATCGATGCCGCCATCGCCGTGCGCTCACCGCTGCCCGATGAAGTGGCCGCGTCGGCGGAAGGCATATCGGCCGCTGCCCTGGAGGAGCAGCCGCGCCGTGAGTTGCCCGAGATCACTCTGCCGCTGAGGGTCGAGGTGCCGGAGCTGCTGGTGGAGGACAGCGCGGTGGAGGGGGCCGTGGAGTATGGGGTCGAGCGCCTGGCCCTCTCGCTGTTCGCGGAAGGGCACTCGGTGGAGGTACGCACGCTGGAGGTATCGACACCCGATGGCGACGCGAGCCTCCAAGCCGCCATCGCACTGACCGATGATTACCCGCTCGAGATCCGCCTCGAGAGCGCTCTGTGGCTGCCGGAGTTGATGCCGGGGCTGGCCGGGCAGCGTATCGAACTGGGCCTGGACGGCACGCTCGCCGACCTGCTGATGCGCCTCGAGCTGAGTGGCCCGGTTGACCTCAAGCTGGATGCCCGAGCCGACCTCCTCGACCCCACGCTGCCGCTTACCGCCAGCCTGGCCAGCGACCTGGTGCAGTGGCCACTGCCCGGCCAACAGACCACCACCAACGCCGACGGCGTGGAGGTCGCCGTTGAGCCATGGCTGGTCGAGGACCTGGTACTACGCCTGGAGGGCAGCCTGGTGGACTACCGCCTCGCCGCCTCGCTTGATGCCGAAGGGCCCCAGCTACCCTTTACCCGCCTTGCCCTGACCGGCAGCGGTGACCTGACACATTTCGCCTGGACTCCGCTGTCGCTTGCCATGAACAGCGCCTCCGTGATCAGCCGCGGGCGGATCGACTGGGACGAGGGCATTGGTGTCGATGCCCGGGCTCGCCTGGACAATGTCGACCCGAAGCCCTTTGTGGAGGGCCTGGCCGGCCGGCTCGATGGCGATGTGACAGTGCGTTTCCGACAGGAAGATGCAGGCTGGACGCTGGCGGTTCCCGAGCTGATCATCGACGGTGAGCTGCAGGAGCGAAACCTGGCCTTGCGTGCCGAACTCGCAGGTGACAGCGAGATGCGCTGGAATATCGAGACTCTGGATTTTCGTCAGGGCGAGAACCGCCTGCAGCTGGCGGGGCGGGTCAGCGATTCCGATATTGACCTCTCCGGCGAGATCGACATGCCGGATCTGGCAAGCCTGCATGACGATCTGTCGGGCCGCATCAGCGGTGGCCTCGAGGCCGCCGGCAGCCTGGCGTCACCCCGCCTCGACCTGAACCTAGTCGGCGAGTCACTGGCCTTTGCCGAGAACCGACTCCGTGAGCTCAGGCTGGCCGGCCGGGTCAGCGGCCTCGAGGATCCCGCCATGGAAGTCGGCCTGGAGGTTGCCGGCCTCGAGGCCGGCGGTCAGCGTCTCGACGAGGCCGTGCTGGCCCTGGATGGCCGGCTCTCCGAGCACCGCCTGACCCTGGAGGCCTCGGCGCCCCCCGGCATGCCGCTGTCACGGGCATCACTGGCCTTGGCGGCCGGGCTAGACCAGGCTCGAGGCCGCTATGCAGGGCAGCTGTCCCGACTCGAGGTCGATGCCGAGCAGGGTGACCTGCGCCTTGCCGATCCCGCGGTGTTCACCGCCAACCTCGACCAGGGGAGTGCCCGCGTACAACCTTTCTGTCTGGTTCGGCAACAAGGGGGCAGCCTGTGTCTGATGGAGCCCCTGGAAACCTCTCCAGAGGGTGGCGAGCTGCGCCTCAGGCTCGCTGAGGTACCCATGGCACTCCTCGACCCCTTCCTGCCACAGGGCTGGGCGGCTCAGGGCAATACCGAGCTGGATCTCAATGCGGGCTGGGGCGCCGATGGCAGCTGGAGAGCGGTGGGCAGCCTGCAGAGCCGACTGGCACTCGATGGCCAGGACGCCTACGGCCAGCCCTGGTCTCTGCCTGAGGCACGGCTCGAAGGCGAAATCAGTGCCGATGACCAGGCCGCTGAACTGGCCCTGGAACTCAGTCTCGCCCAGGCCGGTGGCCTGGCACTGACGGCGCGGGTCGACGACCCCGTCGACGAAGGGCGCATCACGGGCCGGCTCTCTCTCGATGGGCTGCGTCTGTCACCCTATCGCGATCTTGTTACCGGCATGGAGACCCTGGAGGGAAGGCTTACCGGTAATATCGACTTGGGTGGCCGGCTCGAGGCGCCCGAGATGCGAGGGCGCATCGCCCTGGCCGGCCTGAAGGCCAGCGGGGCCGATGTGCCGGTGGAGGTGCACGATGGTGAGCTTGGCATCGACCTCAACGGCACGGCCGCCACCATCGACGGCTACATTGCCGCCAAGGAGGGGCGCCTGAATATCGACGGCAATGCCGCCTGGCCATCGCCGGAGCAGTGGCGCGCCGACCTGTCGCTACGCGGCGTCGACCAGCCGGTGCTGGCGGTACTGCCGGAGTTCGGACAGTTGCGTATCGCGCCGGACCTTGAGATTCGCGCACGGCCGACCCTGCTGCAGGTGCGTGGCGATGTCCAGGTGCCCTGGGCACGCCTGGAGGTCGGCAAGCTGCCGCCCTCGGCGGTCGCCCCCAGCCCCGATGAGGTGATCATCACGCGCGAGGACGAAGAGCGGGCGCGGCGTGAGGCCGAGAGTGTCACGGCAGAAGCCGCCACTGGAGAAGATACCGCCGAGGCCATGGCGGCCGCGGGCATGGCCCTGGATGTGCAGATCGATCTGCGTCTGGGGCCGGATATGAAACTCTCGGCCTACGGGCTCGAGTCCGGCCTGTCCGGCACCCTGGAGGTGCGTCAGCAGGATGGGCCGGTACAGCTATTCGGCGATGTCAGTCTGGTGGATGGCCGTTTCCGTGCCTACGGGCAGGACCTGCTGATTCGCGAGGGCCAGCTGCTGTTCAGCGGCCCACCCGGGCAACCACTGCTTAACTTCGAGGCGATACGCAATCCGGATGCGACCCGGGACGGGGTGGTAGCGGGCCTGCGCGTGACCGGCAGCGCCGCATCGCCTCAGCTAGCGGTATTCTCGGAGCCCTCCATGGACGAGGCGAGTGCACTCTCTTACCTGTTGCGTGGACGGGCGCCAAACGATAGCGACAACGATGGCGCTCTGACCTCGGCACTGGTGGGGCTCGCCGTGGGCCAGGCCGGCGGAGCGGTGGGCGGCATCGGCAAGGCCTTCGGTGTCTCGGACCTGACACTGGATACGGCGGGCAGCGGTGAAGATAGCCAGGTGACTCTCAGTGGCCAGCTGACCGACGACCTCGAGGTGCGCTACGGTGTCGGGGTCTTCTCGCCGATCGCCGAACTTACCCTTCGCTACAACATCTGGCGCAGCCTTTACCTTGAGGCGGTCTCCGGTGCGAGCCAGGCGGTGGATCTGATCTACACCTTCAGCCGTTCCGGCAACCCGAGAATTCTCGATGACGACAACTAGGAGAAATACACCATGACGCTGGATCCCTCCCGGGCCCTGCCCGGGCGCGACACACCACTCGCCATCAGCGGCGTGCATGCAGTCAATGGCCGCTCCATGCTGCCGCCTTTTCCCGACCGGCTGCAGGAGGTCGTGCTGGGCCTGGGCTGCTTCTGGGGAGCCGAGCGGCTGTTCTGGCAACTGCCAGGCGTCTACGTCACCGCCGTGGGTTATGCAGGCGGCGTAACGCCCAACCCCACCTACGCGGAGTGCTGCAGCGGACTCACCGGCCATGCAGAGGTGGTCCGGGTCATCTTCGACCCGGCCGAGATCAGCCTCGAGCAGCTGCTGCAACAGTTCTGGGAGGCCCATGACTCCACCCAGGGAAATCGCCAGGGCAACGATATCGGACCTCAGTACCGCTCTGTGATCCTGACGACCGACGAGTCACAGCAGGCGCTTGCGCTGCAGACCCGCGATGCCTATCAGCAGGCGCTCTCGCGAGCCGGAGGAGGGAACATTACCACCGAGATTGCCCCCCTCACGACCTTCTATTATGCCGAGGAGGATCACCAGCAGTATCTTCACAAGCGACCCGACGGCTACTGCGGACTCCGCGGCACAGGGGTCAGCTGCCCCATCGCCTGAAGTGGCTTGCACCAGGGAGCCCGGATCAGACATGCCCTTTAATTGGGCTGGTTAATGAGACTGGCTAATCGGGTTGGCTATTATCGAGCTGACCCACAGAGACGAGCGCATCCCACAGGGCTGACACCGCTGGCTGCTGGTTGTCGGCACGACGAAACAGCACAATGTCCATGGGTACCTGCCAGCGTTCACCACCGGCCGGCACCAGGGTCCCCTGGGCCAGGGCATCCCGTACGCTGGATTCGGGTAGCCAGCCCAGGCCGTAGCCCAGGGAGACCAGCTCACGGATATTGCTGCTCTGGATGCTCTCGTTGAGGATGCGGAAGTCGGGGGTGTCGTCGAGTCGTGCGAGATGGGTGCGGATCGCGGCATCGGTCAGCCCACGGGGGTGGTAGGCGATCAGCGGCAGGCTCGAGGCCCCCTCCAGGGAGAAGCGTGGCTCCCCGTCCGGGTCCGGCAGGGAGAGCGGAACCATTCGCTCGCCGGCGAGCCGCCAGGAGAGGTAGTCCTGGGTATCCGGCTCGATGCCACACGGCGAGCACGGCCAGTAGCACAGCACCAGGTCGCACTCATCCTGGGCCAGGGCGCGAAAGAAGTCATCGACCAGCCAGCCGGTGGCGCGCAGGTCGGGGACAATGGGCGGCGGCGCCGGCCACCGGCCAAGCCACCCAGGCAGGAAGTGGCTCAACAGGCTCTGGGGGGCCGCCAGGCGAATGCGCCCGGCGTGCTGGTCGGCGAGATGAGCCAGCCGCCGCCGGCTCTCGGCCACCCGCTGCGAGACATCATGGCATAGCGCCAGGAACTCCTCCCCGGCCGGGGTCAGGGAGAGGGGCAGCGTCTGACGGTTGACCAGTACGGCGCCCATCTCCTCCTCGAGCAGCTTGATACGGCGCGAGAACGTCGGTTGGGTGACGTTCTGCTGCTCGGCGGCCCGCGAGAAGTGTCGCGTTCGCGCCAGCGCCATGAAATCCTCGAGCCAGCGCAACTCCATGTCATCTCCCGTCGACGAGCCAAAAGGGCATTATGCCAGATGCCCCGGGGGCTCAGTCGATTCGACCCTCCTCGACCCCATGACAGGCGACCTGGCTGCCATCGTCGCGGGCGATCAGCCTGGGAATCTCCTGACGGCAGCGTGCATTGGCGTGCGGGCAGCGGGCGTGGAAGACGCACCCCGAGGGCAGATGTACCGGGGTGGGCACCTCGCCCTCCAGACGGATATGCTGCGGTCGCTCATCCTCCAGGCGGGGGATTGCCGACATCAGCGCCTGGGTATAGGGGTGGCGCGGGGTGGCAAACAGCGTCGCGGTCGGAGCCACTTCACACACCCGGCCCAGATACATTACCGCCACTCGAGTACCGAAATGTTCGACCACGGCGAGATCATGGGTGATGAACAGGTAGGTGAGGTTGCGGTCTCGCCGCGCATCCATCAGCAGGTTGAGCACCTGGGCCTGGATGGAGACGTCGAGGGCAGAGATTGGTTCATCGGCGACGATAAACTCGGGGTCCACCGCCAGGGCCCGGGCGATGGCGATGCGCTGACGCTGGCCCCCGGAGAACTCATGGCCGTAGCGCTTGCCCCAGTCCGCGGCGATACCCACCGACTCCATGACCTCGTCGACCTGATCGCGGACCCGCTGGCGGCTCCAGTCGGGATGGTGCAGCCGAATCGGCTCCTCCAGCGTCTGCTGAATGGTCATGCGCGGATTGAGCGACGCATAGGGGTTCTGGAAGATCATCTGCATGCGCCGCCGATAGGGCATCAGCGCCTGGGTCGAGAGATCGTCGATGCGCTCGCCGGCATAGCGGATCTCACCCGCCGAGGGGTGCAGCAGCCCCATCACGGTACGTGCCACCGTGGACTTGCCACAGCCCGACTCGCCGACCACACAGAGGGCCTCGCCGCGCTGGATCTCCAGGTCGACGCCGTTGATGGCGTGGACATGCTCCTGCTCGCGCACGAGCTTGCCACCCTTGAACTTGAGCTGCTCGAGGAAGTCACCGGAGAGCGAGAAGCGCTTCTCCAGGCCACGAATCTCGAGCAGTGGCTGCCCGCTATCGGCGGGGGAGTGACTCGCCTCCGGACGGGGGCTGGATAGGGTATCGGTCATCGAGATGTCTCCTGTGCCGGAATGCGCTCCTGGTCCTGCATCTCGGCCACCATATGACACGCCGCCTGGCAGTTGCCGGAGGCGACGAATCCGGGCACCTCGCTGCGGCAGGCCGTGCGCTCGCTGCCATCCGGGCGTTGCGTGAAGCCGCAGCGGGGATGAAAGGCGCAGCCGCTGGGCAGATTGTCCAGTGACGGCATGCTGCCGGGGATCTGGTTGAGGCGGCTGCCCGGTGTGGCCATCTGGGGCAGGGCATTCATCAGCCCCTGGGTATAGGGGTGTTGGGGATCATTGATGATCTCACGGGTCGGCCCCTGCTCGATCACGCGACCGGCGTACATCACCAGCATGCGTTGAGTCACCTGGCTGACCACGCCGAGGTCGTGCGTGATCAGGATCAGACCGACATTGTGCTTTTCGCACAGCTCCAGCAACAGATCCATGATCTCGGCCTGGATGGTGACGTCCAGCGCCGTGGTCGGTTCGTCGGCGATGATGATATCGGGGTCGAGCAGCAGGGCGATGGCAATGATCACCCGCTGCCGCATGCCGCCCGAAAGCTCATGGGGGTACTGATCCAGGCGCGCCTCCGGCGAGGGGATATGCACCTGCTCGAGCTTGCGCAGGGCGATGGCCCGCGCCTCGCGACGCCCGATGCGGCGATGCGCCTTGAGACACTCGACCATCTGTTCACCGATGGAGAGCACCGGATTGAGCGTCATCATCGGGTCCTGGAAGATCATCGAGATGCGGTTGCCGCGGATCTGGCGCAGATGGCGATCGCGCATCCCGATCAGCTCCTGACCGTCGAAACGGATGCTGCCGCCGGCGATATAGCCGGGCTTGGCGATCAGATTGAGCAGGCTGAACGCCGCCACCGACTTGCCGGCGCCGGATTCACCGACGATGCCCAGCCGCTCGCCCCGGTCGAGTGTAAAGCTGACGTCGCGCAGGGCCTTGACATCGCCCCGGCGCAGGGCGAAGCGCACGTCGAGTTGGTTGACTTCGAGAAGTGACATGGAAACTCCGTAGGCGTCATCAGCCCTTGTAGAGGCGAGGGTTGAGCACATCGCGCAGCCAATCGCCGAGCAGGTTGATCACCAGTACCAGGACGACCAGCACGGCACCCGGAATCAGGGTGATCCACCAGGAACCCGACTGGATGTAGTCGAAGCCTGACTTGATCAACGAACCCAGCGACGGGTGGGTCTCCGGCATGCCCAGACCCAGAAAGGAGAGGGCGGCCTCGGAGATGATGGCGTTGGCCACCTGTACCGTGGAGATGACGAAGATCGGGGACAGGGTGTTGGGCAGGATATGGCGGAACATGATGCGCCGGCTGGGCAGCCCCATGGTGCGGGCGGCATCCACGTACTCCTTGCCCTTCTCGGCGAGCACCGAGGCCCGGACCGTGCGGGCATACTGTGGCCATTCGGCCAGGCCGATGATCAGCACCAGCAAGGGAACGGCGTAGGTGCTGAAGGTGGCGCCGCCGAAGATTGCCTTGACCAAGGCACCCACCACGATGGCCACCATCAGGGTGGAGAAGGAGAGCTGGATATCGGCCAGCCGCATCAGAAAGGCATCGATACGCCCGCCCAGGTAGCCGGCCAGCAGGCCGAACACCACGCCCAGCAGGGCCTGTAGCGCCACGGCACCGAAGCCGATGATCAGCGATACCCGGGCGCCATACAGGATGGTGGAGAGCAGGTCGCGACCCTGGGCATCGGTGCCCATCACATAGGCGGGATCACTGCCATCGATCCAGAAGGGTGGTAGCTCCGAGGCCAGAATATCGATCTGAGCCAGGTCATAGGGGTTCATCGGTGCCAGCCACGGCGCCAGCACCGCACAGGCAACGAAGACGATGAATACCAGCAGGCTGAACTGGGCGATCGGATCGCGCTTGAAGCTGTAGAGCAGGTAGGAGTCGCGCAGGCGCTCCCAGCGGCTTGGCAGGGGCGGGGCTTGCTGGGGAGAAGTCTGGGTGGTCATGCGGGCTTCCCTGTGAGCTTGACGGTGGGGTTGACCAGGCCATAGATCAGGTCGACCAGCGTATTGGTGATCACGAAGATCAGGCCCACGATCATCAGGTAGGTGATGATCAGCGGAATATCCGAGCGGTTGATGGCATTGAGGAACATCAGCCCCATGCCGGGCCACTGGAATACGGTCTCGGTCAGGATGGTATAGGCCACCAGGGTGCCGATTTGCACGCCTCCCACGGTGATCACCGGCAGCATGGTGTTCTTGAGCGCATGCAGGAAATAGATACGCCGCAGGCTGATCCCCTTGGCCCGGGCGAACTTCACATACTCCGACTGCAGGACCTCGAGCATCTCGGCACGAATGAGGCGAATAAACAGCGGCAACATGATCGATGCCAGCGAGATGGCCGGCAGCACCAGATAGACGAGCCCATCGGTGGAGGCGAAGTTGGTGTACCAGGTGCCGACGACATGCACCGGGTCACCGCGACCGTAGGCAGGCATCCCACCCTCGGTGGAGACCAGGCCGTTGAGCCAGCTGCCCCAGCCGGTCTCCCCGGGGAAGGGGGACCAGCTGACACCGATGGAGAAAAGCTGAATCAGCACGATGGCGGTGAGGAAGACCGGAATGGAGATGCCGACGATCGAAGCCCCCATGAAGAATCGCGACAGCCAGGCGCGCGGCTTGATGGCGCTATAGACCCCGATGGGTACCGACAGCAGCACGATCAGCAGGGTGGTCGCCGCTACCAGCTCCAGCGTGGCGGGCAGGTGACGCAGTACCACGTCGGTGGTCGGCTCGTTGAAGATGTAGGAGTAGCCGAAGTCCAGCTGGACGGCATTCCTGGCGAAGCGCAGATACTGGACCAGGAAGGGGTCGTTGAGCCCCAGCTCCTCGCGCAGGATCTCGCGCTCGCTCTCGGGCACCGACTGGCCGACCATCTGCTGAATGGGGTCGCCGAGATTGTCCTGAATGGAGAAGGCGATAAGGCTGATGACGAACATCACCAGCAGCGCATGGAAGAGGCGCTTGATCAGAAAGGCGATCATGAAGGTGTCCTGTGGGCATACAGGCAGCAACGGACTCGCGGACGGAGCCCGTCGCTCGTTGGTTGGGGGAAATGATCAGGTAGATGCCGGCCCGGCGGGCCGGCATCGGGATCACTCGTCCTCGTTGATGACCAGGTCCCCGAGATAGGGGAAGTTCATCACGTTGAGCACCGGCTCGATATCCACGTTGGCTGCCGAGGCCCAGGCCAGATCCTGCCAGTGCAGGGGCACGACGGCGGCCTCGTCGTAGAGGGTCTGCTCGACCTGCTTCAGCATCTCGGCACGTTTCTCGAGGTCGACCTCGAGATTGGCATCGGCCACCAGCTTGTCAAGCTCCGGGTTGCAGTAGTTGCCGGCGTTGTACTGGCCGGCACCGGTGTCGGCATCCGGACAGGCGGTCAGGTACTCATGGAAGTTGGCGCTATCCTCGGTATCGGCATGCCAGCCGATCATCATCATATCGGCGGCGCGGTCATCAAACTCGCCCCAGTACTGCGCCTTGGGCAGGGTCTTGAGGTCCACATCGACATTGATGCGCGCCAGCATAGTGGCCACGGCCTGGGCGATCTTGGCATCGTTCACGTAACGGTTGTTGGGCGCCATCATGGTGATCTCGAAGCCATCGGCGTAGCCGGCTTCCTCCATCAGGGCCTTGGCCTTCTCCAGATCGTAGCGCCGCTCCAGCGAGTCGATATGGCCGGCATACCCTTCGGGGGAGAACTGGGCCGCGGGGGTGGCAAAGCCCTTCATCAGGCGGTCGGCGATGGCGTCCTGGTTGACGGCATAGGCAAAGGCTTGACGAACCTTCGGATCCTGGAAGGCCTCGACACGCTCCTGATTCATATGGAAGAAGATGATACGGGTGCCGGAGAGGGTGACCAGCTGGGCGTCCTCGCTCTCGCGCACGCGCTCGAGATCATTGGGCGGTACGGGGGCGATGAAATCGACGTCGCCGGAGAGCAGGGCGGCCACTCGGGTCGCGTTCTCACTGATCGGAGTCAACACGATATTGTCGACATTGCCCGGGGACTCGCTATCCCAGTAATCGGGGTTGCGAGCGAACTCCATGCGGGTGCCCTTGCGATGTTCGACGACCGTGTAGGGCCCGGTGCCGGAGAGGTTCGAGGAGGCGAAGGAGTTGCCGTTCTTGACGATCTCGTCCTTGGGGTCGCCATCGTCATCGTTGCCGGAGTAGAACTCGCTATCCATCGGGAAGATGTAGGTGGCGAGGTTGAGCAGCAGCGGGTAGGGCTCGGCGGTCTTGAACTCGACGGTGGTCTCATCGATGGCCGTGACACTCTCGATGGGAGTGAAGATCGCCTTGAAGTCGGGGCTTCGCTTGAGACGCTCCACGGTCCACACCACATCCTCGGCGGAGAAGGCGTTGCCGCTGTGGAACTCGACCCCGTCACGCAGGGTCATGCGCATGGTGGTGTCGTCCACCTGCTCCCACTCCGTGGCCAGGCGTGGCTCGAACTCGAGATCCTTGGTCCAGCGAACCAGCGGGTCGTGTGTCATGTGCGAGAGTTGCAGGATGCCACCGGAGAGCTGCTCGTGAATATCCAGCGAGACCGGGTCCGCATCATAGGCCATGCGCAGAGTGGTCTCGGCGCTGGCAACGGCGGGCAACATGGCGGCGCCGGTCATGGTGGCGCCAACGACGGCAGCCAGAAGGGTGCGCTTGAACATCATGTCGGGTTCCCTTTACAAGGATTGTTGTTGGTGCGCGATCACCGCACACGGCTGTTGCACACCTCAACATAGAGACCCGACGGGGCTGGGTACAATCGAAATTCCGAGTGGCGTCATGCGCTGGATGAATTGACCACTCTTGTTTTATACGAAAGTAGAATATGCGGGCCGCCGCCTCCTGGCGACGGCACTGTCCCTGTTCAGAGCCCCTGTTCAGACATCCGTTCGGGAATCAGTCCACCGGGGTGGCACTCTTGACCCGATAGAGGTCGGCCGCCTCTTCCAGGCCGGCGATGGTGCAGTCGAGATCCTTGACCCGACCGTCGGACAGCCCATAGACCCAGCCGTGAATCCAGATCTGCTGTCCGCGCTGCCAGGCATGCTGGATGATCTTGGTACGACTCAGGCGCTGCACCTGAGAGCAGGCGTTGAGCTCACACATGCGGTTCACCCGCTCATCCGAAGAGAGCGGCTCCAGCTCGTCACGGTGCTGATAATAGAGCTCACGCACCGAGTGCAGCCAGTTGTCGACCATACCATTGTCGCCACCCTCGATGGCTGCACGGATACCACCACAGCCGTAGTGCCCCACGACCATGATATGACGCACCTGAAGGACATCGACCGCGTACTGCAGCACCGACAACGCATTGAGATCGTTATGGTGAATCAGGTTGGCGACGTTGCGATGGACGAAGACCTCACCGGGAGGCAGATTGATGATCTGGTTGGCGGGGACTCGACTGTCCGAGCAGCCGATCCAGAGATAGTCGGGGTTCTGCTGGTTCGATAACCGGGTAAAGAAATCGGGGTCATTCCGGTTGACCTTGTCGGCCCAGGCACGGTTGTTCTCCAGCAGGGACTCAATTTCCTTTCTCATGAGATGACCTCAAGGCAAGTGGGCGTCGTAGGGTGGCGTTTTTTTTACTCCTCCCCGGCATGGCGGTCAACAATAAAACGGGGCGGTCATCCAGGCGTTCGCGCCATGCCGTCACGCGCCCATGGCTGCTATCATCGGCGCCTTGAATCCAGGGCCCAGTGCCCACGACAGGGAGCAGCATCGTGTCCGAACTCGATTCCACCACCCATGACTGGGACCTCTTCGTGATCGGCGCCGGCTCCGGCGGTGTGCGGGCGGCGCGTACCGCTGCCGCTGCCGGCGCCCGGGTCGCCATAGCGGAGGACCGCTACCTCGGCGGCACCTGCGTCAATGTGGGCTGTGTGCCCAAGAAGCTTTACTCCTATGCCGCCCACTTCCATGACGCCTTCGAGGATGCCGGGGGCTTCGGCTGGCATCTGCCAGAACCGCCACGCTTCGACTGGCCGACGTTGCGGGATAACAAGATCGGCGAGATCAAGCGCCTGAACGGCATCTATGCCCGGCTGCTCGATGGGGCGGGAGTGAGCCTGATCAACGGCCGTGCCCGGGTGCTCGACGCCCATCATGTCGCGGTGGGTGATGAGATCCACAGCGCCGAGAAGATTCTGGTCGCCGTGGGCGGCTGGCCCTGGTTGCCCGAGTTCCCCGGTAGCGACCTGGCGCTCAACTCGAACGATATCTTCGACCTGGCAGAGTTTCCTAAGCGCTTTCTGGTGCTGGGGGGCGGCTATATTGCGGTGGAGTTCGCCAGTATCTTCAATGGCCTGGGCAGCGAGACTCACCTGATCTATCGAGGGGAGCTATTCCTGCGTGGCTTCGACCAGGAGGTGCGCGAATTCACCCGTGACCAGATGGCCGAGCGGGGCGTACAGCTTCACTTCGAGACCAACATCGAACGAATCGACAAGAGCGAGGAGGGGCTGCGGGTCACCCTGACCGATGGCCAGACCCTAGAAGTGGATGCGGTGCTCGCCGCCACCGGTCGACGACCTCATCTGGAGGGGCTGGGGCTGGATACCCTGGGGGTGGCGCTGGACGACAGCGGCCATATCCGGGTCAACGAGCGATTCGAGACATCTGTGCCGTCGATACTCGCCCTGGGTGATGTCATCGGTGGGCCGGAGCTGACGCCGGTGGCACTCGCCGAGGCGATGCATCTGGTGCGTTGCCACTTCGAGGAGACTCCACCTGCCGCACCACTGGACTACCGCCACATCCCCACGGCGGTGTTCTGTCACCCCAATATCGGCACCGTCGGCCTCTCCGAGGAGCAGGCCCGCGAGCAGTGTGGCGAAATTCGTGTCTACACCGCCAACTTCCGCCCCATGAAGCACACACTCTCGGGCAGCAGCGAGCGCTGCCTGATGAAACTGATCATCGATGATGCCAGCGACGTTGTGGTCGGTGCGCACATGGTGGGCGAAGAGGCCGGCGAAGTGATCCAGGGCATCGCCATCGCCGTCAAGGCGGGCCTGACCAAGGCCGAGTTCGACGCCACCGTGGGCATCCACCCCACCGGCGCCGAGGAGTTCGTCACCATGCGCACACCGACACGGCGCTAAGCCAGCTAACCAGGGCCGCCTTCGGGCGGCCCTTTTCGTAGAGGCCGGTGCTGTCAGGCTGGTCTAAACTGGGAGTATGGGCAGGGCGGTCGATCGATATCACGGCTACTGGAACTGGCCACCACTGGCAGGGAGACCACGTGAAACCCATTGGCTGGTGATTGTGCCAAGCCTAGATGGGGGGGGGGCTTTCCAGGCGTCGATAGAGCGTTCTATCCAGTTATCGATCCAGGCTACTGCACCGACTCGCATAATTTTTTATTATGGATACTGCCCTGTAAAATAATCGCAAATTTGAGATTTGCCGAACGGTTGGTATACTTCCTGCCGACATCGCCGAAGCGAACACCGCCAATGATGACATTGACCGAGCCCTTCACCCCTTCAGCCGACCTTGCACGTCCCACCGTTGCCGACGAAGTGGTCGACGCTGATGCCAGTGACCTGTTTATCCGCAAGCCCAACCCCGATGATGGCTGGGGAATCTACGAACTGGTCAAATCCTGCCCGCCCCTCGACGTCAACTCAGCCTACGCCTATCTGCTGCTGGCCACCCAGTTCCGCGATACCTGTGCGGTAGCCACGGACGAGGAGGGCGAGATCGTCGGTTTCGTGTCGGGATATGTGAAGAGCAACGCCCCGGATACCTATTTCCTCTGGCAGGTCGCCGTCGGTGAGAAGGCACGTGGCACCGGTCTGGCACGCCGCCTGGTCGAAGCGATAATGAGCCGACCCGAGCTTGCCGAGGTCCACCACCTCGAAACCACCATTACCCCCGACAACCAGGCCTCCTGGGGGCTGTTTCGCCGCCTGGCCGACCGTTGGCAGGTGCCGCTGAACAGCCGCGAATATTTCTCTACCGACCAGCTTGGTGGCGAACACGACCCCGAGAATCTGGTCCGGATCGGCCCCTTTCAGACAGACCGTCTCTGACGCTCGTCTCTTTCCGCTTTCACGCGAGGACGCACTCGAGCCTCGCGCCCGTCACACTCCATCATTCCGCTACACAGGAGGTCTACGATGCAGACCCAGATCCTCGAACGCATGGAATCCGACGTTCGTACCTACTCGCGCTCGTTCCCGGTGGTCTTCACCAAGGCGAAGAACGCCCGTCTGACCGACGAAGAGGGTCGCGAGTACATCGACTTTCTGGCCGGTGCCGGCACCCTGAACTACGGGCACAACAACCCCAAGATCAAGCAGGCCCTGCTCGACTACCTGGCCGAAGACAATATCATCCACGGCCTGGATTTCTTCACCGCGGCCAAGCGCCGCTACCTCCAGGCCCTCGATGAGATCATCCTCAAGCCGCGAGGCCTCGACTACAAGGTTCAGTTCCCCGGGCCCACCGGCACCAACGCCGTCGAGGCGGCCATTCGCCTGGCACGCAACGCCAAGCAGCGTCACAACATCGTGACCTTCACCAACGGCTTCCACGGAGTGACCATGGGGGCACTCGCCACCACCGGTAACCGCAAGTTCCGCGAGGCCACCGGTGGCGTCCCCACCGTGGGGGGCTCCTTCATGCCCTATGACGGCTACCTGGGCGATGGTACCGACACCCTGGACTACTTCGAGAAGCTGCTGAGCGACAAGTCCGGTGGCCTCGATGTGCCGGCCGGGGTCATTGTCGAGACCGTCCAGGGGGAGGGCGGCATCAATGCCTGCGGCCTCGACTGGCTCAAGCGTCTCGAACAGATCTGCCGTGCCCATGACATCCTGCTGATCATCGACGACATCCAGGCGGGCTGCGGACGTACCGGCAAGTTCTTCAGCTTCGAGCACGCCGGTGTCGTGCCGGATATCGTGACCAACTCCAAATCGCTCTCCGGGCTTGGCCTGCCGTTCTCCCAGGTCCTGATGCGCCCCGAGCTGGATGTCTGGAAGCCGGGTCAGTACAACGGCACCTTCCGAGGTTTCGCGCTGGCCTTCACCACGGCCGCCGCCGCGATCGAGAACTACTGGTCCGACGATAGCTTCGCCCAGGAGGTGCAGCGCAAGGGGGAGGTCGTCTCCGAGCGTTTCGCCAAGATTGCCGCCTGGATCAGCGAGCAAGGGATCGAGGCCTCCGAGCGTGGGCGTGGCCTGATGCGAGGCATCGATGTGGGCAGCGGCGAGATCGCCGACAAGATCACCCACCAGGCGTTCGAGAACGGGCTCGTGATCGAGACCAGCGGCCAGGACGGCGAGGTGGTCAAATGCCTCTGCCCGCTGACGATTTCCGACGAGGACCTACAGAAGGGTCTGGATATTCTCGAGCAGAGTGCCAAGCAGGCGCTAAGCTGATAGCCCGAGTCGTGTGATGCGAGCGAGCCGCCGTGCCGGCTCGCTCGATACAGATTCTGCCGTTTCCCCGGGAGCGGAGAACAACCCCTGCCAAGCAGCGAAATTCAAGGAGAGAACCCATGATCGTTCGTAATCTCGAGGAGTGCCGCAAGACGGATCGTCTGGTCAAGGCGGAGAATGGCAACTGGGACAGCACCCGGCTGTCACTGGCCGACGATGGTGGTAACTGCTCGTTCCACATCACTCGTATCTACGAGGGCACCGAGACCCATATTCACTACAAGCACCATTTCGAGGCGGTCTACTGCATCGAGGGTGAAGGTGAGGTCGAGACCCTGGCCGATGGCAAGATCTGGCCGATCAAGCCGGGCGATATCTATATCCTCGACCAGCACGACGAACACCTGCTGCGCGCCACCAAGACCATGCACCTGGCCTGTGTCTTTACGCCGGGTCTGACCGGCAACGAAGTGCACCGGGAAGATGGCTCCTACGCACCGGCGGAATAATCGGCAGCGCCGCGTCATAGGCACGTGCCGCAAGGCACATAACGGGCCACGACAATACATGTTGGGGCCCGTTATGCGTTGGGTGACAAGCCATCAAATGCGCCAACACCAGGAGTTCGCATAATGTATATTATGTTAAATCATGTGGTACGAAACTCGTCCAAGTCTCCTGACACCCATGCGCCTCGGCCTGGCAAGATGCCTTCAGGTTGGACAAGGTCCACAGCGACTCCTTATCATCGCCAGACTATCCAAAGGAAGTGTCCTTCCCCATGCTCCATCCTCTGCTGAGTGCGACGCTCGCGGCGTCTGCCATCGTGCTTTCCGGTTGTGTCGCGCTGACGGAAAAGCCGACGCCACCGCCCACCCTGTCCTCGACCGACTTCCATCAGCGCATGAATACGCTGGAAGAGACGCTGCTTGCCAGTTGCGACAACACCCGGCTGGATACCGAGCTATCGTCCGTTGCGAGCCGCCAGGATCTCCTGATCGGCGATGTGCGCGAGGTCGGTTCGCTATTGCGCGGCATGAACGGTCGCCTGGATCGGCTCGATGACGATGAGTCCGATCCTGTGGTTGTCAGACGCGAGTGCGCGGCCGATGAACTGGGAATCGGCAACAAGGCAGTACTGGGTAGCAGCGAATGGATCGGGCTGCCCGATGTGGGGACCTACCTCAAGGCGCGTATCGACTCCGGCGCCAATACCTCGTCGCTCTCTGCCCGCGAGATCACCCGCTTCGAGCGTGACGGCGAAAACTGGGTCCGCTTCAAGCTGGGCCTGGCAGACGACGACGTTGTCGTCGAGACGGTACGGGATGAGTGGATCGAAGCCCCCATCGAGCGTCGTGTGCGCATCATCCAGGCGACCGGTGAGGAGTCTCGACCGGTGGTGACCCTGATGATGACCCTGGGATCGATCCGCGAGCCGGTAGAATTCACGCTGAGTGATCGCACCCATCTCGACTTTCCGGCCCTGCTGGGCAGGCGCTTCCTGCTGGATATCGCCGTCATCGATGTGGCCGAGCGGTACCTGCACCCGCGTCCCGAATTTCCCGGCGGGCGACCGGCAGCGGAAGCCGAACGCCATGAGAATGACGCCGACCTCGACAACGAAACGCACTGAGCCACGCATCCGTCGCTCTCTGCCAAGGAAGCCTCATGTCACGACTGCCTTTCTATCTGCTGGTTGGCGTTCTTTTCCTGGCCGGCATCGCCATGACCCTGCATCGTCACTATCAGCTCGAGGTGCCCTGGACGCCGGGTGAACAGCGCCAGGTATGGGAAGTGGAGGCTCAGGTCAATTTCACGGCACTGGGCGATCCGGTACTGGTGGACATGGCGCTTCCCTCGACTCAGGAGGGCTTTCGACTACTCACCGAGCATACGGCCTCGCCGGGCTACGGCCTCTCTTTCGTGGATGAGGATGGCGGCAGGCGGGCCCAGTGGTCGATCCGTGAAGCCACCGGCTCCCAGCAGCTCTACTACACCGCCCAGGTCCTGGTGGCACCGGACAGCCGCCCTCCTCGTCTGGACACCCCGCCGCTACGCCGCGATATCGTCTGGGAGCGGCCCTATGATACGGCGGCCACCCAGATGATCGAACGCGCCTGGGGCCGCAGTGCGGATCCCTTCACCTTTGCCCGCGAGCTGCTGCATGACTTCAATGAGGAGCGCCAGGGCGAGAATGCCCGCCTGCTGCTGACCCAGTTCGAGCGCACGCCCCTCCTCGTACGTCTGCTCAACCAGGCCGGCGTGCCGGCCCGTGAGGTAAGCGGCCTGCTGCTCGAGGATGGGCGACGGCGTCAGTCTCTCACCAGCTGGGTCCAGGTGTTTGACGGGCAGCACTGGGCTCTCTTTGACCCGGCGACCGGCGCCCAGGGGCGCCCCGACAACCTGTTGATCTGGGAGGGCAACGGTCAGGCGGTTCTCGAGGTTCAGGGAGGGAGCAACTCGAGGGTCACATTCTCGATGCTGGCTCGCAATCAGCCGGCGGCCGCGGCGGTTCGCAACCAGCTGGCCGAGGATACCCTGCTCAACTTCTCCATTCACAGCCTGCCGCTCGAGGAGCAGGCGCTGTTCCAGACGATCCTGCTGATTCCGATCGGCGCGCTGGTGGTGGTGCTACTCCGCCTGCTGGTAGGGATCAAGACCTCGGGCACCTTCATGCCGGTGCTGATCGCCCTGGCCTTTATCCAGACGAGCCTGGCCACCGGCCTGATCGGCTTTTTGCTGGTGGTCGCCGTCGGTCTGGTGATCCGCAGCTACCTGTCGTATCTCAACCTGTTGCTGGTGGCGCGGGTGACGGCGGTGATCATCACGGTAATCGGCATCATTTCGGTGTTCTCGGTGCTCGCCTACCGTTTCGGGCTCAATGCCGGCCTGACCATCACCTTCTTCCCGATGATCATTCTCTCCTGGACCATCGAGCGGATGTCGATCCTGTGGGAGGAGGAGGGTCCGAAGGAGGTGTTGATTCAGGGCGGTGGCAGCCTGTTCACCGCGGTTCTGGCCTTTCTGGCCATGAACAACCCCTGGGTACGCCATATCACCTTCAACTTCCTGGGGGTCCAGCTGATCCTGATGGCGCTGATCCTGATGATCGGCAACTACACCGGCTATCGCCTGCTGGAGCTGCGCCGCTTCAAGCCGGTCACCGAGGATTGAGCCATGCGTGAATGGACGACTCCCGGCAAGCTACGCGCCAAGGGCATCATCGGCATGAATCGCCGCAACATCCGCTATATCGGACGCTATAACAATCGGCGCCTCTATCCGCTGGTGGATGACAAGCTGCAGACCAAGCTGCTTGCCGAACGCTTTGGTATCACCACGCCGGCACTGATCGGCACCGTCACCACCCAGTTCGGCGTCAAGCATATCGGCGAGGTGCTTGCCGGCCAGCAGGGATTCGTGATCAAGCCCGCCAAGGGCAGCGGTGGCAAGGGTATCCTGGTGGTGGAGCGCGTCGAGGGGGGTGACTATATCAAGCCCAGCGGCGTTCGCATGAGCCTGTCGGATGTCGAGCGACACGTCTCCAACATCCTCTCCGGACTCTACTCCCTGGGAGGAGCCCCGGATGTGGCACTGATCGAAGCACTGATCAACTTCGATGAGGGGCTCTCCGAGTACACCTATGAGGGGGTGCCGGATATCCGCGTCATCGTGTTCAAGGGCTACCCGGTCATGGCGATGATGCGCCTCTCCACCGCCGCCTCGGATGGCAAGGCCAACCTTCACCAGGGTGCGGTCGGCGTGGGACTGGATATCGCCTCCGGCACCGCCATCCGGGGAGTTCAGTTCGATCGGACACGTCACGACCACCCCGATACTGGGCATGAACTGGCCAGCCTGACCATTCCCGACTGGCCTACCCTGCTGCTGCTGGCTGCCGGTTGCTATGAGATGACCGGGCTCGGCTATCTGGGCACCGACATGGTGCTCGATCGCGATCAGGGCCCCATGCTGTTGGAACTCAACGCCCGGCCCGGGCTGGCGATCCAGATGGCCAACGGCGAAGGATTGAGGCGTCGCCTCGATCTGGTTGAGAAGCAACCGGAGGGAGTGGCCGCCCAGGCGCGGGTGGACTTTGCGCGACACCATTTCGCCCGTCAAAGCGAGCTTGAGGCGACCGCCGAGGCTTGAGGCTCGGTGGCCCGCCCTCGCCCACCCGCGTAGAATGTCGCCAACTTCGACAGCCGACGGGTGCCATGACTGATTCCCGAAACCTGCTGCTCCAGGCGGAGCGGCAGTGCCAACAGCGCGGGGCGCGCTTCACGCCGATACGCCGCCGCGTGCTCGAGATGATTGCCGAGGCGTCCGGCGCCCTCAAGGCCTATGACCTCCTCGATCGACTGGCCGCCGAGCACGCCTCGGCCAGGCCGCCCACGGTATACCGTGCCCTGGAGTTTCTGATCGACCAGGGCCTGGTGCACCGTATCGAGTCGCTCAATGCCTATGTTGCCTGTCCCTGCCCGGAGCATTCACACGGCTTTCAGCTGTTGATCTGCCGCCTCTGTGGTCGAGTCGAGGAGCTGCACCTGGAGGACGTCAATGCCCAGCTCGCCGACTGCGCCCAGCAGCTGGGCTTCCGGGTCGAGCGCCAGACGATCGAACTGCTGGGGCGCTGCGATGCCTGCGGCGATACCGGCGGTTGACCCTTTATGCGGAGAATTGCGATGCCCGATATCTTCAAGGCGCTCGAGCGAGCGCCCGCCGACAGCCAGCACGACCTCGCCCCTGTGCTCGAATCCATCGGGTTCAACGCCGATGGCCTGATTCCTGCCATCGCCCAGCAGCATGATAGTGGCGAGGTGCTGATGATGGCCTGGATGAACCGTGAGGCACTCATGGAGACCCTGCGCACCGGCCGGGTCTGCTACTGGTCGCGCTCGCGTGGCAAGCTGTGGCGCAAGGGCGAGAGCTCAGGCCAGCAGCAGCACCTCAGGGGAGCCGCGCTCGACTGTGACGGAGACACCCTGTTACTGCAGGTGGACCAGACGGGGCCCGCCTGCCACAGCGGACGCCGTAGCTGCTTCTATGTGGCGCTCGAAACGGAAACGGCACGCATCACCACTGCCCCGCTGATCGACCCCGCCAAGCTCTACGGCAAGCCCTGATGCTCAACCAGGCCGGCTGGCTGGCCAAGCTGGCACAATGGCTGCGCCAGGCCACGGCCTGGCTGTTGATCGGGCTGGTCAGGCTTTACCAGGTCTCGTTGAGCCCCCTGCTCGGGCCGCGGTGTCGCTACTGGCCCAGCTGCTCCAGCTATGCCGTGGAGGCGATTCGCGTGCATGGCTCCTTCAGGGGCGGGCTGATGGCCGCCCGCCGCATCGCTCGCTGCCACCCTGGCTGTGAAGGCGGCATCGACCCGGTACCGGGTGGCCCCAGTGAGGCGCTGTGCCGCGAGGACCCCGAGCTCGACGAGAACTTCCGTCCCCGCACGTCGGACCGCCCAGCGGAGCGTGACGGCCCGGCCTCCTGAGCCGGGTCGGGGCTCAGGCGGCTTCCTGCTCCGCCACCTCGTAGATACGCTTGAGCATGGCGTTGAGGCCATTGCTGCGCGTGGGCGAGAGGTGCTTGTCGAGCCCCAGATCACCGAGGAAGTGCGGTGAGGTATCGCGGATCTCCACGGCGGGCCGGTCGTTGTAGATGCGCATCAACACGGCGATCAGTCCGGAGACGATGGCGGCATCGGAGATGGCGTCGAAGTGCACCACACCCTCGCGACACTCGTGTCGCATCCAGACATTGGACTGGCAGCCCTGGATCTTGAGCTCGTCACGCTTCCACTCCTCAGGAAACTCCGGCAGCGCCTTGCCCATATCGATGATGTACTGATAGCGGTCCATCCAGTTGTCGAACAGCTCGAACTCCTCGATCAGTTCCTGCTGGGCCTGCTCGGCGGTTGCGTCATTCGTCATGGGGCCTCCTGTTGATGAATGGGATGATTATACCGACTCCTCCCCCGCGGCGTCCGCCCCGGCTTGCCCTTCATCTCTTTCGGCCAGCCCATGGCGGGACTGCTGCCAGTGCCAGGCCTCGTCCTCGGCGTGCAGATAGCGGGCGGTGGTGTCCAGCCGCGAGTGGCGTGCCGTGGCCGCCAGGTAGCGCAGCTCGACCCCGGCCTGAGCCTGATGGGTCAGCGCCGTATGACGCAGCCAGTGTGGGGTGGCCTGGCGCAAGCGTAGCACCCAGCCACGGGCGCCCTCCTCCTCTCCTGCCTCCAGGTCGTCTGCGGCCTGAGCAAAGGCCTGCCTGATCAGCCGATAGAGGCGGTTGTCGCCGATGCCTCGCTTGCCATCCAGGGCTCGCAGCAGTGGCGTCGCCTCATCCGGCTGGGGCTCCGGACTCAGCCCCAGAACCTCTCGCCACTCCTTCAACAGCAAGAGCATGTCGGGTGGCACGGGAATGCTGGCGAGCTTGCCCCCCTTGCCTACCACGCTCCACCACCAGCGCCCCTCGCGCCGCTGGAAATCCCCCATGCGGGCGGCACTCATCTCGGCGATACGCGGTGCCAGCAGGTAAGCGAAGCCGAAGATAAAGCGTCGACGGGCCTCTTCGTAGCGCTCGCGGGATGACGCCCCCTCCTCCGTCGACAGCCTGTTCGCGCCGTTCAGCCAGCCCCAGAACCACTCCCACAACGGCGCCTCCAGATAGCGCTCGATTCCGGCACGGCGGTTATCGAGCCGCCGCCGCTTGTCACGCATCAGTCGGAAGGGGTTATGGCCCACCCACCCCGCTTCCACCAGCCAGGCATACATGCTCTGCAGGATCACCAGGCTCTGGCGACGGCTGGCCGGAGACAGTGGCCCACGGAAGGGTCGCCAGTCATCGGCGTGACGCGGACGCGGCGGCCCGACCCAGCGCGATCTCGGCTGAGGATCGGCAAGGAAGGCCTCGAAGGCCTCCAGATGGTCTCGTCGCACCTGGTCGAGGGTCATGCTCCGTTCGGCTAGCCATAACAGCAGCCGCTGAGCCTCGCGACGATAGGCGCGCTGGGTCCTGGGGCTGGCCCGGTACTCTGCCAACCATTCGCCCACCGCCTCGGTATCACTGCGCGCGGCGATATAGCCGCCCCGCTCCGCCAGGGGCGGAAAAGGCCCTGTGGCCGGCCGCAGCGGCGACCCCTCCACCACGATGGCGTCTTTCGATTGATGCCCCAACACCCCCTCCTTGCTCCTTGATGGCCAGTATCCAGGGCTAT
The DNA here is from genome assembly GCF_947501415.1 of uncultured Halomonas sp. Classification (GTDB taxonomy): domain Bacteria; phylum Pseudomonadota; class Gammaproteobacteria; order Pseudomonadales; family Halomonadaceae; genus Halomonas. The sequence goes on along the minus strand of NZ_CANMVL010000009.1, from coordinate 137,555 downwards.
CGCAGTTACCGAACCTCGGGGCGCTGGGGACAAGCCGAAGAGGAGGTCCGAGGACCAGGGACGGCCGAGGAAGCGTACAGGGAGGTATTTACAGCGCCTCCTCGTCGGTCCGGCGCTCCGGGGTTTGTCGCCAGATCAGCCCCGAGCTACCGAGTTATCTACGATAGCCCCAGGCCAGTATCCCGTGTACTGATAAGAAAAATCAAGATAAGGCGCGTAATCTTGCTTTTATGCTCTAAGTCGTAACGTATTTTACGTATTACGTACAATGTAATTATCTTCCAATTCTTCGTGAATGCCGCTAAGCTGCGCCGCATATCGATCCAAAGGGGTGGCACAAGGAGAGCCTCATGGCGCGCATCGGCGTGACCTACGAAGACGTACAACGAGCCATCGATGAGCTGCTGTCCCGTGGCGATGCGCCCAGCGTGCAGAAGATTCGCGAGATACTGGGGACCGGCAGCTTCACCACGATCAGCGATCATCTGCGCAACTGGCGACAGCAGCGCGAGGAGAACCGCGACGTTCCTCCACCCCGCGGCATGCCGGCCGCTCTTCAGGAGCTGGCCGAAGGGCTCTGGCGCCAGGCTCAGGAGAGTGCCAACGAGGCGCTACGCCACTACCGCGAAGAGGCGGATCGCAAGGTGGATGAGGCGCAGGAGTCGGTGGCAGACGCTCGTCGCCAGGCAGACGATGCCAGGCAGCGTGAAGCGGCCCTGGCCAGCCACCTGTCCGGCACCGAACAGCGCCTGGAGTCGCTCAGCGCGGAGCTGGCAACGAGCCAGGCGCGGTGTGAGGCGCTGAAGGCGGCCGAGAGCCGCGCCTCCACGCGCCTGGCCGAAGCGGAGTCGTTGTTAAAGCGCCACCGTGATGAGGCTAGCCGAATGGCGCAGGAGCACCAGCAGGCCATGCAGGCGTGCGAGGAGGCCCACCGCGAGGCGCTGGCCCAGGAGGAGCAGCGCCACGAAAGCGCCGAGACACGTCTGATGACTCTGCTAGATCAGGCCCGACAGGAGCGATTGGCCAGTGAGAAGGCGGCGGCTGGAAGAGAGGAACAGCTGGAGAAGCGCCTCGAGCGCCAGGAGTCGCAGCTGCAGGAGGTGCGCGCAAGGCTTGCCAATGAGGAGAAACTCCATCGCGAGGTGGACTGGGCCCGCCGCCAGGCGGAGGCGCTGGCCGAGACTCGCCAGCATGAGCAGTCACTGCTGCAGGCACGCATCGACGAGCAGAAGCGACACCTGGAGGAGCAGGCAGCGCGCGTGAGAAACCTGGAGCAACAGCTCTATCGCTGCCTGTGGCAGACGCCGAAGGCCGCCCTGGAAGAGGAGAGCGCCTCGACTCAGTCGGCCAATGAGAACCAGGAACACGATCCGTCTGACAAGAGCTCCTGAGGCCGCCTTATCTGCCCATAACCCATAACAAAAGAAGGGCCCCACCTTTCGGCGGAGCCCTCCTTGTGACGCCAGGTAAGCCGTGCGGCTCGAGGCCGCTTAACGGTAGTAGGCGTTGGTGGTGTCGCTATGGTCGGTCACGTCGCGGATGCCTCCCAGCTCCGGGATGCGCTCCAGCAGAGTGCGCTCGACACCATCCTTGAGCGTCAGGTCGACCGCGGCACAGCCCTGGCAGCCACCGCCGAAGGCCAGTATCGCCACGTTCTCGTCGGTCAGCTCGATCAGCTTGATCTCACCGCCGTGGGCCGCCAGGCCGGGGTTGATCTCGCTGTAGAGCACGTAATTGACGCGATCAGCGAGGGGGCTGTCGGCATTGACCTTGGGCATCTTGGCGTTGGGCGCCTTGATGGTCAGCTGCCCCCCCATGCGATCGGCGTTGAAGTCGACGACCGCCTCCTCGAGGAACGGCAGGCTGTTCTTGTCCAGGAAGACACCCAGCTTGGGCAGCTCCAGCTTCTCGTCGGTAGGCTCCTCTTCACCGGGGCGGCAGTAGGCCAGGCAGGTTTCGGCATAGGGGGTGCCTGGCTGGGTGATGAAGATGCGTACTGCGATCCCTTCGACGTTCTGCTTCTCGAGCAGCTCGGCGAGGTAGTCCTGGGCACTTTCGGTAATCTGGATCGGTTCGCTCATGCTATTTCCCGCTGTCGGTGCGCGGCAGCGGCGAGGTCGCCGCGTACCGGGTAATGTGATGACGCTAATGGTAAGACACGGGACGCGACGAAACAATCCCGAGTGATTTGGTGGGTTTTAAACACCCATCTGCCCCCACGGCGAGCAGTTTGCTACCATGACCGGCTTGACAGAGGCCGCGATACAGAAGATGCCCCGAGGCACAACGGCGGCCATGAATACCGGACACCCTCGCTGGAGACAGACTCACACCATGGCCGCCGCTCCTACTGCCCAGACCGCTACCCTGTTCGAATGTCTCGCCGAGCGCATCCTGATGCTCGATGGAGGCATGGGCACCATGCTCCAGAACGCCGGCCTCTCCGAGGAGGACTTCCGCGGGGGGCGCTTTGTCGACTGGCCCTCGGACCTCAAGGGCAACAATGATCTGCTGGTACTGACCTGCCCGGACCTGGTGTCACGCATCCACCGCGAGTACCTCGAGGCCGGCGCCGACATCGTCGAGACCAACACCTTCAACAGCACTCGCCTGTCTCAAGCGGACTATGGCATGGAGGCACAGGTACCCGAGATCAACCGTGAGGCGGCCAGGCTGGCTCGCGAGGTCTGCGATGCGGTGACTGCCGAGACCGGCACTCCACGCTATGTCGCGGGGGTGCTTGGCCCCACCTCCCGAACGGCCTCGCTCTCCCCGGATGTCAACGACCCGGCCAAACGAAATGTCACCTTCGATGAGCTTCGCGAAAACTACCGGGAAGCCGCCGAGGCGCTGATCGAGGGTGGGGCCGATCTGATCATGATCGAGACCATCTTCGATACCCTCAATGCCAAGGCGGCAATCTACGCCCTGGAGGAGCTCTTCGAAACACGCGGCGAGCGCCTGCCGGTGATGATCTCCGGCACCATTACCGATGCCTCGGGGCGCACGCTTTCGGGGCAGACTACCGAGGCCTTCTGGAATTCGGTACGCCACGCCAAGCCGCTTTCGGTGGGTCTGAACTGCGCGCTGGGCGCCGAGGAGCTACGCCCCTACGTCGAGGAGCTGTCGAGCAAGGCCGACACCTACGTCTCGGCGCACCCCAATGCCGGCCTGCCCAACGAGTTCGGCGAGTATGACCAGTCGCCCGAGGAGATGGCGGCCATCGTGGCGGAGTTTGCCGCCAGCGGCCTGGTCAATATCATCGGTGGCTGCTGCGGCTCCACGCCCGAGCATATCGCCGCCATCCACCGCGCCATTCAGGGCATGACGCCGCGGCACCTGCCGGACATCCCCAAGAAATGTCGTCTCTCCGGCCTCGAACCCTTCAACATCGGGCCCGACTCGCTGTTCGTCAACGTCGGCGAGCGCACCAACGTGACCGGCTCGGCGCGCTTCAAGCGCCTCATCAAGGAGGAGGACTACACCACCGCCCTCGAGGTCGCCCTGGAGCAGGTGGAGAATGGCGCCCAGGTCATCGACATCAACATGGACGAGGGGATGCTGGACTCCCAGGAAGCCATGGTGCGCTTCCTGAACCTGATCGCCGGTGAGCCGGATATCTCTCGCGTGCCGATCATGATCGACTCCTCCAAGTGGGAGATCATCGAGGCCGGCCTCAAGTGCATCCAGGGCAAGGCGATCGTCAACTCCATATCGCTCAAGGAGGGGGAGGAGGAGTTTCGCCGGCACGCCACCGTCTGTCGCCGCCACGGCGCCGCCGTGGTCGTCATGGCCTTTGACGAGGTCGGCCAGGCCGACACTTTTGCGCGCAAGACCGAGATCAGCGAGCGCGCCTATCGCCTGCTGGTCGATGAGATCGGCTTTCCTCCCGAAGACATCATCTTCGACCCCAACATCTTCGCCATTGCCACCGGGATCGAGGAGCACAACAACTACGCCGTCGACTTCATTCAGGCAACCGAATGGATCCGCAAGCACCTGCCTCACGCTCAGGTCTCCGGAGGCGTCTCCAATGTCTCGTTCTCCTTTCGCGGCAACAATGTGGTGCGCGAGGCGATCCACTCGGTATTCCTCTATCACGCCATTCGCGCCGGGCTCTCCATGGGCATCGTCAATGCCGGCCAGCTGGGGGTATACGATGATCTGGATGCCGAACTGCGCGATGCGGTGGAGGATGTCGTGCTCAACCGGCGCGATGATGCGACCGAACGACTGCTCGACCTGGCCGAGAAGTACAAGGGCGACGGCAGTGGTGCGGACAAGAAGGAAGACCTTGAGTGGCGTGGCTGGGAGGTTGCGAAGCGTATCGAGCATGCACTGGTCAAGGGGGTGACCGCCTACATCATCGAGGACACCGAAGAGGCGCGCCAACAGTTCGATCGCCCTATCGAGGTCATCGAGGGACCACTGATGGATGGCATGAACGTGGTCGGTGACCTGTTCGGCGCCGGCAAGATGTTCCTGCCCCAGGTGGTCAAGTCCGCACGAGTGATGAAACAGGCGGTGGCGCACCTGCTGCCTTATATCGAAGCGGAGAAGGACGAAACGACCCAGGCCAAGGGCAAGATCGTCATGGCGACCGTGAAGGGCGATGTTCATGACATCGGCAAGAATATCGTCGGCGTCGTCCTGCAGTGCAACAACTACGACGTCGTCGACCTGGGGGTGATGGTGCCGGCGGAGAAGATCCTGCAGACGGCTCGGGATGAAAACGCCGACATCATCGGCCTCTCGGGACTGATCACGCCGTCGCTGGACGAGATGGTCGGCGTGGCCAAGGAGATGCAGCGCCAGGGCTTTGAACTGCCGTTGCTGATCGGTGGCGCCACGACATCCAAGGCGCACACCGCGGTCAAGGTGGATCCCGGCTACGAGCACCCGGTGATCTATGTACCGGACGCCTCCCGTGCAGTGGGCGTCGCCTCCAGGCTGCTGTCGCCGGAAATGAAACCCGAATACATTGCCGAGATCCGCAGCGAGTACGAGAGTGTGCGCGAACGTAACGCCAAGCGGCGCCCCAAGGGGGCAGACCTGACCTATGAGCAGGCTCGTCAGCGCAAGTTCAAGATCGACTGGAACGGTTATATCCCTCCGCAGCCGGCCATGACCGGTACACTGACCTTCGATGGCTATGATCTCGATGAACTGGTCGAGCGTATCGACTGGACCCCCTTCTTCATGAGCTGGCAGCTTGCCGGCAAGTACCCGAAGATTCTCGATGACGCCAAGGTCGGCGAGGCGGCGCGAAGCCTGTTCCGCGATGCCCAGGCCATGCTGCGCAAGTTGATCGACGAGAAGCTGGTAGCAGCGCGGGGCGTGATCGGCATCTGGCCCGCCAACAGCGTCGACGACGATACCATCGAGGTGTATGCCGACGACTCCCGCGGCGAGGTGATCGAACGGCTTCATCATATCCGCCAGCAAACCACCAAGAACCGTGACGGTGTCTGCTACAGCCTGGCCGACTTCGTGGCACCACGGGATAGTGGCAAAGCGGACTGGATCGGCGGCTTCGCCGTGACCACGGGCCACGGTGTCGAGGAGCTCGCCGAGCAGTACAAGGCGGCCGGTGATGACTACAATGCCATCCTGGTGCAGTCGCTTACCGACCGCCTGGCCGAGGCCTTTGCCGAGCGCCTTCATGAACGGGTGCGCAAGGAGTTCTGGGGCTATGTACCCGATGAAGCGCTGGATAACGATGCTCTTATCGCCGAAAAGTATCAGGGCATCCGCCCGGCACCGGGCTATCCGGCGTGCCCCGACCATACCGAGAAGCCGACCCTGTTCAGGCTGCTGGACGCCACCGAGCAGTCCGGCCTCACCCTGACCGAGAACTTCGCCATGTGGCCCGCCGCCTCCGTGGCGGGGTGGTACTTCTCGCATCCGCAGTCAAAATACTTCTCAACCGGCAAGATTACCCGCGAACAGGTGGAGAGCCTGGCCAGCCGCAAGGGCATGGGGCTCGAGGAGATGGAACGCTGGCTCATGCCGGTGCTCTCCTACGACCCCGCCTGATTCACGGTGGGCCGCCAGCCAGGCGGCCCCTCCCTCTTCTATTGCGGATCACCATGCTGCTTCACGCCACACGTCGTCGTACCATCCTGCGCCTCTCACTGCCGATCATCGCCGGCATGCTCTCCCAAAGCCTGATCAATCTGATCGATGCCGCCATGGTCGGCTCGCTAGGCGAAGTCCCGCTGGCAGGCGTGGGGATCGGCGGCTATGTGATGTTCATGGTTACCGCCCTGGTGTTCGGACTCTCCTCCGGGGTGCAGGCCCAGACCGCACGACGCCATGGTGAGCAGGCCTGGACAAGACTCGCCATGCCGCTCAATGCCGGCCTGATGATCGCCACCGTGTTATCGCTGCCGATCACCCTGCTCTGCCTGTGGCAGGCGCCGACGCTGATGGCGCTGATCAATCAGGATCCCACGGTCAATGCCGAGGCGGTGGCCTATTTCCGCTGGCGCGTCCTGTCGCTTGCCGCCGTGGCCATGATCTTCTGCTTCCGCGGCTACTGGAACGGCATTCAGCGGACCGGCCTCTACCTGCGCATCATTCTGGTGATGCACGCCATCAACGTGGTCGCGAGCCTGGGGCTGATCTTCGGATACCTGGGACTACCGGCCATGGGCGCTGCCGGCGCAGGGGCGGGTACCACCCTCTCGCTGTTCGTCGGAGCGTTCATCTGGGCCTTTGTCAGCCTGCGTCATGCCAGGCCAGGTGGCCTGCTGGCAGCACTCCCGCACCGCCTGACTCTGCTTACCACCCTGCGCCTGGCCGGGCCTCACTCCTTCCAGCAGCTGTGGTTTGCGGCCGGCTACGCCGTACTGTTCTGGATACTCGGCCAGGTCAGCACCGCCAGCGTGGCGGTGGGGCATGTGCTGGTCAATCTCTCGCTGCTGATGATCCTGCCCGGTGTAGGCCTGGGCATGGCGGCCATGAGCCTGGTAGGCCAGGCGCTGGGACGCGATGAGCTGGCCGATGCCCACCGTTGGGGCTGGGAGGTGGTGTACCTGGCCTGGCTGTGCCTGGCCCTTATCGCGTTGCCCATGGTGCTATTGCCCGACGCCGTCCTGGGCCTGTTCCTGCACGATGCAGCCCTGGTGGAGCTGGCGCGCCTACCGCTGCGGCTGACGGCGCTGATGATCGTGCTCGATGCCGCGGCACTGGTTCTTGCCCAGGCCTTGCTCGGGGCCGGTGCCAATCGCACGGTAATGACCACGACCCTGTCGCTGCAGTGGCTGCTTTTCCTGCCGCTGGCCTGGTTGGTAGGCGTCTGGTTCGAGCAGGGGCTGGTCGGCATCTGGTGGGTACAGCTCGCCTACCGTTCCCTCAACTCCCTGTGGTTTGCGGGAATCTGGCAGCGCCGACGCTGGCAGCGACTCGTGGTATGAAGAGGGGCGCAGGAAACTTCGAGGGGGGCTAATTACTTTAAGTATAAAAACTATGCCTATTTATTCTTTTAAACAATAAGAAGGCGCGCGTATTGTACAGCCAATGCACTGCCACTTTCATCGCTGCAGGATGGCTGAATGTACCGCTACGATTCCCACGACCAGACTCTCGTTAACGAACGCGTGGCCCAGTTTCGCGACCAGATGGAGCGTTACCTGGCCGGGCGCCTGAGTGAAGAGGAGTTCTTGCCGCTGCGTGTGCAGAACGGCCTGTATATTCAGCGCTATGCCCCGATGCTGCGCATCGCCATCCCCTACGGGATGCTTGCTTCCTACCAGCTGCGCAAGCTGGGTGACCTGGCGCGTGACTACGACCGTGGCTATGGCCACTTTACCACCCGTACCAACCTGCAGCTCAACTGGCCCAGACTGGAGAGCGTGCCGGACATGCTGGCGGAGCTTGCCAGCGTGCAGATGCATGCCATTCAGACCAGCGGCAATGATATCCGCAACACCACCACCGATCAGTTCGCGGGGGTGGCCGAGGATGAGGAAGTCGATCCGCGCCCCTGGTGCGAGCTGATTCGCCAGTGGTCCACCTTCCACCCCGAATTCGCCTATCTGCCGCGCAAGTTCAAGATCGCCGTTACCGGAGCCAGTGAGGACCGCGCCGCAATTCAGGTTCACGATGTCGGCCTGCGGCTGTGGCGAGATGCCCAGGGAGAGGTGCGGGTCAGGGTATTGGCCGGCGGTGGCCTGGGGCGCACGCCGATGATCGGCGAGGTGGTTCGTGAGGACCTCCCCTGGCAACACCTGCTGACCTATCTCGAGGCACTGGTCCGGGTCTATAACCTGTTTGGCCGCCGTGACAACAAGTTCAAGGCGCGCATCAAGATCCTGGTCAAGGCCCTCGGCGTCGAGGAGTTTCGGCGACGTGTCGACGAGGAGTGGGCACACCTGAAGGATGGCCCCCAGACCCTGACCCGGGAGAGCATCGAGCGGATGGCCTCCCACTTCAAGGACCCCGAGCGCCGCCCCGTCTCGGCAACGGCCATTGCCGAAATTGAGGCGTTACGCAGCAGGGAGCGCGCCTTTGGCCGCTTCATGACTAACAACGTCCACGCCCACAAGGTACCCGGTTACAAGGCGGTAACCCTCTCCCTGAAACGGCGCGAGCACTCCCCTGGCGACGTCACCTGGAAGCAGATGCACCAGGTGGCAGACCTCGCCGACGAATACAGCTTCGGCGAGATACGCGTTACTCATGAACAGAATCTGGTGCTTACCGACGTGCCCATGGATCGTCTGGAAGCGCTATGGCGCGAGCTGGAAACCCTCGGCATGGCCAACCCCACGGTGGGCACCCTGGCGGACTTGATCTGCTGCCCCGGTGGAGACTACTGCGCCCTGGCCAACGCCAAGTCGATCCCGGTGGCCCAGGCCATTCAGGAGCGCTTCGAGGACCTGGACTTTCTCTATGATCTGGGGCCGCTCGACCTCAATATCTCCGGGTGCATGAACGCCTGCGGTCATCACCATGTCGGTCATATCGGCATCCTCGGCGTCGACAAGAAGGGCGAGGAGTGGTATCAGATCTCGCTGGGCGGCACCCAGGGCAATGCGGCATCGCTGGGCAAGATCCTCGGCCCCTCCTTCAGCCGCGACGCGGTACCCGACGTCATCGACACCCTGCTCAAGGTCTATGTCGGTGAGCGCAACGATGACGAGACCTTCCTCGACACCTACCGTCGTATCGGACTCAAACCCTTCAAGGAGCGTGTCTATGCCTGATCATGCCCCCCACAACGCCACCCCGTCTGCCACCCGACGTCCCTATCTCTTCAGAGACCAGCCGATCACCGATGGCTGGCAGCTGATCCGCGAGGGCCAGGCGACGAGCGACACGCCCTGCATTGTGCCCCTGGCACAGTGGCTCGAGGAGGAGCGTTGCGACCTGCGTGCCCCCTGGCTGGCAGCCGATACCGAGCTCGACCAGGCCCTGGCCACTCGTCTTGCCGAGGCCCCCCTGGTGGCCATCGACTTCCCCAAGTTCACCGACGGGCGGGGTTACAGCCTGGCTCGCCTGCTGCGCGAACGCCATGGCTATCGTGGCGAGATACGTGCCATCGGAGATGTGCTGGTCGACCAGCTCTTCTACATGCGCCGTTGCGGATTCGATGGTTTCTCACTGCGTGAAGACCAGTGGCTGGAAGATGCCCTGCGCAATCTGCATGTTTTCAGCCGCGCCTATCAGCCCGGGGTGGATCAGCCCGAACCGCTGTTTCGACTGCGCAGTCAGGCTCTTGAGTCAGTCCGCGACGAACTCCCTCTGGCTGCCTTTGCCTGACTCCAGTTGTCTGTGACTTGTCACCATGGGTATCGTAACTGCCCATGCGCCCTCGCCCTCTACTGACCACGACCCTCCTCGGCCTCCCACTCATGGTGGGAGGCTGGTTATGGCTGACCCTGCTCAGCCCTTTTCTCTATGAACGCCCCGAACACCTCGACCCCATTGCCGAGGGGCCCCATGCGGTGTATGTCTATGGCACCCTGCGTGTGCCCGTGGTGCGTTGGATCGTGATCGGTGATGAGGTCGAGACCCGCCCTGCCCGCCTCGAAGGCTGGCGCCGTACCGGACTCGATCTGGAGCCGGCCCCCGGTGAATGGGTGCCGGGTGAGGTGTTGACCGTTGATGCCGAGGCACTTGCCCGTCTCGACCGCTATGAGCGCCTGGGCATTCGCTACGAGCGAGTGCGCCACTCACTCGCCGATGGCAGCGAGGCCTGGGTCTATCGACGCCTGCCGGAGACACCATAACCGAAGGCCCCAGCGGCTGCGGGCATTATTCGAGGCTATATTGGTCTATTCGAGTTCCACTGATTCCCCCTTTGGTTGGTCATTCACGGGAGTACCCCCATGAACGAGGAAATCGCGCTGCTCGATATGTTGACCCGCCTTGGTGTGGCCGCGGGGTTGGCCATGGTGCTGGGGCTTGAGCGCGAAATACGCGGCAAGCCGGCAGGATTGCGCTCACATATGCTGGTCGCCTTGGGGGCAGCGGCATTCCTGATCGTGGGACTGCAGATCCTGTTCGCCACTGCCGAGGGGGATCCTTCGGCCCGTATCGACCCCACTCGCATCGTCGAGGGTGTCATCGGCGGCATCGGGTTCCTTGGCGCCGGCAGTATCATCCGCAGCGGTACCGACGTGCAGGGCATCACCACCGGGGCATCGATCTGGCTCGCCGGGGCCATCGGGATCGCCGCCGGCGTGCATAACTTCACCCTGGCGGCCCTGGTCACCGGACTGGCGCTGGTGATCATGACGGCCCTCGGCACCATCGAGCGCCATATGCCTACGCGCCCGCCGGAGGAGTGATCCACGGATGAGGCGTCGCCCCTGCTCGGTTGAGGTCGTCTCACGGGGCAGCCTACAATGGCGGCGCTTGCACTCCACGATCAGGAAATACTTGCATGCTGACGCTATTGCATAATCCTCGCTGCTCGAAATCACGCCAGGCTCTCGCCCTGCTCGAAGAAAAGGGTATCCCCGTAGCGATTCGTCGCTATCTTGACGAGCCGCTGAGTGAAGCCGAGCTTCGCGCGCTGATCGATCGCCTGGAGGGCGGTATCGAGCGCCTGGTGCGCACCAAGGAGAGCGAGTGGCAGAGCCTGGCCGCCGACGCCCGTGACCCGGAGCAGGTGGTTCAGGCGATCATCGCTCATCCGCGGCTTATGGAGCGGCCGATTGCCGACGATGGTAAGCGTGCCATCATCGGGCGCCCACCCGAGGACATTCTCGCCCTGCTCGATTGATACTTCCCCCTTTCCCCGAGCCTCAGGAGCCCCGATGAGCGCCTCCCTGCCCTATGTGTTGATCCTCTACTACTCCCGCCATGGTGCCACCCGGGCCATGGCCGAGCGCCTCGCCGCCGGCGTGGAGTCCCTGCGCGGCATCGAGGCGCGGCTGCGCACCGTGCCACCGGTATCCCCCACCTGTGAGGCGGTGGATCCCGAGATTCCCGCCGAAGGGGCGATCTATGCCTCTCTGGACGACCTGCGCCACTGTGCTGGCCTGGCCATCGGCAGCCCCACACGCTTCGGCAATATGGCGGCCCCCCTCAAGCACTTCCTCGATGGCACCAGCGAGCTGTGGCTAGGCGGCGCTCTGATCGACAAGCCGGCGACCGCCTTCACCTCCACCTCGAGCCTGCACGGGGGCCAGGAAACGACCTTGCTGACGATGCTGGTGCCCCTGCTGCACCACGGCATGGTCTATGCCGGTCTGCCCTATAGCGAGACCGAACTGATGGAAACGACCCGCGGCGGAACTCCTTATGGAGCCAGCCACCTCGCCGGCAAACGCAGCGACCAGCCCCTCGATGAGCATGAGCGCAACCTGGCCCAGGCTCAGGGGCGGCGGCTGGCGCGTCTCGCCCTGGCATTGGCCCCATTGCGGGAGCAGCACTCATGAGGGCCGCGCTGGAACGCCTGGAAAATGCCAAGGGCCTCGACCTGTTGACCGCCAGGATGCGCCGACTGGTGCTGGGCAGCTACGCCCTTCTGGTGGCTCTGATGGTCTACCGCGGCCTGCAGATCGATGGCGACAGCGGCCCGCTGGTGCCTATCGTTGCCTTCGTGCTCCCGCTGGTGCTCTTCCTGCCATCCTTGATCGGCAGGCGGCCCCGCGGTCATGCCTGGCTGGCCTTCGTCAGCCTGCTCTACTTTTCCCAGGGAGTCATGGTCGCCACGCTGCCTGGCCAGGGGCTACGCGGCTCACTGGAGGCGCTAGTCTCCCTGGTGCTGTTCGCCGGATGCACCGGCTATGCGCGCTTTCGGAGTCGTCAGCTGCGCGCCACCAACCGCGGCAGCTGAAACTCTTCCATGCTAGCCTTGCGAGGGGGGGGGATATCGAGCCAATCGACTGACACCCAACCAGCATCATAAAACGAATCGAAAAAAACGAAAGGAGCTCGTGATGACCGTAATGTTTCGCCCGCTGATCGCCCTTGGCCTCTCGGCTGCCCTGGCGTTGCCAATCGTCGCCCAAGCCGCCGAGCCCGAAGACGCCATCCACTATCGCCAATCCGCCCTCAGCGTGATGGCCTGGCAGATGGGTCCCATGGGTGCCATGGCCAAGGGCGATATGGAGTATGACGAGGAGGCATTTGCCACGCGTGCGAACAACCTGGCCGCCGTTGCCCACCTGCCCTGGGAAGGCTTTATGGAAGGCACCCTGAGGGGTGACGGCCACGGTATCGAGACAGGCGCTCTGGCCAAGATCGGCGAGGACTGGGCAGGCTTCGATGAGCGTCAGAAGACCTTCGAGCAGGAAGCTGCCACCTTGGCCCAGATGGTGGAGGATGGTGAGGCGTTCAGCGCCCTGCGCGCCCAGGTCGGTGCCGTCGGCAAGAGCTGCAAGGGCTGCCACGACGACTACCGCGCCGAGTGAGACCACCTGCCGTTAGATAACGAAGTATAGGTCGTGAAGCACCGGACCCACGGGCCGGCCTGATGGCCGCCCCGTGGGTTATTGAAGGATGCCGCCGATCACGCGTTCCAAAGCCAGATAACGGGCAAGGAAGAGAGCGCGAGCACCACTAGCGCTAGGGAGAGACTCGCGCCCCTGTCGTTCCTGAAGCCCGGCTTCGGCCCCTCCGCCGGCTCATCCTCCGGGCGCCCATCGACCGCCTTGCGGCCGGTGATCATGGCACTCACCAGTCGCTCCCCCTTGAGGCGATGGAACAGCAGCGCCATCAGATGCGCGGCGATCAACACCACCAACAAATCGGCATTCAGGGAGTGAAGCGAGGCGAGTGTCTTGACGACCTCGTTGCTCGCCCAGCCGTGGAGTGGTGCATCGAAGAAGATGTCATCGGTCAGAAAGAGGCCACTTGCCGCCTGAAACGTCAGTGATACCAGCATGACCAGCACCATGGCGCCCCCCAGCGGGTTGTGGCCGGCATAGTGAGGTGCCCTGCCACGCAGCAGGCACCGGCCGTAATCGATCATGCGACCCGGCGGGTATAAAAAGCTCGTAAAGCGCGCATGGGGGCTGCCCAACAGGCCCCAGAGCCAACGAAACAGCAGAATCCCCGCCAGCAGATAGCCCGCCCGAGCATGAATCTCTATGGGAAAGACGAAGGGCGCTCCCTCCGTTTTCATGGTGTAGAAGGATAGCCCCACCAGGGCCACCAGAGACCAGTGGAAGAGTCGTACGGGAATATCCCAGACCATCAGTCGTGTCATCTCGCCTCCCTGCCAACATTAGTCGAATTTCTTGCCAAAAGCTGCCAATCCGGTGGATCTACCTTAATATAGCTGGCATCACTCACCCCCACCCATCAGCAGCAAGGGAGTTTATCACCGTGTCGCCACCTTACGCCTGGAAGGAAGCCGGGAAGCTCACACTGCCGGTCATGTTCGGCTATCTGCCGCTGGGTGCCGCCTATGGCATCCTGGCCGTGGAAGTCGGCGTGCCCTGGTGGGCGGCGGTACTGATGTCACTGATCATCTATGCCGGCGCTGGTCAGTTTCTCGCCGTGGCGCTGCTTGCCGCCGGGGCCGGACTGATGGAGCTGGCGGTGGCCACGCTGATGCTCAACTCCCGCCACCTCTTCTATGGGCTATCACTGCTCAAGCGCTTTCAGGGTGCCGGCTGGCGCAAGCCCTACATGATCTTTGCCCTGACCGACGAGACCTATTCGCTGATCACCACTCTGCCCGCCGCCACACATGGCCGTGATCATGCCCTGGCCTTCCGTATCTGCCTGCTGAACCAGGCCTGGTGGGTGCTCGGCTCCGTCGCAGGAGTGCTGGCGGGCACCACGCTGACCTTCAACAGCCAGGGGATCGAGTTTGCCCTGACGGCACTGTTTATCGTGCTCACTCTCGAGCAGGCGCGCCGGCTGCGTCGCTGGCTACCCTTTGGCATCGCCATCTTGACTGGCATCGCGGGGGTATGGCTGGTGCCTGACCGCCATCTGCTGCTGAGCGCCATCGGCGCGGCCAGCCTGATCCTGCTGTTTCACTACTCACTCGGCCGCCACCAGGAGACCCGCACATGAGCACCCCAGCCCTGCTGATATTTATCGCCGTCTGTGCGCTGGCGACCTTCGCCACACGTGTGACTCCCTTCGTGGCCCTCGCGCGACATGCTGACCATCCCCTTATCCTGCACCTCGGGCGCTACCTGCCACCCACGGTGATGATGATTCTGGTGATCTATGCCTTGCGTGACTTCCGTCCGCTGATCGACGGCCACCTCAATGCCGGTGCCAACGGCTGGCCAATGATCATAGCCTCGCTGATCGTCGCCCTGCTGCATCTGTGGCGACGCAACGCGCTGCTGTCGATCATCGGTGGCACCGGGGCCTACATGGCGATGGTACAGCTTGGCTGGATGGTATAAGAGCGCCATTCACTTCCCCCCTGCCAAGTGCCAGGAATCCTGACTACGATCAAAAACAACGGTTGAGCTGCGCCAGCGAAGCGGCGACCATGCACATCAGCTTCCAGGAGATATAATCACGATGACACGCAACATTTCCGATATCCGCCGTGACTACGAGGGTGGTCAGCTCGACGAGTCGCAGGCGACCGATGACCCCATGCCGCTGTTCGAGGAGTGGTTGACCCTGGCGCTGGAGAGTGAGGGCCTCGATGGAAATGCCATGACGCTGGCCACGGTGGATAGCCAGGGGCGTCCCCATGCACGTGTGGTGCTGCTCAAGGGGGTCGACGATAACGGCTTCGTCTTCTACACCAACTACCACAGTCACAAGGGCAGCGAGCTGACCAACGTGCCCCGGGCCGCCCTGACATTCTGGTGGCCCTCGCTGTCTCGCCAGGTGCGTATCGAAGGGAGCGTCGAGCAGGTCAGCGAGCAGGAGTCCGACGAGTACTTTGCCAGCCGCCCGCGGGCCAGTCAGCTGGGGGCCTGGATCGCGACCCAGAGCGTGGTGATTCCCGACCGTAGCTGGATCGAGGAGCGCAAGAGCCGATTCGAGCAGGCCTATGAGGGCCAGGAGATCAACCGTCCGGTCCACTGGGGTGGCTATCGCGTCATACCCGAAATGATCGAGTTCTGGCAGGGTCAGCCCAGCCGTCTGCATGACCGCATCCGCTATGAACATCGTGACGGCGCCTGGCATCATTTCCGTCTGGCACCCTAGATGACACCCTAGACCCGCCCCGGGAAGCCCCATTGATATTTCATGTAAAGGTGCTGCTCGAACCTGGCACGTCCTGGCTGCCCCGTCCTACTGGACGGGGCGTCTCTATCCGCCCCTCAGTCCGACTGCCCCTCAGTCCGCCAGGCTCTCCAGGCGGTGGCGTTGCCACTCACTCTCGGGCTCGTTGAGGCGCAGCACGGCATCCACCACCTGCTCCTCCATGTTGTAGCGCTGCTTGAAACCCAGGTGCTTCATCAGCGCCCGCATGGGGTGGTTGTCGACCATGATCTTGCCGATCATCTCCAGCGTGCCGACACTCTTGCAGTAGTTGATCATCTTGTTCATCAGCAGGCTGCCGATCCCCAGGCCCTGTAGATCATCGCGGATGATGACGGAAAACTCGGTACGAATGTTGTCGGGGTCGTTCCAGACCCGGACCACGCCCAGCATCTCCTTGCGACCATCTTCCAGCAGGTGCTCGGCGATAAAGGCCATCTGTCGGTCGTAGTTGATATGCGAGAGCATCGACAGGTCACGCTGGGTCAGATCGGCCTTGTTATGGAAGTATCGGAATCGAATGCTCTCTTCCGAGAGCTTGTCATGGAAACTGGTAATCAGCGGGGCATCCTCTGCCCGGATGGGACGGACCTCGACCTCCCAGCCATTGTTCAGCGTGGTCCACTCTCGAAGCTCCTCGGGATAGGGCATGATCGCGAAGCGAGCCGGGCGTCCCAGGTCCATGGCGAAGTCTACCGCGACCACGCCATCTCGATTGAGCAGCAGCGGATTGATCTCCAGCCCCCGCAGCTCGAGAAGGTCGGTGGCCATCTGCGACAACTTGACCAGTAGCTGGCACAGTCGGTCGATATCACGCTCGGGGTCGCTCGAGTGTTCGTGGATCAGACGTGCGACATGGGTGTGCTCCACCAGATCCTCGGCCAGCCGCATATTGAGCGGCGGCAGAGCGACCTGGCGATCGGCCAGGATATTGACCTTGTAACCGCCGATCCCGAATACCACCACGGGGCCGAATACCGGGTCGCGGGTAATTCCCGCACACACCTGCATGGAGTGCTTGCCCCGCTGCATCGGCTGCAGGCAGTACTCGCGGACCTCGAAGGCGGGATAGTTCTCGGCAACCTTTTCTCGCAGCAGCTCGATGCCCTCTGCCACCTGCTGCGGCGTCTTCAGGTCCTGAAGCAGCCCTGCGGAGAGGCGGTGTGGGTGCTTGCGGTACCGGAATGGCCGACAGTTGCCCTCATGAATCACCTTCAACGCCATGCTGCCACCCAGGGCTTGTGCTGCCAGGGCGCCCTCTTCGGCCGTCGTGACATAACGGCTTGGCGCCACCGGAATACCGTAGGCCTCGAGCACCTGAGCGGCCTCGGAGTGCGTCAGTGTCTCTCGCCCTTCAGCCTTGACCGACTCGATCAGCTTGCGGCACCGCACCCGAATCTCACGATTTGTGGAAAATGGCAGGCTTGGCGGCGTCTCCTGCAGCAGTGACTGCACACGCTGATAGTCCACCATGTGCATGAAGGCCTTGATCGCCTGCTCGGGAGAGACGTAGGTCGGAATGCCTGCCAGGTTACATTCGTGCCGCGCGGAAAAGGCCTCCTCCAGCCCCATGAAGCTGGTCAGCAGGTTACGCCGAAAGCGTTTGCGATTGGCCACCAGTGCCTGGGCGGTGACCTTGGAAGGCGCCAGTCGAGTGGGGGCATGTACCACCAGCACCGCATCGACGTTGGGATCCCCCGCCACCACTTCCAGGGCATCCACCATCATCTCCGGGGTGGCGTTACCCCCGAGGTCGACGGGGTTTTCTCCGGGCTTGCTGATATCCATGTCCCCGCTGCGCAGGGTTCGACGCGTCTCCTCCGTGAAGTCCGCCAGTTTGCCACCGGCGGTGATCAGCTTGTCGATGGCCAGCATTGCCGGCCCCAGCCCGTTCGAGACGATCGCCAGGCGATCCCCGCGCAAGGGCTTCATCCGTGACAGGGTCATCAGGGCGTCGAACAGCTCGTCGGAGTCATGGACCCTTACCACGCCGGCACGCGAAAAGGCGGCATCGAAGATCTGGTCGCGATTGGCGATGCCCGGGGTCGGCGGCAGCTCCGTGAGATCGGACTGGCGGGTGCGCCCACTCTTGATGGCCAGCACCAGGCGATTGCGCGACGCATCGCGCAACGCCGTCATGAAGTGCTGGGCATCCATCACCTTCTCGAGATGCAGCAGGATGGCCTGGCTGGGCGAGTACTGGTTGATATAGTCGAGCAGGTCGGGAAGCATCACATCGACGCTGTCCCCAAGGGTGATCAGGTGAGAAAAGCCAACCCCACGCCCCGCCGCCCAGTCGATCATCGCCGTGCCCAGCATGCCTGACTGCCCCAGGTAGGCGACCTTGCCCCGCTTGATGGTCTGGCTGGCATAGGAGGCGTTGAGTCGGCGACCGGGAACGATCAGGCCCATGCATTCTGGGCCCAGCACGCGGATGCCCGAGGCCCGGGCGGCATCCAGCATGCGGCTGCGAATCGAGGCCTTGCCATCGCGCTCCTCGTCGAGGTGTGAGCCGCCGGAAAGCACCAGAGCGGCACGACAGCCGAAACTTCCCAACCGGGAGATACGTCCCGGCACTGTCTCGATCGGGGAACAGATCACCGCCAGGTCGGGCACCTCGGGAAGCTGAGACACCCGGGAGAAGCCCGGTTGACCATGTACGCTGCTGTAGCCCTTGGGGTTCACCGCCCAGATGGCGCCGGGATACTCCCCCTCGAGAAGGTTGCGGATAACGATCCCCCCCAGGGATCCCGGCTTTTCCGAGGCACCGATCACGGCGATGGTACCGGGTTCGAAGAAGTGACGAAGGAAACGGGTACTCACGGAGATCTCCCGGCAGTTGGCGCATGGCGTTTGAGGTAACTGCCTACTGTGTACGACCTATTGACACTGTCTGGCAAGGGCTCGAGACAAGTAAAGTGAGCCGAGTCTGCATGGAGAGCCACATGATTACCGGATATATCACGCATCCCGACTGCCAGCTTCATCATATGGGGCCGGAGCACCCGGAAAGTCCCCTGAGACTCGAGGCGATTCGCGCTCGCCTCTCCCTGACGGGAACCCTGCAGCAGACCATGCAGACCGAGGCGCGCCCGGCGACCGAGGAGGAGCTCGCCCTGGTTCATCCCGTGCGCCACCTTCGCGCCCTGGACAAGTGCTTGCCGGAAACGGGCATCGTCACCCTGGACAGTGACACCATGATGAACCCCGACAGCCTCAAGGCGGCGCGCGTCGCCGCCGGTGCGGTGATCCGCGGTGTCGACCAGGTGTTTCGTCGCCAGTCCGACAACGTCTTCTGTGCGGTGCGCCCGCCCGGCCACCATGCCGAAGCCACCGACGCCATGGGGTTCTGTTTCTATAACAATATCGCGGTGGGCGCCGCCTACGCCCGTGAGAAATATGGTGCGCGACGCATCGCCATCCTCGACTTCGATGTCCATCAGTGCAATGGCACCATCGACATCTTCAAGGATGACCCCGAGGTACTGGTCTGCACCAGCTTTCAGTTCCCCTTCTATCCCTGGCGCTACCTGCGTAGCGAATGGCAGAACGTTGTCAACACGCCGCTCTCCGCCGGCACCGATAGCGCAGGCTTTCGTCGGGCCATCGAGGATGACTGGCTACCCGCCCTGCACCGTTTCAAGCCCGATCTGGTGCTGCTCTCCTCTGGCTTCGACGCCCATCGTGAGGATGATATGGCCGAGCTCTGCCTGGAGGATGAAGACTTCCACTGGGTGACACGGATGGCATTGGAAATTGCCGAGCTCTATGCCGACGGCCGCCTGGTATCGGTACTCGAAGGGGGCTACCACCTGGCGTCACTGGGACGCAGTGTCGACGCCCACGTCAAGGCGTTGCTCGGGCTGCCTTTCGGTGATGGCGCAGGCGGTGACGAGGGTGTCGTGGCGGTTGAGGGTAACCGCAGATAGCCGACACCCGGTGGCGCTGTGGTAAGCTGAGGAAAATCTGTTTCCTATAGTGAACAAACGAGCATGCCAGATACCACCGACCAGGATGCCGCCCTGCGCATCGCCTCCGGGCGCAAACCCTTCGTGGAACCGCTGCGCCTCGGCGAGCGTCTCCGTGAGATACGTCTCTCTAATCAATGGACGCTGGAGGATGTCAGTCAGCGCACGGGGCTTGCCCGCTCCACCCTGTCGAAGATCGAGAATGACCAGATCTCGCCGACCTTCACCGCCGTTCAGAAACTGATCGGCGGGCTGGACATCGACCTTCCCCAGCTTCTCTCCCCGCCACGCCAGCAAACTCGCACAATGGGGCGCCGCGATCTGACACGACGTGGTCAGGGTGACCTGCACCCGACACCCACCTATGAGCATGAGCTGCTCAGCTGCGAGCTGGCGCAGAAGCGCATGATCCCCTTCAAGACCATCGTGCGGGCGCGTGCCTTCGAGGACTTCAGCGAGTGGGTGCGCCATGACGGCGAGGAGTTTCTGATGGTGCTGGAGGGCGAGATCCTGCTCTACTCGGAGTTCTACGAACCGCTACGCCTGGAGAGGGGCGACAGCATTTACTTCGACAGCGCCATGGGCCATGCGCTGGTCTCTACCAGCGAACAGGACGCCGTGGTGCTATCGGTATGTACCCGCGGTGAGGCCGCCTGATCAGGCTTTCTCGCGTCGCTTGTCCCCCGGGCGCCTGGCGGGGACAGCATCGAGCTCGAGGCGTCGGTGAGCATGGATCGCCTGGAAGTGGCGTCCCTTGGCGCGGGCGATCAGCATGACGCCGAACCGCTCCGCCAGCTCCACGCCCTTCTGGGTCACCCCCGAGCGCGACACCAACACCCCGATGCCCATCTGGGCCACCTTGATCACCATCTCCGAGGTCAGGCGGCCGGTGGTATAGAAGATATCCGATGCTGTGATAGCCCCCTCTTCCAGCCACTGACGTCCCGCCAGGGTATCCACCGCATTGTGGCGTCCCACGTCCTCCACGAAGTCGAGCACCTCGGATTGACGGCAGAGTGCACAGCCATGCACCGCTCCGGCGCTGCGGTAGGTCTCGTTATAGGCCCCCAGATTCTCGAGTAGTGCATAGAGGACCGACTGGCGAACCGGCTCGACGGAAAGAGGCTGCTGGGGCACGGCATCCAGCAGACGGCCGAAGACCGTGCCCTGGCCACACCCAGTGGTCACGGTACGATGCCCGAGCCGCTCATCGAGATCCTCGGGAAGGTGGCGGGTGACCACCGCCGCGGCCTCCACCTCCCAGTCGACGTGCACCGCCACCAGGTCCTCGCGGCGCTCAATCAACCCCTGATTGCGCAGATAGCCCACCACCAGGGCCTCGGGGTCCGCTCCCAGGGTCATCAGGGTGACGATCTCTCGCTTGTTGAGATAGAGGGTCAGCGGACGCTCGGCGGCAATCGCCTGGCGACGGTGATCGCCATACTCATCGAGCACCTCGATCTCCAGGGTGGCGGGCAGGCGGGCGCGGCTAAGGCTGATCGGTGGCATCCGTTACGAGCTCCCGGCAAACTATAACTGTAGGCAGGCCATGATGGCATTCCCGATACAGAAAGTCTTTACTGGCCTACTGGCCCCCTAGGGCTATTGCCGTTACCAGTACCAAGGGGCGCTGGGGATAAGCCGAAGAGGAGGTCCTACGCCATGGGTGAGAAGCACTGCTTCGAACGGGCTGGCCATGGATGGCCAGCACCGGACCTGCAAGCGGAGCGGGACGCGAGAGCGCCGCAGGGCGTCGGTAGCGTACAGGGAGGTATTCACAGCGCCTCCTCGCAGGCTTGTCGCCAGGTTAGCCCCGAGCTACCTATCCGAGAGTTCTTCCCATGACAGCCTTCTCAAATCACCGCGCCGTAAGTCTCACGCTGGATGAGCAGACAACACGTATCAAGGGCTTTGTCTCACGGCGCCACTTTATCCGTGAGCTGACCTTGGGTGACGACGGACCCTGGACCCTGACACTGCAGCTCACCATGACCGAGCGTGCCGCCTACCGTTTCAATCTCACCTCCGAGACGCCGCGACTCTTCGTGCGCGGCGGCGACGCCGGCGAGCCCCCTGTGCCATCGGCGATCACCGCCAGCCAGGACGTCGCCGGCAGCTGGATGGATGGTGAGCAGGAGGTGTTGGAGGTGGCGATGCCCCTGGCGATTCAGGCCTGGATCGAAGCCTATCTGAGCCGCCATGGCGAGGCGCCGCCGGAAGGACGCAAGAAGAAACGCAAGGGGGCGGGACGCGCCCGGGAGATCACGCCATGAGCCGTTTCGAGCGCTGGTCGCGCCGCAAACTGGGTGAAGAGTCGCAGATGGCAACACCACTGCCCGATGGTGCGCCTTTAGACGAGCCAGACAATCACGTCACTCACGCGACTTCCAGTGACAACCTTCCGAGTGAGAACCAAGCGGGGGAGGCGCGAGAGGCCGAGCCGCTTGCACCCGGCAGCCTCGATCACACACTGCCGGACCCCGACACCCTCCCGGCCGAGGCCGACTTCTCTGCCTACCTGCAGCAGGGGATCAGCCGCCAGCTTCGCCGACGGGCGCTGCGCCGTCTCTGGTCGGCCGGCAACTACGGGATACGAGACGGGCTCGACGACTATGACGAAAACTATAATGAAGTACTCAAGCCGCTCGCCCGGGACATGGCCGAGCAGCTGCGCCGGTGGACTCGCCCCAGTGAAGAGGCCCTCGAGGAGACCCCGCAAGAGGCGCAGCACGCGGGCGATGATGTCGACACCGGCACTCAAGCGTCACGGCCTGGCGAGTCGCCATCCGATGCTCAGCGAGACGACGACGTCGAGGGCTTGTCGCGCCATGAGGAGTCGGCGCAGAGTCCATTAGACGAAGAGGCGACAGACGGCGATAATAAGCTTATCTAAATGTGATATTTTTATATTTCCTAAAATAAAAACAAACGCGACACTACGACCGTGAGGCTGCATGACACCATCCATTGACGCCATAACCGTGGCCATTGATGCCATAACCGTGGACGATGCGGCCAACCGCAGCGCCCGCGAGACGGCGAGACAGCGTGTTTCCTGGCCGGTCAACCTGACACCGGCCAGCGTCACCTATGAAAGTGCCGGGCATGCCCTGCTCCTCGGCGACGAGGTTAGCGTGCGTCAGGCGGCGGCACGCCTGCAGCGCAGCGGCCTTGCCGCCATTGCACTGCTGATCACCGAGCCGAGTGCCGATGAGGCAGGGCTCGACGAGAATCAGCTCGAGACGCTGCTTGCGAGTACCCGCCAGCTACCCTGCCGGACGCTTACGCCCACCCAGCGTAGCCAGCTGCATATCGAGGGCTATCTCGGGCAGTTCAGCATCGGCCTGCATGGCCCGGACGCCCCCCTGGATCTGGCACTGGCGTTGCTCGGCCGTCGATACGCCGACCTGATTCTCGATCTGGGACGCTCCCCCGTGCTGGAGCTCGAGCTCCCCCCTCCCGGCTATCGGCACCTCTCCCTCCAGGATTCGGCATGTGATGTCGAGCTAAGCGAGTTTGCCGAGCTGGTCGGAGAGTTCGACAAGCCACGTTACTTTCAGATTAACGCCGACCTCTGCGCCCACTCCGCCTCCGGCAATGTCGGGTGTACACGTTGCCTCGAGGTCTGCCCCGCTGATGCCATCTCCAGCCACAAGGGGCGTATCGAGTCGCGCATCGAGATCGACCCCTACCTCTGCCAGGGCGTCGGCAGCTGCTCCAGCGCCTGCCCGACCGGCGCCATCCAGTTCCGTCTGCCTGAGCCCGCTCGCCAGCAGGAGGCACTCATCAGCTGGCTGGACGCCTATCGCCAGGCCGGCGGCAAGGCGCCGGTGATGCGCTTTGTCGAGGCCGCAGACCTGGAGGATGAGGCCGATGCCCCAGCGGGCCACCTGCTCGATGTACCGCTGGAGGAGCTGGGCAATGCCGGGCACGACCAGTGGCTCACCGCCCTGGCCGCCGGTGCCTCCGAGGTGAGAATCCAGGTACATGCCGACCTGCCGGCCACACTGATCGCCTTTATCGATGACCAGATCGCCCAGGCCCGGGTGATGCTGGAGGCCCTGGGCCATGACCCGGGTCGGATTCGTCGCATCCAGCGCGGCGACAGTGCCACCCGCGACGCCCTACCGCAGCGACTGCCTCTCGGCGAAGAGCCTCTTGTGCTCTCGGGGGATGGGAAGCGCGAGCGCTTCGAGGCAGTGCTGGCACGCCTGACGGCCCTGGGCGAGAGCAGCGGGCGACGCCACCCCATGCCAGCGGAGTCGGCGTATGGCGGCCTGGAGGTGAATCGCGACGCCTGCACACTCTGCTTTGCCTGCGTCAGCAACTGCCCCACCCCGGCCCTGGCCACCGGCGATCAGACGCCGATGCTCAGCTATCGCGAGGCCGACTGCGTGCAGTGTGGCCTGTGCGTCGAGGCCTGTCCCGAGGATGCCATTCGTCTGCTGCCTGGCTTCCTGGCCGATCCCAGCCGCACCGAACGCCAGGTGCGTCACGAGGAAGCGCCCTTCTGCTGCATTCGCTGTGACAAGCCCTTCGCGACCGCCGCCACCATCGCCAACATCAAGGCGAAACTGGCCGACCACCCCTACTTCGCCGGTGATGCCGCCGCGCGTCTCGAGATGTGCGAGGACTGCCGCGTCAAGGATGTGTGGCAGACCATGGCCCGCGACCCGGAATCACAACTCAAGGTATGACGCCATGACTCGGGAAATGGAATCGTCAGTGCCGGCCAGGGAGGATGAGGTGGCGATGGAGCAGGACGCGCTGCGCGCCGACCTCTACCGACTCCTGGCTCGCCTGATACGCGAACCCGCCGACGCGCCTCTGCTTGCCTGGCTGGCCGACCACCAGTCGGATGACAGCATCGAGACGCACCAGGACGCCGTCGTCTCGGCCCTGATGGCGCTGGCGCAGGCGGCGGCTGCCGCCAGCCCGGAAGAGCTGGAGCGCGCCCACTTCCGCCACCTGGTGGGGGTGATCCAGGGGGAAATCACCCCCTATGCCTCATGGTATCGCCATGGCGAGCTGATGGAACAGGCACTGGTCGCACTGCGCGAGGACCTGCGACGACTGGGCTTCGCGCGTAGTGACACCAGTCATGACCCTGAAGATCATCTGGCCGCCATGCTCGAGGTGATGGCCATGTTGGTCGAGGAGCAATCACTGGAGGCCGGGGGGTTCTTTATGTCGCATCTTGCCCCGTGGGCGGAGCGTTGCCTCGACGACCTGGCCCGGGTCGATACGCTCTTCTATGCTCGAACTGGAGAGCTGGGCAAAGCCTTCATCGCCGAGGAGCACAGTCAGCTGGCGGCAGAGACAGAGCGCTCCCCGGTCAGAATCATCGAACCCTGAAATTACCGGCCCGATGTTGGCTGTTGGCCATGACAGAGATGACGAGAAGAAAAATTGAGCATGAGAAAGGAGAAGACCATGCGTGCGACAAGCAACCCCGAACGTAGGCGCTTCCTGAAGACACTCGGTGTGGGTACCGTCGCGGCGGGGACTGCTGCTGCAGTGGGACATGTGACCCTGGTCCAGGCAGACGCCGAGCAGAAGGCCGCTCCTCAAAAGGCCGACACCCACTATCGCGAAACGCCCCATATCCGCGCCTTCTACGCCACCCTGCGTGATTGACGGCTGCCAGCAAGGAGAGAAATGTCATGCGTCTGACTCGTAAGGCACCGTCCCAGCAGCCTCAGGGCCTGGGAATTTCTCGTCGCCAGTTCCTCAAGCGAAGCGGTGCGACCACCGGTGGCCTCGCTGCCGCCGGCTTCATGGGAACGCCGATGATGCGGCGTGCCGAGGCCGCCGAGAAGACTGCGGTTTCCAACGCTCCGGTGGAAACCAAGCGCACCATCTGCTCCCACTGTTCCGTAGGCTGTGGTGTCTATGCCGAGGTCCAGGAGGGCGTCTGGACCAAGCAGGAGCCGGCCTTCGACCACCCCATCAACCGTGGTGCTCACTGTGCCAAGGGAGCCTCGCTTCGCCAGCACGGTCACTCCACCCGCCGCCTCAAGTACCCCATGAAGCTGGTGGGCGGCGAATGGCAGCGCCTGAGCTGGGATGATGCCATCGAGGAGATCGGCAGCAAGGTGCTGGAACTCACCGACCAGCATGGTCCCGACAGCATCTACTGGCTGGGTTCGGCCAAGTTCAATAACGAACAGGCCTATCTGATGCGCAAGTTCGCCGCCTTGGCCGGTACCAACAATACCGACCACCAGGCGCGCATCTGTCACTCCACCACGGTGGCCGGCGTAGCGAACACCTGGGGCTATGGAGCGATGACCAACTCGCTCAACGATATTCAGAACAGCAAGTCGATTCTGTTTATCGGCTCCAACCCCAGCGAAGCGCATCCGGTCGCCATGCAGCACATTCTGCTGGCCAAGGAGAAGAGCAACTGCGAGATCATCGTTGCCGATCCTCGCTTCACGCGGACTGCCGCCAAGGCCAACAAGTTCGTGCGCATCCGCCCCGGCTCAGACGTCGCCTTTATCTGGGGCCTGCTGTGGCACATCTTCGCCAACGGCTGGGAGGATCGCGAATATATCGAGCAGCGCGTCTATGCCATGGACGAGGTGCGCGCCGAAGTCGCCAACTTCCCTCCCGGCGAGGTGGAGCGCATCACCGGCGTGCCCGAGGCGCAGATGTATGACACCGCCCGACGACTCGCCGAAAACCGTCCCGGCTGCATCGTCTGGTGCATGGGGGGAACCCAGCACACCACCGGCAACAACAACACCCGCGCCTACTGCATTCTGGAGCTGGCACTCGGCAACGTCGGCAAGTCCGGCGGTGGCGCCAACATCTTCCGCGGCCACGACAACGTCCAGGGCGCCACGGACCTGGGACTGATGTCCCACTCGCTACCCGGCTACTATGGCCTGTCCGAAGGGGCCTGGAAGCACTGGGCCCGAGTCTGGGATCTCGACTACGAGTGGCTGAAGAGCCGCTTCGACCAGACCGAGTACGCCGATGGCAAGCCCATGCACACCAACGGCATCACGGTATCGCGCTGGATCGATGGCGTACTGGAAGATGACGAGAATATTTCCCAGCGCACTCAGCTCAAGGCGATGTTCTACTGGGGGCATGCGGTCAACTCCCAGACCCGCGGCCCCGAGATGCAGAAGGCCATGCAGCAGCTGGAGATGATGGTCATCGTCGACCCCTACCCCACGGTGGCGGGCGTCATGCATGGGCGGCAGGACGGTGTCTACCTGCTGCCGGCGGCCACTCAGTTCGAGACCACCGGGAGTGTCACCGCGACCAACCGCTCGCTGCAGTGGCGCGACAAGGTCATCGACCCACTGTTCGAGGCCAAGCCTGACCACGAGATCATGTACCTGCTCTCGCGCAAGCTGGGCTTCGCCGAAGAGCTCTTCAAGAACATCACGGTGAATGGCACCGAGCCACTTATCGAGGACATCACTCGCGAGTTCAATGCCGGCATGTGGACGGTGGGCTATACCGGCCAGAGCCCCGAGCGCCTCAAGCAACATCAGAAGAACTGGCACACCTTCAGCTTCAGTGACCTCAAGGCCCAGGGAGGCCCCGCCGATGGCGACTACTATGGCCTGCCATGGCCGTGCTGGGGAACGGCAGAGATCGGTCACCCCGGCACACCGATCCTCTATGACACCAGCAAGAAGGTCTCCGAGGGTGGCCTGACCTTCCGCGCCCGCTTCGGCATCGAGCGTGATGGTGAGAACATCCTCTCCGACGGCTCATACAGCCGGGGGTCCGAGCTGGAGGATGGCTATCCGGAGTTCACCGCCCAGATGCTCAAGGATCTTGGCTGGTGGGACGACCTGACGGAGGAGGAGAAGGCCGAAGCCGAGGGCAAGAACTGGAAGACAGACCTCTCCGGCGGCATCCAGCGCGTGGCCATCGCCCACGAGTGCGCCCCGTTCGGCAACGCCAAGGCACGCTGCAATGTCTGGACCTTCCCGGATCCCATTCCCAAGCACCGCGAGCCGCTCTACACCAGCCGCCGCGATCTGGTGAAGGACTATCCGACCTGGGATGACGTCGGCTCCCACTATCGCCTGCCGACTCTCTATCGCAGCATTCAGGAGAAGGATGTCACCGACAGATATCCGATCATCCTGACCTCCGGCCGCCTGGTGGAGTACGAAGGCGGTGGCGAGGAGACACGCTCCATGTCGTGGCTGGCCGAGCTGCAGCAGGAGATGTTCGTCGAGATCAACCCGGCACTGGCGAACGACCTGGGCATCGCCGAGGGCGAGGATGTCTGGGTAGAAGGTGCCGAGGGGGGACGCGTCAAGGTCAAGGCGCTTGTCACTCCGCGCGTGGCGCGTGAGGTCGTGTTCATGCCCTTCCACTTCGGTGGCAAGTTTCAGGGCGAGAACCTGCATGACCGCTATCCGGAGGGATCGGCCCCCTACGTGCAGGGCGAGGCGGCCAACACCGCCACGACCTACGGTTACGACTCGGTGACCCAGATGCAAGAAACCAAGTGCACCCTGTGCCGTATCGAGCGCGCCTGACGCCTGACGTGAAACGCGGAGTGGCCAGGTTCCACTCCGCGCCAAGGAGATTATCATGGCCCAGATGAAGTTTATGTGTGACGCGGAGCGCTGCATCGAGTGCAACGGTTGCGTCACCGCCTGCAAGAACGCCAACGAAACCGATTGGGGGATCCAGCGCCGTCGTGTCGTGACACTCAACGACGGACAGCCCGAGGAGGTCTCGATCTCGGTCGCCTGCATGCACTGTGACGATGCCCCCTGCATGGCGGTCTGCCCCACGGACTGCTTCTACAAGACCGATGATGGCATCGTGCTCCACGACAAGGACCTCTGCATCGGCTGCGGTTACTGCCTTTATGCCTGTCCCTTCGGCGCCCCGCAGTTCCCCCAGCAGAACGCCTTTGGCGAGCGCGGCAAGATGGACAAGTGCACCTTCTGTGCCGGCGGCCCGGCGGAAACCAAGGAGGAGGAGTTCCAGAAGTACGGCGCCAACCGTATCGAGGAAGGCAAGCTGCCGCTGTGTGCCGAAATGTGCTCCACCAAGGCCCTGCTGGCCGGTGATGCCCAGGAAGTGGCGGATATCTTCCGCCAGCGGGTCGTGCGGCGCGGCCACCCCGATGGGGGCTGGTCCGGTAACCAACGCCGAGAAGGGCAGCAGACCAGGGCGGGCCAGCCTGATGTTTCCATGGCTGACTCTCTTGCTTACGACGCCGCACGCCAGGGCTGAGGAGGTGATGTCATGAGTCACACCATCCATTGGCGGTCGCTATGGCGACTGCCTCTCCTGGCGCTGCTGCTGGTCGTTGGCCTGGCGCTGACCCAGGTCGCCGAGGCTCAGTCGGACCCACAGGCGGAGGCGGCGACCGCCGTGCCCGCCCTGGATGCCGACACCTGGCGGCAGGTTCGCAGTGGTGAGGTCGATGCCTACTACCGCGACAGTCGCTTCGATTCCACCTACAACCTGGTCAATGCCAGTGGAGAGAGCTGGCGTCAGTGGCGTAATCGCTGGGTGTCACCCTATGGCCTGATCGTCATGGGCGGCATGCTGGTGATGATCGTCATCTTCTACCTGGTCGCCGGTCGCAAGCGGCTGGAAGAGCCACGCACGGGCAACAAGTTGCTTCGCTGGAGTGCACTCGAGCGGGCGCTTCACTGGAGTGTCGCGACACTGTTTATCGTGCTGGCACTGACCGGTGTCACGCTGCTCTATGGCAAGCATGTCTTCTATCCACTGTTCGGGGCCGGTATCTGGGGCGCCATGGTGTCGGCCTCCAAGCTACTGCACAACTACCTGGGGCCTCTCTTCGGCATCCTGTTGATTGTGCTGCTGGCCAAGCTGTTCGTGCACAATCTGCCGAAGAAGCATGACCTCGAGTGGTTCCGCAAGGGCGGCGGCATGATCGGCAATGAGCATCCCGATGCCGGTTTCGCCAATGCCGGCGAGAAGGCATGGTACTGGCTGCTGGCCACCGCTGGCATTGTAGTGATCATCAGCGGCCTGGTGCTCGACTTCCCCAACTATGGTCAGGCACGGGACACCATGCAGTGGGCCAACCTGATCCATGCGGTGGGTGCCCTGGGTCTGACCGCCGTGGCCTTCGGGCATATCTATATCGGCACCATCGGCACCGAGGGTTCCCTGGAAGGCATGACCACGGGCTATGTCGACGAGACCTGGGCAAAGGAGCACCACAACCTCTGGTACGAAGAGGTGAAGGGAGAGACGGTCCCGGAGGAACAGATTGCCTCGCGTGGCAAGGATGACACCGCCCAGGGACCCGCCCAGAGCTCCCCATGATCCGCTTGTCACTCAACCATCGACACCGCCCTCGGGCGGTGTCTTTTTGTTATGCTGGACGAAAACCGCACAGAGGAGAGCGTCTTATGAAACATCTTGACGAAACAACCCGTACCGAACTCGAAGCCGCGGCGTTTCGCCACCTTCTGCGCCACCTCGATGAGCACAAGGAGGTGCAGAATATCGATCTGATGATCCTTGCCGACTTCTGCCGCAACTGCCTGTCGAAGTGGCTGGTGGGCGCCGCCGAGGAGCGCGGTGCCGAACTCGACTACGAGACGGCACGCGAGTATGTCTACGGCATGCCCTATGGCGAATGGAAGGAGAAGTATCAGCTGGACGCCACACCGGAGCAGCAAGCCGCCTTCCAGGCTCAACAGGCACAGAAGCAAGCCAGGAAAAAGAACAACGGGGAGTCATCCCAGAATGACTGAGCCGATGATTCCCCTCTCTATCGCCGTATTGACGGTATCCGATACACGCACCGAGGAGACCGACCGCAGCGGGCAGGCACTGGTCGAACGCCTGGAGCGCACGGGGCACCTCCTGGGCGACAAGCGTATTGTCCGCGATGACATCTATCAGATTCGCGCCGTCGTGGCGGCCTGGATCGCCGATCCCGATATACAGGTCGTGCTGACCACTGGGGGAACGGGCTTTACCGGACGCGACTCCACACCAGAAGCGGTCTCGGTGCTGATGGATAAACGCATCGAGGGGTTTGGTGAACTGTTCCGCCACCTTAGCTGGCAGGAGATCGGCAGCTCCACAGTCCAGAGTCGCTGCCTGGCCGGGCTCGCCAACGGGACCGTCATCTTCTGCCTGCCCGGCTCCACCGGCGCCTGCCGGACCGCCTGGGATGGCATCCTGGCCGAGCAGCTCGATAGCCGTCACAAGCCCTGCAACTTTGCCAATCTCGTGATTCCCGAGCGGGGTCAGCATGAGTAGCGCAGGGAGCAGCGAGCTGAAGCCGGTGGCGGCAGCACTCGAGGCGCTGCTAAAGGATGTGGGAGTGCTCGAGACCCAGCGCGTGGCATGCGAGGAGGCCGCCGGCCGCGTGCTGGCCAATGACGTCATGGCGCGGCTCGATGTGCCCTCCTTCGACAACAGCGCCATGGATGGCTATGCGCTGCACCATGGCGATGCCGGCCAGGCACTGCCCATTCGCCAGCGCATCGCGGCCGGCACTCCGGTGCAACCACTGGCGCCCGGCAGCTGCGCGCGGATCTTCACCGGCGGAGAAATTCCGCCGGGAGCCGACTGCGTCGTGATGCAGGAGCGTGTCGAGGTAGCGGATGGCGTCGCCACCCTTCCCGGCGATATCCCGCAGGGTGACAACATCCGCCGACGGGGCCGAGACGTTGCTTGCGGCTCGATTCTGCTGGAGGCCGGCCGTCGCCTGGAAGCCGCTGCCCTGGGGCATCTCGCCGGCCAGGGCATCACCGAGGTGGAGGTACGCCGGCGACCAAGGGTAGCGTTGCTTTCCACCGGCGATGAGATCGTCGACCCCGGTGCTCCACTGGGGCCGGGGCAGCTCTATAACTCCAATCGCCCCATGTTGCGCCGCCTGCTGGAGCGCTTCGGGGCAATGGTCGTCTCGACGATATCGATTCCCGACGACCCTTCCGCTACCCGCCGCATGCTCGCCGAGGCCGCCAGCCACGCCGACATCGTGGTGACCACAGGAGGTGTCAGCGTCGGCGAGGAGGATCACGTCAAGGCGGCGGTGGAAGCGTTGGGGGAGCTGGACCTGTGGCGTCTGGCGATCCGTCCAGGGAAACCGCTGGCCCTGGGCAGAATCGGCCGCGGGAACGGGGCTGGTGAGGCGCGCTTCGTGGGACTTCCCGGTAACCCGGTCTCAAGCTTCGTCGGGACCTGGCTGTTCCTGAGGCCCCTGATAGGCCGCATGCTGGGCTGCCCGGCCCTTGCCACGCTAACCGAAATACCGGCGCGCAGTGGATTTGCGACACGGACCGGGCCTCGCGCGCATTACATGCGTGTTAAGCTGCGCTTCGACGACCAGGGCGTGCATGCCGAGGCCTTTGCCGACCAGAACTCGGCCGTTCTCTCCTCCTGCATCGAGGCCGATGCCCTGGCGGTCATTCCCGCAGAAACCTCGATCTCCCCAGGAGAGCCCATCAACTGCCTGTGGCTCATGAACGGCTAGTATCGTAAGGAGCGACTTCCAGCGCTTCGCGGACATCGGGCCAGAGGCGCTGGAACCCTTCCCCCAGTCTGGGATATTCGGCTTCCAGCCAGGGCACCAGTTCCGCGAGCCGGTTGGGTCCCGAGAGGCGCTGACCGATGCCACGGATGGCTCGGCAGGTGAAGCCAAAGTCGGCATAGCGACGCAGCCAATCCTGCTCCACCAGCACGGGCACCATCGGTGCCAGCCGTGAAGGTGCCGAGCGGCGGCTCAGCACCCGATAACTGCGTGAGACGACCGACGACTCCTCATCCTCCGCCTCTTCGAGGTTCAGGGCCACAAAGTGGTCCCAGACCAGATCCAGGGCGATGCCCATATAGCGTCTGCCAGAGCGTGGGGAGCACGCCAGAATATCGCGGGTCACCGCATGACGATCGACGAAGGCATCGACCCGACGGTGGTGACGGATGCCGCGCGCCACGTCGGTGGACCAGGCGTCCAGGTCGTTCCCCTTCACGCCATCGGCGATCAGATTGCCATACAGAAAATCGTCGCCTCCACCACGGGCGAGCCAGGCATGGGCAAGGAAGTTCATGACGGCCTCATAGGCAGTTGGCGGGCTTGGGCAGCCCTGCCAGTCGTGCGCCTACCTTGGCGGGGCTGCCCGGAAACAGTTTCATCAGGTAGATCGAGCGTCCCTTCTCGGGCCCGAGGGCCTGGCCGGCGGACTTTACCAGTGGACGCATCGCCGGTGCCTGTTCGAAGCGGGCATAGAAGTCCCGCAGCACGTGGATGATCTCCCAGTGGTCTGCGGTCAGCGCGATGCCCTCCTCCTCCGCGAGTCGCTCACAGACTTGTATCGACCACTCGTTCATGTTGACCAAATAACCTTCGGGATCGAGTGGGATAGATTGTTCACCGACGGATAGATAACGGTATATTTCTGTGCTTGCCATCAGTACCAGCTCACCGTGCGCTCGCACGTTTCGGTCATGGAGATGAAGCCTTCGACGTCGACAACCCGCACCGCTTCGTCACAGAGCGAAAGAAGCCCACGGGACTCGAGGTCTTCCTGCAGGGCATAGAGGCGCCCCGCCACCCGATCGAAATGCACCCGGTGTGCCGGCAAGGCACCGATGACACCATCTTCGATCAACAGCAGCTTGTCATCCGACCCCATTCCCGCCAAGGCCTGGGCAAGAACCTGGGATGTCGGGGGCCTGTTCAGGGTATGCAGCAACATGATGTGCCTCGTCAGAAGTTCAGTACCAGGGCATGGGATGCCACCAGGCGGGAGATCTCGGCGTCGTCCACCCCCGTGACAGGGAGCATCAGCTGATCGCTGGTCAAACCGAGCTCATCCATGCCCCGCTGCTCCACCAGCAGGTTGTCGATGTCGTACATCTCGAGCATGGCGAGTGTCGGGGCCGTACCCTTCTGCCCCAGCGGGCCTGCTTGTTGCCCCTCAAGCAGCGCCGTAATGCCCTCGCCCATGAACAGCAGCGTGACTCGCCGATCGAAGGCCGCAGCGACCAAGGCGACATCGAGGCCCTCCTTGAGCCAGCTGGAGCCATGAGGGGCATGGCGCAGGATCACCATCAGCTCGGCAGGAGATGTTGCATCTTGCATCGGAAGCTCTCCTCAGGGGCCGAAAGTGATCAGGCGATCGCAGCGCAGACCCAGGTCGACGAGCTGCCCCAGCCCCGTCAGCTCGAAGGGTGGTGCAACGCTCGCGCCCTGCTTGCCATGCCGTGCGGCCTCCTGTTCATCGAGCAGGCCACGCCTCAGGGCGGCGGCAATGCACACCTGGAGGGGCACGGCGTGCTCCCGCGCCAGCTCGGCCCAGCCATCGACCAGATGTGGCTCATCCTGTGGCGGCGCGGCAAGCCTGGCCGCGTTATGCACGCCGTCATGGTAGAAGAACACTCCTTCGACGTCATGCCCCCGCGCCAGCAGCGCGCGGGTAAAACGCAAGGCGGAGTGGGATGCCTGGCTGGTGTAAGGCGCATCGAGTAAAAGGATGGCATAGCGCATCCGGCGACTCCTGAAACTGGCCTGCAAACAGACTGGCCCCGCCGAAGCGGGGCCAGCCCTGTCTCGCGTGACTCGCGCTGTCAGTCGCTGCTCATGATACCCAGCAGGGAGAGCAGGCTGACGAAGAGGTTGTAGATCGACACATAGAGCGTGATGGTGGCCAGAATGTAGTTGGTCTCACCGGCGCGATGAACGATCTCACTGGTCTGATAGAGGATCGCCGCGGAGGAGAACAGCACGAAGCCGGCGGATACCATCAACATCAGCGCGGGGATCTGGAAGAACAGCCCGGCGACCATGGCCAGCACCAGCACGATGGCACCCGCCATCATGAAGTTGCCCAGGAAGCTGAAGTCCTTCTTGGTGATCAGCGCCACGGCGGAGAGACCGATGAAGGTCAGCCCGGTCATCGCCAGAGCATTCATCACCAGAGCGGCACCGTTGGGCATCGCCAGGTAGGCGTTGAGGATCGGCCCCAGGGTGAAGCCCATAAAGCCGGTGAAGGCGAAGGTGGTCAGCAGCCCCATCGCGGAGTTTGCCGTCTTGTGGACCAGGAACATCAGTCCATAGGCACCGATGAAGAACACCAGAATGTTCATGCGCTCGATACCCATCGCCATGGCGGCGCCCGCCGTCACGGCGGAGAAGAGCAGCGTCATGGCCAGCAGGCCATAGGTGTTGCGCAAGACCTTGCTGGTATTGCTGACTCCCACCTGACTCTGCTGGCGGCTAATCTGTGACTCTTGGTAGGCCATTGATCCTGTGCTCCCTAACGTCAGTTGATCTTGCCAATCGACTAGCATGCCGGCTGGAAGTTCCGCGCGCAAGAGCTTGATGCACGGGACCTCAACGCTGTTTCTGCTGGTCACCTGCCGCCAACAGCGCGCCACCGACCCTGGCCGCGCTGCTGCAGACATCGGGCCCCGCCCTTTCCAGCGCGTCCCGATCGAGCCAGACCAGCTCCCTGGCGTCGCTTGCCGCAGCCTCCTCACCGCCCTGCCACGCCATGCGCAGCACGACCACCACATGGTGTGAGCGTAGATGGCCCATGGGGTCATGGTCGAGAACATCGATGGCGGCAAGCACCTCACCCGCATTGGCCAGCAACCCGGTTTCTTCGCGCAGTTCACGTTCGGCGGCGGCCTGCAGCGTCTCACCAGGCTCCACCTTGCCCCCGGGCAGAGCCAGCCTCCCGGCGTTCGGGGGATGGGCGCGGCGAACCATCAGGATCCGCTCGTTGCGGATCACGGCAGCGGCAACCGCGGGTGTCGGGCGGGGCAAGGTGTCAGGCGTCGACATGGAGTGTCTCGCAGCAGCGGGCGTCCCACTACTTTGCGAGCTCCTCCCCCTGCCCGCAAGAGGGCCTTGCCAGCGGGCCGCCTGACGGATCAGCTGCCAGGCATGATCTACCGACTACCGACGCGTTCCGGCTTCCTGGCGTACCTCGATGCCAACCTCTACTGCCGTCTCGGCATTGGCCAGCCAGATGGCGCCGTCCTGGATGGTGATATTGAACTCCATGCCACGCTGCGCCAACTGCCCCAGCTCGGCCATGGTCTCCGGCGAGATGTCGTAGACGGAGAGATTGCCCAGGTTGGCCAGCTTTCTGCCGAGCTGCTTCCACCAGATCTCAGCTCCTTGACCGCTGTAGGTATAGAGCACCACCTGGCGGGCGCGACCACAGGCACGACGTATCTCGCGCTCATCCGGCTGCCCCAGCTGAATCCACAGCTCGATCTCATCGGTCAGGCTCCGCACCCAGAGATCGGGCTCATTGTCGGTACTGACACCGCGACCGAAGGCGAGATCTTCATGGGCATGTCGGGCGAAGGCCAGCACGCGCAGCATCATCCGCTCGTCGGTCTCCGAGGGGTGACGAGCCAGGGTGAGCACATGGTCGCCATAATAGTGGCGGTCCAGATCGGCAATCTGCAGCCTTGCCTTGTAAATCGTGGCTTTCAATGCCATTCGGGTCACCTCGAGGAAAGGATGCTATGGCAGGAACCAGGTAAGGGTAGCCAACATGGTGGCGACAAGACGTAGTTAGTCGCAAGGCGGGCGATCCAGGAGTCACCCGTCGCCTTCAGGCAGTCGCCGAGTCAGGGGATGAACCACATGGACCAGGAGTGAGGCTTAAAAAAAAGAAAAAGCCACTGAGAACAGTGGCTTTTCCTGGTGTAGTGGCGGAGGGACAGGCCGCCTAGGCCATGTCTCACCACGCCGCAATATCTATCAAATAGTCATTAAATATCAACTTCTTAGACGAGGACGCCCTTTTCTCTTGTCTTAGCTTGTCGCAATCCAAATCACCCAATGTTATTATTTATGTTGGTATAGATGATTGGAGTAGCGACATGCCGAAGAGAGCAAAAGAGCTTACCGCCACTGAGGTACGGCGGCTGGTGCAGAAACCCGGCTTTCACGCCGTGGGGGGTGTGGCCGGCCTTTACCTTACCGTTTCCAGCACTATGGCCAGCTCCTGGATACTGCGCACTAAGATAGGCGATCGCCGCCGCGACATTGGCCTAGGCGGCTTCCCTGAAGTGAAGCTAGCCCAGGCCCGCGAACGCGCCTTGGAGGCGAAAGACAAGATCAAGTCAGGCATCGACCCAGTAGCCGAGCGTAAAGAGGCCCGTAGCCGCCTGCTGGCTCAGCAGATGAAGGAAATCACATTTGAGCAGGCAGCGGCCAAGGTAATAGAGAAAAAGCAGGCAGAGGCCAGCAATCCCAAGCACGCCCAGCAGTGGGCCAACACCCTGAAGACCTACGCCTTCCCTGTGCTTGGCAAGATGGCGGTCAAGGACGTAGACCTTACCCACGTCATTAAGGTGCTGGAACCCGAATGGGAAAAGAAGACCGAGACCATGACCCGCGTTCGCCAGCGCGTCGAGGCGGTACTGGCATGGGCGACCGTCCACGGGCATCGCAGCGGCGACAACCCCGCCCGCTGGAAAGGCAATCTGGATGCGGTGCTGCCGGCCCCGGCGAAGGTCGCCAAGACTAAAAACCATGCTGCCCTTCCCTATGCCCGCGCCGCCGAGTTCATGGCCGACCTGCGCACTCGCGACGGATTGGCCGCCAAGGCGCTAGAGTTCGCCATCCTGACCGCTGCCCGCTCCGGCGAAGTGCGGGGCGCAACGTGGCGCGAGATCGACCTAGAGCAAAAGGTGTGGACGATTCCTGGCGACCGGATGAAAGCAGGCAGTGAACACCGTGTCCCCCTTCCGGATACCGCTATCAGGCTACTGGAGGCGATTCCGCGCATAGAAGGTAACGAACTGGTATTCCCGGCGCCGCGTGGTGGCCAAATGTCCGATGCCACCCTAGCGGCTGTTATCAGGCGCATGAACGAAAGCAAGCCCGAGGGCAAACGCTACACCGACCCGAAACAGGATGACCGACCAGTCACACAGCATGGCTTCCGCTCGACGTTCCGCGATTGGGCTGGCGAGTGTACTGCCTACCCCGGCGAGGCCATCGAGAAGGCGCTGGCGCATACCATCCGCAACAAGGCCGAGGCCGCCTACAGGCGCGGCGACATGCTCGACAAGCGCCGCCTGCTAATGGCCGATTGGGCGACTTACCTGAATAACACTGCGCCGAAGGCTGGCAGCGTAACCCCGATTCGCAAGGAGGCGTGAGGATGAGCATTACCGAAGATGCAGCAAAAGTTATTGCCAGCGAAGTTCTAGATCGCAACCTGCGCAAATATGGCATGACGAAGTCCGACATTCGCAGCGGGAGCTATGACTCGCTGGTTAAGGCCAACGCATGGGCGACAGGCGTGGAAATTACTACCGAGAGCGGCGAGAAGTGGACGCCCTCGCCGTGGCATATGCTGCCGGGCAGTGCCAACCATGCCGCAGCCGCCGAAGCGGAGGCTAAAGACCGACTTAGATATATCGTAAGCGAGGACGGGAAACTCGAACGCCTCATAGAGGAAGCATCCCGGCACAAGGTGGCATTTGGAGCGTGCCGTCTCGTCTTCCAGAAGCTATTAGAGCAGGGCGAGGTAGTGCCGTCCGAACTGGCAGAGTTCGCGTTTCGATCACCACCGAAAGAGCAAGGTGGTGCAGCCGGTAAAAAAGACTTGGGCCGCGCCTGCCTGGTGGAGTCTATTTACGAACTAGCAGAGATTGGAGGACTCCCGCCAACGGGTAACGATGAGAATAAAGGTAAGCCTCACAACGCTTCCCACTATATAGCCATGGCGGCTGGCATCAGCGTGTCCAGCGCGAAGGCGGCGTGGAAAGAGTCAAAGAACCCCATGAGCAAAGGCAAGAGGTTTATTGCTGTCCAGCGCCCCTAACGGCCGTGGGTAAAAGTTCTCCTAGAACGTTTCCCACGATACATAAAGGCCCAAGCCTGAAACTGTACCTGTCGCAATCAAATACGCACAGGTGCAGAGCATGACTATCGAGAATTATCTTTCAGACAAGTACGTGGCCGGACGTTACGGCGTTTCCCGCGCCACTATTTGGCGCTGGTCTCAATCAGGCCGATTCCCCAAGCCTGTAAAACTGTCACCGGGTTGCACACGCTGGCGTGCATCCGATCTTGAACAATGGGAAACCCAACAAATGGAGCGTGCTTAAATGACTATTGCAATTAACCCCGGCTGGTTTAACGCCACTCTCCTTGCCGAGATTCATGGTAAGGATGCAGAAAGATTCCTGAAGCTGCCAGAGACCCGAGCATTCATCCGCGTGATGACTGAGTGGCTGGATAATGGATTCGAAGAACTTGCTGACCGCCGGGACGGTGATATCTTGCTGAGTTCCAATTTCATGCACACCCCCTTTACCCGGTTCTTGCGCACGGGTGACGATCTCCTGGACGCGTTTGAGTGTGAGCTGGACTATGCATGCATCGACGCTGAGCTTGGCGAAGCCGCCACCGCCATTGCGGAATACCGCGCCGTTGCGGCCTATATGAAAGCGAACACAGCCATATCGAAAAGCTTGTGACTGCCACGCTTCCACCGCCCCGCCGAGATGCGGGGCTTTTTTGTGGCGATAGGAAAAATCAATTAGACAGCGACTCGGCTCTATGCTTGACGCATCAAACAAATGATTGTAAGATGCTTGATAAGCTAGAAAAGCGAAAGGCCCGAACCCATATCGCGCCAACGATACGAGCCCGAGCCTATCTAGTGAGTACAAGCACCATGGGGGTGGTGCCTGCCTAGCTCCTTTATGCATGGGCTAGTCTAGCGTCTCAACGCCCCCATGGCAACCTGAACTGTCATGAGGGCTACCCATGAAACAGCTTTACGGATACGGCGACCTCGCCCGAGTCTACGGCCTAAAAACGCCTTCTGTTCGCGCCTGGAGCGAGCATCCAACCTTCCCCCGCCCCTGTGCATGCTACGGCATCCAGCGCCGCCCCCTGTTCGACCCTGCCGAGGTTGCGGCATGGGTATCTGAGCACCGCCCCGAACACCTGACCGCCGGGGAGGTGCAGTAATATGAGCGACTTTACCCAAGCTGCCGAGAAATGGCTTACCGACACCAATGGCGCATCGCTCGACGTGGATGTGGTACAGCAGCACCCGGCATGGCTTCCATTGGCCGAGTATTTTGAAGAGCAATGTTACCTGGAAGAGCTAGACGCCTTTGAAGTGGCGGAGACGCTGCTGGCGCAAATCACCATGGGCGAGGATGGCGAGCTTCTATGGCGTGGCGGAAACGCTGATGATGCGGCGCAGGACTTTGAAGAGTGGAAGGAAACGCGGGAGTTCCTGCATAGTGTCGATTACGTCGAGTGTGACCAGCCTGAGAGCCATCCCGAGCGTTGGCTATACCAGACAGCCATCGAGCTGCTGCGCGGCCCCACGGGCGAACTGGAGGCGATTAGGGCCATGATTCGCGACCATGCTGTGGATGATTCGCGGTTTACCGGGGAGCTGCCGCCCAACGTGGTGCCGATCCGCCCCCAGAAGACCGAGAAGCCCAAGCCGAAGCAACCCAAGCCGAAGCACCACGAGTGGCTCGATGCTCTGCTGGAAGACGACGACGAGGCCCTAGATCGCGTTATCGACCAAAAGATGGTCGTAAACGGCATGATCCCAGCCGAGTCGTTCGGGTTTGTATTCGGCGAGTCAGGCGTCGGGAAGTCGTTTGTAGCACTCGATATTTGCCACGCCGTCGCCACTGGACGGCCTTGGATGAACAACGACGATTTTGCTGTCGAGGAGCCTGGCGTTGCCGTATTCGTGGCGGCAGAGGGCGCCAATGGCGTTCGCGTTCGGAAGAAGGCCATCGAGCAGGAAACCGGGATTCCTGCCCCTATGCTGCGCATCTTGCCCGCTGCACCGATGATGGACGGCAACGATGGCCACCTGCTGAATTGTGCGCTTGCGGC
Source organism: uncultured Halomonas sp. (assembly GCF_947501415.1). Lineage (GTDB taxonomy): Bacteria > Pseudomonadota > Gammaproteobacteria > Pseudomonadales > Halomonadaceae > Halomonas. The sequence continues at coordinate 97,100 of NZ_CANMVL010000009.1, read as the reverse complement.
CTACGAGGAACGCACAGGGCAGCGTATCGCGCTAGTGGTTCTCGACACCCTTAGTCAGACCATGGAAGGAGATCAGAATGCCGCAGACGCCACCGCTGGCTTTATCCGAGGCTGTAAGGGTGTTCGAGATCGTGGGGCTGCTGTCATGGTGGTTCACCATAGCGGCCTAGCCGACAAAGATCGTATGCGCGGCTCTACCAACCTGAAAGCGGCGGGCGATTGGGAATTCAGCGTGCAGAAGGCGGGCGAAGGCATGGTGACTTTTAAGCAGACCAAAAACAAGTATGATGAGGCGCTGCCCGCCATTCCACTGAAGCTGCGCAAGGTGAAGATCCATGGGCGACAGAAGCGTGATGGCAAGCCGCTGACCAGCCTTGTCGTGGATGGCGCCACTATGGCCGACCAGCTCAACGCGGCACGCCAGCTCAGTGCCAACGAGCAAACGCTGCTCGATATTCTGCTGGAGCAGTGCGATGGCCATGCAATCAGCGTCGATGAGGCCCGAGACGCCTTCTGTGATGCGAAGCCGGACACCAAGCGGGCCAGTGCTCGGCAAGCGTTCCAGCGTGCGCGGAAGAGCCTTGTCGATCGGCATATGGTCGTGGACGAGAATGAATGTCTTGAGCCATGCACTCCACCGGATGAATGATCCCCAACCCAACCATACCCCGGCCTTTGAGGCTGGGGTTTTTTATATCCACTACAACCACCGATACAGCCATCGCGACACAGGGGGGTCTCTCTAGAGACCCCCCCTTGTATGTCGCGCTATGGAACGCGACAAATTGCCTATGTCGCGCCTTGTCGCGCTGTCGCGCACCGCCTTGTAACCCGCACGGTTGAGCGGTTTTTGCCTTGTCGTGTCTCGTGTCGCGCCTGTCGCGCTGCATGATTCGGGGTGGCTGTCGCGGTGCTGCGCGACATGAGGCGTTTGTCGCGCTTTGTGCAAGAAATGTGCACGTAACGGCCTTGTGGTTGGTGCTCTGCCGACATCGTGGTGTCGCGACATATCGAGTTTGTCGCGGTCGTGTCGTGGCTGTCGCGTATGGCTCTGTAAACCTGACCAAGTGGTCAAGATAAACCGCCGCCAAGGCAGGCACTACCCTTATGACGCACGGTGGCGGAGACATACTCCGCCTAACACGCATGTTTGGCGGGCTATACATGGACATCGATGTTGAATACCATCATAAATACCATCATAATAGGGGGCAGATACCCACCGTATAGGCCTCCTTTATGTCCCGAAACACTGAGCTACCCACCGAATACAGCTCCGACTGGATAGAGAAGTTGGACGGTCGCACAACACTAGCCCGCACCGTCCGCAGCAGATACGACGCCCTGGCGTCTGACCTGGGGGGCCTCGACCAACTGAGCTACCAGCGCCGCAGCCTGTGCAAGCGCGCCGTTTGGCTAGAGGCTCTTATCGAGCAGCAGGAAGCCGCCCTGGCCCGAGGCGAGGAAGTGAACTCCGGGGCTCTCACGCAACAAACCAACGCACTTCTAGGTTTGCTTAAGACCCTGGGCCTCGACCGCGTGGCGCGTGACGTTCCAGAGCTGCATGAATTCATCGCCAAGCGGGGGCAGAAATGAGCGTCAACATTCGTGAAGTCATGACCGACCCCGCCCTGTTTGGCAGCCAGTTCGGCGGGGAGTCATTCAAACCGTGGCGGGCGCTTCTGAGCGGCTTCTATGGCGATCCCCTGGAGGATGACGAGCTGAGGGCATGGCAGGAGGTCACAAAACGCCAGAAAGCGCCCACAGAGCCCCACGACGAGCTGTGGATGGCCATTGGACGGAGGGGTGGTAAGTCTCAGGCGACGGCCCTGCTGGCCGTGTATGAAGCTGCCTTCCGCGACTACTCTGACCGCCTGAGCCCCGGCGAGATGGCGACCTGCCTGGTGGTGGCAGTCGATCGCAAAGCCGCAAGGGCCATCTTTCGATACGTCTCGGGGCTGCTGCGCTCCAATCCGATGCTTGAGCGGATGATCGTTCGTGAGGATCGCGAATCCATCGAGCTATCCAACCGCACCATCATTGAGGTCGGCACCGCGTCCTTTCGCTCCACCCGAGGTATGACATACGCCTTCGCCTGCATCGATGAAGTGGCGTTCCTGAGATCCGAAGACTCAGCGAACCCGGATCGAGAAATCATTGACGCCATCCGGCCCGGCCTGGCCACGCTGGGGGGCAAGCTGGTGTGTTTGTCCAGCCCGTACGCGCGGCGCGGGGAGCTTTGGGAAAACTACCGCCGACACTTCGGTCAGGAGGGTGACATTCTCGTCGCCCAGGCGCCCACGCGAGTCATGAATCCCAGCCTGCCCGCCAAGGTGGTAGAACGGGCTTACGAGCGCGATGAGGCATCAGCAAGCGCCGAATACGGCGCACAGTTCAGGAGTGACATCGAGTCTTTTGTCTCGCTTGAGGATCTGGAGGCTGTTACCCGCTCTTCGCCGTTAGTTCGCCCCTATGACAACCGCTATAAATACTTCGCTTTCGTTGACCCGGCTGGTGGCGGTTCCGACGAATATACAATGGCCGTTGGTCATAGGGAGGACAGCGTACTCGTTGTGGATCGTGTGGATGCTGCCCGAGGCGTTCCGGCTGAGATTACAGCGCGATATGCCGCCATCCTGGAGGAGTATCGGGTTAAGACTATCAACCTCGACAAGTATGGCGGTTCCTGGCCAGCGGATGAGTTCGGCAAGCATGGCATCACTGCCGAGCATAGCCCCAAGGTTCGTTCGGAGCTGTACATAGATAGCCTACAAGCCATCACAAGCGGCCGTGTGGAGCTTCCCCCGGATGGTCGGATGCAACACCAATGGACGGCGCTAGAACGCCGCACAAGCCGCGCTGGGCGCGATACGGTAGACCACCCGCCTAGTGGTAGCGATGACCGTGCAAACGCCGCCGCCGGCCTTATCGCATTGCATGGACAGACGAAGCCATTTGCCCCCATGTCAGAATGGCTATAACCCACCCATCCAGCCTAAATGAAAGCCGCCTTCCGAGGCGGTTTTTTTGTGCTCACCGCCGGAGCCCATAACACACCCTGTTTTGTTGGTAAAGGAAAATTCTGTTATAATTGGTAATATTCAAATCAAGTGGTATCCGAGCATGAATAAGCTATCAAAGCCAGGCCGGCCACGGGGGGCGAAGAACGCAAAACCCACCGCTGCCGAGGTGCGGGAAGCCTGGCAGACGCTACGCAAGGCACTGAGAAATGGCGACGTCGATGCCGCCCGCCATATCATCGAACTAACCGGGAGTTCTAAATGAAAGTCGAAGAATTGCAGCAACTCGTTACCGCCCAAGATAAAGCTCAGCGCCAGGCCGCCACCATCGCCCGTGAGGCCCACGAGAAGGCCCTAGAGGCCGCCCAGGCGCTGCGTAAAGAGCTGGAGGGTGCTACCGACCAGCTAGCCCAACGCGAGGCTCTGAAGGCGATCATCGAGGCCGCTGCCGGGCGTATGTACGCCAGCAAGACCGACAAGCAACAGGCTGGCCTGCTGGCCCAGCAGTATGCACTTGAGCGAGCCGCCGCCCCCGGTGCTGGGCATAGCGTGGCACGTGATGGCACCTACCTGATGAGAACCGTTGTTTCCAGCACTAGCAGCGGTTATCAGCCCGAGGAACGCGCCCGGATCTACGGCGCCATGGTCGTGGGCGCCACCGGTGGTGCTGATACCGGATTGATGCGCTGGGGCGATGACTGGAGCCAGGAAGTCTCTATTGCATACCTGAATGAGATGGCCCAGGCCCTCGACGCTGAAGGCACAGCCAAGCTGGACGCCGAGCAGGCCAAGCTAGACGCCGAGCTGACCCAGGTCTGCCGCATGGAGCAGGCCCTGGAGCAAGCCACGCCGCGCCTTTTCGTGGTCAAAGAGAGCGAGGAGCCTTCCACTGTGGTGGTGCGGAACCATCGAGGCGGCAGCGTGGGTGTGGGTGGCGTGACTTTTGCCAGCGGCGACAACTCGATCCCGAGTCACAGGATGGACAAGCTCCGCGCTAATTCAGGATTCCAAGCGCATGTTGAGGATGGGAACCTCGAAATCGTATCCACCAGCGAGCTTGTGGAGGGGCTTTGATATGAAGTGCTATAGCAAGCCAAAAACCGCCATCGATCGAAAGATCGATAGTGCCTTCGAGAAAGCATATCGCGCTGTTTATATGGACGGACGCAGCGAAGGTAAGCAGCTTATCGAGGACGCCTATCAGGCAGCCATGGAGCGTAAATCCCAGGCGTGGCGCGATGATTCCCAACGCCTGAGCGATGATGCGGCCAGCAGCTACCGCCGCGATCTTCCGGCAGAGGATTCAGACCCGATTGAACGCGCTTATCAAGCGCACATGGCAAAGCTGGGGGGCAAGTAATGAGCCGTATCAGATCGCGCAAGGCGTTCGTCTCCCCCGTTGAACAAGCCAGGATGCGAAAGACCCACCATAACGACAAGGCCGGTGAATCACCGGCTGTGGCCCGCCTTCGGGCACGCCTGGCTGGTGTGCGCGTATGAGTGCCATCTGGGGCCGGGCTTATCGCCTGCAAGTTGGCGATGATGCTGAAGTGTTGGAGTTGGATGGCTTCGCGGGCAATGCCGCCCGCGTGGCCTTCAATGTTTCGACGTTCGTGAATAGCCCGCTCGCCCTGGCTCAAATCACCGTGTATGGGCTGGGGCGCGAGTCTCGCCGCGATCTGTACAAGCGATACGACCTGGTACGACTGACGGCGGGCTATCGCGATAAGTTCGCGATGATCTTCGATGGCGAGATCTACAACGTGGCCGTTGGTCGTGACGGCCCGGAAACATTCGTGACGCTCCACTGCCGCTCGATGGGGGAGCGTTATGACAACGCCTATATCAATCGCACATGGGGCAACAACACACCTCCCCGCGATGTTATCACCGACGTGGCCGCCACGCTGGCCGACGCCGTAGAGCTAGTAGGCGACTTCGACAAGCTGCCGAAAATGCTCAATGGCGAAACACTGAGCACCGGCAGCAAACAGGCCATGCGTTCGCTGGCACAGCGTTACGATTTAACCTGGCATATCGACTCAGCGGGCACCCTGGTGGTGGCGATGCCTGACGCCGTGCGTAATGAGCAGCCAGTGGCCCGCATTGCCGCCGACACTGGGATGATTGGCTCCCCCACGATCACACAGCGTGGCATCGACGTTCGCTCGACCATGCGAAGCGATATTCAGCCGAGTGACGTAATCGTGGTCGAGAACACGACCGGCGAACTCGCGTTCAGCAATCCTACCGGAGCTAGATTCTCCGACACCATTGGTACCGGCGCCTATCAGGTAATTGGCGTCACGCATTCGGGCGATACCTACGCCGATGATTGGTCAACCTTGCTCGAATGCCTTGTTTGGGAAGCCGGCGCTACCACAGCACGCACCACCACACTGACGAGGGGCCAATAAATGAGCATCCTGCACGAAGCCTACCAGTCACTGTTCGAGAAGCTGCAAATCACCAGCGAGGAGCAGCGGTATAAAACGGTCGTGGCGACCTATGACGACGTGGTGGAGCTTATCGACAAGCACCGCCACAACCCGAGCCCTTTTCTTAATCACGATGACTCGCACGCACCATTGGTAGATCGCATGATCTCGGCGGTAGCCCGTGCGGTGCTGGCCCAGGGGGTGAACTGATGGCAGGCAATACTGATCTGGGATCGTTGCTCATAGGCCTGGGGCTCGATGTAGATGCTCGATCATTCGATAAGGGCATCGCTTCATTCAACGGCCTGCGCCGCGCTGCGCTGGCCACGAGTGGTGCTATCACCGCCGCCGTGGGTGGCGCTGCTGTGGTGCACCGGGCCGCAGAGACGCGCAACGCGCTTTATCTGCAAGCCGAGGCCCTGGGCTTCAGTGCCGACGAAGCTGACCGGCTAGGTCACGCCATGGAGCAGCTAGGGGGCGATTCTGGCAACGCCATCGGCGTGCTTCAGCAGATGCGCGACCTTCGCGCTGATGCCGCGTTCGGTGAGGGGCCTTTGTTCGATATCGGCAAGTTCGGCATCGATCCCAGCGGGATTATCAACGCCCAGGACGAGGTAGCCGCGTTGTTGAACCTGTCAGGGCAGCTACAGGGGGTCAACGACACGAATCAGGCCCTAGCCCTTGGCACCCTGGGATTCGAGGGCACCGGCATCGCCAATCTTCTGAGGGGTGGCCCTGCTGGCTTTCAGGCCGAGATGGATCGCGCTGCCGAGCTACGTGCCATTACCGACGAGCAGCTTGAGGTGTCCAACGAGCTGATCCGCGCCACAAACGAGTTTAGCCGCGCCCTGGACGCCGCCACTGACAATCTAGTGGAGCGGTTCGCCCCTGCGCTGACCGGAGTGGTCGATTGGGCCACGGATGCGGTGCGTGGCGAGAGCGGCATCCTGGAGGATCCGCCGAAGAATGGCGCGGCACCTGGCGTTGGCGAGTTCATCCGGCAAATGAAGGAGCAGGATGGCGGGCAGCGGGACACCAGCCAGGCGCCGAGCCCGCGAGGTGGTTACGAGGTTTCTGACGCCCTGCTGGACGCGCTGGCCATGCAGGAAAGCGGAGGCAGGCACCGGGACGCACAAGGGCGCCTCACTCGCAGTTCAGCCGGGGCGCTGGGTGCCTATCAGATCCTGCCGGGAACTGGCGCTGATCCGGGTTTCGGCATCGACCCGCTGCGTTCCAACTCGCTCGAGGATCAACGAGACTTTGCCGAAGACTTCATTGAAGCGATGCTTCAGCGTTATGACGGCAACCTGTCCGCCGCCTTGAGTGCGTACCACAGTGGCACGGGCCGCGTGGATGAGCTTTTGGAGAGGTACGGCGACGACTTCGACCTGCATCTCGGCCCCATCGGTAGGGGTTACGCGCCATCCGTCATGAACCATCTAGGTGGTCGAGATCCGTTCGAGCGTCCACAAGCCAGCGTCAGCGTTACGGTGGGCTCGATCCGTGTCGATGGCGCACAAGATCCCCAGGCGACCGCGAAGGCTGTGCGGTATGAGATCCAGCGGCTTGCCGACACCGCCGCGACTGACCACCGCAATCCGATCGTATGAGCATCTTCGACCTGGAGGGCGCCCACGAGCGGAAGGAGGCGGCGCGGGTTTGCCGGGACGTTTGGCTAGGTGCGCTGCGCCAGTATTACCGGGACGCCGCTGCCGCCATGCGCGGCGTCCATACTGCCCACCTCGAAGCGCTGGACGATCTGACGAATGGCCATGAGCTGCTGGCGAACCTATGCCGACCCGTGGGCGCTGACCCTGACCGCGTGGCCCAGGCGATGATAGAGGCGCTGGACAGATAGCCCGCCGCATCGAGGAGGCGATGGGGGGGAGGCATGGTGTACGACACGACACAGGCAGAGGTGCAAATATTTGCATGTCTGGGTCGGTTGGAGCCTCCCGCGACCTCGCCGCCGCAGCCGTGGGGGCAGTGTTTTTAGGTATGTGGTGGAGATGATGGTATCAGCGTGAGGCCATAAAAAAAGCCCTGTAAAAACAGGGCTTTATATCGAATATTGGCGGAGGGACAGGGATTCGAACCCTGGGTAGGCTCTCACCTACGCCGGTTTTCAAGACCGGTGCATTCAACCGCTCTGCCATCCCTCCGGCTTACGGCGGTGAATATTACCAGCTTTCTCTCTCAGGTCAAGAGCCAATTGCGATCAATGCCTTAGCGGATATATCGGTGATGGCTAGTAAAGCCGCAGACCGACCCGGGTGACGCGGTTGCCATCCATCTCGCTGACCACCCAGTGGATGCCGTGCCAGTCCACGTCATCGCCGACCACCGGGTGGCCACCGACACGCAACGAGACAAACTCGCTGAGGCTCATCTCCCGCTCACCGGGGCTCAGGGTCAGCCCGTAGGCATCGGCGATATCCTGCATCCTGGCCTCCCCTTCGAAGGTGAACGTGCCAAAGAAGGCGCGTTCCTGCTTGAGCTTCGCCTCTCCATTGAAGAGCCGGTTCAGCGCCGGCAGATCCTCGCTACGCCCGATCACGCAAAGCACATCCTCCAGCTGCAATCGCGTACTCCCCTTGGGGTGCAGCATGGCGTGCTCACGAAAGAGGGCCGAGATCAGGGCGCCGGAGGGAAAGCGCAGCAGGCGAATGGGGACATCGGCGAGATCCTCGTTCTCGACCCGGTAGACGAACATCTCGTAATCGTTCTCGGGCAGAATCCCCAGAGGGCCGCGATGGTTGGGGCTGACAGGTGTCGGTATCAGCACCCGGGTCCACCGCGCCATCAGCGACAGCGTGCCGCCTTGCAGCAACAGGGATAACAGCACCACTGCGAAGGCCACATTGAAGTAGAGCGCCGCCCCCTCCACGCCACCGATCACCGGGAAGATCGCCAGTACAATCGGCACGGCTCCACGCAGGCCAACCCAGGAGATGAAGCCGAGCTCGCGCCAGCGAAACTTGAAGAAGGGCTTGAGCGAGACCAGCACCGCCAGGGGGCGCGCCACGAAGATCAGCATCAGCCCCACCAGGGTCGCAGGCAGCGCATAGTGCAGCAGGTCCGATGGCGATACCAGCAGCCCCAACACCAGGAAGAGGCCTATCTGGCTGAGCCAGGCCAGGCCGTCGTGCACCGGCAGGATGTAGTTGAGGTGGCGCCCCTTCTGGTTGCCGATCATCAGGCCGGCCAGATAGATCGCCAGGAAGCCGCTGCCACCCAGAAAACTGGTCAGGCCAAAGATACAGAACCCCAGCGACAGGGCGAGCAGGGAGTAGAGCCCGGGCGCCAGATCGACCCAGCGCAGCAGACGGCCACTTAACCAGCCGGCACCCACCCCGATCACCAGGCCGAGGCCGAACTGCTGGATCAGCATCAGCCCGGTCTCCATGGGCCCACCGATGTCGCCGACCAGGATCTCCACCAGGACAAGGGTCAGGAAGATCGCCATGGGATCGTTGGTGCCGGACTCGATCTCAAGGGTCGCCCCGACCCGCTCGTTGAGATTCAGTCCTCGCCCGCTGAGCATCGAGAACACCGCGGCTGCATCGGTCGAGCCCACGATGGCCCCCACCAGCAAACCCTCAGCCAGGCCAAGGTCGAATATCCACATGGCAAACAGACCGACCAGCCCCCCGGTGATAAAGACACCGGCAGATGCCAGGGTCAGGGCCGGCTTGAAGGCGACGCGAAAGGTCTTCAGGCGTGTACGCAGCCCGCCATCGAGGAGAATCATGGCCAGGGCCAGATGGCTGATCAGAAAGGCCAGGGGGTAGTTATCGAACTCGATCCCGAGCACCCCCTCCTCGCCGGCCAGCATGCCCAGACCAAGGAAGATCAACAGTAGAGGAAGGCCAATCAGTGAGGAGACTCGACTACCGAGCACACTCAGGGCGATAAGCAGCCCGGTGAAGAAGAAAAGGGTATTGATGACGTCCATGGCATCCTCTCAAGGGCAGGTCAAACATTATTGCATGTGCCCGCAAACCGTGCGACAGCCGTGAGCGGCTCCCCTGGATGGCAACTGGCGAGCCAGCCGGCGATGAAGATACACTGGCCTGCGGCCGCACACCTCATCAGCCGCGGAGCCCCTGAATGCCCAAGCACCCAGCCCCCCTCTCCTGGCGTCGCCTATGTCTCGCCCTTGGCATGTTGGCACTCCAGACGCTGGCGCCCGCCACGACCTGGGCAGAGGAGAGCCTGGAGGCACCACCCGCCCCCCTGACCCTGGAGGGTGATGTGATGGTGCCGGTCATCGAAGCCCTGCCGAAGCCGGCTCCGCAGCCCACCGAGGAACTCGAGCCCGAGCAGGCCCCCTCCGGCGATGAGACAGAACCCGACGAACCTGTCATGCCTGTCCCCAGCGTCATCCATGCGCCCCCGGAGCCGTTGGCGCCGCCCCCGCTGGAGTCGTTGACCATCATGCTCGACTGGTACCCCAGCCTGCACCACGCCGCGCTGATCCTGGCGGCAAGCAACGGACTGCCCCAGCGCGAAGGACTCGAGCTGGAGATTCGAACACCGGCCGACCCCGGCGCACCGCTTCGCCTTCTCGACGCCAGACTCATCGACCTGGCACTCACCCACCAGCTGCAACTGCATCTGCAGGTCGACCGTGGCAAGGCTCCCCTGCGCGTTGCGACGCTGATCGACACCCCGCTGACCGGCGTGGTGACGCGCGAGTCCGCCGAGGTCGAGGGGCCGGAGGGGTTCGCCGGACTCAGCCTCGGGCACGCGACCGACGTTGGCCGCGACATTCTGCTCCCGGCCCTTGTCGAACCCCACGGCATCGCTACCGATGAGGTCCAGCTTGTCGAGACCGGCTTTGCCCTGGCCACCGCCATGACCGAGCAGACCCTGGACGGGCTGGTAACGCCCCTGCGCCTGACACTGCCTCATCAACTGGCGAATCGGGGCGTGGCAAACCGACTGCTCAAGGTCGAGGAGTTCGGTATTCCCCACCACGACGGCCTGATACTCGTGGCCCACCGCGACCAGTTTCCCCGCTTGCGAGAGCCGATCAACGAGCTGCTCGACATTTTGCGAGAGACCACCCTCTGGATGATCGAGCACCCCGACGCGGCCTGGGAGGCCCTGATCGAACAGGAGCCGACGCTGGACACCTCCGTGAACCAGGCGAGCTGGAACGCCACCCTCCTGCGCATGAGCGCCCAGCCGGCGGCGCTGGACAGCGGGCGCTATCGCCGTGTCGAGGACTACCTGCATGAAAACGGGCTGATCGATACGATCAGCCCGCTGGAGAGACTGGCGGTGGACCCTGGTGCTCAGTAGCCTCCAGGGATAGCGTCTGGGTCAGGAGCACTACAGCGCATCGATAAAGCTGTCGATGGCGCCACGAAATGCCTCGGGCTGTTCGGCATGCAGCCAATGCCCTGCGTCCAGCGTCACCAGCTGTGCCTCCGGCAGCACCTTGCGCAGTGCCGGGAGGTGCTCGTCGGCGACATAGTGAGAGGCACTGCCTCGCAGCACCAGGGTGGGCCCGGCAAAGGGCTCGCTACCCGCCGGCTCGGCCATGATCGACTCATAGTCCGACTGAATCTCGTCCAGCCCAAGGCGTAGCACCAGTCCCTCGTCATCACCACGCACCAGATTGGTGGCCAGGAACAGGCGCACCGCCCTCTCCTTCACATGTTCCGCCAGCAGCGCATCGGCTTCCCCGCGATTCGTGGGGCGACCCTCCTTCACACGGCGCAGTCCCGCCATGACACTGTCGTGATCATGCCCATAGGCCACCGGCGCGATATCCCCGATGATCAGCGACGCGACCCGTTCAGGGGCCTGACGCGCCAGGGTGATCGCCACCTTCCCCCCCATCGAGTGTCCGAGAAGGTGGGCACGGGAGATCGAAAGACTATCGAGCAGGGCCAGGATATCGTCGGCCATTGCCGTGTAACCCATGCCCTCCACATGCGGGGAGCGACCATGGTTGCGCAAATCCACCGCCACCACCCGATGACGCTCCTCCCAGGCCTTGATATGGGAGCGCCAGTTATCGGCACTGCCGAACAGGCCGTGGATCACCACCAGTGGCGTGCCATCGCCACCGGTATCGAGGTAGTTGAGCTCGATCGACATGAAAGGGTCCTCGTGCTGTGGTTCGTAATGCAGGATTGGGAAAACTTGGTTCGGGTAATAGAGGTTCGGGTCGCCGAACATCAGTAACGGGCGCGCGCCACTTCAGGCGCCACATCCTCGCCCCCGGTGACACTCACCAGGCGACGGCTGAGCCAGGCCAGCAACACGCCGTAGAGAGGCAGGAAGAACACCACGCTGATCAAAAGCTTGACCGCATAGTCGACCAGCGCGATCTCCAGCCAGTTGGCTGCCATAAAGGCGTCGGAGCTGTTGTGAAAGGCAATTGAGAAGAAGGCCAGGGTATCGGCCAGATTGCCTAGTACCGTGGAGATCGCCGGTGCCACCCACCAGGCACGCAGTCGACGCAGGCGATCGAAGACGTGTACATCGAGCAACTGACCCAGCACATAGGCCATGAAGCTGGCCACGGCAATGCGCGCTACGAACAGGTCCCACTCGCCAAGCGCCTCCACTCCCGCAAAGCTGCCGCGGGGAAACACCACCGACACGACATAGGAGATCACCAGCGCCGGAAACATCACCCGCATGATGATCGCCCGGGCCGGCCCCTTGCCAAACAGACGCACGGTCAGGTCGGTCGCCAGGAAGATAAAGGGAAAGCTGATGGCGCCCCAGGTGGTATGCAGACCGAACACCATGAATGGCAACTGCACCAGGTAGTTGCTGGCGGCGATGACGGCGATATGGAAGGCAACCAGCAGCGCCAGACAGCGACGATACTGTAGTGAAGAGAGCACGAACATCGTGATTCCTTTTTTGGGGAGGGGTGAGGGAACCCTCGTGCAAGATTGCGTCGGTAGCGACGCGGCGCGGGCGCATTATACGGCGTGGGGAACCGAGTGGCCATGCGCCCCGCCCGAAACGCCGCACGCCGCCCAATGGGGCGGCGTGCGATCACATCATGATGTCACCCAGCGCGACGGCTAGACCTGGCGCGCCTCGCTGGCGGCACCGACGTCATGGGCCTGCATGGCCTCGTGAATCTCCTCGAGACTCGCCGGGTCATCGATGGTGGAAGGCACCGAGTACTCCTTGCCATCGGCAATGTTGCGCAACAGCTTGCGCAGGATCTTGCCGGAGCGCGTCTTGGGCAGGCGATCCACCACCAGCACCTGCTTGAAGCAGGCGATCGGTCCGATCTTCTCCCGCACCAGGGCGATCAGCTCCTTCTCCAGCTCCACTTCCCGCCCATCGAAGCCATCCTTGGGGATGACCAGCCCCACCGGCAGCTGCCCCTTGAGCGCATCATGGATACCGATGACGGTACACTCGGCCACGGCAGGATGGTCGCCAACGACCTCCTCCATCTCGCCGGTGGAGAGGCGGTGACCGGCCACGTTGATGACATCATCGGTGCGGCCCATGATGAACAGATAACCGTCCTCATCGATATAGCCACCATCCCCGGTCAGATAATACCCCGGAAAGGCTGCCATATAGGCCGAATGGAAACGTTGAGGGTCGCCCCACACCCCCGTCAGACAGCCAGGGGGCAGGGGCTGCTTGATCACCACGCTGCCCTGGGCCATGGGCGCCATGGACTCACCCTCACGGTCGAGGATCTGCACGTTGAAACCGGGCACCGGCACGGTGGCACTGCCCGCCTTGGTGGGCATGGACTCGAGGCCATGGAGGTTGGCGGCGATGGGCCAGCCACTCTCGGTCTGCCACCAGTGGTCGATGACCGGCACGTCGAGCAGATCATCCAGCCAGTGGAAGGTCGGCGGATCGAGGCGCTCCCCCGCCAGGAACAGCGCCTTGAGACTCGAGATATCGTACTGCGCCAGCAACTTGCCGTCCGGGTCCTCCTTCTTGACGGCACGGAAGGCCGTCGGCGCGGTGAAGAAGCTCTTCACCCCATACTCCTCGATGATCCGCCAGAACGCTCCGGCATCCGGCGTCTTTACCGGCTTGCCCTCGTAGACGACGGTGGTCGCCCCGCGCAGCAGCGGCGCATACACGATGTAGGAGTGGCCGACCACCCAGCCCACATCCGAGGCCGAGAAGAACACCTCGCCCGGGGCCACGTCATAGATCACGTCCATGGAGTAATTCAACGCGACCGCATAGCCGCCCGTATCGCGCACCACCCCTTTGGGCTTGCCCGTGGTACCCGAGGTGTAGAGGACATAGAGTGGATCCGTGCCCTTCACCGGGACGCAGTCAGCGGGCGTCGATGTCTCGACCAGCGTCGCCCAGTCATGGTCGCGCTCACCCAGCTCGGCGAGATGCTGCTCGCGCTGGAAGATCACACAGGCATCCGGCTTATGAGCACTCTGCTCGACGGCCGCGTCGACGATCGGCTTGTAGGGCAGAACCTTGCCGACCTCGACGCCACAGGAGGCGGCGACCACCACCTTGGGGGCGGCATCCTCGATGCGTACCGCCAGTTCGTGGGGCGCGAAGCCACCGAACACGACCGAGTGCACCGCGCCGAGCCTGGCACAGGCATACATGGCGACCAGAGCCTCGGGCACCATGGGCATGTAGATCACCACACGGTCGCCCTTCTCGATCCCCATCGCCTTCAGAGCACCGGCAAACCGTGCCACCTGGTCGCGCATCTCTCGATAGCTCAGGGTGCGCTTGCTGTCGGTCACCGGGGAGTCCCACAACAGGGCAGGCTGCTCCCCCCTGCCCTGCTCGACATGATAGTCGAGAGCGGCATACGCAATATTCAGTTCGCCGTCACCGAACCAGCGGGCATGGTTGGCCTCATCATACTCGAGGATCCTCTCAGGCTCCTTGAACCAGGGGATGCGGCGCGCCTGCTCGGCCCAGAAGGTTTCAGGGTGATCGATCGAACGACGAAATTCATTGGCGTAGCTGTTCATCGAGTGGTTGCTCATGGCGATCCTGTCACGGTCCAGTGCATGTAATTGTTGACACTGTAAAGCACAGATCCCCGAACTCCCTCATACGATAGGCTAAGTTTCGACGAAAGAAGCAGATCCTGATGCTTTATTGTCAACAACTGTAGTGAGGCGGGTTCCATGAAAAAACCGCCGCCTCTACGCCCACAGGCAACAGGATTTACGCTATGCTTGAGCAAAGCATGATATACCGTCGCGGCGCTCGACAGCGCCGGGCACGACCCCTCCACTCACGCGCAGCGCGGGGACACGCCATATGAAGACTCCCAGCCGCGAGGCAGCACGACTCATCGAAGGGGGGAGCGGCGCCATTGATCGCGCCACCGCCCTGCTCAAGGCGATGGCCAACGACAACCGGCTTCGCATCCTCTGCCTGCTCGACACGGGCGAGATGTCGGTGACCGAGCTCAATGGACATCTCGCATTGAGCCAGTCAGCCCTATCACAACACCTGGCCATTCTGCGTCGGGAGGAGCTGGTATCGACCCGCCGCAGCTCCCAGACCATCTACTACTCGCTGCAGGGCGACAGCGTCAGGTCGATCATCGCCACCCTCGTCAACCTCGGCCTGGCTGACAGCTGACGGCGAAGGCGTCATATCAAGCCCTCCGGGCCGTAGGCCAGGCCTCCAGCCCGGAGGGCGACGCAGGCGTCAGGCTCAGTGCTTCTGCCAGCGACTGGCATCCAGCGCCTGGGCACCTCGCAGCAGCGCCTGCTCCACTCCGGCGGACACCGCCGCACCGAGCCGCT
Source organism: uncultured Halomonas sp. (assembly GCF_947501415.1). Classification (GTDB taxonomy): domain Bacteria; phylum Pseudomonadota; class Gammaproteobacteria; order Pseudomonadales; family Halomonadaceae; genus Halomonas. The sequence continues at coordinate 81,887 of NZ_CANMVL010000009.1, read as the reverse complement.
CGCCAAACCGGCGTGACGGCTCCAGCTTGACCCGTATGACCCTGGCCTCCTGCATGCGCTCTACCAGATAGGCCTCGCTGGTACCCAGAGCATCGACCAGCCCCCTGTCCAGGGCCTCGCTGCCGTACCAGATCTCGCCGGTGGCGATCGCCTCAATATCGAGCTCGGGCCGACGCTCTGCCACATGGCGCTTGAACAGCTCGTGGGTCCTCTCCAGATCATCGATGAACTTCTCGCGCCCCTCCTCGGTATTCTCACCGAGCACCGTCAGGGTGCGCTTGTAGCGCCCGGCGGTCAGCACCTCGACATCAATATCGTGGCGCTTGAGCAAACGGTGCACATTGGGCACCTGGGCCACCACACCGATCGAGCCCACCACCGCCAGCGGTGCCGCCTGCACCCTGTCCGCCCCACACGCCATCAGGTATCCACCGCTGGCGGCCACCTTGTCGATACAGACCGTCGTGGCCAGTCCCGCGTCACGCAGGCGGTCGAGCTCGGCGGCGGCCAGACCATAGGCATGCACCAGGCCACCCGCGGACTCGAGGCGCACCACCACCTCGTCTCCCGACTCGGCTGCCGCGATGACCGCCGAAATCTCTTCGGCGAAGCGGTCGGTCCCGCTGGCTCGAATATCCCCATGGAAGTCGATCAACCAGACCGTCGACCGGCGCTCCTCTCCCTCACGCTTATGGGACTTGCCGGCCTTGGCCTGCTGTTTGTCCTCGCGACGAAAGGCCTTGAGCAGGCGCTTGCGAGCCCCCGGTTCGCTGGCCGCCAGCCGCAATCGCCGCTTCCTTTCGTCACGCCCCCGATTGAGCTCCACGAGCTTGAGCCGTGAATCGCTGCCCGCCTCCTGCCGCAGCCTGGCCACCACCGCGACAGCGAGCCCCACCACCAGCACCACACTCAGCAACTGAATCAGAAACAGTCCGACGTCCGCCAGCCACTCTCCCATCAATGCCTCCCTAGCGGCCCGGTAGTCTGTACATGACAACAGCTCAGGCCCGCTTGATTTAAACAGTTGTTTGAAATACGGTCACGCCATCCCCCCACACAACCTGCAGGAGTCTCACTTGAGCCAGTCTACCCTCGACACCCTGACGTCTCGCTTCGACCCCCAGGCCGCCAGCGGCATGGATGAGGTCTTCCAGTTCCATTTCGACGATGCCGAGAGCCACTACCTGGTCATCCAGAATGAGTCGCTGAGTGTTGAGCAGGGGGAGCACGATGACCCGTCCGTCAGCTTGACCATGAGCACCGCGACACTCAAGGGCCTGATGACCGGCGAGGTCAACGGCATGACGGCCTTTATGACCGGCAAGCTCAAGGCCACCGGCAACGTCATGCTGGCAACCAAGCTGACCAGCCTGTTTCCCGGCGAATAACCGCAACACCCCGTCCCAGCCGGGCCCACTGAGGGAGCAATGCGGGTTACACCCCGAAACCAAGGGGCGCTGGGGACAAGCCGAGAAGGAGGTCCGAGGACCAGGGACGGCCGAGGTAGCGTACAGGGAAGTATTCACAGCGCCTCCTCGTCGGTCCGGCGCTCTGGGGCTTGTCGCCAGATCAGCCCCGAATATCGAGGTGCCAAGCTATCTGCAATAGCCTTGGTATCGGTTTCCCCTCGTCTTATCCGGGGATACCTAACGGGCTGCCACCTCCGCCAGATGTGTCTCGATCAGGGCCCGTGAGATCGAGTAGAGCGGAGGTAGCTGAGGTAGCTGGCGTGGAGAGAACCAGGCGGCATCGGCGATCTCCACGCCATCGATGCGGATGCGCCGACTGGCCGCCTCGGCAAAGAAGCCGAGCATCAGGGCGTGGGGAAACGGCCAGGCCTGGCTGCGGAAGTAGCGAATCCTGCCTACGCTCACCCCCACCTCCTCGAAGATCTCGCGGCGCACCGCCTCCTCTGCCGACTCCCCGGGCTCGATAAAGCCTGCCAGCGTCGAGTAACGCCGTGGTGGAAAGCGCGGACTGCGCGCCAGCAACAGCGACTCCCCATGCGTCACCAGAGTGATGATGCAGGGCGAGATACGAGGGTAGTTGCGGTGCCCGCAGCCGTGGCAATGCATGGCAAACTCGGCATCGAGGCGGGCCGCCGGAGCGCCGCATCGACCGCAGAAGCGGTGGTTGCGTAGCCAGGCGGCCACCTGCAGCGAGGTCGAGACCAGCCCAAAGCGCGACTCCGGCAGCCGCGCCAGCCACTCACGCCCACTTGGCCAGTCATCGCCCGCCTCGGCCTCGATAGAGAGCGCCACCGGTACGTCATGCCAATAGCCCAACGGCTGCATCTGCTCCGTCCAGAGAATGATCGGCTGCAGGACCCCGCCGTCGGGCGCCGGCGCGATGCGCCCTTCGGCAAGCCGAATCACATGGCCTTCTCGCGCCTCGAGGGGGAGTTCGCGGCGCAGCATCAGTGCACAATCCCTTCCACGCCATCCCACAGGCACTCGCCTGCCGTCTCGCGGATGCTTGTCAGTTTCTTGCGATGGGCTTCCAGCTCCTGGTCGCTGGGCGTCGACACGCGCAGCTGCCCGGCCGCTACCGATACGGGGCGATGCTGGATGCCGCCCTTTCTGCCCCCCTCCGCATTCATGGAGGCATCCAGTAACAGGGCGGTCTGGCCACCGGTCATGGCCAGATAGACCTCGGCGAGTATCTCGGCATCAAGCAGGGCGCCGTGGAGGACCCGGTGACCGTTATCGATCTCGTAGCGTTTGCACAACGCATCCAGGTTGTTGCGCTGGCCTGGATGCTTGTCGCGTGCCAGCTGCAGGGTATCGAGAATGCGACAATGCTCCGCTACCGGCCCCAGCCGTGGCTCGCCGCGCGAGGCGTTGAGCATGGTCAGCTCATGGTCGATAAACCCCACATCGAAGGGAGCGTTATGGATGACCAACTCGCCACCCTCGATAAAGGCCCAGAACTCATCCGCGATCTCTGCGAACAGGGGCTCACCGGCAACCCGTTCATTGGTGATGCCATGCACCGAGATCGCCTCCTCCTCGATCTCGCGCTCGGGGTTGATGAACTGGTGGTAGGTGCGCCCGGTCAGTCGGCGATTGACCATCTCCACCGCGCCGATCTCGATCAGGCGGTGGCCTTCCCTGGGGTCAATGCCCGTGGTCTCGGTGTCCAGAATTATCTGACGCATCACATCTCCCTCACGTCTGCTGGCGGTGGCTGTCGATGGCCTCATTGGCAAGCGCATCGGCGCGCTCGTTCCCCGGATGACCGCTATGCCCCTTGACCCAGTACCACTCGATCTCGTGGCGGTGGGTCTCCTCGAGCAGCTCCTTCCACAGCTCGGCATTCTTGACCGGCTGTCGACCGGCCGTCTTCCAGCCCCGCTTGACCCAGCCATGGATCCACTCGGTGATGCCGCGGCGCAGATACTCTGAATCGGTCCATAGCGCCACACGACAGGAGCGCTTGAGCTCGCGCAGTGCCATGATCGCCGCCATCAGCTCCATGCGATTATTGGTGGTGCGCGCCTCGTAGCCATTCAGCGTTTTCTCATGGGGTCCGCTGATCAGCAACGCTCCCCAGCCACCGGGTCCCGGGTTGCCACGGCAGGCGCCATCGGTATAGATCGTCACCGACGGGGAGCCGCCGGCCTCTGAATCACTCAATCTCTGTCATCCTTCTCTCGTGGGCCACCCCCTGTCGAGCCGCGGCTTGGTCGGGCTCCAGGCGGGCGGTGCCGAACGCCGCTCCTCCCAGGGGAGCGGTAAACCGCAACCCGCTACTGCGGGTCTCGATCAACTGCGGACGGCGCTGGGCCTGGATCATGTAACTATCGCCCAGGGGCAGATTGTGGCGGCGCCCCAGCGTCTCGAAGAAGGAGTTGCGGGGCAGTCGTCCAGGCAGTTGAAAAGCGCAGTAGTCTACCCGCTCGATCTCGAAGTCGACAAACGCCAGCCAGTCGCGAAGACGACCGGGAGAGCGCCACTGACCACGCCAGGGAAGCCGTTGGCGACACCCGGGCGACAGGCGCCCCAGCGCGATCGGAGAGAGTGGCATCCAGCCGAAGAGAATGAGCCGCCCCTCATCGGCGGTGATGCGTGCAGCCTCCTGCAGCATGTGATGCGGGTCGGGGGCCACCTCGAGCAAATGATGGACGACCACCAGGTGGAGACAGCCATTGGGAAGTGGCAGCGCGTCGGGTGAGCAGACCAGCGTCGATGCCCCCTGGGCCAGCTCCCGGGTCGGTGCCCACTGCATGGGGTGGCGTACCGGACACATGTCGGCCAGCACACTGCCGAATCCCAGCTCGAGACTGTGCATACCGAAGAGCCGCTCACAGACCGGTCCGAGGCAGGCTCTTTCGGCACGCCGTACGGCCTCGCCTGTCGGCGTGGCCCAGAAGCGCTGGCCTTCGCGAAACAGTGCCGCCAGCCGCTGGGCTCCCCTGTCGGTTGACATGTCCCTCCCTACTCTTCATATTGAGCGGATTTTGCGAACCGTTCATGCCCACTCAGGACACTCAGCCCATGTTGAGCGTGACACCGATTCCCGCGTTTAGCGATAACTATATCTGGCTTCTGCGTCAGGACACGACCCCCGACGTCTGCGTGGTGGATCCCGGCGATGCCGCCCCGGTCATCGAGCTGCTCGAGCGCGAGTCGCTGACACTCTCGACGGTGCTGATCACCCATCATCACCCGGACCACACCGGCGGCTTGCCAGAGCTGATCGAGCGCTACTCCCCGCAGGTGATCGGCCCCGACAATGATTCCATCGGCGGCATCGACACCAGGGTGACCGAGGGCGATGAGGTTCGCGTCATGGGACGGCTGTTCGAGGTGATCGCGGTGCCCGGCCATACCCTGGATCATATCGCGTTCTTCACGGCCGGCATCCCGCCGCTACTGTTCGGCGGGGATGCCCTGTTCAGCGCCGGCTGTGGTCGCCTCTTCGAGGGCACCCCAGCACAGATGCACGCTTCGCTGCAGAAGCTGGCGGCACTGCCCGATGACACCCTGATCTTCGCCGCCCATGAATACACTCAGGCCAACCTGCGCTTTGCGTTGGCCGCCGACCCCCACAATCCGGACGTGGTCCAGGCCATGGAAGAGTGCCAGCGTGCCAGGGAGCTTGAGCGCCCGACACTGCCCACCTCCCTGGCTCGCGAGAAACGCATCAATCCCTTCCTGCGCGTGGCGGATGCCGGCGTACGCCAGGCCAGCTCGGCCCATGGCGACGTCGACAGCGACGAGGCGACCTTCGCCACCCTACGCGCCTGGAAGGACAACTTCTGAACTCGATCCAGGACGCCTGATGCCTTCCGGCACTGCCGGAGGCCCTGACGTGCCTTGGAGGAACACGACCGGATGACCTACTACACCACTCGCCGCCGGCTCTTCGCCATCGCCAGCAGCGCGGCCCTGCTCGGGGCCTTGATGACCGCCGGCGCCCAGATCCAGGCAGCGACGTTCGACCAGAGCCGTGGCGCCAAAGCGGCGCAGCACGCCACCTTCACGCCCTCTCCCAGCCTGACCGCCCAGCATTTCTGGAACGCACTGGCGGTTGAGCCCCGCGACGCCTGGAGCCAGCTGCGTGACAGCTTCCAGTGGCAGGATGAGCGGGACGAGCCACGCGTGCAGGCCTGGATCGACCACTATCGCCAGTCCCCGCACAATATCGCCGAAATCACCGAGCGTGCCCGCCCCTGGCTGGCCTGGATCACACAGAAGGTCGAGGAGCGCGGCCTGCCCGGCGAGATCGCCCTGATTCCGTTTATCGAAAGCTCCTTCGATCCGAGCGCACGTTCCCATCGCGGCGCCGCCGGCCTGTGGCAGTTCATGCCGCGTACCGGCGACTCCCTGGGCTTGAGCCGTCAGCGCGGCTACGACGGGCGTCTGGATGTGGTGGCCTCGACCTACGCCGCCCTCGACTATATCGAATACCAGGCCGACCAGTGGTACGAGGGCGATCTCGAGCTCTCACTGGCGGCCTATAATGCCGGCGCCGGCACCGTCAACAAGGCGCGCCGCCGGGCTCTCGCCCAGGGCAAGAGCGGCGACTACTGGAGTCTTTCGCTGCCCCGCGAAACCATGAACTACGTGCCCAAGCTCAAGGCCATTGCCGCCATCATCGATTCGCCCGAGGAGTACCAGGTCACCCTCCCCGCCATCGAGGATGCCCCGGCCTTCGCCAAGATCCCCGTGGAGCGCCCATTGCGCCTGGACGAGGCCGCCCGTCTCGCCGGCGTCTCGAAGGGCACGATCGCCGAGCTCAACCCGGGGGTAACCGGCGGCACCGTTCTCCCCGGCAATGATCGTGTTCTGCTGGTACCCGCCGAGCGCGCCGACGCCATGCTGGCACGCCTCGACACTCCCGCGGCGCCAAGCGGCACCCAGGACTCCCGCTACCTGGTGCAGCGTGGCGACACCCTGGCCGAGATCGCCGCCCTTCAGGGCATCAGCGTCGCCGAGCTGCGCCAGGCCAACGGCCTCTCGGGCAACCTGATTCGCCCAGGGCAGACGCTTGAGCTTCCCACCCGCAGCCTCGCCTCACGCTAGCATTATCACAAGGCTGGTCTGTTGCTGTTACTAAACATATCGGCAGCTTAGAAGAGGGGCGCTGGGGGCAAGCCGCAGAGGAGGTCCTACGCCAGGGATGGCGTCGGTAGCGCCCAGGGAAGGGTTTACAGCGCCTCCTCGTAGGCTTGCCGCCAGATCAGCCCCGGGCGATTAGGGCTATCTAAGTTAGCCATATGACATGGGTATTGTCTTTCACGCTCGAGACTGACACCTTATCAGGCAACGACGCCGGCGCCAGCCGGCGTTACCGTCGACACGGGATGTCTGAATGCCTACACCATCACGCCGCTGCCTAGCCGCCTCACATCTCTTGCTGCTTTCACTTTTCGGCCTCTTCGCTTCTCAGGCTAACGCCCAAGCCGCACCCAACCCGAAGGCCCCGGCGACGAACGGTGACACTGTCACCACCGTGCACGGACTTTCGCTCTACGGTGAGCCGGCACTCCCCGCAGGCTTCGCGCACTTTCCCTACGTCAACCCCGAGGCGCCCAAGGGGGGCAGCCTGACCCAGGCCGCCGTGGGGGGCAGTTTCGACTCCACCAACCCCTTTATCATTCGTGGCACCCCCGCCGCCGGAGTTTCGCGCATCTACGACACCCTGCTCGAGGGCAACCCCGACGAGCCCTTCTCGCTCTACGGCCTGCTGGCCGAAGGTATCCGACTGGACCCCGGTCGGGAGTGGATCGAGTTCGACCTGCGCTCCGAGGCACGCTTCCACGACGGCGAGCCCCTGACGGCCGGAGACGTCGTCTTCAGCTTCGAACTGCTCACCGAGCAGGGTAACCCCTTCTACGGGGCCTACTACGCCGACGTCGAGAGTGTGACCGCCCTGGACGATGACACGGTGCGCTTCGAGTTCGCCTCCACCCACTCCCGGGAGCTGCCGCTGATCGTCGGCCAATTGCCGGTCCTGCCCAAGCACTACTGGGAGGGTCGCGACTTCGGCTCGCCGACCCTGGCGCGACACCCCGGCTCCGGACCCTATCGTATCGCCGAGATCGACCCCGGAAGACGCATCGTCTATGAGCGCGTGGAAGAATACTGGGCACGTGACCTGCCAGTGAAGCGTGGCCGCCATAATATCGGCCGCCTGATCTATGACTATTACCGCGACCGGGACATCGCCTGGGAGGCCTTCAAGGCCGGGGTGCTGGACTATCGTGTCGATGCTCGCGCCGCCACCTGGGCCACCGGCTACGACTTCCCGGCCTTCAACAACGGGCTGGTCAGAAAACTCCGGGTGCCCGACGGTCAGCCGGCGCCAATGCAGGCCTTTATCTACAATCTGCGCCAGGACAAGTTTCAGGACCCCAGGGTCCGTGAGGCCCTGGCATTGACCTTCGACTTCCCCTGGCTCAACGCCAATATCTTCTACGACGCCTATCGACGCACCGAGAGCTTCTTCCAGAACTCCGAGATGGCCGCCACGGGACTGCCGAGTGAGGCCGAGCTCGAGGTGCTGGCGCCCTGGCGAGAGCAGTTGCCCGAGGATGTCTTCAGCGAGCCGCTACCCATGGACCACCCCAAGGCGCTGCGTGAGCGGCTGCGCCTCGCCCTCACGCTGCTTCAGGAGGCAGGGTACGAAGTGCACGACGGCAGCCTGGTGGAGGCCGTGACGGGCCAGCCCCTGGCGCTAGAGGTACTGCTTTACGACAGCGGCCTGGAACGGGTAGTCCAGCCCATGCTGCGCAACATGGCGCGCCTGGGGATCCGTGGGACCATTCGCATCGTCGATATCAACCAGTATCTGAACCGGCTGCGCAACTTCGACTTCGATCTGGTGGTCGGCCAGTTCCCCCAGTCCAACAACCCCGGCAACGAGCAGCGGGAGTTCTGGACCAGCGACTATGCCCAGACGCCCCAGAGTCGCAACCTGATGGGGCTGGCGAGCCCGGTCGTCGACGACCTGGTCGAGCGACTGATCCGAGCCGACAGTCGCGAGACCCTCAACACCCTCACCCGTGCCCTCGACCGGGTACTGCGCCACCAGTTTATCGTCATTCCCCACTACCACTCCGGCGAAACCCGGCTGGCGGTGTGGGACAAGTTCGGCTGGCCCGAGCCCTCGCCCCAGTACGGCCTGGACCTCGAGGCCTGGTGGGTGGACCCCGAGCGGGCAGCACGCATCGAACTGCGCAAGCAGGGAGGCTAAGGGCATGCCAACGACCTGCCAGATCCGGCAGCCTAGAGAGCCGCGAACAAGAGGGCCGCGAACGTGAGCCGCTACATCCTGCGCCGCCTGCTGCTGATGATTCCGACCCTGCTCGGCATCATGCTGCTCAACTTCATCATCGTGCAGGCCGCCCCCGGCGGCCCGATCGACCAGATGCTCGCCCGCTTCGAGGGAATCAACAGCCTGTCCAGCACGCGTCTCGATACCGGCGGTGGCGAAGTGGTGGTGCAAGATGAGTCGCGTGGTGCGAGAGGCATCGACCCACGCTTTATTGAACAGCTCGAGGCCCAGTTCGGCTTCGACCAGCCCGCCCACGAGCGCTTCATCGGCATGTTGGTGGATTACGCCACCTTCGACTTCGGTGTCAGCTTCTTTCGCGACCGACCGGTGATCGAGCTGATGATCGAGCGCCTGCCGGTGTCGGTTTCGCTGGGCCTATGGACCACCCTGCTGGTCTATTTGATCTCGATTCCGCTGGGAATCCGCAAGGCCCTGCGCCACGGTTCACGTTTCGATGTCTGGACCTCGGGGTTGGTCATCGTCGGCTATGCGATACCCGGCTTCCTGCTTGCCATCCTGCTGATCGTGCTGTTCGCCGGCGGCAGCTACTGGGACCTGTTCCCCCTGCGCGGTCTAACCTCGCCGAACTTCGATGATCTCTCGGCCTGGGGCAAGATCAAGGACTATGTCTGGCACATCACCCTGCCGGTGATCGCCATGACCATCGGCAGCTTCGCCACCCTGACCATGCTCACCAAGAACAGCTTCCTGGACGAGATTCACAAGCAGTATGTGCTGACCGCTCGCGCCAAGGGGGCCAGCGACCAGCGCGTGCTCTACGGCCATGTCTTCCGCAACGCCATGCTGATCATCATCGCCGGCATGCCCGGCGCGCTGATCTCGATCTTCTTCACCGGGTCACTGCTGATCGAGGTGATCTTCTCCCTGGAGGGGCTTGGGCTGCTCGGCTTCGAGGCGGTGATGCAGCGCGACTACCCGGTGATCTTCGGCACCCTGTTCCTCTATACGCTGATCGGCCTGCTTCTCAAGCTGGTCTCCGACCTCACCTATGTATGGGTCGATCCCCGCATCGACTTCGAGACACGGGAGTCCTGAGCCGATGGTCTCTGCCTTTTCCAAGCTGGCGGGGCGCTTCTCCCCCATCACGCGACGCCGTTTCGGGGTGTTCCGGGCCAATCGCCGCGCCTGGGTATCGCTCTGGATCTTCGGCGCACTGTTCGTGGTGAGCCTCGCCGCCGAACTGATCGCCAACGACAAGCCCCTGGTGATGCAGTATCAGGGGGAGTGGTATGTGCCGCTGCTGATCGACTACCCCGAGACCGAATTCGATAGCTTCCTGCCGACCACCACCGATTATCACGACCCCTTCGTGCGCGAGCAGATCGCGACGCACGGCTGGGCGCTGTGGCCGCCGGTACCCTTCTCGTACCAGACCCTGGACATGCAGATGATGCGCCCCTCGCCGGCGCCCCCCGATGCTCGCCACTGGCTGGGCACCGACGACCAGGGGCGTGATGTGCTGGCTCGGGTGATCTATGGCTTTCGCCTCTCGGTGGCCTTCGCCCTGGTGCTGACCGCCGGCTCCCTCGCCCTGGGCGTGCTGGTCGGCGGCATACAGGGCTACTTCGGGGGCAAGACCGACCTGATCGGCCAGCGCTTCACCGAGATCTGGCAGGGCCTGCCGGTGCTCTTCCTGCTGATCATCCTGGCCAGCTTCGTGCAGCCCGGGTTCTGGTGGCTGCTCGGCATCATGTTGCTGTTCTCCTGGCTGGGCCTGGTCGACGTGGTGCGCGCCGAGTTTCTGCGTGCCCGCAACCTCGAGTATGTGCGGGCGGCGCGCGCCATGGGACTGACACCGAGGCTGATCATGTGGCGACATGTGCTGCCCAACGCCATGGTCGCCACCCTGACCTTTATCCCCTTCCTGTTTACCGGCGCCATCACTACCCTCACCGCCCTGGACTTCCTGGGCTTCGGCCTGCCGCCGGGCTCACCCTCGCTTGGCGAGCTGGTCGCCCAGGGCAAGAACAACCTGCATGCCCCCTGGCTCGGCATCACCGCCTTCGTCAGTCTGTCGTTGATGCTCTCGCTGCTGGTATTTATCGGTGAAGGTCTGCGTGATGCCTTCGATCCCCGGCATATCCAGCATGCTGCCCCCGCCCCGGCCATCGAGAGGAGTCCCGCCGATGCCTGACCTGTTGCGTCTCGAAGACCTCTCCATCGCCTTCGACGGCATCAACGTGGTGGATCGCCTGACCCTCAGCGTCGGGCGTGGGGAGACCCTGGCTCTGGTCGGCGAGTCGGGGTCCGGCAAGTCGGTGTCGGCGCTGGGCACCATGGGCCTGCTGCCGGGCAACGCCAGTGTGACCGGCGCCCGCTGGCTGGGCGATACCGACCTCGCCCGCCTGCGTGCCCGTGACTGGCAGGGCCTGCGCGGCAGCCGGGTCGGCTTCATCTTTCAGGAGCCGATGACTTCGCTCAATCCGCTGCATACCGTCGGCAAGCAGATCGGCGAGACCCTGCGCCTGCACCAGGGGCTCTCCGGCAAGGGGGCCAGGGCCAGGGTCATCGAACTGCTGGAGCAGGTGCAGCTGCCCCGCGCCGAGGAGCTGGCCGACGCCTGGCCCCACCAGCTCTCCGGCGGCCAGCGCCAGCGGGTCATGATCGCCATGGCCATCGCCAATGCGCCGGAGCTGCTGATCGCCGATGAGCCCACGACGGCACTCGATGTCACCGTGCAGCAGGAGATCCTCGCCCTGCTCGCCGAGCTGCGTGAGCAGCACGGCATGGGCATGCTGTTTATCACCCATGACCTGAACCTGGTGCGCCGCCACGCCGACCGGGTCTGCGTGCTCTACCAGGGCCGCGAACAGGAGACAGGGCCGGTGGAGCGGGTCTTCACCTCACCCCGCAGCGCCTACACCCGAACTCTTTTGGAGGCCGAGCCCGAGGGTCGGCCCGTGGCGGTCGCCTCGGTGACGCCGCTGCTGAAGGCGGAGCGTCTCGGGGTAAGCTTCCAGCGTCCCAAGAAGCTGCTCATGAAGCGCCCGCCGGCCTTCGAGGCCGTAAAACCCCTGTCGCTGCGGCTCGGTCATGGCGAGACCCTGGGCATCGTCGGCGAGTCCGGTTCCGGCAAGACCACACTTGCCATGGCGCTGCTACGCCTGGTGCAGAGTCACGGCGAGATCCATCTCGATGGCACCCGCCTGGACGGTCTCTCAGGCGGCACCTTGCGGCGCATGCGCCAGCGAGTGCAAATCGTCTTCCAGGACCCCTACGGCTCGCTCTCCCCTCGACTGCCGGTCGCCGATATCGTCAGTGAGGGGCTACGCTTCCACCACCCACACCTCGAGGAGGACGAGGTCCGCCGTCGCGTGGCCGACACGCTGCGCGAGGTGGGGCTGCCCGAAGCCTGCGCCGACCGCTACCCCCACGAGTTCTCGGGGGGCCAACGCCAGCGCATCGCCGTGGCCAGGGCGATCATTCTCGAACCGGCACTGCTGGTGCTCGACGAGCCCACCTCGGCCCTGGACCGCACCGTGCAGAAACAGCTTGTGGCGCTGCTGCGCGACCTCCAGGCGCGGCGCGGCATCAGCTATCTGTTTATCAGTCACGACCTGGCGGTGGTGCGCGCCATGGCGCACCGCATCCTGGTGCTCAAGGAGGGCGAGGTCGTGGAACAGGGCGACTGCCTGGAGGTGCTCGAGCGGCCACGCAGCGACTATACCCGCGCCCTGGTGGCCGCCGCTGGGCTGTAATCACCCCATCCCCCGGATCAAGCCCCGGACCCGGCGGGCTCAGGCATCCAGTCGCCGCTGGCTATCGGCATCGAAGAGGTGCAGACGCTGAGGGTCAAGGGCGTAGCGGCACACGCTCCCACGCGCAACGCAGTGCTTCCATCGCGCCGAGTATCTCCGCCATCTTGCGTTGATTAACCTCGTTCGTTTCGAAGGAGATGTCACCTGGTCTCCGGTCTATAATCGGCGCTTGATCTTATCCCAAACGGTAAACCATGCGCCCCAGCCTTGCCCTGCTGCTGAGCTTGCTGTGCCTTCTCGTGGCTCCTGGCGTCACAGCTTCACCGCCTCCATCAGAGTCACTAACCGGCTGGGAATGGCGTTGGGGCGATGCTCCCCTGGATGCCACAGGCACCCCTACCTGGCTGAATGACAACAGCTCTGATGGATGGCATCCCATCGCCTTCCCCTCCAACCCTCCTGGCCGCCAGGGATACGAGCATCTCTGGATACGCACGCTGCTACCCGAAGGTGAGTGGCGAGACCCCGTACTCTACATCTACAGCATCGACTTGATTGCCCAGTTCTATCTGGATGGGGAGCTGCTGTACCAGTATGGCGAGTTCGATGAACAGGGCCGCGGCAGCTTCTCCGGCTGGCCCTGGCACATGATCGAGCTACCGGACGACTTCGGCGGCAAAACGCTGCATATCAGGGTCTTCTCCGACTACACCGATATCGGGCTCTGGGGGGAAGCTATGGTCCTGGATCGTCTTGACCTGCTGGCATTGATCATGAAGCGCTCCTGGACTGATGTGGTAATCAGCGCTTTCTCGTTGCTCCTTGCCCTGCTCGCGGGGGGCTTCGCCCTTATCGGTGCCCAACGCCAAAGCCTGGGGGCAGTAGCGCTTTTCTCACTGGCGGCCAGCAGTATGATCTTTGCCGAGACGCAGGCCAGCCAGTTGCTAATAAACCGACCATTGTTATGGGACGGGCTGGCGGCTGGCGGTTACTTCACCCTGCCGGTGGGGATGGGACTACTACTGGCTCACTGGCTGACAGGCACTCCCCGGCGCGTAATCCAGGCCGTGTGGCGCCTGCATCTGGTATACCTGATCGCCGCCACGGGGCTGAGTCAGTCCGGCATGGTCAGCATCGCCAGCACCTTCCCGCCCTTCGATCTGCTACTGGCGGTCACGCTACCCACGATGCTCTCAGTGTCCGCCATGGATTATCGTCGCCTGGATGCGAAGCAGCGCTGGATCATTGTCAGCTTCGCGATCATGGCGGTCCTGCTGCTGGCTGACATGGCAGTCGCCCACGGACTGGTAAGCTGGCGCAAGGTGCCCGTCAGTCTTGGCCTGCTGATCTTTTCACTCGCCATCGTCGGGGTGTCCCTGTGGCATTACCGACACACGCAACACCAGTTGACGCGACTGAACCAGCACCTGGAAGAGCAGGTTCGCGAACGTACCACTCAGCTCGACAGCCTGGTTAGCAAGCTCGAAGGATTTTCCTACGAGGACTCACTGACCGGGCTCAAGAATCGGCGCTACTTCAATGAGCTGATGCAGCATGAAACCACCCGCGCCAACCGCGAGGGGACGCCGCTGTCACTGATCATGATGGATCTGGATCACTTCAAACGGATCAACGATCGATATGGGCATGCGGTCGGCGATACCGTGCTGGTGTCGGTGGCTAGGCTGCTCCGAGAGCACTTTCGGAACGCGGACGTGGTATGCCGGCTGGGTGGCGAGGAATTTGTGGCCCTGCTGCCGGGCGCCACGACCGAGCGCGCCGAGATGCGCGCCCAGGAGCTGATCAAGCGTGTTCGCAAGCTGGAGATTCAGTACGCGGGGACGGTGCTGCCCCCGATCACCCTGTCATGCGGCGTCGCCACCTACCCCTGCCACGCCCATGAGCCCATTGCCCTACTGGGGCTCGCCGACAAGGCCCTCTATCAGGCCAAGCACCAGGGCCGTGACCGCAGCACCACCTGGAACACGGTAACGCTGGACTCACCGCCCTCTACCACTGCCGGCTAGAAGGCAGCGACCTCCTCGGCGGAGAGTTCGCGCCACTCGCCCTCGGCCAAGCCGCCCAGCGCCAGCGGGCCGACCGACTCACGGTGCAGGGCCACGACGTGGTTGCCGATGGCCGCAAACATCCGCTTCACCTGATGATACTTGCCCTCGTATAGGACCAGTTCGGCGACGCGCGCCTCGCGCATCGAGAGCTCGGCGGGCCGGGTCGGCTTCTCCTCGCCCTCGAGCACGATCCCCTCCGCGAAGGCGCGAACGGCATCGTCGAGCCGACTCCCCTCGAGAGGCTCGTCGAGCGTTACCCGATAGACCTTGCCGCAGCGCCGCTTGGGCGAGGTGACCCGGTGCGACCACTGACCGTCGTCGGTCAGCAGCACCAGGCCGGTGGTATCGACATCCAGGCGCCCTACCGTCTGCAGGCGGTCGAGCATCGGCAGATCGATCAGGTCGATGGCGCGCGGATAGAGCGTGCGTCGGGCGGTACACTCGACGCCGGCCGGCTTGTGCAACATCACATAGCGCAGGCCCACCAGCACCAGCGGCTCGCCCTGGAGGGTCACGCGACTCGCCTCGTTCACCTGGGTGGCCGGGTTCTTGATGACCTCGCCGTCGACGCAGACCTCGCCGCGATGCATCGCCTTCTTGGCCAGGCTGCGGGTCAGCTCGGTGGATTCACAGATAAAACGGTCGAGACGCATCAGCAACCCACCCCATCCGCCAGGCGGAAGTGATCGGCATCGCGCCAGGCGGGAAACTTGTCGCGGAAGCGCTGCAGCTCCTCCAGGGAGAGCGTGGCGGTTCTCACGAAGGCGCTGCCCTCGGGTTCGTCGATCAATGCCTCGCCCTTGGCATCGATCAGCATGGAGTCGCCGCTGTAGGGCAGGCCCTTGGCATCCTCACCGACACGATTCACCCCGATCACCGGACAGAGATTCTCGATGGCCCGCGCCTGCAGCAGCACACGCCAGGGGTGTCGCCGGGGGGCCGGCCAGTTGGCCACACACAGTAGGGCGTCGTACTCGAAGTGTTCGTCAGCGCCCGGCTGCTGCCGCAGCCAGACCGGGAAGCGCAGGTCATAGCAGACGCTAAGCAGAATTCGGAAGCCCTTGAGTTCGACGATCACGCGTTCGTGCCCCATGGCATAGCGCTCGTGCTCGCCGGCCATGCGAAACAGGTGGCGCTTGTCATAGGTGGCGTAGGAGCCATCGGGACGCGCCCACACCAGCCGGTTGTAGTAGTCGCCATTGTCTACCACCGCCACGCTACCGGTGACCACGCAGCCCCGCTGCCACGCCTGCTCCCTTAGCCAGGCCACGGTGGCACTCTCCCCCATGGGCTCGGCCATCTCGCGAGAGTTCATGGTGAAGCCCGTCGCAAACATCTCCGGCAGCACGATCAGGTCGGTCTCATCCCCCCCGAGATCGCCAAGCGTCTCCTCCAGCATCCGGCAGTTGGCCGTCGGATCCTCCCAGCGCAGATCACACTGCACCAGGGTCGTTCTCAGCTCACTCATCGGTACTCCCTCCGGGATGGCTATATTGACGCCCAGACTACCCCACACGGCGAACATCGTCAGCCAGCGCCATGGTCGAAAGGCAAATAGCCTGCTAAGTTACAGCCTGATCCAAGGGTGAGTGACTCCATGACCACAACGTCCACCATCGCCGCCGACCGCGAGGCTCGCCGGGGCGTTATCTTCGGCCTGGCCGCCTACAGCATGTGGGGCTGCTTCCCGCTGTTCTTCGCACTGTTCGAGGGGGTGCCCGCCTATGAGGTCCTGATCCACCGGGTGCTGTGGTCCTGCCTATTTCTGGTTGGCCTGGTGACGCTGCTCGGGCGGTGGGCGCCGATTAGAGAGGCGCTGGGCCAGCCGCGGCGGCTGGGGCGAGTGCTGGGTTGTGCCCTGCTGATCGGGCTCAACTGGGGGCTCTATATCTATTCGGTGGAGACCCGCCAGGTACTGCAGGCCAGTCTCGGCTACTTCATGACGCCGCTGGTCAATGTGGCGCTGGGCATGCTGGTACTGCGCGAGACCATGCATCGACTGCAGGCGGTGGCCGTGGCCCTGGCCACGGCCGCAATCCTGACCCAGCTGATCATGCTGGGTGAACTGCCATGGATCAGCCTGGCCCTGGCCTTCTCCTTCGGCACCTATGGGCTGCTGCGCAAGCAGGTACCCCTGGATGGCCTCTCGGGCCTGTTCGTGGAGACCCTGCTGCTGTTGCCCCTGGGGCTGATCGCCCTGGGCTGGCTGACCCAGGCCGAACTCTCCCACTTCCTGGAGGGTAGCCGAGTCACCCTGCTGCTGATCGCCAGCGGGGTCATCACCGCCCTGCCCCTGCTCGCCTTCGCCGGGGCCGCCAGGCGTCTGCGCCTGGCCACCCTGGGCTTTCTGATGTACCTCAACCCCACCATCCAGTTCCTGATCGCGCTGATGGTCTTCGAGGAGCCACTGAGCGGCGTTCAGCTGGCCACTTTCGTGATGATCTGGACGGGGCTGACCCTCTACACTTGGTCAGCATGGCAAAGCCGGCCACGGGAGACCCCGCAGCCGGCAAGTCGATAATCTCTTGGGCAAGACTATTGCCGTTACCGAACGCGAGGGTTGCCCCCAGATCAGCCCCGACCAACCAAGCTGGCAGCAATAGCCCTGATCTCAGGCCTGGCTGGCCGTCAGGGCCTGATCGAGGTCGGCGATGATATCGTCGACATGCTCGATGCCGATGGAGAGGCGCACCATGTCCGCGGTCACCCCCGCCTTGGCGAGCTCCTCGTCATTGAGCTGGCGATGGGTCGTCGCCGCCGGGATCGAGGAGCAGGTCTTGGCATCACCGATATTGACCAGGCGCAGCACCAGGTTCAGCGCATCATAGAAGCGTGCCCCGGCCTCACGGCCGCCCTTGATGCCGAAGCTGAGGATGCCGGAGGCATGGCCATCCATGTACTTCCTGGCCAGGGCGTGGTCCTTGTGATTCTCGAGGCCGGCATACTGCACCCAGGTGACGGCATCGTGACCCTGCAGATATTCGGCCACACGCTGGGCGTTGTCACAGATGCGCTCGATACGCAGGCCCAGGGTCTCGAGGCCCTGCAGCAGCTGCCAGGCGGCCTGGGCGGAGAGCGCCGCACCCATGTTACGCAACGGCACCACACGGGCACGGCCGATAAAGGCCGCCTCACCCAAGTCGCGGGTATAGCAGACCCCATGATAGGAGACATCCGGCTCGTTCAGCAGTGGGAAGCGCTCGGCGTTGTCGGCCCAGGGGAACTTGCCGGAGTCCACGATCACCCCGCCCACGGTGGTGCCGTGTCCGCCGATATACTTGGTGGCCGAGTGGACCACGATATCGGCGCCATGCTCGATGGGCCGCCACAGGAAGGGGGTGGCCACGGTATTGTCGACGATTACCGGCACACCGTGCCGATGTGCCACCTCGGCCAGGGCCTCCATGTCCACCACGCCACCGGAGGGGTTGCCGACGCTCTCGCAGAACACCGCCTTGGTGCGCGCATCGATCAGCCCCTCGAGGCCGGCGAAGTCATCCTTGTCGGCGAAGCGCACCTCGATGCCCTGGCGCGGCAGGGTATGGGCGAAGAGGTTGTAGGTGCCGCCATAGAGCTCGCTGATCGAGACAATATTGTCTCCTGCCTCGGCAATGGTCTGAATGGCATAGGTGATTGCCGCCATGCCGGAGGCCACCGCCAGACCGGCGATACCGCCCTCCAGGGCCGCCACCCGCTGCTCGAGGACGCCGCAGGTGGGGTTCATGATCCGCGAGTAGATATTGCCCTCGACCTTGAGATCGAAGAGGTCGGCGGCGTGCTGGGCACTGTCGAAGGCGAACGAGGTGGTCTGGTGGATCGGCACCGCCACCGCGTGCTGGTCGTCGGGGGTGTAGGCGTGGTGAAGGGCAATGGTCTCGCGTTGCATATCATGTCCTTGGGTGTGGTGATTGGTGTGGTAATTAAGCTAAAACGTGTTTATCCGATGCTAACCAACTCTGAACGAGACCACTAATATCGTTTAGGCTAGGTGCTTATTCCAACCGCCAGGCCAAGGGGGAACATGCTCAAGCGCTATCTACCGGTCCTGAGCTGGCTACCCCACTATAACCGGCGCCTGCTGGGGGCTGACGTACTGGCCGGCGTGATCGTCACCGCCATGGTGATCCCCCAGTCCCTGGCCTATGCGCTGCTCGCCGGGCTTCCGGCGGTGGTGGGCCTCTACGCCAGCCTGTTGCCGGCGGTGCTCTATGCCCTGCTGGGCACCAGCCGCACCCTGGCGGTGGGCCCGGTGGCGATCATCGCCTTGATGACCGGCGCGGCCCTCTCCAATGTTGCCACCCCGGGCAGCGCCGCCTACCTCCAGGCGGCCCTGGTGCTGTCACTGCTCTCCGGGGCGATGCTGGTCGCCATGGGCCTGCTGCGGCTGGGCTTCTTCGCCAACTTCCTGAGCCACCCGGTGATCGCCGGCTTCCTCGCCTCCTCGGCGGTGCTGATCGCCATCAGCCAGGCAGCCCACCTGGCCGGCATCTCGGCTGACGGCTACACCGCCCTGACGCTGCTGACGAGCCTCGCCGAGCAGCTCCACCGGCTGCACTGGCCGACGCTTGCCATCGGCCTGGGCACCCTGCTCTTCCTGGTCGCCAGCCGCCGTTATAGCCGCCCGCTGCTGATCAAACTGGGCCTCGCCGCCCCCACCGCTGGCCTGGTGGCACGAAGTGGGCCCGTGCTGGCCGTTGTCGCCACCACACTGCTGAGCTGGCAGCTCGGCCTCGAGGAGCGTGGCGTCGCCGTGGTTGGCGCCATTCCCGGCGGGCTGCCACCGCTGACCCTGCCGGAGCTGGACCTCGGCCTGTGGCGTGCCCTGCTGATGCCGGCCCTGCTGATCAGCGTGGTAGGCTTCGTCGAATCCATCTCCATGGCCCAGATGCTCGCCGCCAAGCGCCGTCAACGCATCTCGCCCAATCAGGAGCTGGTCGGACTGGGGGGCGCCAACCTGGCCGCGGCCGTTACCGGCGGCATGCCGGTCACCGGAGGCCTCTCGCGCACCGTGATCAACGACGAGGCGGGGGCCAGGACCCCCTTTGCCGGCCTGTTCGCGGCGCTGGGTATCGGCCTGGTCACGCTGCTGTTCACCCCACTGCTATATCACCTGCCCATCGCCACCCTGGCCGCCACCATCACCGTGGCCATTCTCACCTTGGTCGATATCCCGCTGATCCGTCAGACCTGGCGCTATTCGCGCAGTGACTTCTCCGCCATGGCCGCCACCATCCTGCTGACCCTGACGGAGGGCGTCGAGGCGGGCATCATCAGCGGTGTGGTGCTCTCCATCGGCCTCTTTCTCTATCGTACCAGTCGCCCCCATAGCGCGGTGGTCGGGCGCATTCCGGGCACCGAGCACTTCCGCAGCACCCAGCGCCATGAGGTCGAGACCCTCGGCCATGTGGCCTTCCTGCGCATCGACGAAAGCCTCTACTTCGCCAATGCCCGCTACCTGGAAGATACGGTCATGCAAATCGTGGCTCGTTACCCCGGTCTGGAGCATGTGGTGCTGATCTGCTCGGCGGTCAACTTGATCGACGCCTCGGCGCTGGAGAGTCTGGAGGCCATCAATGAGCGCCTCAAGGAGGCGGAGGTCACGCTGCACCTCGCCGAGGTGAAGGGGCCGGTCATGGACCGCCTGAAGCGCAGCGACTTCCTCGATGACCTGTCCGGCCGGATCTTTCTGAGCACCTTCGCCGCCTGGCAGGCATTCAGGCCCAGTCCGAGCGAAACGACTCATGACGAGGAGATGGAGTAGGCCAGCGGCCATTATCGAGGATGGCGATATTCGGTTATCATGTCAGCACATCGGAAAAATGACGACAACATGGACAGCAAAACACGTGAAAACCTCGGGGTCAGCGCCTACCACCGCCTGAAGAACGACATCATCCGCAATGTCTACAAGCCCGGCGAAAAGCTGCTGATGAGCCGTCTGAAGGAGCGCTACGACCTGGGCGTCGGCCCGCTGCGCGAGGCACTCTCCCAGTTGGTGGCGGAACGCCTGGTGGTGGCCATCAGCCAGCGCGGCTTTCGGGTGGCGCCGATGTCGCTGGCCGAGCTCAACGATATCTATGACGCCAGGGCCCAGATCGAGGGGCTGCTGCTCAGGCTCTCCATCGAGCGTGGCGATGACAGCTGGGAAGCCGACATCCTCGCCCGCGCCCATACGCTCTCCAAGGTGGTGAAGGTCAACTCCTCGGAGGAGCTGCTCGAGGTCTGGGATACCCGCCACCAGGCCTTTCATAGCGCGATCGTCAGCGGCTGTCGCTCCCCCCATCTGCTGCAGATTCGCGACAGCCTGTTCGACCAGGTGGAGCGCTATCGCCATTTATGGCTTCGTGAGACGGTACTCTCCGAAGAGGCCCTGGCGCGCAAGCATCAGGAGCATACCGAACTCGTCGAGGTCATCCTGGCGCGGGACATCGAACGTGCCACCAGGATGATGCGCGACCATCTGATGACCCCGGTGCCGATCATCACCGAGGCGATGCGTCAGCAGGGGCTGGCCTAGGCCCCCCGGCGCCTTTAGCTATCACCTTGTCGGTAACAACGATACCCCTGCAGAGTCGTTCCGATGCCTTTCTCCAGAAAATCTGTCATGGTAGGGACATACAGGCCTGCCAGGATGGCCATTGTCGTGTGACGCGGCAAGCCTCTTACCATGGAGAACGTGTTATGCCCCATCATCTACTGCGGTTTTCACGTGAACTGGATCGACGCCTCGACGCACTCACCCAGACTACCGGCCTGAGCAAGGCTGAACTTATCGAGCGCTGCCTCGAGAGCGGTGTCGCCGCCCTCGAAGCCGAGCTGATGGTGGAGGGAGCTAAGGCGGAGAGAGCCGGCACCAGCATCGACCAGCTGCTGCGCGAGAGTGGCCTGGGGGCCTAGCCGCCGCCAGGCGGCCCGCTATTGTTCCAGCGAGCGCCGGAAGTTACGGTAGTCGCCCAGCGCTCGCTCGCTGGAGGTGGCGACCAGCCTCACCTCCTGCCCCGGCAGGCACTGGGCCAGGCGAGACGCCGCCAGCGGCGTCAGCGCACCCAGCCGGGGATAGCCGCCGATGGTCTGGCGGTCATTGAGCAGCGCAATGGGCTGGCCGTCCGGCGGCACCTGCACGGCCCCGAGCCCGATCCCCTCCGAGATTAATGAGCCGATGCGGCAGCCAAGCCGGGGGCCTGTAAGCCGCACCCCCATGCGATCGGCGCGATCGTCCACCCGCCAGGGTCGGTTGAAGGCGGCATAGAGGCTGGAGCCGGTGAAGTCCGCCACCTGGGCCCCCGGCAGCAGCGTCAGGGTCGCCGGCCCGGTGTAGTCCGGTTGTTCCGGCGTTGGGGCAGGCTCTCTGCCGACCCGCTCCCCTGCCTCCGGCGACACCGCCAGGCGATCCCCCTCGGCGAGCTTGCCGCCATGGCCATCGAAGCCTCCCAGCCCCTCGCGCACCACACAGCTGACACTGCCCAGCACCGGCTCGGCCCGAAAGCCGCCGGCCACCGCCAGATACGCTCGCAGGCCATTGCGTGGCGTGCCAAAGGCCAGGGTCTGACCCTCCTTGATCGACACCGGCCGCCAGAGCGCCAGGGGTTCCCCGTTGAGGGTGGCGGCCAGGTCGGCCCCGGCCACCGCGATGCTCAGGTCGCGTTCGGCCACCAGGGCCAGCCCCCCGAAGGTGACCTCCAGCGCCGGTGTGCCCCAGGCGTTACCTACTAGCCGGTTGGCCCAGGCCCACCCGTGGAGATCCGCTGGCCCGCCCTGGGTCACCCCCAGACGCCGCACGCCGAACCGACCGGCATCCTGCAGCAGCGCCAGAGGCCCCGCACGATCCACGCGAAATCCGATAACGGTATATTTATTCATATACCCGCCTCCAGCGGCCGCGCTTCCATTGGCGTCGCATCACCGCCATGGCGCTCGAATGTCGCCCGGTCCACAGGGACGAACCGCACCCGATCGCCGACCCGCAGCAGGCTGAAGCCCTCCCGATCACGATCGAACAACCGCGCCGTGGTCCTGCCCAGCAGGTTCCAGCCCCCCGGCGACACCGCGGGGTAGGCGGCGGTCTGGCGGCCGGCGATGGCGACGCTGTTGACCGGCACTCGCTGGCGCGGGGTATCCAGCCGCGGCACCTCGAGGCGCCGGTCGAGCAGCCCCATGAAGGCGAAGCCCGGCGCGAAGCCCAGCGCGAAGACACGATACTCCTGGCCGGCATGGCACTCGATCACCGCCTCTCGGCTCATCTCCGTGCGCCGTGCCACCCGCTCCAGGTCCGGGCCCACGCTGGGGTCATACCAGGTGAGCAGCTCATGGAGCTCGCCGGCCCCTGCCTCCTGCTCGGGGGCCGGGTTGGCGAGCAAGTCGGCCAGCAGGTCGGCCAACCGTCGACGCGCCGCCTCGGGGGAGAGCCTAAGCGGGTCGAATACCACCAGCAGCGTGGTATAGGAGGGCACCAGATCGACGAGGGCCTCGCCGAAGGCGGCCTCGCAACGCCGTGCCAGGGCACCCAGCCAGGCCAGGTTGGCCTCATCGATGGTCGAGAAGAGCCGCACCAGCCAGCCATCGAGGCCGGCAGATTCAATCCGCGGCGTGGGCAGTCCTGAGGTCGACGCCTGGCTCATGCCCCGGCTCCCACACGGTTCAGTGCCTCGCGGATCGCCTTCACCGCGGCGATGGACTCGGGATTGTCGCCATGCACACAGAGCGTGTCGGCGGCCAGGGTCAATTCACTGCCATCGTTTGCCACCAGTGGCTCGCCACTGGCGATGCGCACGGCCTGGTCGATGATCACCTCGGGGTCATGATGGACAGCACCTGGCTCCCGGCGCGATACCAGCCGCCCCGCGCCGTCGTAGGCGCGGTCGGCGAAGGCCTCGAACCACAGATTGACCCCGTGCTGGCGGGCCAGGTCGGCGACCGTCGATGTGTCCCGGGTCGCCATGGTCATCAGGGGCAGCGAGGAGTCGAAGGCCAGGATCGCCCGCATCACCGCGCTCATGATCTCCGGGTCCCGGGCCATATCGTTGTAGAGGGCGCCGTGAGGTTTCACATAGCTGACCTCGAGGCCTTCCGCGCGACACACTCCCGCCAGGGCCCCCAGCTGATAGAGCACCAGGTTCTCGACCTCCTGGGCCGAACAGGCCAGTGAACGGCGACCGAAGCCCACCAGGTCGGGATAGGCCGGGTGCGCCCCGACCCGCACGCCATGCCGCGCCGCCAGGCGCACGGTCTGGCGAATCACATCGGGATCCGAGGCATGAAAGCCGCAGGCCACGTTGGCAAGGTCCACATGGGGCATCACCTCCTGGTCCATTCCCATGACCCAGGGGCCGAAGCTCTCCCCCATATCGGCATTGAGCAGCAAGAGGCGTGACATCATGCGAGTCTCCCGATCTGAAATTTGATAAGAATTTACCAACGTTTTGCCGTCAAAACATCGTCTATTAGTCTAGTTATCGTTGACGTAGCCAACTCCTCGCACCTAACCTCGCATCCTTTCAGCGACTACACTCACAGCGTAGCCGCTGACATGAATTCCCTGTCCGGAAAAAACGCGGCAGAAAAAACACTCCAAGAAACACATCACGAGGATCTCTCGATGACTGTTAGCCTCTCCCGACTTCCCTACCTGGCGACCGCCGCCGCTCTCGGCGTCGGCCTGGCCACCATAGGCACAAGCTCCCAGGCCGCCACCGAGTGGGATATGCCCACGCCCTACGGTGATCGCACCTTTCATACCGTCAATATTCGTGAATTCACCGAAGACGTGCGTGAGGCGACCGATGGCGAGCTGGATATCACCGTCCACTCCAACGGTTCGCTGATTGGTCATGCCGAGATCAAGAACTCGGTGCGTCGGGGCATCGTGCCCATGGGTGAGGTGATCATGTCGCGGCTGGCCAACGAGAATCCCATCTTCGAGGTGGATTCCGTGCCCTATCTGGCCGCCAGCTACGAGGAGGCCTGGACGCTGTGGGAGGCCTCCCGCGAGATCATCGCCGAGGAGCTGCAGAAGCAGGGCCTGCGCCTGCTCTTCACCGTGCCGTGGCCGCCCCAGGGCATCTACACCAACCAGGCCATCGAGAGCGGCGACGATCTCAAGAACCTCAGCATGCGTGCCTACAACACCTCCAGCGAGCGTATCGCCCAGCTGGTCGGTGCCGTGCCCACCCAGGTGGAGGTGCCGGACATCCCCACCGCCTTCAGCACCGGCCGCGTCGAGGCGATGATCACCTCGCCCGCCACCGGCGCCGACACCAAGGCCTGGGACTACCTCAACCACTTCAACCACGCCCAGCTGTGGTTGCCGAAGAATATGATCATCGTCAGCGAGAAGGCCTTCTCGCGCCTTCCCGAGGCGAGCCAGCAGGCCCTGCTCGAGGCCGCCGCCGAGGCCGAGACCCGTGGCTGGGAGATGAGTCGCCAGGAGACCGATGACGCCATCGCCGTGCTCGAGGAGAACGGCATCACCGTCACCGAACCCAGCGAGGCACTGGCCGAAACGCTCAAGGAGGTCGGCGACACCATGACCGAGGAGTGGGTCGAACGTGCCGGTGAGCAGGGTCAGACGATCCTCGATGCCTACCGGAGTGCCGGGGAGTAATCCCGAATCGACCGCCCCGGCCACAAGGGCCGGGGCACGCCTGGACCCTTCGTGGAACCTCGCCCATGACCTATCGACTGCGACCCCTCTATAACCTCGGCGGCTACCTCTCGGCCGCCTGCCTGACGCTGATCTGCCTGTTGATCAGCGCCCAGATCGTCGGCCGTCTGATCGACCGACTCGCCACCGCCATCGGTGGCGAGCGCATCGGCCTGGCGATCCCCGCCCTCTCCGATATCTCCGGCTTCCTGCTGGTCGGCGCCAGCTTCCTGGGGCTGGCCTACACCTTCGTGCATGGCGGCCATATTCGCGTCACCCTGCTGATCGGCCGCCTGGCGCCGGCCCTTCGGGCCTGGGTGGAGGTGTTCTGTCTGGGTGTGGCCTTGACGCTATGCCTCTATCTGGCCTGGAACCTCTACTGGCTGCTCGCCGACAGCATCGCCTTCAACGAGACCTCCTATGGGCTGGTGACCATCCCCCTGTGGATTCCCCAGTCCGCCATGATCACGGGGGTGATCCTGTTCTGCCTGGTGTTGATCGAGACGCTGCTGCAGACCCTGAACATCGCCATTCGCCGCCCTCATACCTTCACCATCGATGACAGCGGCCAGGAATAGGTCCGGAGATTCCCATGCTATTGATGATGCTTGTCCTCTTCGGAGCCCTGCTGCTGCTGCTCGGCAGCGGCGTCTGGGTCGCCTTTTCGCTGATGGCCCTCGGCTGGCTGGGGCTCTCCCAGTTCACCTCGATCCCGACTGGCGATGTGATGGCCTCGGATATCTGGGGCTCTAGCTACAGCTGGGAGCTGACCGCCCTGCCGATGTTTATCTGGATGGGCGAGATCCTGTTTCGCTCGCGCCTGGCCGATGACATGTTCACCGGCCTCTCGCCCTGGATGCAGCGCATCCCCGGCCGCCTGCTGCATACCAATGTGGTGGGGTCGGGGCTCTTCGCGGCCGTCTCCGGCTCGTCGGCGGCCACCTGTGCCACCATGGGCAAGATGACCATTCCGGAGCTGACCCGGCGCGGCTACGACGAGAGTGTCGTGATCGGCACCCTGGCGGGCTCCGCCACCCTGGGACTGCTGATTCCCCCCTCGATCATCCTGATCGTCTACGGCGTGGCCACCGACCAGTCCATCTCACGCCTGTTCATGGCGGGGGTGCTGCCGGGCCTGATGCTGATCTCGCTGTTCGCCCTCTATCTGATGCTCTGGGCGTGGCGCTATCCGGACCGGGTGCCCCCGGGGGAGGAGCGCCTGCCGCTGGGCGAGAAGCTGCGCCGTGCACGGCGGCTGATTCCGCTGCTGGGGCTGATCGTCGGTGTGATCGGCTCGATTTACGCCGGCCTCGCCTCCCCCACCGAGGCCGCGGCGGTGGGCGTGGTCCTCTCGCTGCTGCTGGCGCGCTTTCAAGGCACCATGAATCGCCGCGTCTTCAGCGATGCCCTGCTCGGTGCCGTTCGCACCTCGACAATGATCGCCTTTATCCTGGCCGGCGCCTCCTTCCTGACCGCCGCCATGGGCTTCACCGGGCTGCCTCGGGATCTCGCCGCCTGGATCGGCACCCTGGAGCTGTCACCCTGGATGCTGCTGGCGGCCCTGACGCTGCTGTTCATCCTGCTGGGCTGCTTCCTCGATGGCATCTCGGTGGTGGTATTGACCACCTCCATCATGCTGCCCATGGTGGAGGCGGCGGGCATCGATCTGATCTGGTTCGGCATCTTCCTGGTGATCGTGGTGGAGATGTCCCAGATCACACCGCCCGTGGGCTTCAACCTGTTTGTGCTCCAGGGCATGACCGGCCGCAACATCCTCTCCATCGCCTGGGCCGCCCTGCCCTTCTTCTTCCTGATGCTGCTGGGAGTGGTACTGATCTCGCTCTTCCCCGAGATCGTCACCTATCTGCCCAGCGCCATGAACAAGTAGGCATTCCATGACAGACTCTACCGTCACTCACCCCAGGGGCCGCGTCAGCGGCCCCATCGTCTCCTCGGAGCACCTCTCTCACCGAGCCCAGGAGCAGTCGGAGTTCGAGTTCGGCATGATCATCGCCTCCCACGCCTTCACCCGCTGGATGGTGCGCTGCATGGCCGCGGCCGGCTACCCGGAACTGGGCTCTCTGGATGTGCTGGTGTTGCATAGCGTCAATCACCGCGAGCGTGCCAAGCGCCTGGCAGATATCTGCCTGGTGCTCAATGTCGAGGATAGTCACACCGTGACCTATGCCCTCAAGAAGCTGGCCAAGCATGAGCTGGTGCAGGGCGAGAAGCACGGCAAGGAGACCTTCTTCCGCACCACCGAACTCGGGCGCAGCACCTGCCAGCGCTATGCCGAGATTCGCGAGGACTGCCTGATCGAGTCGCTCTCCTCGCTTGGCATCGAGCCCGAGGAGACGAGTCGCCTGGCCAGCATGCTGCGGGCGATGTCGGGGATCTATGACCAGGCTGCCCGGGCAGCGGCTTCCCTGTAGTCCTAGTAGTGCTCTAGGACTATCTCTGACAGCACCTCACTCAAGGCTGTTCCGGTGACAGGCCTGTTCGGGAGCGCTGTGAATACCTCCCTGTACGCTACCTCGGCCCTGCGGCGCTCTCGCGTCCCGCTCCGCTTGCAGGTCCGGTGCTGGCCATCCATGGCCAGCCCGTTCGGAGCAGTGCTCCTAACCCCTGGTCCTCGGACCCCCTCTCCGACCTGTCCCCGGCGCCTTTCGCTGCCATGGAGGCAGAGCCAATTGCGATTGATCCAGGAGTCGCCCAGGGGTGGCTCAAGCCGCCTTGCGGGCGTAGAGCCGGCGCGCCCGCCACAGGCTGAACATGAAGAGCAGCGCACTGGTGAGCATCGATGCCACCAGGGAGAGCAAAAAGACCAGCATGCCGGGTAGCTGCCCCACCCCGAGATAGCTGACGGTGCAGAAGGCGAGCAGGCTGAGCATTCCCCGCTGGGTCATGCTCACCGTCATGCGCGCCACCTCGGCCCCGTAGCGCTCATGCAGCGCCCAGGCAATGGTCAGGATGCCGGCGGGGAACCCCATGATCACCCCGGAAAACTCGGGCCCCGCCCGGGCCCCCAGGGTGGTGGCCAGGCTCACCACCCCGCCGGCCAGCAGGCCGCGCAGCAGCAGATCGAGCCAGCCCGAGCTCGCCACCACCACCGGCTGTTCCAGCCTGAGCCAGCGGTTGATCCCCTCGGCCACCACGAGCACCGCCAGATAGGCGCCGAGGGCCCACGCCAGGCCCCCGGGGAGGTGCAGCGCGAGCAGCGCCGCCGGCAACCACACCAGGCAGGACAGCCCCAGGCTCCTGAGGGCCGAGAGCCGCTCGGCGGTGATCACGAAGCAGACGGTGAACAGCAGGGTCGCCACCAGGGCATGCAGGGTCGAGAGCACCGCCTCCTGCACGAAGGCCGGTTCCTGCTCACGCAGGATGAAGAAGTAGCCCGGCCCCAGGATCACCGGGGTGCCGGCGAGAATTCCGCCGAGACGCGGCCCCACCCGGGCCACCGCCAGGGCCACCAGGATCACGATGCCGGCGGTGGCCAGTAGCTTGAACAACATCGGCTGCAGCATGGGCCGCATCACCTCCCTGTGACAGATGCAGAAACGACGCCTGATGCTACCCGCTTTCCCGGAGGGGCGACAGCTCGGCCACCTGGCGCGGATTTCGCGGATAGAAGCGCTCCGGCTGGGACTCCACATGCGGGAAGAATCGCGTGTCCTTGTAGGGCATCTTCATGAAGCCGGAGATTCCGAGGCCTTCGATCAACCCCACCGCGGCCAGGATATCCTCCAGGCGCTGGCGAAACTCCGCCTCGCGGGAGGGATCCAGCAGCCGATAGTAGCTGTGGATCTTGAGGTGGTGAGGCAGCGCCTCGAAGATGATCATGCCGGTATGGTGGATATCGTTGAGCGCTTCCAGCGAGACGATGATGGTCTCGGGCAGGACCAGAAACTCCTCCGGGTCGGGGCCATCCTCGAAGTAGCTATGCAGTCGGCTGCGATCCTCCAGCTCCGGTACCGCACTGACCTCATAGCGCAGCTGCATGGTGGGCTCGAGCACGAAGGGCTGATCCGCCGCCTCCCGCTCCAGGTGCAGGGTGTCCCGGGCGTTGAACAGGCAGCTCTTGAAGATGCCCTGGCGATAGATGGCCCGGGCCAGGTTGACCATATTGTTCACCGCGGCGATAAAGGCGGGCTTGAGCGCCGGGTCATGCAGGTTCAGGGTGGTGTCGATATAGACCCCCTCGCGCTCCCAGCGTACCGCCAGCCCGCCCACCACCGGATAGCGGCCGAGGCGACTCACCGCGGCGAGAAACGCCTTCTCGGTCTCCCCCATGCCCTGCATGAAGTTCTTGTAGTAGCGGTCGAGCTGCACATCATTGACGTCGTTGAGGGTCTCGGCGACCCCCTCCTCGCGCAGGAAGGCCTTGCGCGAGCTGTAGACCACGGTGTCGATCTCGCGGCCGGAGGGTCGGGTCCACACCGGCACCAGCGGCAGCTCCGCCGGCTCGGGCAGATCGATCATCACCGTGCGTGCCATGCGTGGCATCTCGCGGATAAAGTGATCGCCGGCCCTCATGCGCAGGCGAGGATCGGGGTCGAGCATGCCATCGAGCATGCGCGCAAACTCGACCGGCAGCCCCAGGGAGGTGGCCGGGATGGCGTGATGACCGAAGCGGCAGGACTGGGCCGAGGCCAGGGCATAGAGGGTGCCCGCGGCCCCCTGCTCATCGAAGCGCGGCGAGGAGAGCGCACCATTGAGCTGCTCGTCGCCGATGAAGTAGACATCACCCAGGCGGGCATTGGTCTGCTGAAGGTTGTCCGACATCAGCTCCATGACACTGGCGGCCACGAACTGTTGATTGGCATCGAGCTGGGCGAACACCGAGGAGCCCCAGTCGATCAGGGCGATGGTCTCGTCCCGGGCATCGAACACCAGGTTGGAGGGTTTGATATCGCCATGAACGATCGGCTTGCCCGCCGGCCCCTTCTCCTGGCGCAGGTTGCGCAAGATATCGGCGAGCTGGTCGGCGATGCGCACGACCAGCCTGGGTGGGAGGCGCCCCTCGCGCAGGGAGACCTCCTCGAGGTTCCACCCTGGCGCCCGCTGCATCACCAGGATCGACTGGTTGCGCACCCGCTGGTAGGCGATCAGCCCCGGCACCCGCGGATGGGCCACCTGCTCGAGCATGAAGGCCTCCTCCTCGAGGCGGTCCTGCAGATGCTGCGGCAGAGTGATCCGGGTGAACTTGAAGACGTACTGATCCCCAAGGGCGGTGACGCCGGCGAAGACGAAGCCATAGGCCCCCTTGCCGATCAGCTCGATATCCCGGTAGCCCAGCCGCTCGAGCTTCTCCTGACAGAGCGCCACCCACGCCTTGAGCTTGCGGGCATCATCCTGACTGAGGAGATAGACCGACTGCTCCTCGGGAATATAGAACTGCTGCAGCGGCGCCTGGGTCATGAAGGTATCTCCTGTTCAGGCCCTCAGGATCTGTCCCTGAGGGATCCCCAGGTATTTTGAAACCAATACTCTACTCTCTGTTGTACGACGACCTCATCCTTGAGTAGGTGGATCAGGGTCGCCTGCCGGCATCGCGATGGTGGTGTCGTGAGCCACACTAACAGGACGACGCGTGAGTGTAGCCTCTTGGCATGATTTCGTGGGGGTTTCCTCGTGGACTTTCCTTGGGTGTCCGGGACGGTATCAGGCTACCATGGCGTCACACTTTTCCTTGCCGGAGAGACCTCATGCCCGATATTCGGCTGCGCATCGAGCTGCTCGATACCGATCCGCTGGTCTGGCGCCGCGTGGTAGTGCCTGAGCGGATCAACCTGCACCGTCTCCACGAACTCATCCAGGATGTGATGGGTTGGGGGGATTGTCATCTCTACGAGTTCGAGTGTAACGGCCGCTACTACGGCGAGCCGGACGAGTGGAGCGATAGGCCCATCGCCCTGGCTCGCAATGCCAAGCTCAAGGCGATCGCGGCGCGGGCCAGGGATAATGCCTTCCACTATCTCTACGACTTTGGCGACGGTTGGGAGCACCGTATTATCGTTGAGGCTACGGGGATGGAGGAGCTCGACCCCTGCCCGAGATTTGTCGGCGGCGCCATGGCGTGCCCACCGGAGGATATTGGCGGCACAGTGGGCTATGCCGCATTGAAGGCGGCTGCCACCGGCGAGCAGGATGCGCACGGTCAGGAGCTGCTGGAGGGGCTCGATGGCGAGTTCGACCCCGAAACGCTGGATGAGGTGGAGATCGCCGACATGCTCGAGCCTTTCCAGGCGGGCTTCCGGCGCTTGGGGGAAGCACCGAGCGAGCCACGCCAGGCGCTATCGAAGCAGTCACAGGCCCTCGATATGGAGAAATCGCTCAAGGCGCAGGGTATCCACAATATCGAAGAGCTGATGCAGGTTCTGCAGGGCGAGATAGACAGGAACCGCTGATGATTTACACGAGATAGGGACAGTTCCCTCGCAGGGACAGTCACAGACCTGGTCGGTGCCGCCGAAGGTGGTGCCATGGCGTGGGACGGTCACGGCGATTTTGGCAGGGTTGCCACTGCTGTGTGGGCCACCGACAATCAAGACAAACAAGCGGGTCTAGGAGCAGCATTGGGTATGAAGGAGTCACTGAAATCAATTAGCGAAGTACTGACACATATCGATGATCTTGATTTCGCGGTCCTGATCGGTAGCCGCACCAGGGACGATGCCCACCCCGGCAGTGACTGGGATATCGCCATACAGTGGAAGAAGGACAGTGTCCCAGCCCTGGAAGTCTTGTCACGCAATGAACGGCTCAGATCTGAACTGGCTCAGCGCCTGGGCTGTGAACCGGACGATGTCGATATCATTGACCTGATGCGAGCTAACTTGACGATGCGTGCTGTCGTTGCCGAAGAGGGCATTCCCCTGGCCGGAGAGAACGATCTGCCATGGATGCGCTTTTTGAGTCGCACCTGGCATGATCTCGAGCATTGGTATCTGGAGCAAGAGTATGCGGTTTGATCTCTATTTAGCGGAAACTCGCCAGCTGGCGGCACGGCAGAGTGCTGTTCTGGATCAGGCTGCAGCACTACTGGACCGGGGGCATATCCTGAGCGCACTGGAGGAAAACGGAGTTCTACACAGTCTGCAAGTACTCACCGAAAATGCCATTGGCAAAGCGAAACATATCCTCAAGGCCATGGGTGAACCCGTACCGGTCTCCGCCTACGATGCCTTCAAGACACTATCGATTCTCGGCCAGGTCGATGCCAGCGACCTGCCGACCTGGAACGCCGTGATTGGACTAAGGAATCGTATCGTTCACGATTACCTGAACCTGGATATCGAGATCGTTCTCGCCCTGGTGGCTGAGCGAAAACACCACTTTATTCGTGACTACCTGATGGCTGATATAAGCGATAGCTAGCACCGTCAGAGACGGCCCCTGTCGGGGACTGTCCCAGCCGTTGTGATTCTCCAGGACAGTCCCCGGCCATGCCGCCCACCCACCACGGAGGACGCTGCCGGCGACAACACCGCCGTCCAGGGCTGCCCCGGTACCGTCAGCCGAGGTGGAGCAGCATGCGCTCGGGATCCTCCAGATAGCCTTTCCAGGCATTACAGAAGCGCGCGATGGTGCCGCCATCGATGACCCGATGGTCCCCCGCCCAGGTCACCGTCATGATCGCCCGCTTGACCACGCGATCTTCGGCATCGAAGCGTGGCAGCCACTGGGTCTTGCCGATGGCGACGATGGCCAGCTCCGGGGCATTGATGATGGGCGCGGCATAGGTCCCGCCCAGGGCGCCGATATTGGAGATGCTGATGGTGCCGTCACGCAGATCCTCCTGGGCCACCTTGCCCGACCTGGCCGCCTCGGTCAGACGCTGCACCTCGGCCGCCACCTCGAGCAGGCTGCGCCGCTCCACGCCCTTGACGTTGGGCACCAGCAGGCCCGTTCGGCTATCCACCGCCATGCCGACGTTGACCGACGGCAGGTAGTGGATCTCGCTGACGTCGTCATTGAGCCGGGCGTTGAGAATCGGTGCCTCGCGCACCGCTAACGCCATCGCCTTCATGAAGAAGGGCATCAGGGTCAGGCGCGCGCCCTCGGCCTGGGCCAGTGGCTTGAGGCGTTCACGCAGGGCCAGCAGCGCGGTGACGTCGATCTCCTCGCCATACTGAAAGTGCGGAATGGTGCTGGCCGACTCCACCATGCGCCGTGCCATCACCGCACGCACGCCACGCAACGGCTCCACCCGCACCTCTCCCTGGGAGGGCGCCGAAGGAGCCGACGAGGCGGGCGCCGTCGCCTGTGAGGCCGCGGATGCCTTCTCGCCGGAGGCGCTCGCCGCGCCGCCCTGTTCGATATAGTTGAGCACATCCTCCTTGAGCACGCGCCCCTGCTTGCCGCTGCCGGGCACCGCCTCCAGGGAGAGGTCATGCTCGCGCAGCAGGCGACGCACCGCCGGCGCGGCGGGAATGCGTCCATAGGGTCCCCGGCCCCGCACGCCGTCGGGGCCGCCGGACGACGCCTCGCGCACCGGGGCCCGCTCGGCGGTGGCCGCCGGGGTTGACGGCCGCTCGGCCGCAGCGCCGCTCTCCTCATCCTCGTCGACGCCCGCCTCCGGCGTGTAGGCGTAGAGCGGTGCATGGACCCTGGCGATCTCGCCCTGGGCCACATGCAGCCTGCTCATCACCCCCGCCTCGGGCGCGGTGATCTCCACCAGCGCCTTGTCGGTCATCACATCGACCACCGGCTGGTCCTCGGCGATGGGCTCACCCTCCTGGATGCGCCACTCCACCACCTCGCACTCGACGATCCCCTCGCCGATATCGGGCAGGATAAAGTCCTTCGCCGCCCGCCCCCGAGACCCGGAGGCCGAGTCGGGTGTGGACGATGCCGCGGTGGATGGTGCCGCAGCGGGGGCTGCCGCGGTGGACGCCGATGCCGCCGATGCCTCTTCTGCTGGCTCGCCACCCGACGCGGCCGTCTCCGTCGAATCGGCACCCTCCGCCTCGTAGGCGAACAGCGGAGCATGCACCTTGGCAATCTCCCCCTGGGGCACATGCAGGCGGGTGATGCGTCCGGCCTCGGGGGCGGTGATCTCGACCAGCGCCTTGTCGGTCATCACCTCGACCACCGGCTGGTCCTCCTCGATCACGTCGCCTTCGGCCACGCGCCACTCCACCACCTCGCACTCCACGATACCTTCACCGATATCGGGCAACATGAAATCGCTCATCTCGTCGTCTCCTCGACTGGTCGCTTCCGATATCGGTTTCAGAAGGCCACGCTGGCCTTGATCGCCTCGAACACCTTCAGGTGATCCGCCAGGTACTCCTTCTCCAGGGTCAGCGGGAAGGGGGTATCCATGCCGGTCACCCGGGCGATGGGCGCTTCCAGGTAGAGGAAACAGCGCTCCTGCACGGTCGCGGCGACTTCGCCGGCGAAGCCACCGGTCAGCGGGGCCTCATGGGTGATCACCAGGCGACCGGTCTTGAGCACCGACTCCACCACGCTGTCCTCATCCCAGGGCAGGATGGAGCGCAGGTCGATCACCTCACAGGAGATCCCCTCCTTCTCGGCAAGCTCCACGGCACGCTCGATCACCTCCATCTGCGCCCCCCAGCCGAGCACGGTGACGTCGCTACCCTCCCGGGTCACCTCCGCCTCGCCGATCGGCAGCTGGTAGTCCTCCTCGGGCACCTCGCCGGTGGAGGCGCGATAGAGGCGCTTGGGCTCGAAGAAGAGGACCGGGTCGGGGTCACGGATCGCCGCCAGCAACAGGCCCTTGGCCTGGTAAGGGTTGCGCGGCACCACGATCTTGAGCCCTGGCGTATGCGCGAAGTAGGCCTCCGGGGACTGGGAGTGATAGAGCCCGCCGGAGATGCCGCCGCCGTAGGGCGTGCGGATGGTCAGGCCGCCCACATTGAAGAGATCACCGGAGCGGTAGCGGAACTTGGCCGTCTCGTTGACGATCTGGTCGAAGGCCGGAAAGATGTAATCGGCGAACTGGATCTCCGCCACCGGCACCGAGCCCTGGGCCGCCAGGCCGTTGGCGAAGCCGATGATACCCTGCTCCACCAGCGGGGTATTGAAGCAGCGCGAGCGGCCGTACTTCTCCTGCAGATGGCTGGTGGCACGGAAGACGCCGCCGAAGATGCCGACGTCCTCACCGAAGCAGAGGACCCTGTCATCCTCCGCCATGGCGATATCGAGGGCGTTGTTGATCGCCTGCAGCATGTTCATTGTCGGCATCTCACTCCCCCTCCTGGGCTTGTGCGTCGCTGGCGTCATCACGCGCCTTCACATCCGGATCCAGGGAGCGCGCCCCCTTCGGATAGGACTCGGGATACTGGCGGATATGGCGCTTGAGCTGGTCGAGCTGTCGCTGCAGCGCCGGCGTGACGTCGGCATAGACATCGCTGACCAGGCTGTCCAGCGGAGGCGGCGGGCGCTTCTCGGCACGCTTCATGGTCTCGAGCACCTCCCGACGCAGCGACTCCTGTAGCGCCTTCTCCTCGTCGTCGTTCCACCAGCCCTGACCGACCAGCCAGTGCTGCATGCGCAGGATCGGGTCCTTCTCGCGCCAGGCTTCCTCCTCCTTCTTGGAGCGATAACCGGAGGGATCATCCGACGAGGAGTGGGCCGCCAGGCGGTAGCTCATCGCCTCGATCAGCACCGGCTTGTTCTGCTCCACGGCGATGCGCCGCGCCTCGCGAGTCGCGGCCAGCACCGCCAGGATGTCGTTGCCGTCGACGCGAATCACATGCATGCGGTAGCCGTAGGCTCGGGGCGCCACGCCATCGGCGGCGAACTGCTCGATGGAGGGCGTCGAGATCGCATAGCCATTGTTGCGACAGAAGAAGATGACCGGTGCTTCATGCACCGCGGCCATATTGAGTGCGGCGTGGAAGTCCCCTTCCGAGGCGGCGCCCTCACCGAAGAAGCAGAGCGTACAGAGCTCATCCCCGGCCAGCTTCTGGCCGTAGGCGTAGCCGGCCGCCTGGGGGATCTGGGTGGCCAGCGGCGAGGAGATCGTCATGTAGTGCAGCTTGCGTGAGCCGTAGTGGATCGGCATCTGCCGACCCTTGCCATAATCGAGCTCGTTGCCGAACAGCTGGTTCATGAACTCGTCATAGCTGAAGCCGCGATAGACCAGCGCCCCCTGCTCACGGTACTGGGCCATGATCATGTCGGCATCATCCAGGGCCGCCGTGGCGCCGATCACCGCCGCCTCCTCGCCGGTGCACTGCATGTAGAACGAGAGGCGTCCCTGGCGTTGAGCCGCCATCATCCGTTCATCGAGCACCCGGGTGGCCACCATGCTGTGGTAGATCTTGAGGGCCTGCTCGCGGGAGAGCTCGGGGGCCTCGCCACCGTCGTACAGGGTGCCGTCCTGCTTGAGCAGACGGAAGGTGGGAATCGAAAGCTCGTCGCCGGTCAGAAACGTCGGCGAATGGATCTCTTGTGTCGTTGTCATCTTGGCATCCTCTACCTCTTGTGGAGGTAGTGTTGTCGCTTGTCTCGACCCTCGCCAGGAGGATCACTCCCGTGGGATCAACGCAACCCAAGGTTGACGTTAACGTAACCTGACAAGAACCGACAGCCATATAGGATTCACCTTTGGTCGCATAGCGCCAGACGATTTCACTGGCGGCCTGACAAAAGACGGGCAAAAAAGCTATCTACCGTCAGCGCCAGCAGACCGATCAACAAGGCCCCCTGAAGGATATAGGCGGTATTGCCATTGACGATGCCGGCGATGATCGGTGCCCCGAGATTGCTCGCCCCGACGGTCGCCCCCAGCGCCGCGGTGGCAATGTTCACGGTCACCGAGGTGCGGATACCGGCCAGGATGACCGGCGCCGCGAGCGGCAACTCCACCTGCCATAGCCGCTGGGCGGCGCCCATGCCCATGCCCCGTGCGGCCTCCTCGACCCCGGGGTCGAGCCCCTCCAGGCCCGCCAGGGTGTTGCGCACGATCGGCAGCAGCCCGTAGAGCAGCAGTGCCACGATGATCGGCCAGGTGCCGAAGCCAAGCACCGGCACGGCCAGGGCCAGTACCGCCACCGGCGGAAAGGTCTGACCCATGGAGGCGACCTGGGCCACCAGGGGCAGGAAGTCGCGCCCGGCGGGACGGGTCACCAGGATTGCCGCCCCGACGCCCATCACCACCGCCAGGCTGGAGGCGATCGCCACCACCTGCAGATGACGCAGCAGCAGGGTCAGCAGGTCGGCCTGGGGGTAGAGGACCCGGCGCGCCTCGGGCTCGCTCCAGCGCAGCAGCGGCTCGAGCCACTCGCCTCCCGCGGCCAGCACCAGCAGCAGGACGAGCCAGGTCAGGGGCACGACCCAGCGCTTGAGACGGTTCGCGATCACCTGTCACGACCCTCCGCACGGGCGACGCCGACGATGCCACGCAGCGAGATCTCCCCCACCGGCATGTCGTCGTCATCCACCACCGCCAGGCGCTCGACGCGTTCGCGGAACATCACCGCCAGGGCCTGGTGGAGGGTCGCCTCCCGGGCGACCCTGGCCTGGGGCAGCAGCCGGGGCGAGAGGGGGCGCATGCGCTCGACGACCGGCGTGATGGCCGCCTCCTTGAGGCCCCGATCATCGCCCCCCAGCAGCGACGCCACGAAGTCATCGGCCGGCGCCCGCAACAGCTCGAGTGGACTGCCCTGCTGGACGATGCGCCCCGCCTTCATGACCACCAGGCGGTCGGCCAGGGCCAGGGCCTCATCCATGTCGTGGGTCACGAAGACGATGGTCTTCTGCAGGCGTGCCTGCAGGTCGTGCAGTTCGACCTGCAGCCCCTCCCGGGTGATCGGGTCCAGGGCGCCGAAGGGCTCATCCATCAGCAGGATATCGGGGTCCGCCGCCAGTGCCCTGGCCACCCCCACCCGCTGGGCCTGGCCGCCGGAGAGCTGGGCCGGATACTTGTCGGCGAACTGCTCGACCGGCAGGCCCAGCAGCGCCATCAACTCCTCGACGCGCTCGTTGACCCGGGCGGCCGGCCACTTGAGCAGCCGCGGTACCAGGCCGATATTGCGCGCCACGCTCCAGTGGGGAAACAGCCCCGTGCTCTGGATCGCATAGCCGATCCGCCGACGCAGTATCCGGCCGTCGAACTCGCGGATGGGGCGGCCATCGATATGGATCTCGCCACCATCATGCTCGATCAGGCGGTTGATCATGCGCAGGGTGGTGGACTTGCCGCACCCCGAGGTGCCCACCAGGGCACATAGCTCCCCTCGGTTCACCGTCAGCGAGATGGCATCCACCGCCGTCTCGCTACCGAAGCGCTTGGTGACGCTCTTGAGTTCGATCATGGGGTGGCTCCCGTGGTCTGACCGGAGCGGTGATCCAGGCGCCGCGTCAGGGCGCCCAGCAGCGCATCGACGGCCAGGGCCATGGCCAGGATCGGCAAGGCGCCGAGCAGCACCAGATCCATGGCCGCCTGGCCCAGGCCCTGAAAGATAAAGGTGCCCAGGCCGCCGGCGCCGATCAGTGCCGCCACGGCGGTGAGGCCGATCGCCTGGACGGTGGTGATCCGCACCCCCTCGAGCACCACCGGAAGTGCCAGGGGCAGGCGCACCTGGCGAAAGACCTGGCCGCGGCTCATGCCCATGCCACGCGCCGCCTCGAGCACGCCGGGCTCCACCCCGGAGAGGGCAACGAAGGTGTTGCGCACCATGGGCAGCAGGCTATAGCCCAGCAGCGCCAGGAAGGCGGGCGCCCAGCCGATACCGCTGACGCCCAGCGCCGACAGCCAGTCGAAACGGGCCGACAGCCAGGCCAGTGGCGCCAGCAGCAGGCCGAACAGTGCCAGACTGGGAATGGTCTGCAGGAAGTTGAGCAGCGCAAAGCCCAGGCGTTCGACCCGCGGGCTCTGACGCATGGCCAGGGCGATGGCCGCCCCCAGCAGCAGGCTCATGCCCACGGCACCACCCACCAGCAGCAGATGCTGGACCAGGGCCTCGCCGAAGGCCTCTCCCCGCCCCGCAAGCTCCTGCCGTAGCGCCAGCGACTCGAGCCCCTTGCCGGCCAGCCACCAGCCGGCCAGTACCGGCACGATCGAGAGCGCCAGCCGCCAGCCGGCCAGCGCCAGCCGGGTACGCAGCTCGATCAGCAGCAGCGAGAGCCAGAACAGCATCAGCCACCAGGCGGCGCCGATCCCGACCCGGGCCTGGGGCAGCCCGGGATCGAGATGTTGCTGCGCCATCAGCGCCAGCCATAACGGCAAGGCCGCCAACAGCAGCAGGGTCAGGGCCAGCGCCACCCGATAGCCTGGACGCGTGGGGCGCCAGGCCACCGCCAGCAGTCCCAGCAGCGGCAGACAGCTCACCATCGCCAGCGGCCAGCCCACGGCCTGGGCAAGCGGATAGGCGGTGCCGGGCATGATGCGGTTGGGCGCGATGCTGCCCAGGGGCAGCCACAGCCAGGTGACCAGCGCCATCAGCGTCAGCGACAGCACCACGCGATTGATCGGCGCCTCCCTGCGCAGCACCCGCCTACTCCTTCAACTCGGCGAGGAAGTCGGCGGCCACGTCGGCCGGAGACCGCCCGTTCACCGCCACCTCCCCGTTGAGACGCTGAAGGGTGTCGAGATCCAGCGCCGCGAAGAGTGACGCCAGCAGGTCATCGATCTCCGGCCAGGCCTCGAGCACCTCGCTGCGTACCACGGGGGCCGGCTGGTAGATCGGCTGCACCCCCAGGGTGTCCTCCAGGACCACCAGATCCAGCGCCTTGAGACCACCATCGGTGCCGTAGGTCATGGCGGCATTCACGCCACTGGTCTGCTGGGCGGCGGCGCGCATGGTCGAGGCGGTATTGCCCCCGGAGAGCACCAGCAGCTGGTCGTCACCGAGCGTGAAGCCATAGGCCTCCTGGAAGGCGGGCAGGGCCTGCTCGGACTCGACGAACTCGGCGCTGGCGGCCAGCTTGAACGTCTCGCCCTCCTCCAGGTAGGTCGCCAGATCCTCCAGGGTGGCCAGGTCGTGGTCGCGTGCCAGCTCCCCCCGCACGCTGATCGCCCAGGTGTTGTTGGCCGCCGCCGGCGTCAGCCATGTCAGGCCATTCTCGGCGTCCCGTTCACGCACCGTCTCATAGGCGGCCTGGGCATCGTGCCATACGTCACTGCCGGTCATGTCGAAGAAGAAGGCGCCGTTGCCGGTGTACTCGGGATAGAGGTCGATCTCGCCGGCCAGCAGCGCCTCGCGCACGATGCTGGTGGCCCCCAGCTGCAGCCGCTCCTCCACCTCGACGCCGCCCGCCTCGAGCCGCTGGACGATCAACTCCCCCAGCACCGAGCCTTCGGTGTCGATCTTGGAGGAGACCGTTACCGGCTCCTGGGCCTGCAGCGACGTGGCGCCGAGCGACACGGCGGCGGCGATGACGGCGAGGGAAAACAGGGGTCGTTGCATGACGGAATACCACCTGACGGATCATGGATGTATCCTGAGTATAAGAAAACTCGGGAATACCTGCAGCACATCACCGCCACTGCATAGGATTATCGCTATTACCGACAGGGTGATCGTGAAAGGCGCCGGGGACAGGTCGCAGAGGGGGTCCGAGGACCAGGGGTGAGGAGCACGGCTCCGAACGGGCTTGCCATGGATGGCCAGCACCGGACCTGCAAGCGGAGCGGGACGCGAGAGCGCCGCAGGGACGAGGTAGCCTACAAGGATGTACTAGTGGCGCCCCCTCGACGGTCCGGCGCTCCGGGGCCTGTCGCCGGAACAGCCTTGAGCGGTACTGCTATCTGCGATAGCCCTACGCCAACGCACAGGATACTGGCATGCCTACCGACGCTCAGCCCTTGCTGGATCGCTGCCACCATCCGCTGGTGCGCGACCTGGCGTGGCTGCTGCTGGCCCCCGATCTGATCGCCATGCCCTGGCCTGGACGCCCGAGCCGGGAGCAGCTGGGCCTGGAGGATGACGACCGTGCCGCCGACTGGCTGGATAAGCTGGAGGCCTGGCCCCAAGTGCTGGAGAGCCATGTGGGCGACGCGTTGCTGGGGCGCATGGGGCTCTACCATGAGCGCCTCTGGCAGTTCCTGCTCGACACGGCACCGGGCACGCAGCTGATGGCCCACAACCTGCCCATCCTCGACGGCAAGCTGACGCTCGGCGAGCTGGACCTGCTCTACCGGTGCCAGACCGAGGCGCCGATCACCCATCTCGAGGTCGCCATCAAGTTTTACATTGGGCTGAAGGAAGGCCCGGGGGACGACCACGCCCAGGCCAGATGGATCGGCCCCGGTGGCGCCGACAGCCTGGCCGGCAAGCGCGAGCACCTGCATCGCCACCAGCTACGGATGACCGAGCGGCCCGAGACCCGAGACGCCATCAAGGCCGTACTGGAACCACATGGCAACCATGCAGGGGCGCTGCCGAGTCTGACCAGCCGGGTCGCCATGCCCGGCGTGCTCTTCGCCCCCTGGCACCATCCCCTGCCGCCCCCGAGAGAGGCGACCCGGAACCACCTGCAGGGTCTCTGGCTGCACTGGCACGACTGGCATCGCTATCGCGACGGCCTGCCCCGCGGCACTCGGGGTACCAGGCTTCGCAAGCCACATTGGCTTGCCCTGCCCCGGCCCGAGCACCTTCAACCGCTTCGGGAACTGGAAGCGCAGCTTATCGCCTATTTCCGAACAGCTTCCCCGCCATTGCAGATCGCCCTGTGGCACCCCGAGGCCGGTTGGCGACGCCTGTTTATCGTCGCCAATGACTGGCCGCGCCAGATACCGCTGCCGCCAGGGCCATGAGGCAGGCACCCCCAGGGGATGCCTGCCCCGTCAAAGCGAGCTGTAATAGGCCGCCAGGTCGGCGATATCCTGATCGCTCAGGTTGGCCGCCTGGGGTGTCATCACCGCGGCCATGCCACCGGCACGCTGCCCTTCGCGATAGGCCTTGAGGGCGCTCTCCAGGTAGGTGGCGGACTGCCCCGCCAGGTTGGGGTAGATACCGGCGGTCCCCTGGCCCTCGGCATCATGGCAGGCCACGCAGGTAGCGATCTTCTCGCTCCCGGCCTCGGCATCGCCGGCGGCGCTGGCCGAGCCGGAGAACGCCGCCACGGACAACAGCAGCACCGCTGCCGATCCTCTAACGCGCAATTTGATCATCACCCTTTCCTCATCGTCTGACCGAATCATGGCGAGGTTCGCCACAAGGCCACTGTTTAACGTCAGGGCTCCTTGTATACAAGACGCTTCCCCCTCATCGCATCCCTTTATTGATGCACATCAACCCTACCTCAGATCACGCTGTGCCAGGGCAGTTTTGCGCTAGCCCGCCAGTATACGACGTCTATAATTCGAGGCGACCTGATTAGCCAAGGTGGCCGATAACACCAGCCATTTTCCCTGACAGACCGCACTCCTCCTGGCACGACACTCCATCCTGCTCCGGTGTAACGCGGTACCCGACCACCCGGCTTGCCAAACATCAGTTCTTGATCAGTCAACGTTAATAAATGCCGTGATATGTGCTTCATCGCTGCTGCGGTTCCATAGCCGGCGATGGCCCTTGATGAGGAGAGAACCATGGGGATGTGGAAGCTTAAGCGTCGCGATTTCCTGAAGGGGCTGGGAGTCACCGGCACCGGTGCCATGCTCAGCGGCAATGTCTGGGCACTCAACCGGCTCGAGCCGATTGGCGACACCCTGGCCACCGAGTATCCCTATCGCGGCTGGGAAGATCTCTACCGCAACGAGTGGGCCTGGGATAGTGTCGGCCACGCGGCCCACTGCATCAACTGCATGGGCAACTGCGCCTGGAACGTCTACGTGAAGGACGGCATCGTCATTCGCGAGGAGCAGATCGCCAAGTACCCCCAGGTGAACCCCAAGGTGCCCGACGCCAACCCGCGGGGCTGCCAGAAGGGCGCTATCCACTCCACCGCCATGTATGAGGCCGACCGCCTGCGCTACCCGCTCAAGCGGGCCGGCGAGCGTGGCGAGGGCAAGTGGCAGCGCATCTCCTGGGATCAGGCCACCGAAGAGGTCGCCGACAAGATCATCGATATCTTCGAGAAGTATGGTCCGGGCAAGCTCAAGACCCACCAGGGCTCGGGCAACCAGACCATGGTGCGTCAATCCGGACCGAGCCGCTTCGCCTCACTGGTCGGCGGTATCCAGCTGGATGGCTTTACCGTGGTGGGTGACCTGCTGACCGGCGCTCACCTCGCCTATGGCACCCCGCTGGAGAGCTTCACCTCCGACGCCTGGTTCGATGCCGACTATATCCTGATGGGCATGATCAACCCCAATGCCACGCGCATCCCCGATGCCCACTACCTCTGGGAGGCCAAGTACAACGGGGCACGTATCACCAGCACGGCGCCGGACTACAACCCCAGCGCCATCCATACCGACCTGTGGATGCCGATCAATCAGGGCACCGACCCCTTCTTCGCGATGTCGCTGGCCAATGTCATCATCGAGGAAAATCTGTACAAGCCGGCCTTCATGAAGGAGCAGACCGACCTCCCGATGCTGGTGCGCGTGGACAATGGCAAGCTGCTGCGCGAGGCCGACCTGGTCGAGGGCGGTGATGAGGAGGTCTTCTACCACTGGGATCTGAACAGCGGCCAGGCGGTGAAGGCCAAGGGCTCCATGGGCAGCGCCGACAAGACCCTGCAGCTGGATGGCGTGGACCCCGCCATCGAAGGCGAGTTCGAGGTCGAGGGCATCGCGGTCACCACGGTGTTCGAGCAGGTCAAGCGCGAGGCGGCCAGGTTCACTCCCGAGTCCACCTTCGAGACCACCAATATTCACCCCGATGTCGTTCGCCAGGAGGCCCGCCACCTGGCCAAGGCACACAAGGCGATCGTCATGCTCGGCTATATCACGTCGAGCTACTCCAACTGCCTGTATACCTGCTGGAGCTATGCGTTGACCCTGGCCCTGACCGGCCATGGCGGGCGCACCGGCGGCCTGGACACCTCCTGGATCTCGTGGAATCACCCGCGCTGGACGGAGCTGGCCACCTTCGAGGGCAAGAAGTCGGCCCGTTACGAGCCGGGTGGCCTGGGCGAGTTCCTGCGCGGCGGCATGATGGAGGGCGCGCGCGAGCACTTCGACAATGCCAAGCTCAAGGAGCGGGTGGGCTTCGACCTCGACGACCTGGAGTCCATGATCAACGAGTCCAT
This sequence comes from uncultured Halomonas sp., assembly GCF_947501415.1. GTDB lineage: Bacteria > Pseudomonadota > Gammaproteobacteria > Pseudomonadales > Halomonadaceae > Halomonas. The sequence continues at coordinate 37,563 of NZ_CANMVL010000009.1, read as the reverse complement.
CGACGAGGGCTGGATGCCCTATCACGGCGAGATCAAGGGCATGATCTCGATCGCCGACAACACCTTCCGGCGCAACAAGTTCGCCGACCGCTATCGTGACGAGCACCTGCGCCAGGCCAGCGAACTCTACGTCAACATCAACGTGCGCATGGACTCCACCGCCGAGTGGGCCGACTACATCCTGCCGGCGGCCAGCCACTACGAGGCATGGGACCTGCGTACCCAGGGCTATCACCGCTTCTGCAACATCTTCACGCGTTCGGTGGAGCCGGTCGGCGAATCCAAGCCCGATTGGGACATCATGGCGCTGCTGACCAAGAAGATTCAGGAACGCGCCATCGCGCGGGGCATCGGCCCGATACAGGATGGCGGGGTCACTCGCGACCTGCATACCATTCACGACGACTTCACCCGCAACGGCGAGCTCAGCACCGACCTCGACGTCGCACGCTATATCGTCGAGAACTCACCGGAGTTCGGGGGCGTCACCCTGGAGGAGGCCGCCGAGCGGGGCTTCATCGTGATGAACGAGCATGCCGGCATCAACCAGCCGCTGCCCAAGGATGAGCCCTACAACCCCTTCGTCGCCCAGACCGAAGGCAAGAAGCCTTACGACACCCTGACCGGACGCGTCACCTTCTATTGTGACCATCCGCGTTTCATGAAGCTGAAGTCCAGCGTGCCCACCGCGCGCCTCTATGCCGGTCCCGAGGCATCGAACTACCCGCTGCACTTCTACTCGCCCCACGCCCGCTGGGGGATCCACTCCAACTGGCGCAGCAACAAGTACCTGCTGCGTCTGCAGCGTGGCGAGCCCAATATCTACATCAACCCCAAGCTGGCAAAACAGCGTGGCATCAAGGACGGCGATACGGTTCGACTGTTCAACTCCACAGGCGAATTCTTTGCCCAGGCCAAGTTCTATCCCAGCATTCCGGAGCACTCGATCATGATGGAGCATGGTTGGGAGCCCCACCAGTACATCCATCGCAAGCCCATGAACAACTCCATGGCCACCTTCCTGCAGCCCCTCGAGCTGACTGGCGGCTGGGGACACCTGGGCTTCAAGTACGCACTCTGGAATGCCAACCAGCTGCTGCATGAATCGAGCTTCGATATCGAACTCGCCAAGGCCGAAGACATCGCTGACCCGCGGACCGTTTAAGAGGAGATTGTCATGGCTGTCAAACGCCAACTCAGCATGGTGCTGGACCTGAACAAGTGCATCGGCTGCCACACCTGCTCCGCGGCCTGCAAGCTGATGTGGACCAATCGCAACGGTCGCGAGTTCATGTACTGGAACAACGTGGAGTCCCAGCCGGGACTCGGCTACCCCCGGGACTACCAGAACATGGGCGGGGGCTTCGATGCCGATGGTGCCCTGCGCCTGGGCCGCCAGCCGAGCCAGGAGGACTATGGCATTCCCTGGGAGTACAACTATCAGGAAGCACTGATGACCGGCACCGACCCCTGGCTGCGCCCCCACGTCAAGCCGACCTGGGGTGCCAACTGGGATGAGGATCAGGGCGAGGGTGACTACCCCAACAGCTACTACTTCTATCTGCCGCGCCTGTGCAACCACTGCGCCAACCCGGCCTGCCTGGCGGCCTGCTCGCGCAATGCCATCTACAAGCGTCAGGAGGATGGCATCGTGCTGGTGGACCAGGAGCGCTGCCGTGGCTACCGCTACTGCGTCAACGCCTGCCCCTACAAGAAGGTCTACTTCAACGAGCAGATCTCCAAGTCAGAGAAGTGCATCTTTTGCTACCCGCGTATCGAGAAGGGGCTGCCGACCGCCTGCGCCCAACAGTGTGTCGGACGGATCCGCTGGATCGGTTATCGCGATGATGAGGAGGGCCCCATTCATCAGCTGGTCGAGAAGCACAAGGTCGCGCTGCCACTGCATGCCGAGTGGGGCACTCAGCCCAATGTCTTCTACGTGCCACCCCTCTCCCCTTCCAGCTATGCGGCCGATGGCAGGGCTCTGGACGAGTCGCGCATTCCGCTCAGTTACCTGGAGAGCCTGTTCGGGCCACGCGTGGGCGAGGTACTCGACACCCTGCAGGCCGAGCGCCAGGCCAAGGCCGAGGGACGCGAGAGTGAGCTGATGGACATCCTGATCGGCTACAAGCATGCCGAGATGTTCAAGCTGAGCTGAGACGAGGAGATCCCGTGAGCGCAACATCCCCTACCACACACGCCGACGAGGCAGCTCAGCTGGTTGCCGCGGAGACGCTCTACCGTCTGGCAGCCGCCCTGTTCGGCTACCCGCTGGCCGAGACCCAGCAAGCGCTCGAGAGCGGGCGCCTGCACGATGCCCTGGCACCCGCCTGGCAGACCCTGACCGGTGAGCCCTGGCCGGAACTGCCGGCAAGCCCCGACCTGACTGCCCTGGAGCTCGGCTACATGAGCACCTTCGTGCATGGGCAGCGTGGCAAGCCACGGGTCCCGCTGGTGGCCAGCGCCTACCATGACCTGGTGGGCGGGCAGACGCCGGGCAACTTCCTGCTCAACGTGCAGGCCTTCTATCGGCATTTCGATCTGCAACCCGCCCAGGGTGATGAGGGCCATGCCGACGAGCCGGACCACCTGGTGGCCATGCTCGAGTTCAGCGCCTTGCTGTGCCATCTAGAACACCAGGCGCTGCTCGCCGGCCGTGACACAGCCCCCTACCAGCGCGCACAACGTGACTTTATCGCCCGCTATCTGGGGCCGTTTCTGACGGCCATTCGGGAGCGCTTCAACGCCGAGAAGCTGCGCATACTCGACCCGACGCTGGCGCACCTGATCGACGTACTGCCCCGCTGGGCGAGCAAACAGCAGGCGGCACTGGCGTCGCGAGTCGGGCCCTGCCCACCGCCCCGCAGCGCCAGCGATCACTCTGACCACGAGATCAGCCCGCTGTGGGACTGACCCGACGGCACACACAAGGGCCTGTTCCCCTTGCGAGGAGATTTGCCATGACAACGCGTTTTCTTCTTCACAGCTCCATGGCGTGTGCCCTGGTGCTCACTTCGGCCGCCACCTGGGCCGACCATACCGAGATCAACCCCAATATCACCGAGATCAAGCCAGGCGATAGCGTTCAGGTGGCACGCCTGCCCGACAACATCTATCTGCGCACCGAGGATGACCCGGATGACATCATCTGGGATCGAATTCCGATGTATCGCACCGAGCTGTTCCCGGCACCACCGGTCCACCAGTCGGTCAAGCTGCGCTTCGACGAAGGCGCCAACCGCAGCAAGCACCTCCACTTTCAGGTCGCGCGCTCCAGCGAACGCTTCTATGTTCGGCTGCAGTGGAAGGATGATAGCCAGGATACCGACACCACCGTGGACAGCTTCCGCGACGGCGTCGCCATCCAGTACGCCATCGGCGATACCGACACCTCCTACATGATGGGATCCGGCCCCGAAAACCCCGTCAACATCTGGTACTGGCGTGCCGATGACACGAACCGGGTCGAGAATCTCGCCGCCGGTGGTTACCGCAGCACCACGACGCTCGACGAGCAGCACGTCACCGGGGCAGGCGCCTACTACCCCGATGCCATCGAGCAGGACAGCCTATGGCGGGTGGTGATGTCACGCCCCCTGAGCGCCGACGGCGAGCATGACGTGGACCTCGCACGCGAGCAGGTTCCGATCGCCTTCGCCGTCTGGCAGGGTAGCGACAACGAGCGCGACGGCAACAAGCGCGTCACGCATACCTGGATCCTGCTGGATACCGGCCTGGAAGGCGCTTCCGACAGCTGAGGAGTTAGCGACGATGTCAGTTTCCCACTTTCCCTCCCACGACCCGCTGGCGCTGGCACCCGAAGATTGCGGCCGCGGTCATGCCTGCCAGTTCTGCCCGGATGAGGCGACCTGCCAGCTGGAGAAGGGGCATCACGAGAAGCAACTGATCGAGTCGCGCCTGGCGCGGATCGGCCAGATCATCATGGTGATGGCCAACAAGGGGGGCGTGGGGAAGAGCACCGTCTCGGCCAACGTCGCCGCCGGCCTTGCCGCTCGCGGCTACCGCGTCGGCATCGCCGATGCCGATATCCACGGCCCCAACCAGAGCCGCTTCTTCGGCTTCGTCGGCGAGCGTGTGCGAATCGACAAGCGTGGCCTAGGTCCCCGTGCCTTTCGCACCGAGGGCATCGACCATCCCATCCAGGTCGGCTCCCTGGCCTTCATGATGGAGAGCGACGACACCCCCATAGTGTGGCGAGATGCCTACAAGCACGACTTCATGCACCACCTGATCGGCTCGTTCGACTGGGGTCCGCTGGACTTTCTGGTGATCGACATGCCGCCGGGCACCGGCAATGAGCTGATCACCCTGGCCGACATGCTCGAAGGGCATGACGTGGCGGCACTGCTGGCCACCACGCCTCAGGAGGTGGCGCTGATGGACAGCCTCAAGGCGGTACGCTTCTGCCAGGAGCGCGGCATGCCGCTGCTCGGTGTCGTGGAGAACATGGCGGGGGTGACCTGTCCCCACTGTGGGGGTGAGTTCCACCTTTTCCCGCGGGGTCACCTGGCCGCGGCACTGGCCGAGGTCGGCGTGGAATCCCTGGCGCAGATTCCCCTGTCCCCGGCCCTGGCCAGCGGCTCCGATGCCGGGCGCCCCATCGTGCTCGATGCCCCTCATGGCCCCGAGGCACGCGCCTTCATGCCCGCGGTGGAGGCGTGTATCGCACATGCCAGCGAGACCTTCGCCGCCGCCGCCGCCGACTCCCTGCAGGCGCTGAGCCAGCACCCGTCGATGTCTGATGAGCAGTCGGGTGAACTGGAAGCGGCACTGGCAAGTGTGCCCGACGACCAGCGCGACGCCCTGCGTGCGGAGCTGGGCGCCCTGCTCGGCGCCGGATCTCTTCCAAACAACGACGACGCCTCCCGCTAGCCCCGGACGCTGCGCCACACCACTGACTCTGCGAGGACGCAACATCATGACCCAGGCCCGCCATGGCGACACTCCCCAGGCCGATCGCCGCCGCTTCTTCAGCCAGTTGCTCGACGGCGCCCGCTCCCGCACGCCCCAGCGTGCCCCCTGGCGCCGGGTGCCCGAGGTCGGTGCGGGTGACGGAGATGTGCTCTGGTCCGGCTGGGCCGGCGACGGCGAGGTCTTCGTGGTCGGCGACGAGGGAATGGTGCTGCGCTACACCGGCGCCCCCGACGCCGCCGGGCAGCAGTGGGAACGCATGAGCGTGCCCACCAACCTGCCGCTGCACGGCCTCTGGGGGCCCAGCCCCGATTGCCTGATCGCGGTCGGCTGGATGGGAACCGTCCTGCACTTCGATGGTACCGAGTGGCACCAGCAGCGCGGTGGCATCGTCGACGACGAGGGGCGCTTCGCTCCCTGCAGCGAAAACACCCCGCTCTTCGCCATCGATGGCAACGCCGCAGGCGAGGCCTGGGCGGTGGGCGATGATGGCATGATCCTGCACTACGACGGCAGCGAGTGGCACCGGGAGGCGAGTCCGACACGCATCAACCTGCGTGCCGTGGCCTGTGCCCCCAACGGCACCGTCTACGCCGCCGGTGGCGAGGGGACGGTCCTTCAGCGCAACCGGGAAGGCCGCTGGCTGGCCCTCGACTGCCCCCTGAGCTCGGGGTTTCATGCGATGGTGCTGCTGGGAGACGATGAACTGCTGCTGGGCGGCGGGCGCTACTTCGTCGACCAGGGGGGCTTTCGCGGGGAGCTGGTGCGCTACCGCCATGGCGAGTTCCAGGCACTGACCTTCGAGACGCCGATGCCGCGACTGCGGGCGCTGAAGGCCTACAAGGAGGGCGTGCTGATCGTCGGCGACCAGGGCCATCTCTACTACTTCAAGGAGTTGCGGCTCGATCGCCTGGAGAGCAACAGTCACCACGACCTGATGGATATCATCACGCTACCCACCGGCGAGGCACTGGCGGTGGGTGACTTCGGCACCATCATGACCGCCGCTCCCGACTTCACCGCCGCCCTGGCGCCACCGCCGGCGGCAGCGCAACCGAGCCCCTGGACCGCCATGGCCTCCCCCACCGCCAATCAGCTGTGGGGCATCCACGAGGCCGGTGACGGAACCTGCTACGCCTGCGGCGAGGCGGGCACCGTGCTGCGGCTCGACGCGGATGGCTGGCACGCCCTGCCCGCTCCCAGCGAGCTCTCGGTGCACTGTCTGTGGGACAGCGGCAAGGGGCTGTTTGCCGCCGGACAGCTCGGCCGCATCTACCGCTTCGATGGCAGACGCTGGCAGCTGCATTTCGATCTACATCTCGACCTCACCATCCTCTCCCTGTGGGGCACCGGACCCGACTCGATCTACGCGGTCGGCGATGAGGGCCTGATCCTCCACTTCGACGGCCTGGGCTGGAAGCGCATGCCCAGCGGCACTCAGTCGGCGCTCTACAGCCTCCACGGCTGGGACGATCGGCACCTGCTGGCGGTCGGCGACTTCGGCCTGGTGCTGCGCTACAACGGCAAGGAGTGGAGCGAGTTCAATGTCGGTACGGAGAACTTCCTGTATGGCGTCTGGGGCTCCGCGCTGGATGATATCTATACCGTGGGTCTCTCCGGCACCCTGGCACACTTCAACGGCAAGCGCTGGCAGCTTCAACCGACCCGCCTGCGCGATGACCTGCTGGGGCTGGCCGGCACCCCGGCCGCTGGCACCTATGCGGTAGGTACCCGGGGGCGCATCCTGCGCCTGGAGGAGGGCCAGTGGCTGACGGAGCCCAGCGGCAGTGATGTCGGTCTGCGCGCCATCTGTGCCACGCGGGATGGTAGCGTCTATGCCGTGGGTGATCGCGGCACGATCCTGCGCCGCGATCCCTAGCCCCTGCTGGCCAGGTTCCTAGCCACAGGGGCAGGGCTATCGCAGATAGAGACAGGCTATTGTGGGAGCACGATTTATCGGCGATTGTCGTGATATCAGGGCGCCTTTCAGCGCCATCGTCGAAGCGTCGAACCGGCAGAATCTGCGCTCCCACAAAAGGCGCTCAGCCACCGGCGCTGCTCAGATCGCCAAGCAGTGCCTCGACCAGCTGCTTCTTATCCCGGCCTGTCGTCTATAACAGCCACTCGATGGGCAGCCACGACATGATCCTTACACCAACACGCCGCAGCAGACCGATATTGGGCTCGGTGCGGTGAATGATTTCACCCTCGTCCGTTTGCTCGTGCCACACCAGATGGCCATCATCGGCCAGCTTGACCCGGTAGCTCTGCTCCGACACCCGGTTATCAAAGGCGTCATCCATTGCCGTGGCCAGCATCGGACTCTCGATCAAGAAGCCAATCTCGGTATTGAGGCGCGCCGAGCGGGGATCGAAGTTGAACGAGCCGACAAACACCCACTCCGCATCGACGGCAAACGTCTTGGCATGCAGGCTCGAGCCGGAGCTGCCAAAGCGCCCGAAGGGGCTGCCATGCGTCATCACATCCATGGCGCCGCTGCGCTTCAGCTCGAAGAGCTCCACACCGGCCTCAAGCAGATCCCGGCGACGCTTAGAGTAACCGGCATGCACCGCGGCCACGTCTGTGGCCTCCAGGGAATTGGTCAACACCCTGACCCGAACGCCTCTCTCGGCCAGACCCGCCAGCCACTCCGTCCCCTCCTTCATGGGAACAAAATAGGGGGACACCAGATCAAGCTGTCGGTCCGGCGCGCTGAGCAGATCGCCGAGCCGATGGGTCAGAAGCTCCTGCTCCTCGGCCTCTCCCAGTCCCTTGGATGGGTCATCGCTTACCATCCAGGTATTGGCCCACTCGAAGGTCAGATCACCACGAACCAGTCGGCTTACCAGGTCACTCGCCTCCAATGCCACCAGATAGCTCTGGGATCCTGGCAGGCGGCGCGTCTGCTCGGCATTGGCCACAACCCGAGCCAGCCCCTCCCTGCCGACACTGTCGAGCAACCGGCTTGCGGGGTATGACGACTGACTCCGCCAGTAACGGTCAAAGTCGTCGGAAACGTCTTGCACGACCGGCCCGATCGCCATCACATCCAGATCGGAGAAGAGCACCCCGCTGGTGGCACCGAAGTACTCGTCACCCACGTTACGCCCACCGATGATGGTGACCTGGTTATCGATGGTGAATGACTTGTTGTGCATGCGGCGATTGGCACGGGAAAAATCGGTGACATACCCGATGGAGCGGGGAGAGCGCACCACAAAGGGATTGAAGAGGCGCACCTCGATACCCGGATGGGCATCCAGGGCGGCCAGGGTCTCGTCCAGTCCCACGGTGTTGTTGTCGTCCAGTAGCAATCTGACCCTGACACCGCGATCGGCGGCACGTCGCACGGCATCGAACAGCAGGCTGCCCGAGGTATCGTTGTGCCAGATGTAGTACTGCAGATCGAGCGTCTGCTCGGCGGCCTCTGCCAACAGCATTCTGGCGACAAACGCCTCGTGAGCATCCCTCAGTGGGTAGATGCCGCTACGCCCGGGGTGCTGATCCACCCGGTCGCGGACCAGTTCGCCCAGGGTGGTATCCCGCGCCTGCTCGAGGGGCAACGACTGGGTCATGCTCCGCCCCTCCAGCGAGGGCAGGGTACAGCCACTCAGCACCAGCAACAGGCCCAGCACCACGCTCAGCAGCAACCCCCTGACGATTCGACCCTCAGGCACCGGCGGCTTGCCAAGCGCCTCGAGGCTGACCCAGCCCCGCGCTATCTCTTTCGACATCCTGACCATGACAACCCCGCAGCAGCAAGATGGTGAAAACAACACACAGACGCCCGGCCCCTTGCTGAGGGGCCGGGCGTCTACAGGGTGACGTGGCTCGATGGCACCCGAGGCAGGCTAGGCTTCTGGCTTCTCGAACACCCAGCCGGTACCCTCTCGAGAGTCCTTGAGGATGATGCCCAGGGCGGCGAGCTCGTCGCGAATTCCATCGGCGGTGGCGAAGTCCTTGGACTTCTTGGCCGCGGCGCGCTCGTCGATCTTCGCCTGAATCTCCGCTTCCGAGAGCGGCAGCTCACCGGCCCCCGCCTTGAGGAAGAGGGCCGGGTCCTGTTGCAGCAGCCCCAGGATGCCGCCCAGCCGCCTGAGCTCGGCGGCCAGGGCCGGCGCCTGGTCGGGGGCCTCCTTCTTCGCGCGGTTCAGCTCGCGAGCCAGGTCGAAGAGCACCGAGAGCGCCCCGGCGGTATTGAAGTCATCGTCCATGGCCGCGGTAAAGCGCTTGTCGAAGTCGCTATCCACGCTCTCGACTACCGGTTCGAGAGACAGCCCGGCGAGTGAGTTGTAGAAGCGCTCAAGCGACTTGCGGGCATCGGCCAGGGATTCCGGCGCGTAGTTGATCGCACTGCGATAGTGACTGGCCACCAGCAGGTAGCGCACTACCTCGGGATCATGGTGCTCTAGCACCTCGCGGATGGTGAAGAAGTTGCCAAGCGACTTGGACATCTTCTCGTGGTTCACCCGCACCGCGCCGGCGTGCATCCAGGTATTGACGAAGGGCTTGCCGTTGGCCGCCTCCGACTGGGCGATCTCGTTCTCGTGGTGCGGGAAGGTCAGATCCGGCCCACCACCATGGATATCAAAGGTCTCGCCCAGGCAGCACTTCGACATGGCCGAGCATTCGATATGCCAGCCGGGACGCCCCTCGCCCCAGGGCGAAGGCCAGCTCGCCTCGCCCGGCTTGGCGGCCTTCCAGAGCACGAAGTCGAGGGGGTCCTCCTTGTGCTCATCGACCTCGATGCGGGCACCGGAGCGCATTTCGTCGAGATCACGGTTATTGAGCTTGCCGTAGCCCTCGAAGCGTCGTACCCGGTAGTAGACATCGCCATTGTCCGCGGCATAGGCGTAGCCCTTGGCCATCAGGGTCTCGATCATGGCGATGATGTCATCGATATGTCGAGTCGCCCGAGGCTCCTGGTCCGGCGCCAGCACCCCGAGGCGCGCCTCGTCCTCATGCATCGCCTCGATCATGCGCTCGGTCAGCGACGCGATGGTCTCGCCATTCTCATCGGCCCGACGCAGGATCTTGTCATCGATATCGGTGACGTTGCGCACATAGGTCACGTCATATCCCCTATGACGCAGGTAGCGGGTAATGACGTCGAATGCCACCATCACCCGGGCATGGCCCAGGTGGCAGTAGTCATAGACGGTCATGCCGCAGACATACATCCGCACCCTGCCCGGCTCGATCGGCGTGAAGGGCTCCTTGCGGCGTGTCAGCGTGTTGTAGATCTGCATATCGGTCATGCTCAGCCCTTGTTCTGCGCGTCTTGCTTCTGCGTCTCTTTCTTCTGCGACTCTTTCTTCATCGTCTTGGCCCAGCTGTCCTTGAGGCTCACGGTGCGGTTGAACACCAGCTTGCCTTCGCCACAGGCATGGCGGTCGGCGCAGAAGTAGCCCACGCGCTCGAACTGGAAACGACTCTCGGGCTCGACCCCGGCCAGGCTGGGCTCACCGATGGCCTGACACACCACCAGCGACTCGGGATTCAGATGCTCGAGGAAGTCGGCATCCTTGTCCTTGTCCGGCTGTTCCTCGAGGAACAGATTGTCGTAGAGACGCACCTCCATGGGCACCCCATGCTCGGCGCTGACCCAGTGGATCACACCCTTGACCTTGCGACCTTCGGGATTCTTGCCCAGGGTGTCGAAGTCCACCGAACAGCGCAGTTCGGTGATCTCGCCGGCCTCATCCTTGACCACCTCGTCGCAGCGGATCACGTAGGAGTTGCGCAGCCGCACCTCCTTGCCCGGCGCCAGGCGGAAGAACTTCTTGGGCGGCTCCTCCATGAAGTCGTCCCGATCGATATAGAGCTCGCGGGTAAAGGGCACCTTGCGCACGGGCATATCGTCCCGCGCCGGGTGGCCGGGTACCTCATAGATCTCCTCATGCCCCTCGGGCACATTGGTCAGTACCACCTTGAGCGGCTTGAGCACGGCCATGGCGCGTGGCGCGTTGTCCTCGAGATCCGAGCGGATGGCGTGATAGAGCATGGCGATCTCGACCAGGCCGCCATCGGCCCGGGTCACACCGATCATTTCGCAGAACTTCCGGATCGAGGCCGGGGTATAGCCGCGGCGACGCAGCCCCGAGATGGTCGGCAGGCGCGGGTCATCCCAGCCATCAACGATCCCCTCATCCACCAGCAGCTTGAGCTTGCGCTTGGAGGTCAGGGTGTAGTTCAGGTTGAGTCGGGCAAACTCGATCTGACGCGGCTTCGCCGGCACCGGCAGGTTGTCGAGGAACCACTCGTAGAGCGGGCGATGATCCTCGAACTCGAGGGTGCAGACGGAGTGGGTGATCCCCTCGATGGCGTCGGACTGACCATGGGTGAAGTCGTAGGAGGGGTAGATCTTCCACTTGTCGCCGGTCTGATGGTGGCTGGCATGGCGAATGCGGTAGAGGATCGGGTCGCGCAGATTGATATTGGGCGAGGCCATGTCGATCTTGGCTCGCAGGACCTTCTCCCCCTCGGCGAACTCGCCGGCGCGCATGCGCTCGAGCAGGTCGAGGTTCTCTTCGGGTGAGCGCTCGCGATAGGGGCTGGGGCGGCCCGGCTCGGTGAGGGTACCGCGATACTCGCGGATCTCGTCCGGAGAGAGGTCGTCGACATAGGCCTTGCCTTCACGCACCAGGTGCTGCGCCCAGGCATAGAGCTGATCGAAGTAGTCGGAGGCGAAGCGCACGTCGCCCACCCACTGGAAGCCCAGCCAGCTGACATCCTCCTTGATCGCGTCGATATAGGCCTGCTCCTCCTTGGCCGGGTTGGTGTCATCGAAGCGCAGATGACAGTCACCACCGAATTGCTCGGCCAGGCCGAAGTTGAGACAGATCGACTTGGCGTGCCCGATATGCAGGAAGCCGTTGGGCTCCGGCGGGAAGCGGGTCACGATCTTGCCGTCGCGGCCGGCCTCGATCTCGTCACGAATCTGGTTGCGAATGAAGTTCGGCGCGCTGGTGGTGTCGGTGGTCATGGTTGGGAAAACAACCTCTGGTTGGGGTGCGGTCCGGGGGCCGTTGACTGTGGCCTTCACTGCTCGGGGCTTTTCCGACGACGAGCCTGCGAGGAGGCGCTGTGAACCCCTCCCTGGGCGCTACCGATGCCATCCCTGGCATAGGACCTCCTCTTCGGCTCATCCCCGGCGCCCCTCGCCGCGGCGATCCAGGCCATCATCAGGCTAGCTTCGCGCAGCGAGGCAAAACCGGTATTATAGCGCCACGTCCATGGGCAACGCCAAGGCAGCGCCCCTTTATTGCACAGGAACTTACGCATGATCGTACTGCAGACTACCTTCGGTGACATTCGCGTCGAGCTCAACCACGAGAAGGCCCCCAAGACGGCCGCCAACTTCGAACAGTATGTGCGCGAAGGCTTCTATGACGGCACCCTCTTCCACCGGGTGATCGAAGGCTTCATGGTCCAGGGCGGTGGCTTCGACGAGAACTTCGACCAGAAGCCGACCCACGCCCCCATCGAGAACGAGGCCGACAACGGCCTGGCCAACGAGATCGGCACCCTGGCCATGGCGCGCACCCAGGATCCGCACTCCGCTACCGCCCAGTTCTTCATCAACGTCGCCGACAACACCTTCCTCAACCATAGCGGCAAGTCCATCCAGGGCTGGGGCTACTGCGTCTTCGGCCGCGTGGTCGACGGCATGGACGTCGTCGAGAAGATCAAGAACGTCGACACCACCCGCCGCGGCATGCACGCCGACGTGCCCGCCGAGGATGTGGTGATCAAGAAGGCCTACATCGAGGAGTAAGCCTTCCGTCGTGCCCCCCCCTGGCGCCCGCCCCGTGCGGGCGCCTTGCTCTCTGCTGCCAAACCGAGAACTCTCCATCATGGCCACCCTGCTGATTTCCGACCTGCACCTGCACCCTGGCGCCCCCGAGATCACCGAGGGTTTTCTGCGCTGGCTGGAGGAGCGCGCCCATGGTACGCACGCCCTGTATATCCTGGGTGACTTCTTCGAAGCCTGGATCGGCGATGATCTGCTCGACCTGGTTGGCGTCGACCCCACCGGCAATGCCGATCTGGCGGCCCGTATCGCCAGGGCACTGCGTCGCCTGGCCGACGACGGCACCGAGATCTATCTGATGCATGGCAACCGTGACTTCCTGCTCGGCGAGCGCTTCGCGAGTGAAGCCGGTGCCACCCTGCTGGCAGACCCCACCCTCGTCACCCTCGGAGGCACCCCGGTGCTGCTGATGCATGGTGACAGCCTGTGTACCCGCGACGAGGCCTACCAGGCCTTCCGCGCCCAGGCCCGAGATCCGCTATGGCAAAAGCAGGTGCTGTCGATGCCGATCCAGGAGCGCATCACCCTGGCCAGGAAGCTTCGCGACCAGTCAGGTGAGGCCAACTCCAACAAGGCCGAGGACATCATGGACGTCACCCAGGATGAGGTCATCCGGATCATGGCCGAACAGGGTGTCACCACCCTGATCCACGGCCACACCCACCGCCCGGCGGAGCATGAGCTCGAGGTGGACGGTCAGCCGGCCCGACGTATCGTGCTGGGTGACTGGCAGCCAACCCTGGGCTGGGAGATCCTCATCGAGGAGAACGCCAGGCCGGAACTCAGAAAGGTGCCCCTGTGAAAGGTGCCCCTGTGAAAGGTGCCCCTGTCCCAAGACTGACGTCGGCACTGCCCCGCCTCGTCTGAAGGAACTGCTGAAGCCTCTCGAACGACATCGGCCTTGCCAGCAGAAACCCCTGGAACAGATCGCAGCCATGAGACCGCACCAGCTGGTACTGGCTGTCGGTCTCTACCCCCTCCGCCACGACCTTTAGCCCCAGGTGGTGCGCCATGGAGGTGATGCCCTGGGCAAGAGAGGCGTCATTGGCATTGCGGTCGATCTCGCGAATGAAACTGCGATCGATCTTGATGGTATCGACCGGCAGGTTCTTCAGATAGCTCAGGCTAGAGAAGCCGGTGCCGAAGTCGTCGATCGCCACCTGAACCCCCATGGTTCGCAAGGCGTCCAGGGCCTCGATGGCGCTGTCGGTTTCGTTCATCAGGATCCCCTCGGTCAACTCGAGGGTCAGCCGATGGGCCGGCAGCCCCGTGACCGATAGCGCCTCATCCAGAGTGGCGAGGAAGTTGTCACGCTGGAACTGCAGCGGTGAGATATTCACCGACACGCCGAGTGTCGTCATGCCCTGCCGGCGCAGCGCCTCCATGTCTCGGCATGCCCGCGTCAACGCCCAGCGACTGATGGGGATGACTTGGCCTGTCTGCTCGGCGATGGGAATAAACGTTGCCGGCGAAATATCGCCCCGCTCGGGATGCGACCAGCGCAGCAACGCCTCCAGACCGACCACCTCGCCATCGCGATCGAAAAGCGGTTGATAGTGGAGCTCGAAGGACTCCATATCGATCGCCTCCTGCAGCTCGTTACGCAAGGCGACGCGCTCACTCACCCGCTTGGTGATCTCGGGAGTGAACCACTGATAGGTATTTCGCCCCTGCTGCTTGGCGCGATACATGGCCATATCGGCCTGCTGGATCAATTCCATCGGTCGGATATGGCGATCGACGTTGACGGCGATCCCGATGCTCGCCGTCAAGTGCAGCTCGTGTCCTTCGATGCGATATGGCCGCGCAACTAGATCCAGCAACCTCTCGGCCACTTCCATCGCTCGCTGCTCATCACCCGGGTCATTGAGCAGCAGCACGAACTCATCGCCACCGAAGCGCACCAGGGTATCCTCACGGCGCACCACCTCCTTCAGCCGCCTGGCGAGCTTCTGCAGAAGCTGGTCCCCGATGGCATGGCCCAGGCTATCGTTGATCGGCTTGAAGCCATCGAGGTCGATAAACAGCACACAAAGCCACTTGCCCTCGCGGTTTGCCAGCGCCAGATCATGGGGAAGACGATCCTCCAGAACGATACGGTTCGCCAGGCCGGTCAGCACATCGTGACGGGCGTGATAGGCCAGCTGGCCTTCGTAGGCCATGCGCTCGGAGACATCATGCTGAATCCCTACATAGTGAGTAACCTGTCCGCCCTGATCACGGATCGGCGAGATATACAGCTCATTCCAGAAGGTTCCGCCATCCTTGCGATAGTTGCACAGTGTCACATGGGCTTCCTGCTGTCTGGCCAGCCGATCTCGTAGCTCCTGTAACGCCTCGGGGTCGGTACCCGGGCCCTGCAGAAAACGGCAGTTCCGCCCCAACACCTCCTCCCGGCGATAGCCGCTCATCGCCTCGAATGCTCGGTTGACATAGGTAATCGGCATATCGGGCTTCAGAGCATCTACAATCACCAGACCATTGACGCTGACCTCGACGCCCTGCTCGAGGATGCGCAGGCGCATCTCATTTCTTTGACGCTGGGTGATATCCTTGGCGATACCAAAAACACCGCGGATACTCCCATCCACGATGATGGGCAGATTGGTGAGATCCAGCTGTCGCGCTTCCCCACCCCGACCCACCACCTCCAGCTGATAGCGTTGCGCCTCGCCATTCAACACCTGGTCGAAATGGGACTGGATCCTGGGCATCTCCTGGGACTGCACGAAGCGTGAGTAGTGAGCCCCCTGTATCTCCTCGAGACGGTAGCCCGCCACCTCCTCGCAGCTGGCGTTGGCACTGATGAAGTAGCCCTGCATATCCAGGGAAAACACCGCATCGGGATTGTAGGAGAATAGCGAGCGGTAGCGCTGCTCACTCTCGCGCAAGGAGCGACGATCGTGGTCACGCTCGATGGCCAGGGCGACGATATCCACCGCCTGGCGAACCAGGCCAAGCTCATGCTCGGTGGGCCATGCATGCTCGCGTGAATAGACCGCGAAGGTACCGAGCACTCGGCTGTCGCTCGAGACAACAGGATAGGACCAGCAGGCAAGCAGGGAATGCTCCCTTACCAACGCTTGATAGCCTCGCCAGGCGGGGTCGCGGGGAAGGTCATCGCACACCACCAGCCTGCCGGTATGGGCGGCGCTACCACAGGCGCCCACTCCCTCCGCAATGGGAACGGACCGTATCGCGGCCCGATACGCCGCCGGCAGGCGGCGTCCTGCCGCCAGCTCGAGGCGGGTGCCCGCCTGGTTGGCCAACATGATGGAGCAGAGTCGTTGCGGGAGCTGCTCTTCCAGCATCTCGCAGACCGCCTCGAGCGGGGCGTCGATCGGGGCCTCTTCGGCGATCATGGCCTGGATGGCCTGCTGGCGAACCAGGTGCTGCCGCGAATGGTCGAGCTCCCGGGAGCGGTCGGCATTGAGTCTTGCCAGCCCCAAACTCAGTGTCAGGAGAAAGCTGAGCACCAGCCCGCCCAGCCCAACAAACGCCGGCACTCCCAATGCCATCGGCCACAGCAGTGGCGTGGCCGAATGAATATCGAGGCGAAGCTTGACACCACCCGGCAGCCCGATGCTGCGCGACAGCATGCGAGGCGTTTCCGCCAGGGCACGGGGAGTCACCCCCGGGGCCGCCACCCGCAGCAGCGTCTCGCCGCCATGGTGCAACGCCACCTGAAACGTGGAAAGCGATACATGCAGCTCACTCTCGAGCAGCCGACCCAGATGGATCGACGCGACAAGTCGATAATCATGCCGGGGTATGCCGACAACGACCAGTGCCTGCCCGGGGTCATTGACATCGGGCAACAGCATGATTGGCTGGCTGAAGTCGGAGACATCCCACTCTTCCACGAGTGACCGACCGGCCTGCTGACGGAGCCACCGCCTCGCCTCGGCATCACGCCCTCGAAGCCACTGCCAACGCCCCTCGCGGGTGATGACACCAAAGGCGCTGAGGCTCGTAAGGTCACGCAGGTAGCTCACTTGATCGTGCCGCGAGACCCTGCCACCAGAGCCATGACTCGTGGCATTCAGTCGGTCGGCCATGCGCCTGAGGGACTGCAATCGCGAGCTCACCGCCCTCTCGGTGTCGAGGCGAACCGTCTCGAATATCAGCTCGGCACGACTGGTCTCACGCACCAGCTGTTGCCAGTTCAGCAGATACCAGGAGGCACTGCTGATGGCGACTCCCAGCAGGCAGGCGCAGAGGGTCCTGGGCCCGATGTAGAGCCTGCCATGCAACGGCCGGTAACCGGCGACCAGCATGGCGGCTCCGAGCAGCAGGGTGAACAGCGCCAACACTTCGGAGTAGGCTGCCCCCATCGGCCACCCCTTCAGGCTGCCACCGAGTAGCGTCCATAGCGCCAGGGCGCTGATACCCAGCAGCAACATGCCAACGATTCGCCACAGCTTCCTGAGCCATGGTCGCATCATGCCCAGCAACAGACACGGCGCAACGATCAGCATCAGGAAGGCTTCCAGCGCCCCCAGGGTGACACCCGCCTGTAACCAGCCGGTAGTGGTCCCAGGGGGCTCGCCCAGTCCGCCCTCCAACAGGGTGTCAACCCCCAGGCCGGCCATGGCGATGCCGGCAATGACACGCAGGCCGGGCTGGCGAAGCCAGACGCCAAGCAGACCGATGCCGGTGACCAGAGACGCGAGGGCAGTGTCCGTCGCGAGCAGTGTGGGCCCCGACAGATGCAGCGAGTTCGTTGCAAGTGCCACGCCCCCCATCAGCATGAAGGTGGTGGAAACCACCATCAGCCAGGTGTCGAGGGCGATCGAAGCTGTCTTGAACTGCATGTGTCGAGGGCTCTTGGAATTGCTCTAGTTGTGATACCACAAACAGAGAGCCCCCTGCGAGGACCTGGCTCGCGGGGGGCTGTCAACTGGCGGCTCAGGGCTTGCGCCTAGCGCTTGATCTCTGCTTCGCTGCGCAGATGCTCGATCAGGCCCTGAATGGCGGCCTGGGCGCGCAGGCGCTCGGCCATCGAGGCGACGAATCGCTCGACCTGTTCATCGACCTCACCCTCGCCTACCGACTCCAGGGCGATGATCACGGCGCGATCGCCATCGACCACCCTGCCATACACCGGCGACTCTCCTTCCGGGGCCGGCAACCGGAATGCCGCGTCCACCAGTGCCTGGGAGAGGCCACGAGTCTCCTGGCGGCTGACCTCCTCGGCCTGCTGCCAGTCGAGCTCGACGGTGCCGCCTTCAGCCAGCGAGTCGACGAGCTGATCCGCCCTGGTACTCAACGCCTCACGACGCTGTTGTGCCGCGACCTGGGCGGCGACCTCGTCGCGCACATCAACCAGCGGCAGCGTGGTCGCCTCGCGATGCTCGTCGACCCGTAGCACCAGGCGACGATCGCTATCCAGCTCGATCACCTCGCTGTTGTAGCCCTCCTCGAGCACATCCTCACTGAAGGCCTGGGCCATCACCCCTGGCTCCGAGAGAACACCCTCGCGGGTGTCACGCGAGACCCAGTCACTGGAGTGAAGTGCAAGCCCCAGATCATCGGCGACACTCTCTAGATCATCGGCGGCGAAGCTCTCGTCGATCAGCTGCTGAACCTTCTCGTTGAACTCCCCCGAAACCCTGTCGAGCGCCACCTGGCGGCGCAGTTCATCTTTCATCGACTCGAATGACTCGCGCTCAAGGCCAGTCACGGTCAGCAGGTGCAGACCATTGTCGGTCTCGACGACGTCCGAGACCTCTCCCTCATCCAACGAGAAGGCGGCCTCGTCGAAGGCCTCACCGAAGAAGCCGCGGCTGACCACCCCCAGATCGCCCCCCTGTTCCGCGGAGACGGTGTCATCGGAGAGCTGGGCGGCCAGGTCTGCGAAGGCCTCGCCATCGGCAATGCGCGCCTGAACCTCCTCGAGCTTGGCCAGCGCCTCCTCGCGGCTGCGCTGCTCACCGAAGGTCAGCATGATATGTGAGAGACGGCGATCGGCATTGACCGTCTGTTCGCGCCAGGCATCGCGTAGTGCCGCCTCCTCGACCTCCATCTCGTCGGCCATGGCCTGGCGGTCGATCACCACATAGTTAAGGCGTACCTGCTCTGGGCGACGGAAACGCTCCTGATGCTGGGCATAATACGCTTCGATGGCCTCATCGGAAGGAGAGATCGACTCCTCGAGGTCGTCAGGCCCCAGGGCGGCATGGCGGAAGGTGCGCGTCTGTCGCTGCAGCTCGGCGAGACGCTCCTGCTCACTGGGCAGGCTGAAGTCGCTGTATGCCAGCCCCTGCTGCAGCTGCTGCTGTTTCATATCGCTACGCAGCTGCTGGCGAAAGCCCAGCGGCGTGTAGCCGGCGCTTGCCAGACGATTGCGAAAGAGCTCCTGGTCGAACCGGCCTTCCTGGTCCTGAAACTCGGGGAGTGACACGATGATCTGGTCGAGCTGCTCCTCGGAGAGATGCATCCCGCCCTCCTCGACATACTGACTCAACACCCGGGTCGTGATCAGCTCATCGAGCATCTGGCTGCGCAAGGCCCGCTCCTGCTCCGGCGGCACCTGACCGCTACGGATGGCCCGCTGTACCGATAGCTCGAGCTCCTGGCGCATGATGGGCTCGCCGTTGACCTCGGCGACCTCGTCGCCACTGTTGCCGAACAGGCCCACCAGTGAATCCACACCGAACATCGCCATGGTCACGACCACTGCCCCGATGATGATCTTGGCTCCCCAGCTTCGGGAGCGGTCTCGAATACTTTGCAGCATGCAGGCCTCGGAAGTGTTGCCTCAAAAGGAATAGTGGAAAATGGTGGAGTCAATAACGAAGACAGGCGCACCGCCGAGGGCGATGCGCCTGTATCAATCAACCATCAACGGCGAACCATCAGCGGCGCGTAACGCGCGACTCCAGCTCGGCGTCAATTAGTTGACGGAATCCTTCAGCGCCTTTCCGGCCTTGAAGCCGGGCACCTTGGCCGCCTTGATCTCGATCGGCTCACCGGTCTGGGGGTTACGACCGGTACGCGCTGCACGCTCCTTCACATGGAAGGTACCGAAGCCGACCAGGGAGACACTGTCGCCTTTCTTAAGGCTTTCCGTCACGGAATCCACCATGGCATCCAGGGCACGCGCGGCGGAAGCCTTGGGAATATCGGCAGACGCGGCGATGGCTTCGATCAGCTCAGACTTGTTCACACTTCACCCCTTGACTTTTTCGGAAATTGGCCCCAATCGAACCGGCAATTCAATTAACAAGCACGATCACAGCATGGGGTAATTTATAGCAATGTGGAGAAACCGCTGTCAAGCAACATTCAGGGAAGAGCCCCACCATACAAGGCTTTCGGCAGAATAATGGTGGGGAAAATGACCTTAATGCGTACTAATCATTGACTGCGCCGACGAGGCTTCTTCTGAATGAGACTCCTCTTTGGGATCTTCATCCTTTTTGACTAATGCTGCGTCGAGTACCTCATCGATCCAACGCACCGGCCTGATGTCCAGGGCCTCCTTGATATTCTCCGGCACCTCCTTGAGATCCCGGCGATTCTCCTCGGGCACCAGCACGGTCTTTATACCACCGCGCCTGGCGGCCAGCAATTTCTCCTTCAGGCCACCGATCGGCATCACCTCGCCCCGCAGGTTGACCTCGCCGGTCATCGCCACGTCGCAGCGCACCGGGCGCCCGGTATAAGCCGAGACCATGGCGGTAACCATGCCGATACCGGCACTGGGGCCATCCTTGGGAGTGGCTCCCTCGGGCACGTGGATATGCAGGTCTTCCTTTTCGAAGCGCTCAGGGTCGATGCCCATGGTCAGGGCTCTCGCGCGCACCACGGTGTGGGCGGCACTCACCGACTCCTTCATCACATCGCCCAGCGAGCCGGTCTTGTTGATGCGCCCCTTGCCAGGCGTCACCACCGACTCGATATTGAGCAGCTCACCCCCAACCGAGGTCCAGGCCAGGCCGGTCACGCGGCCCACCTGATTCTCCTGGTCGGCCAGCCCGTAGCTGTAGCGGCGCACCCCAGCATACTCCTCGATATCCGTGGCGGCCAGCAGCATCGGGGCCTGGGCGCCCTCCTTGCTCTCCTTCTCGATACGCACCCGCAGCACCTTGCGGCAGACCTTGGCGACCTGACGCTCGAGCTCACGCACCCCGGCCTCGCGGCTGTAGTAGCGGATCAGCTCGAGCAGCGACTCATCGGAGAAGGCCAGCTCATCCTCCTTGAAGCCGTTGGCCTTGAGCTGCTTGGGCACCAGATAACGCTTGGCAATCGCAAGCTTTTCGTCCTCGGTGTACCCGGGCAGACGAATCACCTCCATGCGATCGAGCAGCGGCCCGGGAATGTTCATGGAGTTGGCGGTACAGATGAACAGCGTCTCGGAAAGATCGTAATCCAGCTCCAGGTAGTGGTCGCTGAAGGTGTCGTTCTGCTCCGGATCGAGCACCTCGAGCAGTGCCGAGGCGGGGTCGCCACGATGGTCCATGCCGATCTTGTCGACCTCGTCGAGCAGGAACAGCGGATTCCTGACCCCGGCGCGTGACATGCGCTGGACGATCTTGCCGGGCAGCGAGCCGATATAGGTGCGGCGGTGGCCACGAATCTCGGACTCGTCACGCACCCCGCCCAGTGCCAGACGCACATACTTGCGGTTGGTCGCACGGGCAATGGACTTGCCCAGCGAGGTCTTGCCGACCCCGGGCGGGCCGACCAGACACAGCACCGGCCCCTTGAGCTTCTTGACCCGCTTGTGCACCGCCAGGTACTCGAGGATCCGCGCCTTGACCTCGTCAAGGCCATAGTGATCCTCGTCGAGCACCTTCTGGGCATGGAGCAGATCATGCTTGACCCGGGTACGCTTCTTCCACGGCACCGACACCAGCCAGTCGAGATAGGAGCGCACCACCGTGGCCTCGGCAGAGTTGGGCGACATCATCTTCAGCTTGCCCAGCTCCTGAACGGCCTTGTCACGCGCCTCCTTGGGCATGCCCGACTCTTCGATGGCCTGCTCGTATTTCTCGGCCTCGTTGGGCACGTTCTCGAGCTCGCCCATCTCCTTCTGGATGGCCTTCATCTGCTCGTTGAGATAGTACTCGCGCTGAGACTTCTCCATCTGCTCCTTGACCCGGGAGCGGATGCGCTTCTCGACCTGCAGCAGGTCGATCTCGGACTCGATCAGCGCCATCAGGTGCTCGATGCGATCGCGCACCTTGTCCATCTCCAGCAGCTGCTGCTTGTCATCGATCTTCAGCGACAGATGCGCACAGATGGTATCCACCAGGCGGCTGGGATCCTCGATGCCGGAAAGCGAGTTGAGCACCTCGTTGGGCACCTTCTTCGACATCTTGACGTACTGCTCGAACTGATTGAGCAGCACGCGCACCAGGGCGTCCTGCTCACGCTCGGTGAGGGGCGTACTCTCACGCAGTAGCGCCTCGGCGCTGGTGTAGTCCTCGCCGTCATTCAGCTCGCCCACATCGGCTCGCGAGACCCCCTCGATCAGCACCTTGACGGTGCCGTCGGGGAGCTTGAGCAGCTGCATGATCTCCGCGACGGTACCGATGGCAAACAGATCATCGCGGTCGGGGTCGTCCTTGCTGGCCTCACGCTGGGCCACCAGCAACACCCGCTTGTCGGCGCTCATGGCCGCATCGAGCGCCTGAATTGACTTCTCGCGACCCACGAACAGGGGAATGACCATCTGCGGATAGACGACCACGTCCCGCAGCGGCAAAAGGGGCAGACTCAGGGTCTGATCAGCGTTCTGCTGCATCGCAGACGTACCTCAAGAAAAACGAAGGGATGCCCCGTGGAATGGGGGCGACCGGATAACATTGCAAGGCAGGAGGCGACACGACAAAAAAAACGGGAGCCACCATGACCCCAGCCGACCGGGCCGGCGATGGAGGTAAGGTGCTCCCGTGGGGGGTACCCCCGATCGTTCAGCCGTCGGTACCGTCGCTGGCGGCTTCCTGCTGCTGCGAATAGATCAACAGCGGCTCGCTTTCACCACTGATCACCGAGGCATCGATCACCACCTTGCTGACACCGTCCAGCGAGGGGATCTCGTACATGGTGTCGAGCAGCACCGACTCGAGGATGGAGCGCAGACCACGGGCGCCGGTCTTGCGGGTCATGGCCTTGACGGCCACCGCCTGCAGGGCGTCCTGGCGGAACTCGAGCTCCACGTTCTCCATCTCGAACAGCTTGGCGTACTGCTTGATCAGCGAGTTCTTGGGTTCGGTGAGAATCTCGATCAGCGCCTCTTCGGTGAGGTCGGTCAAGGTGGCGATCACCGGAAGACGGCCGACGAATTCGGGGATAAGGCCGAACTTGACCAGATCCTCGGGCTCCACGGTGGCCAGTACATCGCCCACCGGCTTGCTGTCGTCCTTGCTCTTGACCTCGGCATTGAAGCCGATGCCACCCTTCTCGACGCGGTCGCGAATCACCTTCTCCAGGCCGGCGAAGGCACCACCGACGATAAACAGGATATTGCCGGTATCGACCTGCAGGAACTCCTGTTGAGGGTGCTTGCGCCCACCCTGGGGCGGTATCGAGGCCGTGGTGCCCTCGATCAGCTTGAGCAGCGCCTGCTGAACGCCCTCACCCGAGACATCACGGGTGATCGAGGGGTTGTCGGACTTGCGCGACACCTTGTCGATCTCGTCGATGTAGACAATGCCACGCTCGGCCTTCTCCACATCGTAGTCGCACTTCTGCAGCAGCTTCTGGATGATGTTCTCGACATCCTCGCCCACGTAACCGGCCTCGGTCAGCGTGGTGGCATCGGCGATGGTGAACGGCACATTGAGCAGCCGCGCCATGGTCTCGGCGAGCAACGTCTTGCCGCTACCGGTGGGGCCGATCAGCAGGATGTTCGACTTGCCAAGCTCGACGTCGTCCTTCTTGACCTCGGAACTCAGGCGCTTGTAGTGGTTGTAGACGGCAACGGACAGCACCATCTTGGCGCGATCCTGACCGATCACATAATCATCGAGGGTGTGACGAATCTCACGCGGCGTCGGCAGGCGCTCGTCGTCGCTCTCGGCATCGGCATCGAGCACCTCCTCGCGAATGATGTCATTGCAGAGGTCGACACACTCATCACAGATATAGACGGACGGGCCGGCAATAAGCTTGCGCACCTCGTTCTGATTCTTGCCGCAGAACGAGCAGTAGAGCAGCTTGCCACCGTCGTCCTTGCCTTTGCCGTCAGCCATTCGCTTACCTCTTTTCATATTGGTGGCGCCCGCAGGAGCCGGCACCACCGAGCTCACAACGGCGGCCTGCGCCGCCGGGAACAATCAGCGTGTAATGCAAATCACGCTATCAGGATGTCGGCCGCTTATCCAGCATGGCGTCGATCAGGCCATACTCCACGGCCTGGTTGCCGTCCATGAAGTTGTCACGGTCGGTATCCCGGGCGATCGTATCGATATCCTGTCCGGTATGCTCCGCCAGGATGCGGTTGAGCCTGTCACGGATGCCGAGAATCTCACGCGTATGAATCTCGATGTCCGAGGCCTGCCCCTGGTAACCACCCAGCGGCTGGTGAATCATCATACGCGAGTTGGGCAGGCAGAAGCGCTTGCCTGCGGCGCCACCGGCCAGCAACAACGCCCCCATGCTGGCTGCCTGGCCGATACACACGGTGGAGACGTCAGGCTTGATGAACTGCATGGTGTCGTAGATCGACATGCCAGCGGTCACCGAGCCACCCGGCGAATTGATGTACAGATGGATGTCCTTGTCCGGGTTCTCGGACTCCAGGAACAGCAGCTGCGCCACTACCAGGTTGGCCATGTAGTCTTCCACCGGACCCACCAGGAAGATCACACGCTCCTTGAGCAGGCGGGAATAGATATCGTAGGAGCGTTCACCGCGGGCGCTCTGCTCGACCACCATCGGCACCAGGCCGCCGGCGTTCTGAATCTCGAACTCGTTGCTCATCTGCGTGTTGTCCTTGCATCCGATGAATGGAAGCGAAGAGAAACGGCGCCCCGGCACTGGCCGGGGCGCGGGGGCATCGATCAGGCCTGGCGCTCTTCCTCGCCGGCCTCCTCGCTGCTTTCTTCCTCGTCGGCCTCTTCCTGCTGCTGGGCGGCTGCCAGCACGTCCTGATAGGACATCTCGACATCCTTGACGCTGGCCTGCTCGAGCAGCACGCCCACGGCCTTCTCTTCAAGGATAGCGGACTTGACCTGGGTCTTGAGCTGGTCGTTGCCCATGTAGTGCTCGACCACCTGCTCGGGCTCCTGATACTGCTCGGCGAGCTCCTGCACCTTGGCACGGATCTCGTCGTCGCTGGCCTCGAGCTCGTTGACCTTGATCACCTCGGCCAGCAGCAGACCCACCTCGACACGGCTCCTGGCCTGCTCTTCGAACAGCTCGTTGGGCAGCTGGGAGACATCGAAGTCCTCACCCAGGCCGAACTGCTGGGCGGCCTGACGCTTGAGACCATCCGTCTCCTGCTGGACCAGCGCCTGGGGCACGGTGACCTCATTGGCCTTCTGCAGCGCGGAGAGCACCTGCTGCTTGACGCGGTTGTCCACCGCCTGCTCGGCCTCACGGCTCATGTTCTTCTTGACCTCGGCGCGGAACTTGTCGAGGTCACCGTCGTCGACGCCGAACTTCTTGACGAACTCGGCATCCACCTCGGGCAGGGCCTGGCCCTTCACCGCATGGACCTTGACCTTGAAGGTCGCTTCCTGGCCAGCCAGGTTCTCGGCCTGGTAGTCCTCCGGGAAGGTGACCTTGAGCTCCTTGTCGTCGCCGGCAGCGGCACCGATCAGCTGCTCCTCGAACCCGGGGATAAAGCTGCCAGAGCCGATCACCAGATCGTGACCCTCGGCACTGCCACCCTCGAAGGGCTCATCGCCCAGGAAGCCCTGGAAGTCGATGGTTACCTGATCACCATCCTCGGCGGCACGCTCGACCTCTTCCCACTCGGCGTTCTGCTTGCGCAGGGTGTCGATCATCTCGTCGACATCGGCTTCGCTCACCTCGACCACCGGACGCTCGACCTCGGCACCCTCGATGGAGGCCAGCTCGATCTCGGGGTAGATCTCCAGCGTCGCGACAAACTCCAGGTCCTTGCCCGCCTCGTTGACAGTGGCCTCGATCTGCGGGAGACCGGCCGGGTTGAGCTCGTTCTCGGAAATGGCGCGAACATAGCGCTCACGCATCACTTCGCCCACCACCTCGTTGCGCACTTCGCTACCGTAGCGCTGGCGGATCACCGTCATCGGCACCTTGCCCCGACGAAAACCGTCCATACGAACGTTCTTGGCGGCATCCTTGAGACGGGTATTGACGGCCTCATCGATTTCGGCGGCCGGCACTTGGACCGTGATGCGGCGTTCGATCTGGGAGGTCGTATCGACGGAAACTTGCATGAAATGTCCTCTACCGACTGGGGGCATTGTGTTGATTGCGTGAATGGAAAATCAAAAGGATGATTTTATGAATCCCGTTCGGCACTGGCAAGCACCGAGGCGAAAGAAGTGGGGGCGCTGCGAGAGATTACAAGGGTCAGCGGCTCACCCACGCCAAAAAACGCCGACGCCTGAGCGACCGCGTGACATATAACTCACGTAAACACCGTGCGAAAGTAACGAAATAACGAGAAAAAAGAGACACATGCCCCGCAACGGACCAGCAAAAAAGCATGGGGCAAATAACAAGAAGAGAGGGGATCAAACCGATGAAGCAGGATCATGCTTCGACACGAAACCGGCTACGCAAGACATGGGGTGGATGATGGGGATCGAACCCACGACCACCGGAGCCACAATCCGGGGCTCTACCACTGAGCTACATCCACCATATCTTGAACTTGCCAGGCTTGTCGAGGTGGGGTGGATGATGGGGATCGAACCCACGACCACCGGAGCCACAATCCGGGGCTCTACCACTGAGCTACATCCACCACTTCGACAACTGCTCGTACTGACTGCCTGCTACCGCACCGTATGGCGCGCCCAGCAGGACTCGAACCTGCAACCTACGGCTTAGAAGGCCGTTGCTCTATCCGATTGAGCCATGGGCGCATTCTACGTTCCAGGTCGCCTCGCCGCAACCCTGAGTGTCAAAAAACCGCAAGACATTCAAGAAGTTGTGGTCGGAGTGGAGGGATTCGAACCCCCGACATCCTGCTCCCAAAGCAGGCGCGCTACCAGACTGCGCTACACTCCGACGGCGATCAAGCGGGCTGGACGCCGCCGCACAGGCCTCGTCGAGCGATGCGTATTCTACGTGACTTTCTTCGCCCGTCAAGTGGCAGAACATAATTTGCTGATATCGCCCGCTTTGTTTCGACCGCTCGGCATGCGAAAATCACGTCCTTACCTTTACTACCGGCCACCCAGAGGATCCTCGATGACCGCGCAACAGATCGATGGCAAAGCGATAGCCGCCCGTGTTCGCCAGCAGGTAGCCCGCCAGGTGCAGGCACGCCGCGAAGCAGGGGGCCGTACGCCAGGGCTTGCCGTCGTCCTGGTCGGTGAAGACCCCGCCTCGGCGGTCTATGTGCGCCACAAGCACAACGCTTGCGTCGAGGCCGGCATCGAGTCATTTCGACATCAGCTGCCCGCGGACACCACCCAGCAACAACTCGAGACGCTGGTTGACCAGCTTAATGACGACCCCAGCGTGGATGGCATCCTCGTCCAGCTGCCCCTCCCCGAGCAGCTCGACGCCCGCCCCATCCTCGAGCGCATACGCCCCGACAAGGATGTGGACGGCTTCCACCCCTATAACCTGGGCCGCCTGGCGCAGCGCCTGCCGCTGCTGAGACCCTGCACGCCCAAGGGCGTGATGACGCTGCTCGAGGAGAGCGGCCTGGCGGTTCGTGGCCTCGATGCCACCGTGGTCGGCGCCTCCAATATCGTCGGCCGCCCCATGGCCCTGGAGTTGATGATCGCCGGCTGCACCACTACCGTCTGCCACCGCTTCACTCGCAACCTTGAGGAGCATGTGCGCCGTGCCGATGTGCTGATCGTGGCGGTGGGCAAGCCGGGCCTGGTCAAGGGAGAGTGGGTCAAGGAGGGCGCCATCGTCATCGACGTGGGCATCAACCGCCAGGAGGATGGTCGCCTGATCGGTGACGTCGACTTCGAGGCCGCCGCCGAGCGTGCCGCCTGGATCACCCCGGTTCCCGGGGGGGTCGGCCCCATGACCGTGGCCAGCCTGCTGGAGAACACCCTGCAAGCCGCCGATATGCACGACGCCAGTTAAGCGTTCCCTGGGATCTCCCCTGGGGTCAGACCCCGGGGGTTGGGGTCTGACCTCGAAGCAGGCCCCCAAACAGAATGAGGAGACAACGATGAGCGACAAGATGAACGTCGAGAGCTTCAACCTGGATCACACCAAGGTGAAGGCTCCCTACGTGCGCCTGGCCGATATCAAGACCGGTGAGCGCGGCGATACCATCCACAAGTACGACATGCGCATCTGCCAGCCCAACCAGGACCATATGGAGATGCCCGGCCTGCACTCTCTTGAGCACCTGATGGCGGAGCTGTCGCGCAACCACTCCGACAAGGTGGTCGACATCAGCCCCATGGGCTGCCAGACCGGCTTCTACATCGCGATGATCAACCACGACGACTACGAAGGCGTGCTGACCCTGCTCGAGAACACCCTCAAGGATGTGCTCGAGGCCGACGAGGTGCCGGCCTGCAACGAGATGCAGTGCGGCTGGGCGGCCAGCCACAGCCTCGAGGGAGCCAAGCAGATCGCCCGCGGCTTCCTGGCCAAGCGCAACGAGTGGACGGAAGTTTTCGCATGAGGCGTATCGGCATCATCGGCGCCATGAGCCAGGAGGTGGAGCGACTCGCCTCCCTGCTCGAGGGGTGCGAGACCCACACCCATGTCGGCAGCACCTTCTACAGCGGCAAGCTAAACGGCGTGGAGGTGGTGATTCTGCAGTCGGGCATCGGCAAGGTGAATGCCGCCGTCGGCACCACCCTGCTCCTCGACATGTACCAGCCGGAGGCGATCATCAATACCGGCTCCGCCGGTGGCTTCGGCGAGGGGCTCGAGATCGGCGATATCGTGGTCTCGAGTGAGGTCCGCCACCACGACGTGGATGCCGTGGTATTCGGTTACGAGCATGGCCAGGTCCCCGACATGCCGGCGGCCTACCTGCCCGACGAACGGCTGGTTCACCTGGCCCGGGAGTGTGTCGAGGCGCTGGGCGAGGTCCGGGTGGTCGAGGGGCTGATCGCCACCGGCGATGTGTTCATGGCCTGCCCCGACCTGGTGGCCCTGACCCGTCGGCGCTTCCCCACCATGCTCGCCGCCGAGATGGAGGCCGCGGCCATCGCCCAGACCTGCCATCTCTACGGCTGCCCCTTCGTGGTGATCCGCGCCCTCTCGGATATCCCCGGCGGCGGCGACAACCACCTCTCCTTCGAGGAGTTCCTGGAGAAGGCCGCCCTGCACTCCTCGAAGATGATCGAGGCGATGGTGGCCCGCCTGGGCGATCGGCAGCGTGATGGCGCAATAGCCGCAAGCGCCTAACGCTGGGGCTCGACCCGCCACTCCGGCGATAGACGACGCCAGTGCTCTCTCAGGAGGCACTGGTGCTCTTCTGCCATGGGCAGCGTCGCCAATAGAGCGGGCCATCTGGTTCGGACTGTCGCCATGGTCTCATCGAGGGCAGTCGAGACGAGCGACCAACTTACGCCCACCCTCTCGGCCCAGTGCCGAAAATCCTCTTTTCGCAGCAGATCCCAGCGCTTCTTGCCGTTCAGGTTCAGGGCGGCGCCACGCTCATCGGGCAGATAGGCCCTGGTCATCACGATGTCATAAGCAGGCGACAGACGCGGAGTGTGACGATCCGGATACCATAGACTCCAGTTCTTCAAGTGAGCATCGCCATTGGCCAATAGCATGTTGACCAGCAATCGGCGCGCCATCTCCAGCACACAGCTCAGTCCATCAGCCGAGAACTCACGCAGCAGCCGCCCGACCTGCTCGTAGTTAGGACCGTCATACTTCTCGTAAGGATATCGAAAAAACACCTGCGCAAAATCCTCTGCATGCACCCGCTCACGATCTTCGCGATCGAATCGCTTGATCGCGTAGGCTAGCGGCTCATCAGGTAAATTAATGCGGGGCAGGCCGTGAAGTGACTCGAGCGGGACCAGGCGAATGTCCGGAATCGTGACGCCTGCCGCCTGCGCCAGGCGCATGGCGGAATATTCATTCTGAACGAGCCAAGGGTGATGGGGCGATGGCGGTTTGAGGATCCAGTCACCAGGCAATGTCTCATCGGCCCCGAAGAAACGCCCATCCTGCTCGCGCATGGAAAACTTCATCTGGACACCGGCCAGCGAAAACCCACGCCCCACGGTTAACCGCCGCGGCTGAGGCGTCACACTCGAGCAATGAGCCAGCACCCATGCCGGCATCTCATCGGGTGCCACGGAAGCAACTTCCAGCGCACCCGGCAGATCATGGCCCAGCGCAGCCAATAGAGGAAACTCATTGTCGGGATGCACCTTGAGCTCGGCAGCCAGCCAGTGGCGCAGCGCTCCCTCAGGAAGCAGATTGGATAGCCAGGGATGAAGCCGCTGACGCCGTATCCAGGGCTCCTGCATCAAGCGTCGACCATGGGGAGCCGAGGGCATCAGCGATAGCGTCAGGCTGGGTCGCCCCTCGTCAAGACGCCAGTCATCGTCAAATACCAGTACATTGCGCCCACCACGGTACCCGGCTAACCAGCCAACACGATGGCCATGAAGCCAGAGGGAGAGCATTTCGACACTTTCGTCGGCCACCCTCACTCCTCCCTGCCAAGCAAACCCTGCCAAGGATCCTCATCGAGAGGAGTGCCGCCTTCTTTCTCCTCATCGAGCAGCGCCTTGACGGCGTACCACTTCTCCAGAGGAATCAGCGCCAGGCGCGCATTGAGGCCGTCGGCCACCAGCCGAAGGGTATCCAGGCGCGGATTACCGCCACTTTCCAGGCGTTGGTATTGCTGGCGCGTTACGCCGATTCGCTCGGCGAGTTGTGCCTGAGTCAACCCCAGGTCACGCCGGCGATGCTCTAGATCATCATGGAGGCTCATCAAAATGCACCATATACGCTGCTTTTTCTTAACAATAGCAACACATATGATGCATAGCCATGACGAGAGTCGAAAGTCGAAATCGGGTGGTGACCACCCCATCACGATGAAGGGTTACGCGGGTATTTGCTAAACCAGCTTCCACTCCAGCATCTCGCCGGCCATCAGCGGCACGATGCGCGCCCCGTTGGCATACGGCAGCGACTCAGGAAGCTGCCACGGCTCGCGCACCAGGGTGATGGTATCGGCGTTGCGCGGCAGGCCGTAGAAATCCGGGCCGTGGTGGCTGGCAAAGCCTTCCAGGCGATCCAGGGCGCCGGCCTGCTCGAAGGCAGTGGCGTAGTACTCGATTGCCGCCGGCGCGGTATAGGCCCCGGCACAGCCACAGGCGCTCTCCTTGTCACCCTGGGCATGGGGTGCACTGTCGGTACCCAGGAAGAACTTCGGGCTGCCCGAGGTGGCCGCCGCCAGCAGCGCCTCGCGATGGCGCTCGCGCTTGAGGATCGGCAGGCAGTAGTAGTGGGGGCGAATGCCGCCCACCAGCATATGGTTGCGGTTGAACAGCAGATGATGGGCGGTGATGGTCGCGCCCACATTGGCCGGCGCCGCGGCCACGAACTCGGCCGCCTCGGCGGTGGTGATATGCTCGAACACCACCCTGAGGCTCGGGTGGCGCTCCAGCAGGGGCTTTAGCACCTTCTCGATAAACACCGCCTCACGATCGAAGATATCGATCTCGGCGTCGGTCACCTCACCATGCATCAGCAGCGGGATCCCCAGCCTCGCCATGGCGGCGATCGCGGCATCGCAGTGCGCCAGATCGGTCACCCCGGAGGCGGAGTTGGTGGTGGCGCCCGCGGGATAGAGCTTGACCGCCTGCACCAGGCCGCTGGCATGGGCACGCTCGATCTCCTCGGCGGGCGTATTGTCGGTGAGATAGAGGGTCATCAGCGGCTCGAAGCGGCTGCCCTCGGGCAACGCCGCCAGGATCCGCTCGCGATAGGCCAGCGCCTGTTTGGTGGTGGTCACCGGCGGCGTCAGGTTGGGCATGATGATGGCTCGGCCCATCTGGCGAGCAGAGGCCTCGACCACGGCGGCCAGCGCCTGGCCGTCGCGCAGATGGAGATGCCAGTCGTCGGGGCGAGTCAGGGTCAGGGTAGTCACGGCGGATCCTGTATTAGGGGTTGAAATGTAGTGGCGGGTTCAAATCGATATCGCGCCAGTATACCGAATGCCGCCGGGCAGGGCAGAACCGCGAACCATATAGTCTGCTAACATGCGGTTTTTGCCTTTGCCTCGGACGCCTTATGACCGACTCCCTGGAGCGCAGTCCGCTGCGCGCCGACCTGCTGCTGCTGACCGTCACCCTGCTCGCCGCCGCCGGCTGGATCTTCTCCAAGGAGGCCCTCGCGGGCATGCCGCCGCTGCTGTTTATCGGCACACGCTTCCTGCTCGCCGGGTTGATACTTGTGCTGTTCGCCCTTCCCGCCCTGCGCCGGCTGAGCCGACGCGACCTGGCCACCAGCGCCGGCGTGGGTCTGCTGTTCAGCGCCGCCATCGGCTTCTGGGTCATGGGGCTCTTCCACTCCCGCCACCTCGGCGAGAGCGCCTTTATCAATAGCCTGGGCATCCTGCTGGTGCCGGTGGTGGCCCGCCTGCTGTTCGGTGATCGCCCACCGCGCACCACCTGGATCGCCCTGCCCATCGCGCTGGTCGGCTTCGGCCTGCTGTCGCTGAATGCCGGGCTGCGCCTGGAACCCAGCCAGTGGCTGATCGCCACCTCGGCGCTACTCTTCTCGCTGCTGATCAATACCAATACGCGGGTGGTACGTCACCTGCCCGCCCTGCCGCTTACTGCTATCCAGCTTACCGTCGTCGGCATTCTGCTCAGCCTGGCATCGGCGCTGGTGGAGCCATGGCCGGCGCGGCTAGGCGGCGATATCCTCGGCTGGCTGGCGGCCAGCATCCTGCTCTCGAGCACCCTGCGCTTCTTCCTGCAGATTCACGCCCAGGGCCTCACCACCCCGAGCCACGCCGCGGTCATCCTGATGCTCGAGGCGGTCTGGACCGCCCTGCTGGCAGCCGCCTGGTACGGCGAGACCATGACCCTGCTGCAACTGGCCGGCTGCTCGCTGATCTTCACCGCCCTGCTGATCAACCGCTGGTACTGGGTCCGCAAGCTGGTGCTGCGCTTCACCAGATAACTTCCCCAGATAGCTTTCACCAGATAACAACAGGCACCGGCAGGAAACGCGACGAGAGCCACCGGTGAGCTCGCCAAGAAGCCGGCAAATCCCGTATCATGCGGCCAGATTTCAGGGAGAGAAAAGATGCCCAAGGTTCGCCACTATGCCGATCTGGCTGCCAGCATGGCCGGCTTGATGTGGCTGGTCGTGTACTGGTCGATCAGTCTGTCGGCCCACCTGGGCAATCTTCAGCCCACCGTGGCGGCCCTGCTGCTGCTCGGCACCACCGTGCTGGTCACCTTCGTGCATCGGCCCACCCGCGTACACCTGCGCCGCTATCACGTAAGGAAGCGACGCACCGAGATGTGGATGCATATCCTGGCGCTGCCGCTGTTCCTCGCCTTTCTGTTCGGCATCACCTTCGAGTTGATCTTCGCCCCCCTGAGCGGCGTACAGAAGCTGCTGCTGTTCAATGTGATGGCCACCGCCGGCTGGCTGGTGTTTATCGTCACCCTGATGGTCAAGCTGGCCACCCACCAGATAAAACGACGCCGCAAGACCTGATAGGCCCTGCGGCGCTGTTGGGCCAGTCACTTCGACTTTGCCCCGTGCCCTCCAGAGTGACGTCAGACTCAGAAGCGTGTGGCGCTGAAGGGCGCCATATCCACCTCGGGCGTCTCGCCTGCCATCATCTGACTCAGCAGCAGTCCGGTCACAGGTCCCAGGGTAAAGCCCTGGTGGCCGTGGCCGAAGGCCAGCCACATTCCGTCCTGCTTGGGAGCCGGACCGATGATCGGTTTCATGTCCGGCAGGCAGGGGCGCGCGCCCTTCCAGGGCTCGGGGTCGCGCCGCTCACCCAGCGGGTAGATCTTCCTTGCGGCCCGCTCCGCCGCCTTCAGCTGCTTGAACTTGGGGGGTGCATCCAGATCGGCCAGCTCGGCCCCGGTGGTCAGGCGGATCCCCGCCCGCATCGGCTCGAGCAGGAAGCCGGTCTCGGCATCCATGATCCAGTGGTTGAGATGCGCGTTGTCATCGGCGCTGGCGTAGTGCATATGATAGCCGCGCTTGGCGAACAGCGGCACCGAGATACCCTGACGCTTGAGCAACTTGTCGCTCCAGGGACCGAGCGCCACCACCAGCTGCTCCGCTTCCAGCGATTCGCGATCGGTGGTTACCTTCCAGCCCTTGCCGCCCTTCTCGACACCCTGCACCTCGGCCTTCAGGAAGCGGCCGCCCTGCTGCTGGAAGTTATCGGCATAGGCCTGCACCAGCGCGCCGGGATCGGCGACGGTCCACGGCTGGGTCCAGTGGATGGCACCCACCAGCCCCTTCTTGAGATGGGGTTCCTTGGCGTATAGGCCGGCGGCATCGAGCACTTCGAACTCGACACCGTAGAGGTCGCGGTTCTCGCGAGCCTCGACGAGTCGCTCATCGAAGGCCTTCTGCGTGTGGTAGAGCTCGAGCCAACCGTCGCGACGCACCAGATGATCGGCACCGGCGGCCTCGATCATCGGGGCATGGGTCTCCAGGCAGCGCATGATCAGCGACGCATACTCCGGCACGATCTTGGCGTAGCGGGTCTTGCCGGAGTTGAGCCAGTACTGAAGCAGCGGGCTGGCGGCGCTCAGCATGCCCGCCGTACGATAACGAATATCCACCTCGCGATTGGGCAGCACACGCATCAGCGTGCCGAGATCGCGGGGAAAGGCGTAGGGCCGCACCGATTCGCGCTGGATAATGCCGGCATTGCCGAAGGAGGTCTCGCGGCCTGGCTCGCGGCGGTCCACCAGCGTCACCGAATGGCCCTGGCGCACCAGATGCCAGGCCACCGAAACGCCGACCATGCCGGCCCCCAGAACCACGATTTCACGAGACATCACCAACACCTCCTGGAAAGAACGCAGGCCTCACCACAGGGAGAGGCCCACTCAACGATTGATGTTTCCATGCCACCGGCCCCACTGCGACCACGGCGGCGAAAGACTCAGGGCATCATAACGTTTCACCGGCAGGCCAGGCTTCCAAATACCTTTCCGAAAACATGATTTATTACCGTTTTTCTGCCGACATTCAGATGGATACCCCAGAGGTAGAAAAAGATTCATGCCACTCATCTTCAGGCATCTAGCTCTTCACCCATCTGGGTCTTCAGCCAACCAGGTCTTCAGCCATCCAGGTCTTCAGTCATTCAGGTCTTCAGCCACCTGGGTCTTCAGTCATCTGCGCTGGCGCCGCCCTGCTGCTGCACCTGCAGCTTGGTGCGGATGAAGTCAGCATGGCTGACATGCAGCAGCTCGGCCAGCTGACGGATGCGGTGCTCCTCCAGATGGTGCTGCTCACCGTCGGCCAGCGCCAGCGCCCACATCATGCGCACCAGCTCGCAGCGCCGAGAATAGTCGTAGTGCTGTCTGATCAACGAGACGAACTGATAGTGATCGACGGCACCCTCGACCTCCTGCTGGGCCAGGGCCATCAGCTCATCGATCGCCTCGTCGCTAACGCTCAGATGTCGACGCAGCTGGTCCCGCAAGGTCTCGAGCTCATCCGGGGTGACCTCGTAGTCGGCGCGTATCACCTCGCAGAGCAGCGCCGCGGCGGCAAGCTCCAGGCTCGGCGCCTCACGCCCGGCGCCGTCGCCCTCCTCCGAGAGCATCTGCTGAAAGAATCGCTGGATATTGGCTAGCACAAGTTTCTCCTTCGGTCGCTACCACGGTGAGACTCGCCAACGTTATGCGGGTTCGCAGCCCTCGTCACTCCCGACAGCGCCAGCGTGCCAGCAGGGAGAGCAGTGCCAGGCCAAGCAGCACCGCCGCCACCCAGCCAATCACCATCACCACCTGGGCAAACGAGGCCGGCGCTTCCACGGGGCGGTGCTGCAGGCCAAATACCACGAGTCGACCGAAGGCGTAGAGCATCACGGCCAGGCTGGCGAGAGGCAGCAGGGAGCGGTTCGCCGCCAGCCACCGGGTCAGGCCCCAGGGTTCGCTGGGCTTGGCAGGCTGCTGGGCAGCCGCCTTGCGAGGCGTTGCGGCCCTGCCGCTGGATGACCTGGAGGCAGATGACCTGGTAGCCGATGACTTGTTGGAGGCTGCCTTGCTCGCCGGCTTTCTGGCCGCGGGCTTGCGAGCCTTGGGCTTGACCCTGGCACCCCCCGAGGGGGAGCCACCCAACCAGCCCAGCGCCCCACGAACCAGACGCCACAGCGCCCAGCCCAGGGTAAAGCTAACCGAGAGGGCGAGACCGCCCATCACCAGCACATACGCCATTGGCGATCCTTGTCGATTCACGAGACCGGATATTGTGCCATAGAGCAGGTGGGTCGCGGGCGTCGACACCACGGCCTCGAGAGTAACCAGCTGGTCCCGGCGAGGGTGACGGGCGCGGCTCATCAGGAAAACGTGAGTTCGGGTATCGCCCAGGGAACCCGGCCTCCCACAGAGCGGAGGCCGGGGTTCACCATGGGAGGCCAGGGTTCATCGATAGGGGTCGGGAAGGGCTAAGCCCTCCCCGCCCTCCGAACCGTGCGTGCGGTTCTCCCGCACACGGCTCTCCAGTCGATGGTTTCCTCATCGGGATTGGCTCGCATGCCGCCAGGCTCCGGCTAGGGTGAAGAGCCCCGCGGCCGCGAAGAACGTATTGGACCAGCGTCGTATGTCCGACCGGGTGTTGCCACGCCCCGGACGCTTCTCCTGCTTGCGCAGCATGGCCCGCAGCCGCCGACGAATGAAGCCGTCCAATGAACGGAACGTCGTCCGGTAGGCGTGCCGAAAGTAGCCAAACCACCCTCTCAGCATCGGGTTCAGTGAGGCAATGACCTGACGCAGACTCTTGCCTTCCGTCCGCCGCGCCTTGCTTCTCACTTTATCCTTGAAGGCCTTGAGGCTCTTCTTGCGCACCCAGCGACGATCCGCCTCGAAGCGGTAGCCCAGGAAGTCGAAACCCTGTCCCTTCCGCCGGCAATCACCGACATGGGTCTTGTCGGGGTGCAGAGTCAGGCCATTCGCCGCTACCCATTCCTGGACATGGGCCAGGGCTTGTCGGGCCTCCTGCTCACTGCGGCAGAGAATGACGAAATCATCGGCATACCGCACCATGCGGTAGCCGTGCTGTGTCACTTCCTGGTCCAGCGGGTGCAGGTAGACGTTCGCCAACAAGGGGCTGATGATCGCGCCTTGTGGCGTCCCTGACGTGGGTGTCCATCGGCTCATGTCGCTGACGATGTCCTGGCTCAACCAGCTTCGTAGCAAGGCCAGCAGTCGACCGTCGCTGATTCGCTCTTCGACGCGGGCCATCAGGCGGTCGTGCGGGATGCTATCGAAATAGCCTTGCAGATCCGCATCTACCACCCAGGTCATGCCCGCTTTAAGCGCATCATCGACGTCTCGCAGGGCATCCTTGCAACCTCTGCCTGGCCGGAATCCGTAGCTCATCGGCAGAAACTCATGCTCGAAGATCGGTTCGATCACGCGCTTGACCGCTGCCTGGACAATACGGTCCTTCACGGTCGGAATGCCCAGCGGGCGCATCTTGCCATTGCCCTTGGGGATCTCGACGCGTCGCACTGCTTGCGGGCAGTA
>NZ_CANMVL010000008.1 GCF_947501415.1 uncultured Halomonas sp. | reverse complement strand
ATGGGGCAGGGCGTGGCGACGGTGTTCGAACGCCTGGCGTAAGCACCGGCTCGATGCAGAAAACAGCGGCGGCGCCCCGAGGGCGCCGCCGCTTCGTTTTGGTTGCCACTGATATCAGATTGCCACTTTTATCAAATTGCCACTCGCTCGCCTCCCCCTGCCGCCGGTATCAGTTCGCCATGCCCGCCAAGGCGGCGCCGCGTCGAATCTCGTGGCGTACGGGGAGCAGTGCCTCGTCATGGATCCAGCCCCGCTCACGATAGTAGCGCAAGGCGCCATCATGGAGGGGGGCGCTCAGGCCCTCCTCGATCATCACCTGGGGCGTCAGCACCCCCAGGGCGGGATGGGTAGCCTTGAAACGGGTAAACGCGCCGAATACCTCGGACACCAGCCGGTAGACCTGCTCTGCATCGACATCGGCGCGGGTAACCAGCGTTGCCTTGACGCCGAAGGTGTGGATCTCGGGCTGGTCGGGCCCATACAGGCCAGCGGGGATCGTGGCGTAGCTGAAGTAGGGGTAGGCGTTGACCAGCAGGTCGATGGTGGTGCCGCTGACATCGATGATCTCGGCGTTACACAGACGAATGGCCTGAGCGACCGAGTCATTGGGATGCCCCACCGTATAGACCATGGCGTCGATATTGCCATGGCACAGTTCCATGGATTGCTGATCGGCGGGCAGGTCGTGTACCTGGCGGAAGGTGGTGCGGCTCCAGCCGCGGGCATCCATCAGCCTGAGCATGGTGCTGCGCTGCCCGGAGCCCGGGTTGCCGATATTGACGGAGCGTCGCTGCAGATCCTCGAGGCTTGCGATGTCGGCATCGCGGCGGACGACCAGAGTGAACGGCTCACTGTGCAGCGAGAACACCGAACGCAGGGCCGTATCGGCGCCGGCCTGGCGGAATCCCTCGATGCCCTGGGTGGCATACTGGTGCAGGTCCGACTGGACGAGAGCGAATGCCAGCTCGCCACGGCGCAGGGCGCGCAGATTGGCGCTGGAGCCATCGCTGGGTTGTGCCCGACAGGGCGTGCTGAGGGTTCGACACAAAGCGCGTCCGACCACGTGGTAGACCCCGGCCGGACTGGCGGTGGCGATGGTCAGGGGTGTCTCGGTATCGGCAGGCAGGGAAGCGTGCAGTAGCAGGCTGGCGATGCCAACGGCCAATCGTTTGGCGATGCTGTTCATGACTCACCTCGTAGCAGTGAGTCGGCCAGAGGCACACCAGAACCAGTGAGGTGGCGGGGCAATGCCTGTCAGGAGAGGTGTCGCCCGGTATCTGGTCGACAGGCTGTGTTGTTATCTCGATGGTTATCTTGACGGTTATCTCGATTGTTAGCTTGGTGTGGCTATCCTGGTGTCGTTATCTCGGAGTTGTGGTATCGGCCAGGATGGCCAGGCGGGGCCCGGTCATGTCTCGATCACCAGGTCCATCTTTCAGGTATAGCAGGACCGGCGAGGCAGGCTGGGGCATTCAACGTAATTCTATCGAATAAGGTTATAGCACCCCCGCCTCGAGTCCTGCGGCCATGGCCATGGCGAGCTCCTCCACCTGCTCGGTGAAGGACTCCTGCCATTCGCCGCGCAGGATCAGCGGTTCCTGTGCCCAGCGCCAGCGCAGGCCGGTGGTGATGCTCTCCACGGCGCGGCGCGTGCCGGTGCCATCATGACCGGCGCGGACATAGAGGGCACAGGGCAGCCCCTGGGTCTGTTCAAGGACCTCGTAGTAGCTTCTGTCGAAGAAGTCCTTCAGGGCACCGCTCATATAGCCCAGGTTCTCGGTGGTGCCGAGCAGGATGGCATCACAGTGACGCACGTCCTCGGGACCCGCCTCGAGGGGGGGCTTGACGACCACCTCCACGCCTTCGATCTCGGGATGGCGGGCGCCCTGCTCGGCGGCTTCGCGAAGCCTGAGGGTGTTGGGTGAGGGGGCATGGGCAACGATCAGCAGACGCTTGGGCATGTTGACAGCTC
Organism: uncultured Halomonas sp.; assembly: GCF_947501415.1. Lineage (GTDB taxonomy): Bacteria > Pseudomonadota > Gammaproteobacteria > Pseudomonadales > Halomonadaceae > Halomonas. The sequence continues at coordinate 34,011 of NZ_CANMVL010000008.1, read as the reverse complement.
CTCGTTTGTTTCCCAGGCTACGTTGACGTTCGTCTGTCTTCAATCAGGAGGATTACCGATGGCATTCGCCCTGTCGACCCTGCGCCTCTCCAGTCCCGCCTTCGAGGACGGAGGCGCCATTCCAGCCAAGCATACGGGGGAGGGCGATGACCTCTCGCCGGCGCTGGTCTGGCAGGATGCCCCCGAAGGCACCAAGGGCTTCGCGCTGATCTGTCACGATCCGGATGCCCCCCTGGTGCAGAACGGTACCTACGGCTTCGTGCACTGGGTGCTCTACAACATTCCCGCGTCCACCACCAGCCTGGAGGAAGCGACCAGCGTCGGGACGCGTGGCAAGAACGACTTCGGCAAGCTGGGCTATGGTGGCCCCATGCCGCCCGAGGGGCACGATACCCATCGCTACTACTTCTGGGTGATGGCGCTGGACAAGCCCACCGATGACCTGCCCGAGGGGATCTCCCTGCGGGATCTGCTGCTCAAGGTCGAGCCGCATCTGCTCGGCATGAACCGTCTGGTGGGCACCTACCGGCGCGGCTGATCCCGACCCTGCAAGTGGTCTTATCCTGCCAGCAGCCTGTCCCTGCAGTAGCTGGCCTGCAGTAGCTGGCCCTGGAGTAGAGAGACGAGCGCCCCGGCATCATGTGATGCCGGGGCGCTCTGCCATGGGGCCTGGAAAAAAGGCGCGGGTTATTCGCTCAGTGCCTCGAGCAGTACCTTGGCGACGGGCTCCGAGGAGGGCGGGTTCTGGCCGGTAATCAGGCGGCCGTCGCGGCAGGTGTAGGGCGCGAAGTCGTCCGCCTTGGAGTAGTCCGCTCCGGCGGCCTTGAGGGCCTCTTCCACCAGCTGCGGTACCACCTCGGTCAGGCCCACGGCGTCCTCTTCACCGTTGGTGAAGCCGGTGACGCGGCGGCCACGGACGAGTGGCTCGCCCTCGGTGTCGCGCGCATGAAGCAGGACGATGGGGGCGTGGCACACCGTCGCCACCGGCTTCTGCTGGGCCCAAAAGGTCTCGATCAGGCGGATGGAGTCGGGGTTGTCCACCAGATCCCAGAGTGGACCGTGACCACCGGGGTAGAAGATGGCGTCGAAATCGTCGGCGCTGACCTCGGACAGGCGCCGAGTAGTGGCCAGCTGCTGCTGGGCATCGGGGTCCTGCTTGAAGCGCCGAGTGGCGTCGGTCTGGCTCTCCTCGGCATCGCTCTTGGGGTCCAGCGGCGGCTGGCCACCGGCGGGCGAGGCCAGCACCACCTCGGCGCCGGCGTCGAGGCAGGCGTAGTAGGGCGCCGCCAGCTCCTCCAGCCAGAAGCCGGTGGGCTCGCCGGTGTCGCCCAGGCGGTCGTGAGAGGTAAGGACCATCAGGATGCGTTGGCTCATGAGAATCTCCGTGTCAGTGGTGCTGCATGTCTGGAGTGTGGTGGCCAGTGTGACGCAATAGGTGGTCGCAGGGGAATTGAACTTTGCCTATGGCCGGCATGCAGGCTCTCCATTGCCGTCGGCGAGGTGCTCGATGACATGGCGTCAAAGGCGATCCGCTGCTTTTCCACAAGCGCCAGATGCGCCTGGCTGTCGAAGCCGCTGTCGTAGCGTCGCCGTGCTCGGCACCTTTTGCAGGGGCAGCAGCTGCTGGAAGGGCTTGTCGCGGCGGAAGGATAGCGTCACAGTCGCTCATGCTCAGACACAACAGGCCCAGTAGCTCTTGACCACGTCGTTGGTGCGCATGCACAGGTGGTGGGGAAGCGGCTATCGATGCCGTCGACACCGGTGATCTGAAAGCGCTGCCGTATAGTACTGTCTGGGCGAATGGCGGTATCCGCTATATTGCCATGCAGATCAGTGGGTTAGATGCATTCCAGGGTCGGCCTCACGGATTCAGGTAGAGGGGAAGGTCAGTCGAATTACACTATACTGTTGCACAGCAAGTATAAAAGGTTTGTCCGGATGATTCTTGCGGGGCTGCTATTAGGAGCAGGTCATGAACAAAACGAAAATCATTGGTGCCATTTTGTTGACGCTGGGTCTGACGGGCAATGCCCTTGCAGAGAATGGCTTCTATGGTGGAGCGGGCATCGGGCAGGCAACCATCGATGCGTGTGATGGTGTCACCAGTTGCGACGATAATGATACCAGCTGGAAGGTCTTCGGCGGTTGGGAGATGAATTCGAATATCGCCTTCGAGGCCGCCTGGGTAGATTTTGGTGAGATCAGTGGATCCGTAGACGGTTCGGCAGTCAGCGCCGAAGTGGACGGCTGGACGCTCGCTGCAAAAGGCATTCTGCCGCTCAACGAGCAGTTCAGCATGTTCGGCAAGTTCGGCACGATTATGTGGGATGTTAAAGGGGACGGTGCTGCTTCCGGTACTGATGACGATGGCTCTGACCTGATGTATGGCCTCGGTGGTCAATATATGGTCACTGACCAGCTCGGTATTGTCGGTGAGTGGGAGTGGTATGATATTGACAGTGACATTGATCTTTTTTCCATCGGTGCATTGTACAAGTTTTAAACTGCTCAATCGCGCACCGAAAGGAGGGGGAGTTGCCTCCCCCTTCCTCTCACATCACCGGACAAGATTGACATCTGAAATCAGTACCTGTCATTTCCGGTGCCGGGTTCTGGGGCACTTTTACTGTCGCCTTTTCACGCAATGCAGTTGGCAGTCATTGATCCAATACTTCCAGAAGTCAGCTCACATCATTTCTCTTTAAATCGACACGTCCTTGCGACGCCCGATGGCTCAGGCGTAATATCAGATTTGATAAATCGTCCGCTTTTGGCCGGATTGGGAATGTTAGTCTATGCTGATGGATAGCTTTCGACCCAAAGCCGACATGCCAGCAAGTGCTGCATGCTCGTTCATCCGTGTCAGGCAGGCACATGGTGGCACCAACATGGAATCAAACATGCTGCCCGAGGCTACTCGCAATGTGGAAGAAAATATAGGCAATGATCAACGAAGAGATTCAAAGACACTTCCATGCTATCTGGTGTCGAGCTCTTAACGAGCCTGCTCTCGAGAATCTCACCCCAAGCATGATCGAGTCTTGGGCTGTAGCTCGAGGATTAGCGGTGGAGGGAGCCGAAGAGCGTGATGTAGGGACATTTGGAATAACGAGATGTATCGTCCTCACGGTGGACGGTGGTCGAGGGTGCTTTCCGAAAATTCACTCTACTGGGGATGAAAGCTGGGAGCGACGGAGAGAAGGTGCGGATCGTCATGCTGCTCTATGGAAAAAAATGGAGTGGTTCTGCCCGTTGTGGGTGCCAAACGGAAAACTTCAGAAATTGCTCCGAGAAACAGAGGCTTGCTCAAAGGAACGAGCAGTGGAGCTCTTCGACTATCATACATCTACCATTTATACGCTTGCGTTCCAGGCCGTCTGCATCGAACAGTTGATGCCGCAGGCGCGCAGTTTACGAGATTTTTGCTCTCTTACGCGCGAGGCGTACCTCGCTTTCTACAGTGGCTATGGTGCGTCGAGCATCGCTGCCCTGATCCCGGCGATCGAGGGTTCGTTGACCAAGATCCTCTCCGAGGCCCATGCTGGTCTATCCGTGTCTGATAAAGTCAATCGAGCTCTTGATCGCGCCATCGGCTGCGCAGCGCGCATTCATTTCGATCGAATGTGGGTGCCTGAAGAGTATCTGACCGTCGAGTACTTGTTCGGACAAGACGAGCGCGTGTTCGTGTTTGAGACCTTCCGTCGATGGCTGCTGGGATCTTTCTTCCGGAAAACTGGAGAATATGACGGAGTAACGTGGTTAAATCGTCATCTTTTTGCCCATGGGGCGTCCTCTTCTTGGCAGCAGGCAGCCAACTTTCGGAGATTGGTGGTTGTGATTACGACGCTCGGCGTCATAGAGTCCTGGTACAACGAGGCGGGTGGGGTACCTCTCTTCTTTCCGGAAATGAATGAAGATAGTACGCTTCTATGGCAGAAAGCATTGTTCAATGCTGAGGCGCAGGGCATCCTTAAGGAGATTGCCGAGCAGCGATATCACGAACACGGGCGCCTCGTTCCAGAATTACCAACGGACGATGGTGTTCTACTTCGGAAGGCAATCCTCTCCAAAGACTGCATTGATGATCTTGTTCGGCCATTGCGCGACGCAGGCTGGAGTGTCGAGGTGGAAGAGCCGGACGAACGCGCCCTTTATGTCACCGTGGTCGCCACCGATGATAGAGAACGACTTGGAGTAGCGTTGCTCTATAGCTGCGCGACTACCAACGAGCTTTACCGGGAGCTTGCAGAAACTTGTGCCGTCATTCTTTATCGAGGGGCCCCGTACCATCAGGAGCAATACGCTCACGGAGTTCAAGTACACGTGGGTCCTGTTGCAGCTTGGCAGCCTCCGCTTGCCCCTCGCCTGAGACGAGCGTAGCGTCATTGGAGCCGCCCAATAAGCGCTTGGATCAGACGAGCAAGCGCTCGCCGCTCAAGCGAACGTTAAGTGAATACGAAAGGAGTCTCATCCATGATCATAACTAAGAAAAGGATTAGATCGCTTAGGGCGTATACAAAGGGTTTGGTAGAGGCCCAGCCCTTAGTGGTATGCGTTAGCGTCTCGGATATTGATACTAACACGGCTATAGATATTGGGTTTAGTCCTGATCTTTTGCCGGGAGAATCTGTTCTTCCAAAAGCTGTCGGCAATATTACAACATTCAATGCTGAAGGCAAAGAAATCCCATTGAAAGACAAGCCGAAGGAAACGCACTACAGACAGCAAGAATGGACTTGGAAAGAATTTAGAGGGAGATACGATTTTGAAGAAAGATCAAGAATCGTAGATATACCATACGAGCGTTACCCTCGAAAATTTATAGAGCCACCTGCTATTGAATTCAATGTCGCTACGAACGCTGGTAGTGAGAAACTAATCGTTTCAGATTCGGTAGAGTTTTTACCTAAAAATGATAATCTTATAATTCATGTGATAAACCTGTTTTTAGAGATTTTTGGCTACTGCGAAATTAGAAATGCAGGCCTTGATTCTATAATCCGCGCCCCTCTGCGGAAGTTGAACTGGGATGTGCTTCCCCCTGGCAAGAAGCCTTGGGGTGAGCTAAAGCCACTTGTAAGAGAAGCTACAGAACATTTGTCGGATGGAAATAAAGTCGTAATCGATAAGAGGTTGGAGTCTATCAATGTGCATGAGCCTGATTTTGTTGCAGTGGGAAGAGCTGGATTTACAGGGTATTTAATCTTCGGATTTCCTGAAAAAAGCTTGTATATTTTGGAAAGCACACAGACCAATAACGCCACTTATGTTATAGAAAATAATTGGGAGGTGCTGTCTGGCCTAACTAAAGCAGAGATTCTAGAAAATGATTTGCACAAGGAGCGAGTCATCCACAGAGAAAGTTGGTTTAATGAAATTAATAGAATTCTGTGTAACTAAATCCCTTGGCAAGCGTAAGCACTCAGAACAATTTTCCGCTGCGCTCAAAATTGGCCGGTGTTGCGGGCGTTACATGAAAAATATCTGAAAGACCGCTTCTGGCCGGTCTTGGAAATTTAATATACGCTGATGAAAAAGATCGGCAGCTCATGCCTCAAAACGCATGAAAGTGGATGCCCTTTTCTTCTTCCTGCCTTGATGTAGACAAGACCAATCGCAATGGTATCGATATGGATCGCAACCAGCACGTCAAAGAGTACCTGACCTACTACACTTTTTTCCCTCATCCTCCGCGCTACGCCGTTCTTCTGAATGGTCCATGGGGGATCGGTAAGACATATTTATTGAAGGAATTCCTTGACGCACTCCCCTCCAAGGGGATCAAGTATATTTATCTCAGCCTTTATGGTCTTACAACCCTTGACGAGATCGATGATGTGCTGTTCCGAGCGATGTATCCGGTCTTCGAAAATAAAGGTGTCAAAATAACTGGGCGCGCAGTAAAGGCGCTGGGGAAATACTTCAATATCAATATCGATTTGGAAGCTAAGGAACTTCTAGATAAGGCCAATGCGGAAATCTTCGTCTTCGACGACTTGGAGAGGTGCAACATTCCAGTCAACATGACGCTCGGTTATATCAACGAGTTCGTAGAGCACGAGGGCCGAAAAACAATCATAATCTGTAATGAAGAGGAAGTCAAAGACAAGGCTGATTACGCTCGTGTGCGCGAAAAGTTAATCGGCAAGACTCTCGAAGTTCAGTCGGCCTTAGAGCAGGCTCTCAGCGCCTTCTTGGAGTTGGTTGAAGATGATCAAGCTAGAGAGTTTATGGTGTCACAGGTGGACGATATCTCAATAATTTACCACCAGTCAGAACTGCATAATCTGAGAGTGCTTCAGCAGACAATTTGGGACTTTGAACGATTCTACACTGCATTAGAAGATAATCATCGGAATAATAGTCATGCGATGACAGCCCTTCTAAGGATGCTCTTCGCACTATCTTTCGAACTAAAGACTGGAAGACTAACGGCTAGAGACCTACTCGATAGACAGACTGCAATTCTCATGTCCCACATGCCCTCGGCTAAGGAGAAGGGCTCGGCACCACTACTCGCAGCTACTCAGCAGCGTTACCCAGAGGCCAGGCTAGATGATACAGTACTCTCTGATGAGACCCTTACTGACCTGCTAATAAAAGGCGTCGTTGACAAAGACGCGATCCGTACAGACCTCGATGCAAGCACATTTTTTGTCAGTGTTGGCGATGAGCCCGCCTGGAGGACTGTTTGGTATGCCTTTGAACGAACGGAAGACGAATTCAATGAGGCATTTTACGAGATGGAGAGGGCATTCGGTAATCGTGAGTACGAAGCCCTCGGTGAGATTCTTCACGTTCTTGGACTTCGTCTATGGCTAGCGAAAATCGGTGTCATACCTTCCACTCTTCAGGATGTCATCGAGCAGGGTAAGCGCTACATCAACGATCTCTACTCGGAAGGGCGACTACAGCCGCTTTCACCTGACGAGGATGCGCATGATCTGAGATCCAGTGGCCATGGTGGCCTGGGGATTCATGAGAATGAATCTGCTGAATATAAAGAGCTCTTCACATACCTCCAGGATAAACGGGAGAAAGCTGCTAGCGACCGATATCCAGCTCTTGCAGAAGAAGTTCTGGAAGAGATGTCTACATCTCCAGAACTTTTTTTTCATCGAGTCAATCTGATTAATGGAGAGAAGAGTGAACTTTACAACGTTCCAGTACTGGCAGCACTTGATCCTAGAAAATTCGTTGCCGCTCTGTTAGATCTCCACCCAGCACAGCAACGCAATGTCCTGATAGCGCTGAAGACAAGATACGAAAGAAGGACCCTTGATAGAGAACTGGCCACCGAGAGATCATGGGCTAGCGATGTTCGCAGACTCCTTCTTGAAGCTAGTGAAGCAATGTCTCCAATCTCAAGCTATAGGATTCGTAGATGTGTCATGCACTCATTAGATGATGTGCTCGGGATAGAAGCCCAAGACCAAGAGGGCTAAGGGAGTAAAAAAGATAACAAGGCCTCTGTGCGTAGTTCGAGATAGTATCAGAGTAGCACTTATGAAAATCGGCAATGATGCCTCCAGCGGCGGTGCTAAAGTCAGCATTCGGTTGCTGGCTCGTGGTACTCGCTAGTCTACAGTACGTTAATATGGCGTTACATCAGGAAGATTAAATATGCCTTCAATTTTTCATCGCTTAGTGGCTCCAAAAAATGACCCCAGGCCCTGCACTATATCAGCTTCTTCTGAAAGACCGCTTCTGGCCGAAATCGGATATAGCGCGCCACCGTGGCGATGTCGCAAACGGGCACGCTATATCCTCTTGGGCGTTGCCAGTAGATGACTCTGCACCTCTCTCGCTTTGTCAGTCAGCGGATTTCAGCTTCACAAGCCTCAGCCGCAGCGCATTGGCGATCACGCTCACCGAGGAGAGCGACATCGCCGCGGCGGCGATGATCGGCGACAGCAGCAGGCCGGTGAAGGGGTAGAGGATGCCCGCGGCGATGGGCACCCCCGCGGCGTTGTAGACGAAGGCGAAGAAGAGGTTCTGGCGGATGTTGCGCATGGTCGCCCGCGACAGCCGGTGTGCCTCGACGATGCCGGTCAAATCCCCGCGCAGCAGGGTCACGCCGGCGCTCTCGATGGCCACGTCGGTGCCGGTGCCCATGGCGATACCCACGTCGGCGGTGGCCAGGGCAGGGGCGTCGTTGACGCCATCGCCGGCCATCACCACCACGCGACCCTCGTCACGCAGGCGCTGCACCACGCGCCCCTTGTCTTCGGGGAGCACCTCGGCCTCCACCTCGTCGATGCCCAGGCGGCGCGCCACCGCCTCGGCGGAGGTGCGGTTGTCGCCGGTGAGCATGACGATGCGGATGCCGTCGGCCTGCAGGGCCCGGATGGCCGCCTCGGTGGTCTCCTTGACCGGGTCGGCGATGGCCAGCAGGCCCGCCAGGCGACCGTCCACCGCGGCGAAGATCACCGTGGCGCCGTCGCCGCGCAGCCGTTCGGCCTCGTCTTCCTGCTCGGCCAGGGCCACGCTCTCGCTCTCCATCAGCAGGCGGTTGCCCAGGGCGACGCGACGGCCGTCGACGTTGCCCACCACGCCCTTGCCGTTGGGCGAATCGAACTCCGTGGCCTCCGTCGGCTCGACGCCATCCTCCTTGGCCCGCTCGACGATCGCCTGGGCCAGGGGGTGTTCGCTGCCGCGCTCCACCCCCGCGGCCAGCCGCAGCAGCTCCTGCTTATCGATGCCCTCGGCCGGGCGCAGTTCGGTGACCCGCGGCTTGCCTTCGGTGAGGGTGCCGGTCTTGTCGACCACCACGGTGTCGACCTTCTCCAGGCGCTCCAGCGCCTCGGCGTCGCGGATCAGTACCCCCGCCTGGGCCCCTCGACCCACGCCGACCATGATCGACATGGGGGTGGCCAGCCCCAGGGCACAGGGGCAGGCGATGATCAGCACGCTGACCGCGGCGATCAGCCCGAAGGCCATGGGCGGTGCCGGCCCCCACAGCGACCAGGCGATGAAGGCCACCACCGCGACCAGGATCACTGCCGGCACGAAGACGCCGGCGACCCTGTCGGCCAGCCCCTGGATCGGTGCCCGGCTGCGCTGCGCGCTGGCCACCATCTGAACGATCTGCGACAGCATGGTGTCGCGGCCCACCTTGTCGGCACGCATGATGAACGAGCCCTGGCCGTTGATGCTGCCGCCGATCACGCCGTCGCCGGCCTCTTTACGCACCGCCAGCGGCTCGCCGGTGACCATCGACTCGTCGATGTTGGAGCGCCCCTCCAAGACCTCTCCATCCAGAGGCACCTTGTCGCCGGGGCGCACGCGCAAGCGATCTCCCACCTGGACCTGGTCCAGCGAGACCTCCTCCTCCTGGCCGTCGTCGTCGAGGCGGCGCGCGGTGGCCGGCGCCAGGTCGAGCAGGGCGCGGATCGCCCCGGAGGTCTTCTCCCGGGCACGCAGCTCCAGCACCTGGCCGAGCAGCACCAGCACCACGATCACCGCGGCGGCCTCGAAGTAGACCGCCACCGAGCCATCGGCCTGGCGGAAGGTCTCGGGGAAGATGCCCGGCACGATCGTCGCCAGCAGGCTGTAGATCAGCGCCGCCCCGGTGCCGATGGCGATCAGGGTGAACATGTTGAGGCTGCGCCGCACGATGGAACGCCAGCCGCGCACGAAGAAGGGCGCGCCTGCCCAGACCACCACGGGGGTGGCCAGCAGCAGCTGGATCCAGTTCGAGACCTGGGGGGCGACCAGGCGGTCGAGGCCGAACACATGGCCGCCCATTTCCAGTACCAGCACCGGCAGCGCCAGGACCAGCCCGATCCAGAAGCGCCGGGTCATGTCCTTGAGTTCCTCGGAAGGCCCGCTATCGGCGGTGACCGTCTCGGGCTCCAGGGCCATGCCGCAGATCGGGCAGTCCCCCGGCCCCTCCTGGCGGATCTCGGGGTGCATCGGGCAGGTGTAGATCGTGCCGGGTGGCGCCGGCTCGGCGGGGCTGTCGTCGCCCTGCAGGTAGGTGTCAGGGTCTCCTTCGAACTTCTGCCGACACCTCGCCGAGCAGAAGTACCAGGTCTTTCCCGCGTGACTGGCCCGGTGTTCGGTCTGGTGGGGATCGACCGTCATCCCGCAGACGGGATCCGTCACCTCGTGGGTGTGCGACTGGGTCATGCGCCATCCTCCCTGCTGTGGCTGTCACTCGCCTCGTGCGAATGAGCATGGTGGCCGGCGTCCTGGGCGGGCCGCCGGGAAAGAAAGGCGTATTCCGCCACCAGGATGATGGCCATCGCGGCGGCGGCAACGTAGAGCACCAGCGGGTCGGTGGTGGCCTTGACCCAGAGGAAGCCTGCCAGCACCACTAGGTCGAGGGCGATCGCGGCCAGCAGGATGGCCGGGCGTGCCGCCACGTCATCCCGCAGGTGGCGCAATACCCCCCAGTGGATGGCGATATCCATCACCAGGTAGAAGATGATGCCGAGTGCCGCGATGCGGCTCAGGTCGAAGAACGCCGTCAGCAGCAGGCCGAGCACGATGGTATAGACCAGGGTGTGCTTCTGGATGCTGCCCGGCATATGGAAATGGCGATGCGGCACCAGCTTCATCTCGGTCAGCATCGCCAGCATCCGCGACACCGCGAAGACGCTGGCGATGATGCCACCTGCCGTGGCCAGCATGGCAAGCAGCACGGTGAACCAGACGGCGGCCTCCCCCAGCGCAGGGCGTGCGGCCGCGGCCAGCGAGTAGTCCTTGGTCGCGATGATCTCCGTCAGTGACAGGTTGCTGGCGACGGCGAGGCCCACCAGCGCATAGATCACCACGCACAGGGCGATCGAGACGATGATGGCCCGGCCGACGTTACGGTGGGGATCGCGGATCTCGGCCCCGCTGTTGGTGATGGTGGTGAATCCCTTGAAGGCCAGGATGCCGAGCGCGGTGGCCCCCAGGAACCCGGAGACGCCGGGCGCCGGCGCCTCGGCCGTGGCCCGGATACCGATGGTGTCGGCCACCAGCACGCCCACCACGCCGAACAGGATGATGCCACCGATCTTGATGACCCCCAGCACCGACGCCACGCCCTGTATCAGCTTGTTGGCGGAGAGGTTGATGAGGAAGGCGGCGATCAGCAGGCCGACACCCAGCGCCGGCACCAGCAGCGAGCGGTTACCCCCATCGAACAGCTCCAGGGTATAGGAGCCGAAGGTCCTCGCCAGGAAGCTCTGGGCGATCACCATGGAGAAGTACATCAGCAGCGCATGGAAGGCCGTGGGCAGGGTGGGCCCATAGGCCTTGTGAAGGTACATGCCGATGCCGCCGGCCGACGGGTAGGCATTGGACATCTTGACGTAGGAGTAGGCGCTGAAACTGACGATCATGGCCGCCGAGAGGAAGGCCAGGGGAAACAGCTCACCGGTCATCTCAGCCATCTGTCCGGTCAGCGCGAAGATCCCGGCACCGATCATCACGCCGGTTCCCAGGGCGATGGCCCCGACGAGGGAGAGGCTGTTCTTCTGGTACTGAGGCGACCTGTCCATGCATCTCCTTGCGTGTCGATATGGGCGAGTGAGGCATCGAACTGCCAGGCGTGCTGTGCCAGATGCAACGGGTTTGCTTTATCTTAGAACCCTTGTGTTACCCAAGGGTCAATTTCCACGTGTCTGGAGGGCCGCAGTACCGGCGAGGTGGCGTGAAGCGATCCACAGGAAGAGCGGCGGGAGCAGCAGCCACTGCAGCAGTGGGGTGAGGCCGGTACCCAGCCATGGCAGGGTGGGCATCACCGGCGCGTAGCTCCAGCGCTGGGCGATGGCGGTGGCGTACCACTCCAAGCCTACCGTGATGACCAGTCCTGCCAGTACGAAGGCGGCGCACTCCTTGAGCCCATAGCGCCACAGCCAGCCACGGCGACGTCGCCATAGAGCCACTACCCAGTAGGCGACCAGACCTATCAGCGCATCACCGGCCGCTGCCTGCATGCAGGCTTTCACTGCGGTCCAGTGAGGCATCGAGGGCATGTCCTGGTATAGGGGCACCTGCAGGAACTCCCAGGGCACGTTGAGCAGGAACGTGAACAGTGCCACATGCCATTCTGGCCACAGGAACCATCGTCCAGGCGGTCGGTCAGCCTTCATGCCGAGCTCTGTGGCAATGACTCGCCAGCCCCGAGCTCAATGACAGCTCCAGGGTTTCTGCTTGGCATTGTCCTTCACGTTCTGGTCGATGAAGCGGTAGTAGTCCTCCTTGATCCGGTTCCAACGTCCGGCGCCGATGTCCACGCCATGCCGTGCCAATACCGCCTCGATATCGTCGATACACAGCCGCTTGGCATCGTAGGCCAGGTGGAGCTTGTGGTGCTGCGGATCGTAGGTCACGCCGTCGAGGCCGGACAGCGCGTCGATCTCGGTCACTGCCGCCGCGATATACCTTGACGCCTCGGACGTTACCTTCAGCGAGCGAGTGACCAGGGACGCTTGTGACACGCCAGGGCGATGGTCGTGATGTGACATGGTCAACCTCCCTTCTCTGCTAGCGAATAGTCAGTCATCGTCGCCATGATCCTGCTGGCCACCGTGGTGGCGATGGAGGAAGAGATGCATCAGCGGGCAGGCGAGCAGCAGCAGCGGCAACGCCTGGTAAGGATGTAATCGCTGGCCGGTCACCAGCAGGTAGCCGCCCACGGCGAGGATGCCCCCCAGCGGCAGCCAGACCATCATCAGGCGGCGTTGTGCTCTCTTCTCCATGGCGTTCTCACGGTGGCTTGGGTTGTGAAAGGAATCGAAGCGACGCTACGTCGATGGCCGGCCGGTGCTGGCGACGGCATCGATCGGGCCTCGACGCTGGGGCGCGATCAACAGGAGCAGTCCCGCCACCATCATGGGCAGGGAGAGCAGCTGCCCCATGGTGAGCCAGTCGAAGGCGATGAAGCCCAGTTGGGGGTCGGGCAGGCGTGCGAACTCGACCGCGAAGCGAAAGACGCCGTAGAGCACCAGGAAGAGTCCCGAGACGGTGCCGCGCCGGCGTGGTCGGGCGGAGACCCACCACAGCACGACGAACAGCACCACGCCCTCCAGGGCAAACTCGTAGAGGGCCGATGGGTGGCGTGGCTGCGAACTGAGCCCCATCATGGAGGGGAAGACCATCGCCCAGGGAACGTCGCTCACGCGTCCTGGCAACTCATGGTTGATGAAGTTGCCCAGCCGCCCGGCGCCCAGGCCAATCGGCACCAGCGGTGCGATGAAGTCGGTCAGCTGGAGGAAGGCCAGGCGATGGCGGCGGGCAAACCACCAGGCGGCGACCAGCACGCCGGCAAGACCACCGTGAAAGCTCATCCCGCCTTCCCAGAGCCTGAACAACCAGAGCGGATCGGCCGCCAACTGATCGAGGCCGTAGAAGAGCACATACCCCAGTCGACCGCCGAGGATGATCCCCACCGCGCCATAGAAGATCAGGTCGCCGATATCGTCATGGGTGAGGCCGAGCCGGTGGGCACGTCGTCTGCCCAGCCACCAGGCTGCGGCCAGCCCCACCACGTACATCAGCCCATACCAGTGGATGCTCAGTGGGCCCACCGACAGTGCCACCGGATCGATCTGGGGGTAGGGGATCATGCGTCGCTCCTGTGATGTGTCTGACCATCGCCGGTTGCCCGGCAACGGTTCCTGTTACCGCCAGTGTGGCGACGCTGTCTGAATCCAGGCTGAACGCCATGGCCGAGACGATTGACACGGATCAACCCGGGCTCTGATCGCCAAAGGCGACGACGCCACCTGGCGGTGGCGTCGATCGCGAGACCGATTCATGGCTCAGAACATCAGCCTGGCCCCGGCGACGATGCCGGTATCTTCGGTGGGATCTCCATGGTGGCGGGCGATGTCGGCGGTATCGCCGTACTGCTTCTGCCAGTAGGCACCGACATAGGGCGCAAGGCGGCGCGTCACCTCGTAGCCCAGGCGCATGCCGACGCGCAGCGAGTTGAGTCCCTCGCCGACGCCAAACGCTTCGGCCTCACTGGCGGCCACGGCGATCTCGGTACGCGGCTGCAGGTAAAGCCGCTGGGTCAGGCGCAGGTCGTACTCGCCCTCGAAACTGGCCGAGACGTCACCTTCGTCGCTGACCTGAAACGCCACGTCGGTCTCGATGCCGCAGGGCATCACGCCCTGCAGGCCGATCACCCCATAGCCACGTTCGGCGTGATCATCGGAGAAGACCCCACCCTGGTAACCGATACCGCCCTGCAGCTCCCAGAAATCGGCGATCAGCCGGCTGTAGAGCAGCTCCAGGGATTCGAACTCGGCATCCTCGCCATCGCCCTGGACATTTTCGCCCTCGGACTTCACATAGACCCGGTTGACGTCCCCGCCGTACCAGGCCTGGAAGTCCCAGACCAGCTCCTCATGACCCTTGTCGGGCACGGCATATTCAAGTCGGTCGAACAGCGCCATGGCCATGTTGTGCTTGGCCATGGGGGCGGGCCAGTCCGCCGGCGCATCATAGCCGTCCTCGGCCAGGGCGATGGTGAGCGGGAGCGTGGCCAGCAGGGCACCGGCCGCGATCATCGGGATTCTGGTATTCATGGCGTCTCCTTACGCGACCTTGACGACCCGGAACATGCCGGCGTCCATGTGATAGAGCAGGTGGCAGTGGAAGGCCCAGCTGCCCTCGGCATCAGCGGTGATCAACGCCGAGACGCGCTCGCCGGGCTTGATGTTCAGGGTGTGCTTGCGCGGGATCAGCTCGCCCTGGCCGTTCTCCAGCTCCATCCACATGCCGTGAAGGTGGATGGGGTGTTCCATCATGGTGTCGTTGACCAGGATCAGGCGCAGCCGCTCGTCCTTCTCGAAGTGAATGGGGCCCGTTACCTCGCTGAACGTCTTGCCGTCGAAGGACCACATGTAACGTTCCATGTTGCCGGTGAGGTGTAGCTCCAGCTCGCGGCCGGGTTCACGGCGGTCGGGCCAGGGGGTGAAGGCCTTGAGGTCGCGGTAGACCAGGGTGCGGCGTGCGTTGGGATCGATGCCGATGCCGGCCTGGTCATAGCGCGAGCCCGGCTGGGCCTCTCCCGCCGCCAGCATGCCGTTCCCGCGGGTCTTGGCGGATTCCCTCGCCATGCTGCCGCCATGGTCCATCTCGGAATGATCCATGCCCTCCCTGTCATCGCCGGACATGTTGGAATGATCCATGCCCTCCATGTCACTGTCGGACATGCTGGAGTGGTCCATGCCATGGGCACCCATGGCCTCCATGCCGCGGTCGGCGATCCTGCGACGCTCGGGGATCTCCGCGGCCATGCCCTCCCGCGGTGCCAGGGTCGCGCGGGCATAGCCGCTGCGATCCATCGATTCGGCGAAGATCGTATAGGCGGTGTCGTCCTCGGGGGCGACCAGCACGTCGTAGGTCTCGGCCACCCCGATGCGGAACTCGTCCACCGGGACCGGCTGCACCGGCTGACCGTCGGCGGCCACCACGGTCATCTTGAGCCCTGGGATGCGTACGTCGAAGTAGGACATTGCCGAGCCATTGATGACCCGAAGGCGGATCCGTTCGCCGGCCTTGAACAGCGCCGTCCAGTTCTCCTCGGGAGAGTGGCCATTGAGCAGGTAGGTGTAGGTGCTGCCGGTGACGTCGGCGATGTCGCGTGAGCTCATGCGCATCTTGGCCCACATGCCGCGCATCTCCGCCGTCGCCGCAAAGCCCTTCTCGCGCACGTCGGCGAAGAAGTCGCCGATAGTGCGTTCCTGGAAGTTGTAGTACCCCTCGGCGGTCTTGAGGTTGCGGAACACCGCCATGGGATCCTCGAAGGTCCAGTCGGTGAGCAGCAGCACGTGCTCGCGATCATAGCGGAAGGGTTCGCGCTCGGCGGCGTCGATGATCAGTGGCCCGGCATGGCCGAGCTGCTCCTGAAGGCCGGAGTGACTGTGGTACCAGTAGGTACCGTTCTGGCGTACCGGGAAGCGGTAGGTGAAGGTCTCACCGGGGGCGATGCCGGCGAAGCTGACGCCGGGAACGCCATCCTGGTCGGGCGGCAGGATCAGGCCATGCCAGTGGATGGACGTCGGCTCATCGAGCAGGTTGGTCACCCTGAGTACGGCATCTTGGCCCTCCTTGAGGCGGATCATCGGCCCGGGGCTCTCGCCGTTGATGGTGTAGGGCCGCGCCGCCTGACCATCGATCTCAAGCGACGCGCGACGGATGGCCAGCGCCACCTCCGGGCCTTCCTCGATCCCCTTGGCGTAGGTATTGGTCTGCCCCCATGGATCGGCCCAGGCAGGGCGTAGGCCAAGGGCGGCTGCCGAGCCGATGCCTAGGGCGGCACCCCCCTTGAGCAGCCGTCGGCGCGACAGCGGGTGCGTGATTACGCTGGAACGTGCCATCTGTGACTCCCGTCGATGTCAGAAGGCGACATCATGACGGGGCAAGCTGAATCACGCCTGAAAATGCCAGGTTACGGCGCATCCTTTGCAAAGGGCACGTGAATTTCCACGCTCAGACCGCCCAGGGGACTGTGTCCGAACTGGACATTCCCGCCATAGCGTTTCAAGAGCTGGTTCAGGATCGACAGGCCCAGCCCATAGCCGGGGTGTGACTCGTCCAGGCGCCACCCGCGTTCCCCCAGGCAGGCCACGTCGTCGTCCGGCACGCCGGGCCCATCATCCTCGACACGCAGGACGAGACCCTCCTCCATCACTATCTCGCAGTGAACCTCTTGGTTGGCCCATTTGCCGGCGTTGTCCAGCACGATACCGATCATCTCTGACAGGTCCTGAGACTCGATGTGAATGCGCTGTCCGGTGCCTTCGGCTACCTCCAGGGTGAAGCGCTTGGCCGGGTAAAGGGTCCGGAACATCTCGATCAGTCTGCTGGCGTCGCGGTATGGATCGGCAAGGCGCCCGACATTGGGCCCCGCGATGCGCGAGCGTCGAAGTTCAACATCGAGCTGGGCGTGAATCTCCTCCAGGCGTTCCACCAGGCGTTGGCGACGCGTGGCATCGATGGGGCGCGAGCCCCGCAGCACCTGAATGACCGCGGCCAGGGGTGTCTTCAGCGCGTGGGAGAGGTTGGCGACCGACTCACGGGAGCGCTGCAGGCGAGCATCGATCTCGTCCATGAAGCGGTTAAGCTGCCCGACCAGACTGTCGAGTTCGGAGGGGACGTCCAGAGAGAGACGATCGCGCCTGCCGGCCTGCAGCTCGCCGAGCTGGTCGCGCAGCCGCGACAGCGGCACCATCCCTCGGCTGACGGCTAGCAGGTTGAGCACCCCCAGCAGGAGCAGCAGGCTGGCGGCGATGCCGCCGACCCACCAGTGCAGGCGGTGCAGTCCCGCCTCCACTCGGGAGAAATCCTCCCCTATCAGCAGCACCCCGGGTTGATTGTCGAGGGTGAAGGGCTGGCGAAAGACCAGCAGGTGCTGACCCGCCTCACGCACCTCGGCCAGCGACTCGCCACTGTCCAGCAGTGGTCGCAGTGCCTCCTTCCAACGCGGATGGGAGGCCGAGACCTCATCGCCCAGGCGCAACACATAGAGGTGGTGGAAAATCGCGAAGCCGCGACTGGCGGAGTCCAGGACCCGCGCGGTGGCCAGATGATCGCGGCGCAGCTGCTCGATGGCGTGATCGGCCTCGCGTTCGAGCCGTTCCCCCAGGAAGTCCCGCGCCAGGTCGTTGAGCAGGATCCCGTGCAGCAGCCAGGTCAGCCCGGTGACCAGCAGGGCGATACCCGACAGCCAGGCCAGCAAGCGGATACGCAGGCTGCGTCGGTCAATCCGCAACGAAGACATAGCCCTGGCCGCGACGGGTCTGGATGCTTGATTTGCCCAGGTAGCGGCGTAGCCGCGCGATATAGACCTCGATGAGGTTGGGGGCCGCGGCGTCCTGCTCCAGGGCGTAGAGCTGGTTGAGCAGGTGCTCCTTGGAGAGCACCCGTCCCGGATGGTGCATGAAGTAGCGCAGCAGCACGAACTCGGTGCCTGTCAGGGGGTGCCAGGTACCATCGGCCACTCGGACGCACTGGTTGGCCTCGTCCAGGGCAACGCCACCCAGCGTCAACTGATGGGAGAGTCGCCCCGACTGGCGGCGTAACAGCGCCTTGACCCGGGCGACAAGCTCGGCTTCGTGGAAGGGTTTGGTCAAGTAGTCATCCGCGCCGCCTTCGAGCCCGACGACCTTGTCTTCCCAGGTGTCCCGAGCCGTCAGGATCAGCACCGGCAGGTCCCGGCCCGACTGGCGCCACCGCCTGAGCAGGTCGAGACCCGAGCCATCGGGAAGGCCCAGGTCCATGATCGCCAGCGCGTACGTCTCGGTGGTCGAGAGCGCCTCGGCGTCTCTCAGGGACGCGGCCAAATCGACCCGGTAACCGTTGTCCTTGAGGGATTCGGCGAGGCTTTCGGCCAGCAGGTCGTCATCTTCGAGCAGCAAGAGTTTCATGCGTCAGGCTCACTTGCCTAGCTGGATCTCCCCATACATGCCGGACTCGTAGTGGCCCGGGATGTTGCAGGCGTAGACGAGCGATTCCACGTCGACGGGTGCGGTCCACACCAGCTCCGCGGTCTCGCCGGGCGCGATGGTCACCGCCGGCATCTCGCCGCCATGGGCGCCTTCCGCCATGTCATGGCCGCCATGTCCGTCGTGGCCATCGCCATGACCACTGTCTCCCATGGTCCGCATCATCTCGCGGTGCGCCTCCTGGGCCTCGGCATCGCCGATCACGAACTCATGCTGCAGGTTGCCGGTGTTGACCACCTGGAAGCGTACCGTCTCTCCAGCGGTGATGCCGAGTGTCTCGGGATCAAACCACATGTCACCGGCCTCGACCTGGATGGTGCGGTCGATCTCGGCATCAGGCGTGGAGGAATGGGAGCCACCATGTTCACCGCCAGCAAGGGCGGAAGTGGCGGCCAGGCCAAGGGTGATGGCCAGCAGAGACTTACGCATCATGTAACCTCTTTGATCGTATCAGGGGAGCCTTGGTTATACCGCAGCAACCTGAAATGAGACTGAACTCGAAACCCTTTGACCCTTGTGTTACACGCAGGTTGTAGCATCCTAGGTTCAGATAAAGACCATGCCGAATCCCTTGTCCTGGATCATGTTGGACGACACGGCCACCGAGGCAGAATGGGGACTCGACCATGAGGATGACCAAATGACCTGCAATGTTCGCTGCCTGCTGCACCTCCGAGGAGTACGCCTGTTGGCGCTGCTGCTCGTGGTTCTGCTGCTGGTCGCCAGCCTGCCCGGTCATGCGTCTATGAATGACTGCGCCGTCGACTGCGGTACCCTCCAGGTCGAGATGCTCGATCACGCCAACGCCGATTGCGGCGCCTGTGCGGCATTGACCGCCACGCCGGCTTTCCCCCGCGTCCCTCCGGACGCTCTTGCCGACCTGGCCGACCCGGCCGTGGTCGAGTTCATCGCTGCACCACCCCGAGAACCTCCCAGATCCTGACGTCGCTCGACTTCCCGATAACGACATATTGGCTTGTTATCGGTGCTCCCTCACTTTCGTCAGGAGTCACACAATGTATGCCAACGATTGCTTTGCCCTGATGGGTTCAATGGGCTGGATGGGCTGGCTGATGCCTCTGAGCGTCATGCTTCTGCTCGGCCTCGGCATCGCTGCCCTCGTCAAGTATCTCTTCACGTCTCGTCGTTCCCGGGAGGATCGCTCATGAAACGCCTTGTCCCCACTCTGCTTGTCTCCTCTGCACTGCTGATCGGTGCCGGCACCGCCCAGGCGGCCTTGCCCGATGCGGCGACGCTCTACAAGAACCCCCAGTGTGGCTGCTGCGATGAGTATGCCCGCCAGCTTGAGGCGCTCGGCGTCGAGGTCGCCATCGTCGACGACGTCCCGATCGGTCAGGTCAAGGAGCGAGTCGGACTGCCCTACGGACTGGGCTCCTGCCATACCATCGAGATGGGTGAGTATGTCATCGAGGGACACGTGCCCTTCGCGGCGGTGGAAAGGCTCTTCGAAGAGCAGCCCGATACCGATGGCATCGGCCTTGCGGGCATGCCCATCGGCACACCGGGTATGCCGGGACCGAAGCAGGATGACTGGAATGTCTACCAGTTTCGCGCCGGAGAAGCCCAGCCATACATGACGCTGTAACGTCGCAAGGTGATAGCGACTGCCCGGGTGATGACTCGCCCGGGCATGATGTCCGCTTTTGGCCGATAGCAGCCATACCGGCCACCACGATGAAGACTTGGCCAATCACTTCCCATAGGCTGGTCTGACCATCGTCGACCCAAGAGGTAACCAGGCCATGCCGTTGGTAGAGTATAAGGCGCACCAGGCGACGGAGATTCAGGCGCTGTTTTCTCGCACCTTTTCCGCTGCCGAGGGACGGGCAGAAGGCGAGCAGGTTGCGGGCCTGGTGCGCAAGCTGATGGCCGATAGTGCCCCCGAGGATGTCCTGGGCTTCGTGGCCATGGAGCAGGGCCGGATCATGGCCGGCATCTTCTTCTCGCGGCTGACGTTCGATCCCCCGGTTACGGCCTTCCTGCTGTCACCGGTGGCCGTGCACCCCGATCACCAAGGCCGGGGCATCGGGCAGCGCCTGATCCGCTATGGCCTCGAGCGGCTGAAGCCGATAGGCGCGACGCGAATCTTTACCAAACCAGCGCGTAAAGCATCGCCCACTCGGGCGGTGATACAAGCGCGCATCGCTTCGCGGTGCCTGTGTTGATAGGGTTGGCGACAACTGATATTTTTCCAGTATGACAAAGCGTGCCTATAAAGAGCGGTTCTATCCCACCCCCGAGCAGGCTGAGCTATTGGCGCAGTCGTTCGGCTGCGCGCGTTTTGTCTGGAACAATACATTGGCCTACCGCACCGAGGCGTATCAGATCCACGGGCAGTCGATATCACATTCAGCGGCGGAAAAGCGGCTAGTCGCCCTCAAAGCCGAGTATCTCTGGTTGAAGGACGTGTCTAGTGTGATCCTGCAGCAGACGTTGCGGGATCAGAAAGCCGCGTTCGACAACTTCTTCAATTCCAAACTCAACGCACGTTATCCGCGCTTCAAACGCAAGGATCGCCGACAGTCGATCCGGCTGACCCGAGCCGCCTTTCGCTATCGGGATGGCGAGATCACTATCGCCAAGGCAACGGAACCGCTGCCGATCCGCTGGAGTCGTCCGCTGCCCTGTGCGCCCTCGAGTATCACCCTCTCGCGCGACCGTGCGGGGCGCTACTTCATCAGCTGCCTATGCGAGTTCACGCCCGAGGCGCTGCCGGTCTCACCGAAGACCGTGGGCATCGATCTGGGCCTGACCGATCTGTTTATCACCAGCGATGGCCACAAATCCGGTAACCTGCGCCACCTCAAGCGCTATGAAGCCAAGTTGGCCTATCACCAGCGCCGTCTGGTCAGGAAACAGAAGGGGTCGAAGAACCGCACCAAGGCGCGACACAAGGTGGCACGGCTGCATGCCAAGATCGCGGACTGCCGCCGCGACGCCATTCACAAGGCGACCCGCACGCTGGTCAACGAAAACCAAGTGCTGTGTGTCGAGTCGCTGAATACTGCCGGTATGGTCAAGAACCGCCTCCTGGCCAAGGCCATCAGTGATGCCGGCTGGGGAGAGTTTGTCCGCCAGCTTGAGTACAAGGCGGAGTGGGCCGGGCGGCAACTGGTGAAAGTGAGCCGGTGGCTGCCTAGTAGCAAGGTATGCCATGGCTGTGGTCACCGGGTCGAGAAGCTGCCGCTGTCACAGCGTCGCTGGCATTGCGCAGGCTGCGGAGGCGCCATCGATCGCGATATCAATGCGGCCAACAATATCCGAACCGCCGGGCTGGCGGGGTTAGCCTGTGGAGCGACTGGAGCGGGGACGGCGGCCTAGCCGCCGTCTAGTGAAGGCGTGTCGAAGCAGGAAGGTTCTGAGGGCGACCTTGGAACCCTCGCCCGGTAGGGCGGGGAGTGTCAGCTACGGGGATCCGGCCTACTATTCGCGAGTTGGCTTTACACCTGCGCCCCTGGAGACGGCGCCCTTCAGGCTGTCCCAGCCCGAAGGCTGGCTCGGTCAGGCGCTGGATGGCGGCGAGGTGATGGCCCTAGCCGGGGTGCCGCGATGCGTCGCGGCATTCGACGATCCCGCCTACTGGTAAGGTGTCTGATAAGGAGTGCCATGCTGCGGCCTGCTCGCGTTCGGTTAGGCCCTGCGGCCGAGTGAGCCGCAATGGCGAACCAGGTCATAAAGGAGAATGTTCATGTCCGAGCTTCCACTGCTCAAGGTCTACTACGATGCCATCTGTCCGCGCTGCCGCAAGGATCGCGCCCGCTACGAGCAGTGGGCGGGAGAGGCCGGCGATCGGGTGGTGTGGTGCGATGTGACCGAGCATCAGCAGATGCTGCGCGACCAGGGGATCGATCCCCAGGCGGCGCTGCTCTCGCTGCATGTGGAGGAGGAGGGCGGGGACATCGTGGAGGGCATCGACGCCTATATCCTGCTGATGCGGCGAGTGCCACGCCTCAAACCGCTGGCGTGGCTGATCGGCCTGCCGGGGCTCAAGCCGTTATTGCGCCGCCTCTACGATGCCTGGGTCAGGCGGCGCCTAGAGAAGCAGGGGCGCTTGCCCTGAGTCCCGCCGGCGTTACGCCTCACCGTTGAGGGTGACGATCAGGCGTCGTGATCCGCCGTGGTCGCGGTGCTCTCCGAGCCAGATACCCTGCCAGGTGCCCAGCGCCAGGCCACCGTCGTGCACCGCCAGGGTCAGCTGGGTCCCCAGCAGGCTGGCGATGACGTGGGCCGGCATATCGTCCGGCCCCTCCAGGGTGTGGCGGAAGTAGGGCAGGTCACCCGGCACCAGCCGGCGCAGGAAGGCATCCATATCGTGGCGCACATCGGGGTCGGCATTCTCGTTGAGGGTCAGCGAGGCCGAGGTGTGCTGCAGCTGCAGGTGCAGCAGCCCCACCCGGCAGTGGGCCAGCTCTGGCATGGCCTCGACGATGCGCTCGGTGATCAGATGGAAGCCGCGCGCCAGGGCGGGAAGATGAATCTCCTGCTGATGCCACATGGTCTTGTGCTCCTTGTTGTCGGCTGTTGTCAGCGATAGCCCGCCATCAGTTCGCGGATCAGCGGGGTATCGGCATCGCGATGGGTGGGCAGCTCGAAACGGGCCGCGGCGAGGGGCGGCCCCGTCTCGAGTCACTCCTCCCCCCGGGCCTCGCGCTCCTGGGGCAGCAGGGCCGAGTGGATCAGGGCGTTGACCGGGGTGGCCACGCCGGCCTCGCGACCCAGGCGCACCACGGCGCCGTTCTGGGAGTGCAGCTCGGAGGGGCGGCCGGCCATGATGTCGCGCTGCATGGAGGCGGTGCTGGCCTCCGGCAGGGCGTCGATAAAGCCCAGTGCGCGGGCCTCGGCGTCCGCAGGCAGTGCTATGCCTCGCGCCCGGGCCACCACCGCGATCTCGGCCAGGACCTGCTGGATCATCACGCGGGTCTCGGGCAGGCGGCGAGTCACCCCGATGGGGGCGCGGGTGATGCTGCCGATGCCGCTCATGGCGCAGATAAACAGAAACTTGCTCCAGACCGCGGCCTGGATATCGTCGGGAATCTCGGCGGTGAAGCCGCGGGCCACATCGAAGGCGGCCTTGAGCCGCTCACAGCGCTGGCTTTTGTGGTTGTCACGCTCGCCGAAGCGAACGAACGGGGAGACGCCGGCATGCTTGATGTGCCCGGGGGCGGCCTTCCAGGCCAGGATGCCGCACAGGCCTTCGAGCACATGCCGCTCGCCCAGCGTCTCGGTCAGGATATCGGCGGCCTCGACGCCGTTCTCCAGCGGCACCACCAGGGTCTCGGGGCCCACCAGGGGGCGAACCATTTCGGCGGCCTCCATGACCTGCCACGCCTTGACCGCCACGATAACCGTATCCACGGGGCCCACCTCGCGGGGATCATCGGTGGCGCTTACCCGGGACAGGTGCAGGTCGCCCTCGATGCTCGAGACCCTGAGACCATCGCGGCGCATGGCCGCCAGGTGCTCGCCGCGGGCGATGAAGGTGACCTCGTGGCCGGCCTCGGCCAGGCGTGCGCCGAAGTAGCCGCCCACGCCGCCACTGCCCATGATCGCGAAACGCATCCCTCACTCCTCACTTGGACATGATCATGCAGAGCCTACACCGCCACGGCGTCGGCGGCACGGCCGGTTCAGCGCTCGCGGCGTGCCGACCAATGACGCTGCATCTCCAGGAAGGTGAGCGAGGCCGACCAGGTGATCAGCATGAAGCCCAGCAGCGCCTCGCTGCCGGTGATGAAACGCAGCGGACCGGTGGGGATAAGGTCGCCGTAGCCCAGGGTGGTGTAGGTGATCGCGGAAAAGTAGACGAAGTCGAGAAACTGCAGTGTGGCGATCCCCTCGAGGCTACCGGCCAGAGGGTGCTGGGCGAGCAGCACCATGCCGACGGCGAACATCCAGATTTCCGTCACATGGGTGGCAAAGAGCACGAAGCTGAGCATCAGGAAGCGCCGGCGCAGGGTGCCGCGGGCACGCTCAAGGCTACGCCAGAGCCGCATCGACACCTCGTAGTGGAGCAGGATGCAGAGGACCACGACGATCAGGGTCACGATCACGGCCCAGAGATGGCCGGCATCCAGGTGGGCATCGAACACGGTTGGACTCCGCTGGTCGGTAATCGTCAGCCTAGCGTGATCGATGGCTGGCGTTAAGACCCGCGTATCGTCAAGACGCCTCGTCGAAACGGCTGCTAGGATGGAGCCACCGGCCTTCTCGAGTGCCATGCCTGGAGATGTTGCGATGAAGAAGACCTCCTCCAAGGCGTCCCCACTGGACGACACCCTCTCGCCGCTGGCGCTCAAGCGTGTCGGCATCGATACCTATCGCGAGCATGTGGCCTATCTGCACCGCGAGTGCCACCGTTATCGCGCCGAGGGCTTCCAGGCACTCTCCAAGGTCGAGGTGCGCGCCGATGGTCGCTGTATCCTCGCCAGCCTCAACGTGGTCGATGACCCCGGCATCGTCGACTGCCAGCAGCTGGGGCTCTCCGAGGATGCCTTCGCCTCGCTGGGCCTGGAGGAGGGGCGGCCGGTAAGCGTCTCCCAGGCGGAGCCACCGGCGTCGATTCCCGCCCTGCATGGCAAGATTCGCGGCGAGCGTCTCACCCGCGACGACTACCGGGCGATTATTCAGGATATCGCCGGGCTACGTTACTCGAAGATCGAGCTGACCGCCTTCGTGGTGGCCTGTGATCTGGGCGAGCTGGATCGCGAGGAGATCTTCTACCTCAGTGACGCCATGTGTCGGGTCGGACGCCGCCTCGACTGGCACGAGCAGCCGGTGGCCGACAAGCACTGCATCGGCGGTATCCCCGGCAACCGGACCTCGATGCTGGTGGTGCCCATCGTCGCCGCCCATGGGCTGCTCTGTCCCAAGACCTCGTCGCGGGCCATCACCTCGCCCTCGGGCACCGCCGATACCATGGAGGTGCTGGCCACTGTCGACCTGCCCTTCGACACCCTGGGGGAGATCGTGCGTCGCCATCGTGGTTGTGTGGCCTGGGGAGGCAGCAGCCAGCTCTCGCCGGCCGATGATGTGTTGATCTCGGTGGAGCGCCCGCTCTCCATCGACTCGCCGGGCCAGATGGTGGCCTCGATTCTCTCCAAGAAGGTGTCCGCCGGCTCCACCCATCTGCTGCTGGATATTCCCGTTGGTCCCCATGCCAAGGTGCGGTCGATGCCCGAGGCCCGGCGACTGCGCAAGCTGTTCGAGTTCGTGGCCGGACGCATGGGGCTGACCCTGGAGGTGGTGATCACCGATGGCAGCCAGCCGATCGGCCGTGGCATCGGTCCCATGCTAGAGGCTCGCGATGTGATGCGGGTACTGACCAATCATCCGGACGCCCCCATGGAGCTGCGCCAGAAGGCGCTGCGGCTGGCCGGTCGGATGCTCGAGTTCGACCCCGATGTGCGCGGCGGTGATGGCTTCGCGATCGCCCGGGATATTCTCGATTCGGGGCGTGCCCTGGACAAGATGCAGGCGATCATCGAGGCTCAGGGAGTGAAGGCCTTCGATCCCGATAACCCGCCGCTGGCGAGGCATCGCTTCGAGGTGGCGGCGCCCCGGGGCGGCGTGGTGGTCGCCATCGATAACCTCAAGCTGGCGCGTGTCGCCCGGCTGGCCGGGGCACCCAAGGCCACCGGGGCAGGCATCGACCTGGCCGTGCGACTCGGTGATGTGGTCAGGCCAGGCCAGCCTTTCTATACCGTCTATGCCGCCTATCGCAACGAACTCTCGCTGGCCCATCAGTCCAGCGAGCGCGATAGCGGCATCACCCTGGGAGAGCATGACGAGCTGCCCCAACTGAATGTGGAGATGTGACCCCGTGAGCCCAGATCGCCGAGCCATGCTGCTCCACTTCGCCGACGAAGCCGCCGCGGCGCGCCGCCTGGCCGCTGCCTCCGGTTTGCAGGCGCTAGCCGTCGACCGCCACCGCTTCCCCGATGACGAGCTCAAGCTGACCCTGCCTTTCGCCGAGAAGGGCGCCTTTCCCGAGACACTGGTGATCTACCGCAGCCTGGACAGGCCCAATGACAAGCTGGTGGAGCTGCTGCTGCTGGCGCGCCACGCCCGCCGCCAGGGCGTGGGACGCCTGCTGCTGGTGGCGCCCTATCTCGCCTATATGCGCCAGGATATCGCCTTCCATCCCGGCGAGATCGTCAGCCAGACCATCGTGGGAGGCTTTCTGGCGGAGCTGTTTGATGGGGTGATCACGGTGGACCCCCACCTGCATCGTATCGAGCGGCTTGAGCAAGCGATCCCCCTCGAGCATGCGCTGGCCCTGTCCGGCGCCCCGCGGCTGGCCGAGCTGGTCGCCGAAAGGCGCCCCGCAGCGCTGCTGCTGGGGCCCGATGAGGAGGCGGGGCAGTGGGTGGCCAGGGCGGCCGAGGTCACCGGCGGTGAGCATGGCGTGTGTCGCAAGGTGCGACACGGTGACCGCGAGGTGTCGATTCAACTGCCCGACATCCCCGTGGCGGGACGCGAGGTGGTGCTGATGGATGACGTGGCCAGCTCAGGGCATACGGTGGCCCGTGCTGCCGAGGCGCTGTTGGCGGCCGGCGCGGACTCGGTGGATGTGGCCCTGACCCATGCTCTGTTCGCCGAGGATGCCCTGGCGGTGATTCGTGCGGCCGGGGTGGGCCAGGTATGGAGTACCGACTGCATCGCTCATCCGAGCAATGCCATCGACATGGCGCCGGTGCTGGCCGAGGCTCTGGCCCGGCTGCTGGAACGGAGGTAGCGAGGGGCGCCAACGCAAGCGCCGCCCCGAGGGGCGGCGCGGATAACAAGCCTTGGCGTTGCTCTGAAGCGTTCCAGGCGTGTCGCGTATCAGGCGTAGGCCTGACGCGGCATGAAGGCCTGCAGACTCTCCAGGCTCATGACCTTCCAGCCGGTGTCAGGCTGGTCGGTGCGGAAGCCGATATCGTAACCCTGGTCGGTCAGGCGGGATTGCCAGAACTCCTGGGTGGCCAGCTCCTCGGCCTCATCGGAGGTGGCCGCATGGAAGATGCCGCCACCGAGATGCTGCTCCTGACCGCGGGGATGAATGGCAAAGACATCGACGAGAAAGGCGTGCATGTCGCTCTCACTGACTGGTGACTGTGAGGGCATCATAGCCCTTGCCTGTCGGAAATGAGAGCGAACCCCGATTCCGTTGTGTTACCTCCCATGTCGGCGCTGCATCATTCCTCGGCGGCATGGTCGATGCCACAGACGATAGCGCCCCGAATGCCAGGCATTCGGGGCGTCGCGGGCCGTCCCTCGTGATCAGCCTTCCTGGTTCTCTTGCGTGCTCTCGGGCTTGTCACCGCCGCGGTGGGTAAGCGGGCTGGCCGTGTCGAGGCGCGGGTGGTTGTCGAGGAACTCGCGATGCGGATCGGGCAGGGCGTCCAGCGCCTGGAGGCTGCGAGTGATCGCGTGGATCGCCGCTGTCACATCCCGGGTATTGCCGGTCTCGGAGATGGTATGCATGTTGCGAATCGGGAAGCCGATCGAGGTGGCCGCGCAATCCACCGCGGCGAGCACGCCGGCCATGCCGTCGGTACCGGTGTCGACGCCGACGATATCGCGCTGCATGGGGATGGCGTGTTCCCGGGCGGTGCTCTCGATGATGCGATTGAGCTGTTCGCTGGCGATGGAGCCCACCGACATGGTGAAGCCCTTGCCCATCTCCAGTGGCTGCATTCGGCGGTCGCCGATGCCGGGGGCGGCCACGTAGTCGTGGTTGACGTCCACGGCGATGATGGCGTCGGGCTCGAGCTCGCCGGCGAGCACCCGGCTGCCGAAGCGGCCGATCTCCTCATAGCTGGCGATGGCGAACATCACCCTGACCTTCTCGGTGCCTCCCGCCTCGGCGATCAGGCGTGCCACCTCGGCGGTGACGAAACAGCCCAGGCCGTTGTCGAGGTAGGCGCCGTAGAAGGTATCCGGGCTGAAGCCGTGACGGATGGGGCGCTCCAGCAGGATGGCATCGCCGGGGCGCACGCCCAGGTTCTCAACCTGCTGCTTCTTGTTGTCGCCATGGATCTGCAGGTCGAGGTAGAGCTGCTCCTTCTTGATGCCCTTGTCGCCACTGCGTTGGGCGGGGTCGGAGAAGTGAATGGCGCCCAGCGCCTCCACGGTGCCACCCTGGATACGACGGTAGCTGCCCGGCGCCTCGGGGTCCTCGCTGAACAGGGTCACCTCGTGGCCGACCAGCACATTGGGCAGGAAGGAGTCACTGTTGATCCAGATCTTGCCGTCCTCGCCGATGGAGCGAACCTGCATGCGGATCTTGTCGGCGTGCCCGATGATCATCACCTTGAACAGATCGTCGCGCCCGGGGTGGGTGTCCAGCACCACGCTGGCGTGCCCCTTGAACTGGTGCAGCCGCCAGCCTTCGGGAGCGAAGCTATCGAAGTGGGGCTTGAGCACGCCGTAGGTCATGGCTCCTTCGAGCCCCACGGGGCTCGGGGCGGCGAGAATCTCGCGCATCAGCTCAAACTGCTCGTCGGGCATGGGGGCGGTCCAGGGGGTAGAGCTCATTCGTTACTTCTCCTTGTGTGCCGGGTGACACGGCCGGTGCCCCTGGTGTCCGGGGCTTCGTGATATAGGCCAGGCGTGCCGGCAGTGGCTACCTTATGGATGTTCCCCCAAGCTTATCATGGAGCCAGCCAGGCCCTGCAGGGGGCCACGCCTCGTCACTGGTCCTCTCAGGCGGGGGGCGATGTCATCAACCGGTGGGAAGGAGTCCGGATGCAAGGGCACAAGCGTAGCGATCTGGAGGCGGAGCACCATCCGGAGGCCATTCGCCGCCGGCTGCAGGGAGGCAATGCCGGACAGAGCCTGCCCGACGCCATCCTGGGTGGCATCGACGGTTGTGTGACGACCTTCGCCGTGGTGTCCGGTGCCTTCGGGGCCGGCTTCTCGGCCACCGTGGCCCTGGTGCTGGGGTTCGCCAACCTGTTGGCCGATGGCTTCAGCATGGCGATCAGCAACTATGAGGCGATCAAGGCACAGCGCGAGCATGTCGACGGGGTGCGCCGCGATGAGCACCATCATATCGATGTGATTCCCGAGGGGGAGCGCGAGGAGATCCGCCAGATCTTCATCGCCAAGGGGTTTGCCGGCGAGACCCTCGAGCGGGTGGTCGAGACCATCTGCAGCGACCGTGAGCTGTGGGTGGAGACCATGCTGCGCGAGGAGCATGGCCTGCAGATCGAGGGCCTGAGTCCCCTGCGCTCGGGGCTGGTCACCTTCGCTGCCTTTCTGGTGGTGGGGGCGGTGCCGCTTCTGCCCTACGCCGTGCCCGGCCTGACGGTCAATGTGCAGTTTCTCTCCAGCCTCGCGCTCGCCGGGCTGATGTTCTTCCTGATCGGCATGGGCAAGAGCCTCGTCTATCATCAGCCGATGCTGACCTCCGGCGTGCGTACCCTGCTGATGGGTGGCGCGGCGGCGGGATTGGCCTTCCTGACCGGCCATCTTGCCCAGGCGCTGTTTGGGGTAGGTCTTTGATCGGCGGGAGAAAACGACAACGCCACGTCAAGGCGTGGCGTTGTCGGCTAGTCAAGCGTTCATGTGTCCTGCCAACGCAGTATCAGCGCCGGGGCCAGGCCTTGGGGTCGACCTTGTCGGCCAGCCTGGGGAAACGGCCAGGGTCGAAGGAGGGCTCCTCGCCGGCCTTGAGCTGGCGCTCGTAATCCTTGAACAGCGCAAATGCCACCGGCGAGAGCAGCAGGATGGCGACCAGGTTGATCAGCGCCATCATCCCCATGGAGAGGTCGGCCAAGCTCCAGATGGTCCCCAGGCTTGCCAGGGAGCCGATCATCACCATGCACAGTACCGCCAGACGATAGATCAGGATGGCCAGCGGCGCGCGGCGGTGCCCGGCCAGGTACTCCACGTTGGACTCGCCGTAGGAGTAGTTGGCGATAACCGAGGTGAAGGCGAACAGCAGAATGGCGATGGCGATGAACTGTCCGCCCCATTCGCCCACATGCTGGGAGAGCGCCATCTGGGTGAGCTGGATGCCGTTGGCCTCGTCGCCGGCCAGCAGCTCGGGTCCCGCCATGATGATGATCGCCGCGGTGGCGGTACAGATCACCAGGGTGTCGAGGAAGACGCCGAGCATCTGGATGAAGCCCTGGGCAGCGGGGTGGTTGGGGTGAGTGGTGGCGGTGGCCGCGGCGTTGGGGGCCGAGCCCATGCCCGCCTCATTGGAGAACAGGCCGCGCTTGATGCCGTTCATAATCGCCTGCGCTACCGCATAGCCCACTGCGCCACCGGCGGCCTGCTCGAGGCCGAAGGCGCTTCTGATAATGGTGCTCAGTGCGGCGGGCAGGTCATCGATATTGAGCAGCACCACGCTTAGCGCCAGCAGCAGGTAAAGCAGCGCCATCAGCGGCACCACCAGCTCGGCGACCCGGGCGATGGACTTGAGCCCGCCGAAGATGATCGGCGCGACGACCGCCACCAGTATCAGCCCCATGACCCAGGTGGGCACGGCGTAGGCCTCCTGCATCGCCTGAGCGATGGAGTTGGCCTGCACGCTGTTGAAGGCCAGGCCGAAGGCGATGACCAGGCAGATCGAGAAGGCAACGGCCAGCCAACGCAGGCCGAGCCCCCGTTCGATATAGCGAGCGGGGCCGCCGCGGAAGGTCTGGTCACCGTGGTCGACCTTGTAGGCCTGGGCCAGGGTGGACTCCACGAAGCTGGTGGCCATGCCGACCAGTGCCGTGATCCACATCCAGAAGATCGCCCCGGGCCCGCCGAAGTAGATGGCTACGGCCACCCCGGCCAGATTGCCGGTACCCACCCTAGCCGCGAGGCTGGTGGAGAGCGCCTGGAAGGAGGAGATGCCGCCATTGCCCTGGCGTGAGTGGCGCAGCAGCTTGAACATATGGCCGAAGTAGCGGAACTGGATGCCGCGGGTCATGACGGTGAAGTAGAGGCCGGCACCGATCAGCAGGTAGATCAGTACGCTGCCCCACAGCAGGCCATTGCCGCCACCTACCAGCCGGTTGAAGAATTCCATGAAGGTCACCTGTGTTGCGATGGGTTCGGGCGTGCATTCTTCATTTTTCATCCCTGATAGCAACTTTTTCTGCTGATGTATTTTAATCTGGTCGTTTCATTGCCAGTAGGGGGAGTGGTAAGAGGTTGCCTCTCGATGCTTATCAAGTGGAGGTGGGCCGGTTGCACGATGCCGGGCGCAAGGCGCAAATCAGGGGAGGCGGTGCTACCCCTGGCTCGCCAGGCAGCGCGGCAGGCTGTCATGCAGCGTGCGCGACATGATGCCGAGGTCGGCGAAGCTTCCGGCGTCCGGGGCGGCGAGGTTGTCGCGCTGCATCAGCAGTACCTGGTCCCGCGTCAGGGGCGGTGAGGGAAGTGGGGAGAGCAGGATAGCGGCGAGGCGCCAGGCGAAGAAGGGCAGCGGCAGCAGTCGCGGATGGCGCTCGAGTTCCTAATTGTCGGGTCCCGTGTGATTGACAACCCGTTTGGTAAATAGCTCAGATTTCATGCTCTGTGTGCAGCAGGTTCAGCGCGGATGTGTAGATGTACGGCACAGGCTACGCGCAGCATGGAAGCGAGATTTGGTACTGTGCCTTTGGTTGCTATGACCTCTCCATACAGCTCACTGATAAATTGACCAGTAGATAGTCGCTGGTCTTGGGCTAGCTGGTCGAGAATTTCCCAGAACTCGTTTTCCAAACGGATACTGGTCACGCTGCCCTGCAAGCGCACCGACCGTGTGGTGCATTCATAACGCCATGGATCGGTTGATGCATAGACGTGGCACATATGTTCTCTCTCTGAAAAGTGTGTCTGCAGGCTGAAGGTGAATTGTGCTTGCGATTCACTGACATTGCCGCCGAAGACAGCACTTTAGCATTAGACTTTCGTAGATGTAGTAGTCCGCTGTTACCCGATGGATGCTTCCTACGTTTAGTCTCAAGTCAGCTTCCTGCTCCAGGTGGTCCCCCTACAAAATTTGATATCGGCACAATACTGCTTTGGTATTGAGCTTTGATTACGAGAGGTCAGCTATGAGTTCACCCACTCTATCACGCCGCGTCTTTCTCAAAGCGAGCGGTGGTGTTCTGGCCGGTACTCTGGCCTTTGCCAGCGGACCTATTGCTCTATTGGCCCCCTCGCGCAGCTGGGCCATGCCACTCGAGACACTTAGCACACATCAAGGAGATGTTTTACTGGGGGTTGTCAAGCAGATTTTCCCACACTCGGGTTTAGAGGATGCTGTTTATGCCTACGTAGTGAAGAGCCTTGATCGAAAAGCTAGTGATAATAACTTGCTCAACACACTTAGTAACGGTATCGCAGAGCTCGAAAAATCTGCCGGTGGTGACTGGTTAGCACTGGATGGTGCCTCTCGGCTTGATCATCTTACCGCCATGGCTGGTACGCCCTTCTTTGAAGCTATCCGCGGTGATGCCGTGGTTTCGCTCTATGACAACCCCTTAGCTTTCGCCCACTTCGGCTATGAAGGTGCCGAGGGTGACGGTGGCTATCTAAGCAAGGGCTTCAACGACCTTACCTGGCTACCCGACCCACCCCAGCCTCAGGGTGGCTACCTGCCCTTTGAGGAGCCCACGGCTTGACGTAGACGCGATCATCGTCGACCAGAACAATGATGCTTATGGAGATGCCAAGATGGCAATGACTGACAACCAGAAGACCTTCGCTCATGACGATGCCAGTGTTGTCGTGGTAGTAGGTTCGGGTGCTGGCGGTGGTACCCTGGCTAATGAGCTGGCCCAACAGGGCATTGACGTGGTGGTGCTGGAAGCTGGTGCTTTGCATACCACAGCTGATTTCTTGGCCGATGAGTGGGCCTCCTTTGCTCAGCTTGCCTGGCTTGATACGCGCACTACTTCAGGTAGCTGGAGAATCGCGAATGACTTCCCCAACCTGCCAGCGTGGATCGTTAAGGCGGTAGGCGGGACTACCGTACACTGGGCAGGTGCAAGCTTACGCTTTCAGCCTCACGAGTTTGCTGCCCTTTCAACCTATGGAAAGGTGGCGGGCGCCAACCTACTCGATTGGCCCCTTACCTACAATGAATTGGCTCCCTACTACGACCGCGCCGAACGACGAATGGGCGTAACGCGCACCAACGACAACAAGGGACTGCCTGGAAATAATAACTTCAAGGTGATGTACAACGGCGCCAAGATGCTGGGCTACTCATGTAACACTGGGCATATGGCTATCAACAGCGCGCCACGTGCTGGTCGCGCTGCCTGCCAGCAGAGGGGGTTTTGCTTTCAGGGATGCAAAACTGGAGCTAAGTGGTCGACCCTCTACACCGAGTTGCCTGAGGGCATCGCCACTGGTCACCTAGAGCTTCGCCCCGAGTCCCATGTGGCACGAATTGAACATGATGAACGTGGCAGAGTAACGGCGGTGGTCTACTTCGATGCTGAGGGCAATGAGCAGCGTCAGCGGGCACGCCTGGTAGCGGTAGCCGGTAATGTCAACGTCATTGAAGGTTGTCCGGATTTCATCAATTCAGATTGTCCGGTTTTCATCAGTCTGAACTCATCGGTAC